>NZ_AP022582.1:1229177-1843766 GCF_010731595.1 Mycobacterium seoulense | reverse complement strand
ACCCCGCTCCGTCGGCGTGCATCCAGCTCGGCGGCGACTTCGCGTTCGGCTCGGCGGCCTGGCAGATCGCCGAGGCCCACAGCGCCCACGCGCCCACGTACCTCTACCGGTACGACTACGCCCCCCGCACGCTGCGCTGGTCGGGCCTGGGCGCCACCCATGCCACCGAGTTGCTGGCCGTCTTCGACGTCTACCGCACCCGATTCGGCGCCCTGTTGACCGCCGCCGCCGATCGGCGCGCCGCGCTCCGGGTCAGTAACCAGGTACAACGGCGGTGGCGCGCCTTCAGCCGCCATGGTGCACCGGGGGACGACTGGCCCGCCTACACCACCGCCGACCGCGCCGTCATGGTCTTCGACCACAAGAGCCGCGTCGAGTTCGATCCACATCCGCACCGCCGGATCGCCTGGGATGGCTTCTCCCTGGCGCGGTGACCTGGCACGCTGACCCTCATGCATGCCGACATCGCGCAAGTCATCGAACGACCCGGCGACCTCACCGCCGCGTGGCTGACAGCGGCGATCGGCGCCGGTCCCATCACCGATTTCTCCGTGGAGCGGATCGGCACCGGGCAGATGAGCGAGTGCTACCGCATCCGGCTCAGTTACGCCGGCGCCCCCGACGGCCCCGAGTCGGTGGTGCTCAAGGTGGCGGCCACCGACCCGGTGAGCCGGCAAACGGGGCTGGCGCTGGGCCTCTACGAGCGCGAGGTGCGCTTTTACGGCGACATAGCGCCACGGCTGGGCGGGCCGATAGCGCCCTGCTATCACGCCGCCGTCGACACCTCGACCGGTGCGTTCGATCTCCTGCTGGGTGATGCCGGGCCGGCGGTCGTCGGCGACGAAATCGCCGGCGCGACAGCCGAACAGGCGCATCTGTGTGTCCTCGAGTTGGGGCGGCTGCACGGCCCGCTGCTCGGCGACGCCGCACTGGCCGAAGCACCGTGGCTGAACCGTGAATCGCCGCTCAACCAGGCGATGATCGCCCCGCTGTACGCGGGATTCATCGACCGCTACGGCGACCAGATCGCGCCGGAGCACCGCATGGTGTGCGAACGCCTGGTCGCCTCCTTCGACGGATACCTGGCCCAGGAAGCGGCCCCGGACCGCATCCGGGGGCTGATGCACGGCGACTACCGGTTGGACAACTTGCTGTTCGGGACGGCCGGGGCCGACCGTCCGCTGACGGTCGTCGATTGGCAGACGGTTTCCTGGGGGCCGGCCCTGACCGACCTGTCGTACTTCCTGGGCTGCGCGCTGCCGACGAACGATCGCCGGGAGCAGTACGACGCGCTGCTGCGCGACTACCACGAGGCGCTGGGACCGACGGCGCCGCTGTCGCTCGCCGACGTCGCCGAAGGCGTGCGCCGGCAGAGCTTTTTCGGAGTGATGATGGCGATCGTGTCCTCGATGCTGGTCGAGCGGACCGAGCGCGGCGACCGGATGTTCATGACGATGCTGCAGCGGCACTGCGATCACGTGCTCGACACGGATGCGCTGGCGACGCTGCCGGTCGCACGGGCACCCGAACCATTGCGGCCTTCGGAGCAGGACGAACTTGCGCACGCTCCGACCGCCGAACCGCTGTGGAGCGAGAGCTGGTACGCCGACTTCGCCGATGTGGCACAGGGATTGGGCGGCTGGTTCCGCCTCGGCCTGGTCGCCAACGAGCAGACGGCCTGGGTGCACGCGCTGCTGTGCGGCCCTGGCATGCCGACCGTCGCCCTCGACGCGCAAGTACCGCTGCCGGCGGACCCGTGGGAGGTGCGCACCGAATCCTTCGAGCTCGGCCACTCCGCGACGGCGCCGCTGCACACCTACCGCGTCGATGTGCGTGCGCAGGCTCAGGCTCACCCCGATCCGTCGGCGTTGCTGCGCGGGGAGCCCGGCACCCCCGTCGAGATGGCGATGAACTTGGTGTGGGCCACCGACGGTACCCCGTACAAGTACCGATTGACGACGCGGTATGAGATCCCGTGCACGGTGTCGGGCACGGTCACCATCGGCGACGCCACCTACCGGGTCGAGTCGGTTCCCGGCCAACGCGATCATTCCTGGGGGGTGCGCGACTGGTGGAGCATGGACTGGATGTGGAGCGCGCTGCACCTCGACGACGGCACCCATCTGCACGGCGTGAACATCCGGATTCCCGGCGCACCGGCCTTCAGCATCGGCTACCTCCAGGATGCCGAGGGCGCGGTCACCGAACTGCAATCCGTGGAATCGCGAGAGTCCTTCGACGCCAACGGATTACCGCTAACCGCCACACTGACCCTCGACCCCGGCGCGATCACCGCGGACGTCGAGGTCCGCGGCCAGGCGCCGGTGCGCCTGACCGCCGCAGACGGCCGGGTGAGCCAGTTCCCGCGGGTGTGGGCCACGGTCAAGACGGCGGACGGCCGCGGCGGGGTCGGCTGGGTGGAGTGGAATCGCAACCTCGGCGAACGGTCCGAGTGAGCGGACCGGCGCCCGTCGTGGTGATGGGCGTGTCGGGCTCGGGCAAGTCGACCGTGGGAGCGGCGCTCGCGCAACGCTTGCGGGTCCCCTTCGTCGACGCCGACACGCTGCACCCGCGGGCCAACGTCGCCAAGATGGCGGCCGGCCAACCGCTCGACGACGACGACCGCCGCCCCTGGCTGGACAAGGTCGGCGAGTGGTTGGCCGCCCACCCCGACGGCGGCGTGGTGAGCTGCTCGGCGCTCAAACGCGCATACCGCGACCGGCTGCGCGCCCACTGCCCGCGGGTGAAGTTCCTGCACCTCGCCGGTTCACCGGCGCTGATCAGTAGCCGACTGGCGAACCGGGCCGGTCACTTCATGCCGGCCGCGCTCCTGGGCTCGCAATTCGACGCGCTGCAGCCGCTCGCCGCCGACGAGACCGGCGCGACCGTCGACGTCGGTCAGGACGTCGGCGCGATCATCGACGCCTTCCTGTCGGGGTGCAGACCCTAGCCGACGGGCGATGCGCTCACGAGAGCTTGCGGCGACCGGTCTTGACCTGCTCACCCAGTTGCTCGCGTGCGGTGTCCGCGAGGTAGCCGCCGCGCGCGCGGGCCGTGTCGGCGAGGTAGATGCCACGTGCGCGGGCGGTGTCGGCGAGGTCCTCGCTGCGATCCAGGGCGGTGCTCGCCAACTCTTCGCCGCGCTTGCGCGCCTTCTTGGCCAGCTTCTCGCTGCGCTTGCGGGCCTTCTTGGCCAGCGGCGCGGCCCAGTCGGCGGCTTCGTCGGCGAGTTCTTCGCTGCGCTTGCGGGCCTTCTTGGCCAGCGGCGCGGCCCAGTCGGCGGCTTCGTCCGCGAGCTCCTCGCCGCGCTTGCGGGCCTTCTTGGCTAGCGGCTTGCTGCGTTCGGCCGCCGTGCTGGCGAATTCGCGACCGCGTTCGAGCGCCGCCTCGGCGTACGGCGCGCCTCGTTCGGCCGCCGTGCTGGCCAGTTCGCGGCCACGTTCGGCGCCGATCTGCAGCCCGTGCACGATCTTCTCGCCCAACTCCGAGAAGTCGGTGTCGAACGCCGCGTCATCTGAGCCCGGTAGCGCCGACGACACCCGCTCGGAGAGCCGCTCGGCCGCGCGGCGGCCGCGCCACCCGAGTGACGGCTTGCCGGCCGTGTCGGCGGACGCGATCAACAACCCGCCCACCAGGCTGAGGTCGGTGAGGAATTGCTGGCGCTTTTGCGCCTTCGCCTGCGGATCGCTTTCGTTCCAGAACGAGTGCGCCCCGAGGTTGGCGGGTATCACCGTCACCGCCAGCGCGGCCGAGGCGATGCGGGGCAGCTTGCCGGTGGCGAGAAGCAGGCCGCCGCCGATCTGGACAGCCGCGGTGATTTGCGCGAACGTCTCGGGGTCACTGGGGATGGTGCCGCTCACCGAGTTCGGCAACGCCTGTAAACCGTCCACCGCGGGCGCGGCGGCCGCCGCCGCCGATTTGGGGTTGAGTAGGGAATTGACTCCTTGGCCGATGAATGCCACTGACAGCAACGGGCGCGCTATTCTCCGGATCACCATGGCCGGGGATTACCCGACTGGTTGGCGAACAAACCGCCCCGCCCATATGCCCTGCTGAGGCGCCGTGGCGGGCCGACGCCGATAGGGTGAGACCGTGAGGGCGTTGATCATCGTCGACGTGCAAAACGATTTCTGCGAGGGTGGCTCGCTGCCGGTGACCGGGGGCGCCGCCGTGGCGGGCGCCATCAACGACTATCTGGCCGGGGACCCGGACTATCAGCACGTTGTGGCAACCCAGGACTTCCACATCCAGCCGGGCGACCACTTCTCCGAACGGCCCGATTACTCGTCGTCCTGGCCACCGCACTGCGTCGCCGGAAGCCCGGGCGCCGAGTTGCGGCCCGACCTTGACACCAGCCGGGTCGAGGCGGTCTTCCGCAAGGGTGCCCACGCCGCGGCGTACAGCGGCTTCGAGGGCGTCGACGAGAACGGGACCCCGCTGCTGGATTGGTTGCGGCAGCGTGGGGTCGACGAGGTCGACGTTGTCGGCATCGCCACCGACCACTGCGTCCGGCGGACGGCGCAGGACGCCGCGCGGGCGGGCCTGTCCACCCGGGTGCTGGTGGACCTGACCGCGGCCGTGGCGGCGGAATCGGCTGAAAACGCGCTGGCGGAGATGCGGTCCGCTGGCGTCGAGCTGGTCGGGCGACCGTGACCCGGGGGGATCGGGAATCGCTGCTCGCCGCCGTCGAGCGCTCGCCGCAGGCCGCCGCCGCGCACGACCGCGCGGGGTGGGTGGCGCTGTTCACCGAGGACGCCCGGGTCGAGGACCCGGTCGGGTCGCGGCCGCACGTCGGCCGGGAACAGATCGGCCGCTTCTATGACACCTTCATCGGGCCGCGTGAGATCAAGTTCCACCGCGACCTCGATATCGTCTTCGGCACCGTGGTGCTGCGCGACCTCGAGCTCGAGGTCGCCATGGGCTCGGCGGTCACGATGTACATTCCCGCCGTCCTGCGCTATGACCTGCGAGATATCAACGGGGAGTGGCGGATTGGGCAACTGCGGGCCTACTGGGAACTGCCCGCGATGATGCTGCAATTCCTGCGAACCGGTTCGCGCGCGCTGTCACCCGCCCTGCAACTGTCGGGGGGCTTGCTGAGCAATCAGCGGCCGCTTGGCGCGGCCGGCTTCCTGACGGGATTCCGTCGGGTGGGCACGCGACACAAGAGGCTGGTCCACGCCTTCGTCGACGCCGTCGCCAGGGGCGACAAGGCCGCCGCCGTTCATTCCCTTTCGGCAAGCGGCACAATGACGTTGGGCGATGACGAACCGCTTGATGGCGCCGAGCTCGTCGAGCGGCTGGGCGGCGCCGAATGCACCAAAACGATCGGCGCAGGCAGCACCGTCGCGGTTTCGCTGAACTCGGCGCACGGGCGCGCCATCATGTTCGTCGATGTGACGTGGCGGGGGAACGCGTTCAACCGAATCCGGTACTTTCCGGCCTGACGGGCACGCCGCCCCGGGGCTGCCGGCAAATTTGCCGACACATCGATTTCTCTTGCCATGCGCGCGACTGTGCCGTAGAAATAGCTGTCCCCGAGGAGGCGACGATGACCATGGTGCGGATCCTCGGCGTGGGGATGGCATTCGCCGCCGCGCTGAGTGTTGTCACTGCTTGCGGCGGGAAGGAAAGCACCTCCTCGTCCTCGAGCTCGTCCAAAACGACGTCGTCGTCATCGACGACAACGTCGAGTTCGGCGGCGTCGACGACGTCGAGCGCGCCGCCGTCCGGCGTTGCACCGCTGGGCGACTACACGTACCTGCTGCTGCAGACGAGCGACATCGGCATCGACGTCGCGACAACCGGTCCCCCCGTACAGAATCCCGGTGGTGTCGCCGGGGCCGGGGTGACGTTCACCAACCCGGACCGTTCGCGGACCATCGACGACCTCGTCGTCGTCTTCACCGACCCGACGACCGCCGCGCGGCAGGCCAAGGAGCGCGGCCAATCGTTCGGCAAGTACGTCACCGGCGCCCCACAGCCCTTCGAGGTCGGCACCAACGGGCTGATCGCCGTGGGGACGTCGCCCGACAACTCGAAATCAGTCACATATGTGACATTCGCCGAGGGACGGGTAGGGGTCGATCTCGAGTTCGACAGCCCACCCAACGATCCCGCCCCGCGGGACGTCGTGCTGGACATGGCCGGCAAGCAAGACCAAATCGTCAAGGACCGATTGCCCGGCTAGCCGGCTCGGTGCACAACCATCAACGCCAGCGTCGCCGTCGACAAGCACAAGTACGCGCCGGGAAACGCGATGTTGTAGAGGATCCGCGCGCGTAGGTGTGTCACGACCGCGCCGACGAAGAACAGCACCAGGCCGGCGGCGGCCGCGATTCCCAACGTGGGCAGGCCCACCAGGCCCACGACCAGCCCCGCTGCGCCGGCCAGCTTGACCACACCCAGCGCCGGCAACCACGAACGGGGCACCCCGACCTCGGCCGAATTCGCCAGGACGAATCCCGCGGGAACGAGATCGGCAACCGCGATCCCGGCGGTGATGGCCGCGGTGGCCAACGTGACCACGACGTATGCGGCGTTCATCGGCCCCGAACCCCTGCCGGGCAGCCGGTTTTGCGGCGTCGATCCGGATGGTCCCCGCACGCGCCGCGGCGGACAATCGATAAGGTCATGATGCTGGCCTCCTTTGCTACAGAGAGCTCGAGGGACGCGGTCATTCTCTTGACGGCTCCTGTGCAGAAAAGGTGACCCATGACCGCCCCGAAGAACTTGGCCGACCTCGCGCAGCGTTTCGACGCGGACCGGCGACACCTGAGATCCGTCGCCTTCCAACTGCTGGGCTCGGCCGCCGACGCCGACGACGCCGTCCAGTCGGCATGGCTCAAGGCCAGCCGTGCGGATTTCGGCGCGGTCGACAACGTCACCGGCTGGTTCACCACGATCACCGCCCGCGAGGCGCTCGATCAGCTCCGGGTGCGCAAGAGGCGTGCCGAGCAACCGCTCGCCACCGCCGACGAACTGGACCGGCTCACCGCGGCCGCGTCGGCGGCGGACGAGGACACGCTTCTGACGGAGTCGGTGAGCAACGCCCTGCTCGTGGTGCTCGACCGGCTCTCACCGGCGCAGCGCGTCGCGTTCGTGCTGCACGACCTGTTCGCGATGCCGTTCGAGAAGATCGCCGGCGTGCTGGACCGGTCGCCGGAAGCCACGAAGAAGCTGGCAAGCCGGGCGCGTGGGCGGCTGCAGGCCGACCCGGTCGGCGCACCCGAGCGCGCCGCGAAGCACCTCGAGATCGTCGACGCGTTTCTCGCGGCGTCGCGTGGCGGTGACATCGCCGCGCTGCTCGAACTGCTGGCCCCGGACGTGGTCCGCACGGTGGACCGGGCGCTGGTCCCCGACGAGGTGCCGACCGAGCTGCGCGGCGCCAAGCGGGTTGCGGAGGAGACCCGCCGATTCGCTCAGCGGGCGCGCGCCGGGGCGGTGGTGCTCATCGACGGGGCACCGGGCATCGTCATCGCGCCACAGGGGCGCGCTCAGGTGCTGTTGCTGGTCGCCGTCGGAGCCGATGACCGCATCCACGCGATCGACATCGTCGGCGACGCCGACCGCATCGACAAGGCCGTTCTGGCACTGCCGCGTCGGCCAATCCAGCAACACCACAGCCGCATCGGGTACCAAGGACATCAGACACCGCCGGCCGGGCGGCCGGCTACCGGGCGAGAACGGGAGCACCATGCTCGATAAGCCGTTCGGGCGGCGCGGCCTGCTGCGGGGTGCCGGCGCGCTCACCGCGGCATCGCTGGCGTCGTGGGCGGCCGGCTGCGCTCTCGAAGAAGACGCGCTGACGTTCTTCTTCGCGGCCAATCCCGACGAACGCGACGCCAGGATGCGCATCGTCGACGAGTTCCAGCGCCGCCACCCCGACATCAAGGTCCGCCCGGTGCTTTCGGCGCCGGGCGTGATGCAGCAGCTGTCGACGTTCTGCGCCGGCGGTAAGTGCCCGGACGTGTTGATGGCGTGGGATCTCACCTATGCCGAGTTGGCCGCCCGGGGCGTGCTGTTGGACCTCAACACGATGCTGGCCGGCGATCGGGGCTTCGCGGCCGAGCTGAAGTCGGACGGCGTCGGGGCGCTGTATGACACCTTCACCTTCAACGGCGGCCAATACGCCCTCCCGGAGCAGTGGTCCGGAAACTACCTGTTCTACAACAAGCGGCTGTTCGCCGAGGCCGGGATGCCGCCCCCGCCCCGAACGTGGCGGCAGCCGTGGAGTTTCACCGACTTCTTGAACACCGCGACCGCGCTGACCCAGCGGGACCGTTCCGGGCGGGTGACCCAATGGGGTTTCGTCAACATTTTTGTTTCGTACTATTCGGCAGGCCTGTTCGCGATGAACAACGGGGTGCCGTGGTCCACCCCGCTGAAGAACCCGGCCCACTTCAACTTCGGGGACGACGGCTTCATCGAGGCGGTGCAGTTCTATGCCGACCTGGCCAACAAGCACAAGGTCGCGCCCAATGCGTCCGAGGTGCAATCGATGTCCACCCCCGACCTGTTCGCGTCGGGCAGGGCGGCGATGGCGATGGGCGGCCACTGGCGCTACCAGACCTTCATCCGGGCCGACGGCCTGGATTTCGACGTCACCTCGTTGCCGGTGGGGCCGCGCCGGCTGGGGCAGCCCGCCCATTCCAACATCGGTTCCACCGGACTGGCCATCTCCGCGAGCAGTCCGCGGAAGGAGCAGGCATGGGAATTCGTGAAGTTCGCGACCGGACCCGTCGGGCAGGCGTTGATCGGTGAATCCAGCCTCTTCGTGCCGGTGCTGCGATCCGCCCTCAATTCGCCGGGATTCGCCGAGGCCCACCGGAACGTCGGCAACCTCGCCGTGCTCACCGAGGGACCCGAATACTCCGAAGGCCTGCCGGTCACCCCGGCGTGGGAGAAGGTCGTGGCGCTGATGGACCGCAGCTTCGGGCCGGTGCTACGTGGATCGCGGCCCGCGACATCCCTGGCCGGCCTGTCGCCCGCCATCGACGAGGTGTTGCGCACCCCATGACATCCGTCGACACCAGCCCGGCGCCGGGACCCCTCACCCGCAAACCCGCCAAGGGCGCGGGCCCCTGGCGACGGCGGGCCCGGGCCGGCCGCCTTTTCGTCGCGCCGAACCTGGCCGCGGTCGCGGTGTTCATGCTGTTCCCGCTCGGATTCTCGCTGTACATGAGCTTTCAGCGCTGGGACGTCTTCAGACCGCCGAAGTTCGTGGGCTTCAAGAACTTCCAAGACCTGTTCACCTCGGATCCGCTTTTTCTCATCGCCATCCGCAACACCGTCATCTTCACCCTGGGAACGGTCGTGCCGACCGTCGTCGTCAGCCTCGTGGTAGCCGGCGTGCTGAACCGGAAGGTCAGGGGCATCGGCATCTTCCGCACCATTGTCTTTCTGCCGCTGGCCATCTCGTCGGTGGTCATGGCGGTCGTATGGCAGTTCGTCTTCAACACCGACAACGGGTTGCTCAACATCATGCTGGGATGGGTCGGGATCGGCCCGGTCCCGTGGCTGGTCGAACCCCGATGGGCCATGGCCTCGCTGTGCATCGTCAGTGTCTGGCGCAGCGTGCCGTTCGCCACCGTCATCCTGCTCGCGGCGATGCAGGGGGTTCCCGAGACCGTCTACGAGGCGGCCCGAATCGACGGGGCGGGCGAGATACGTCAGTTCGTGTCCATCACGGTGCCCTTGATCCGCGGGTCGATATCATTTGTGGGCGTCATCTCGATCATCCACGCTTTCCAGGCTTTCGACATGGTGTACGTCCTCAACGGAGCGAACGGCGGACCCGAAACCGCCACGTATGTGTTGGGCATCATGCTGTTCCAGCATGCGTTCTCCTTCCTGGAATTCGGGTACGCGTCCGCGCTGGCATGGGTCATGTTCGCCATCCTGCTGGTGCTGACCGTGGTGCAGCTGCGGATCACTCGGCAACGGTCTTGGGAGACGTTTCGTGGTCTCAGCTGAGCGCTTGTTCACGCGCCATGTCGTTCGTGGCGTGCTGGTCTACACCGCGTTGATCGGCATCGCCTGGTGCTGGTTGTTCCCGATCGCCTGGGCGGTGTCCGGCTCGTTGAAGAGGGAGGGCGAGATCACCGAGCCGAGACTGTTTCCCGCGCATCCGAGGTGGTCCAACTACACCGAGGTGTTCTCGTTGCTGCCCTTCGCGCGAATGTTCTTCAACACCGTGCTGTACGCCGGGTGCGTGACCGCGGGGCAGGTCTTTTTCTGCTCGCTGGCTGGATACGCGTTCGCCCGGCTGCAATTTCGCGGTCGCGACACGCTGTTCGTGCTATACCTGGGCACATTGATGGTGCCGCTGACCGTGACAGTGATCCCGCAGTTCATCTTGATGCGGACCGTCGGGTGGGTCGACACTCCGTGGTCGATGATCGTGCCCGGCTTGTTCGGCAGCGCATTCGGCACCTACCTGATGCGGCAGTTCTTCCGGACTCTTCCGACGGACCTGGAAGAGGCGGCGATACTCGACGGTTGCTCGCCGTGGCAGATCTATTGGCGAATCCTGTTGCCGCATGCCCGGCCCGCGGTGATGGTGCTGGCGGTACTCACGTGGGTCAACGTCTGGAACGACTTCCTGTGGCCGCTGCTGATGCTCCAGCGCAACAGCCTGGCCACGCTGACCCTCGGCCTGGTGCGGCTACGGGGCGAGTATGTCGCGCGCTGGCCGATCATCATGGCGACGTCGATGCTGATCATGCTGCCGTTGGTCATCGTCTACGCGGTCGCGCAGCGCTCATTCGTCAGGGGTATCGCCGTCACGGGACTCAACGGATAAGCCCATGGCCTCGGTAACTTTCGAGCAGGCGACGCGCCGCTACGCCGGAGCCGATCGTCCGGCCCTGGACGGCCTCGATCTGGAGGTCGGTGACGGCGAGTTCGTCGTGCTGGTCGGGCCCTCCGGATGCGGCAAGACGACCTCGCTGCGGATGGTAGCGGGACTGGAGACGCTGGACTCCGGACGCATCCGAATCGGCGACCGCGACGTCACCACCGTCGACCCCAAGGACCGTGACGTCGCGATGGTCTTCCAGAACTACGCGCTGTACCCGCACATGACCGTCGCGCAGAACATGGGGTTCGCCCTGAAGATCGCCAAGACACCGAAGGCCGAGATTCGCGACCGGGTCCTGGACGCGGCGAAACTGCTTGACCTGCAACCATATCTGGACCGCAAGCCCAAGGACCTCTCCGGTGGGCAACGCCAGCGGGTGGCGATGGGACGCGCGATCGTGCGCCGACCGCAGGTGTTCCTGATGGACGAGCCGCTGTCCAATCTCGACGCCAAACTGCGGGTGCAAACCCGCAACCAGATCGCGGCGCTGCAACGGCGGCTCGGCACCACCACCGTCTATGTCACCCATGACCAGGTGGAGGCGATGACCATGGGCGACCGCGTCGCCGTGCTGCGCGACGGTCTGTTGCAACAATTCGCCGTGCCGCGCGAGCTGTACCGTAATCCCGTCAACGTCTTCGTCGCGGGTTTCATCGGGTCGCCCGCGATGAACCTGTTCACCCTGCCGATCGTCGATTCCACGGTGTCGCTGGGGGATTGGCCCATCCCGCTCCCACGGCAGCTGGCCGACACCGCGAGTGAAGTCGTCGTCGGCGTCCGTCCCGAGCATTTCGAACTGGGCACCCTGGGCGTCGAGATGGAGATCGATGTGGTCGAGGAACTCGGCGCGGACGCTTACATCTACGGCCGAATCACCGGCTCCGGCAAGGTCATCGACCAGCCCGTCGTCGCGCGCGCCGACGGGCGCCGACCACCGGAAAAGGGCAGCCGGGTGCGCCTGCACCCCGAACCGGGGCACCTGCACTTCTTCGATGTGGACGGCCAACGAATCTGCTGAGGGGGCAAGACTATGGAGGCAGCCGTGATCGCGTCCCGCGCGGATCTGGTGTGCGAGGGGGGCGGCGTCCGCGGGATCGGGCTGGTCGGCGCGGTCGACGCGCTGTCCGCGGCTGGCTACCGGTTTCCGCGCGTCGCAGGAAGCAGCGCGGGCGCGGTCGTCGCGTCGCTGGTAGCCGCGCTGCAGGTCGCGGGCGAGCCGCTGAGCCGGCTCGCGGAGGTGATGCGGACCATCGACTATCGGAAATTCCTGGACCGCAACCTGATCGGAGAGGTGCCACTGATCGGTGGGGCGCTGTCGCTGTTGGTGTCCGACGGTGTCTACCGCGGTGCCTATTTGGAGCGGCTGCTCTCCGGCCTGCTGGCCGACATGGGCGTGCGGACGTTCGGCGACCTACGCACGGGCGAAGAACCGGACCAGTTCGCATGGTCGCTCGTCGTGACGGCCAGTGACCTGTCCCGGCGCCGGCTGGTGCGCATCCCGTGGGACCTCGGTTCCTACGGGATCGACCCCGACGACTTTCCGGTGGCCCGCGCCGTGCACGCCTCGTCGGCGATTCCCTATGTGTTCGAGCCCGTCCGGGTGGGCGGCGCCACCTGGGTCGACGGCGGCCTGCTGTCGGATTTCCCCGTGGAGCTGTTCGACCGCCCCGACGCGGAGCCGCGATGGCCGACCTTCGGCATCCGTTTGTCCGCGCGACCCGGCATCCCGCCCACCCATCCGGTCCACGGGCCAGTCTCCTTGGGAATCGCCGCGATAGAGACACTGGTGAGCAACCAGGACAACGCATACATCGACGATCCGTGCACCGTACGGCGCACCATCTTCGTCCCCGCCGAGGAGGTCAGCCCGATCGACTTCAACATCACCGCCGAGCAACGCGACGCCCTGTATCAACGAGGATTGCAGGCGGGCCAAGAGTTTCTGCGGACGTGGAGCTACCCGGACTACCTGGCCGCATGCGGCGGACCGGAGAAGGGCGCGCCGTAGCAGAGTCGGAATCCCGCGATGACGCCTATCCCCGCGCGCAGCGGATCTCGTGGAGGCGATGCTCGACCCGCTCGATGTCGGCCGGCACGGGCAATTGGTTCGTGATCCGGGTGATTTCGACGCCGATATCAACGGGGTTGATCGGCCAGAATTGGCGCCTCATGAGTTTGGTTGCGATGGCCTTGATCTCGTCGTCGCACAGCCGTCGGCGAGCCAAGGCGGCCAGGGGCGCATACCCGGTCGTGGGCATCCCGGCGGGGTAGCCGGCCCGCACGAAAGCCACAATGCTCGACACCCAAAGTGCCAGGTCCATAATCCCACCTCGCTCACCGCCGCGATTTGAGAATGAGCGGCAGTTCTTACCACTAGCAACGTAACATCGGCAACGCCATCAGCTCAGTAACGCCACACAGTTAAAACGCACTTTTTACCCGCCGGTATTGCTGCGCCGGCACGGGCGATCTCGGTCACGATGCTCCTCAAGCGGGCGTGCCGTAACGGTGTTTGGCCGCAAGGCTTTCTAGTATGGCCGCGTGGTTGATCGCTATGGAACCGATGTCCTTGCCGTGGGCCGGCGCAAGCCGCGCTCGACCGAGCACCCCGCCGAACTCGGCCTGGTGGTCGAGGACGTGCAGAGCGGATACGTCGGCGCGGTGGTACGAGTCGAGTACGGGCGGGTCGATCTGGAAGACCGGCGTGGGCACGTGCGTGGTTTTCCGTTGGGCCCAGGCTATTTGCTCGAGGGCCGTCCGGTGATCCTCACGGCGCCGCGGCGGGCGGCGCCTGCCGCAGCCGGGAGGACGGCGTCCGGCTCGGTCGTCGTGCCTGGCGTGCGCGCCCGGGTCGCCCGCGCCAGCCGGATCTACGTCGAGGGCCGCCACGACGCCGAACTCATCGCGCAGGTGTGGGGCGAGGACCTGCGCATCGAGGGTGTCGTCGTCGAGCACCTCGGCGGCGTGGACGACTTGGTGGACATCGTGTCTGAGTTCGCGCCCGCGCCCGGGCGCCGGCTCGGCGTGCTCGTCGATCACCTCGTCGCAGGTTCGAAGGAAGCGCGGATCGCCGACGCGGTGCGGCGCGGCCCGGGTGGCACCGACACCCTGGTCGTCGGTCATCCCTACGTCGACATCTGGCAGGCCGTGAAGCCCCAGCGGCTCGGGTTGGCCGGCTGGCCGGATGTGCCGCGGCACATCGAGTGGAAGCACGGCGCGTGCCGGGCGCTCGGCCTGCCCCACGCCAACCAGGCGGACATCGCCAGGGCCTGGCGCCACATTCGGTCCCGGGTGCGCGACTGGAACGACCTCGAGCCGGCGCTGATCAGCCGCGTCGAGGAACTCATCGACTTCGTGACGCAGCCGTCCCCATGACGCGGCGCGACCGCACCGAGCCGGAAGCCCGGCTTTGGCATCGCGAGTGTTGTTTCGCCGCAACAGCATTGGCTGTGACAGTGGCGTTTTCTGTGACCGCCTGCAGTCATCCGGGTGGCAACGCGGGGCGCCCTGAAGGCGGGAAACTCGGCGGCGCCAACGCGGTCAAGGTCACCATGGCCAATGATGGCGGCAAAGAGGGCTGCGCCCTGGACGTCACCAGTGTGGCCGCCGGGCCGGTGACCTTCACGGTGGCGAACACGAGCGCACCGGGGATCAGCGAAGTCGAGTTGCTCAGCGGCCAGCGGATCGTCGGCGAGAAAGAGGACCTCGCTCCCGGTCTGGATCCGGTGTCGTTCACCGTCACACTGGACGGTGGCTCGTATCAGCTGTATTGCCCCGGCGCGAGCAACGAATACCAGACGTTGACGGTGACGGGTCGGGCGGCGGCGCGGCCCGCAGGCACCGTGGCAAACATCCTCAACCAGGGGACCAAGGACTACGCGGCTTACGTCGTCAATCAGATCGCTCAGCTCGGTGACGGGGTCAGGGCACTGGACGCCGCCGTGCGGTCGGGCAACATCGACGCCGCGAAGGCCGCTTACGCCAAGGCGCGCCTCTTTTGGGAGCGTTCGGAGTCCGCGGTCGGGGGTTTCATCTTGGTGGGCTTCGCGGTCGGCGACAATGCCGGCAGCCTGGACTACCTGATCGACATGCGCGAGTCCACGCCCGTCGACGCGAAGGTCGGCTGGAAGGGATTCCACGCCATCGAGCGCGACCTGTGGCAGGGCAAAGCGATCACCCCCGCGACGTTGGCGTCCAGCTCCGAACTGGTCGGCAACGTCGTCAAGTTGACCGCTATCGTCGCCCTCCTGCATTACCAGCCGGAAGACTTGGCCAACGGTGCCAGCGATTTGATCGAAGAGATCCAGAACACCAAGATCACCGGGGAGGAGGAGGCGTTCAGCCACATCGACCTGGTCGACTTCTCCGGCAACGTGGAAGGCGCCCAGCAGGCCTATGCGTCGCTGCGGCCGGGCCTGGAGCAGATCGACGGCAAGCTGGTCAGCCAGATCGATCAGCAATTCCGCACGGTGCTGGCGACTTTGGACGGGTATCGCGAGTCCTCCGCGCTGGGCGGCTTCCGGACCTACACGGCCGCGCTGAAGGCCACCGACGCGCCGAAGCTGACCGCGGTCATCCAGCCCCTGCACCAGAGCCTGTCGACGGTCGCGCAAAAAGTCGTCTCGACCGGCTGACCGTGACCGACGACACGACCGATCCCGAGGAAGCTGCGGCGGTTTCGCGCCGGCACCTGATCGGCGGCGCCATGTTGGCCGGGCTTACCGGCGCCGCGGCCGGCGGCTTCGCGGGTCACGCGATGGCAGCCGGGCGCAACGGCGGCCCGGGCGGCGGGGACGACGACGTCGACCTGCGTCGTAGCTATCCCTTCTACGGTCAGCCGCATCAGGGCGGAATTGCCACGCCCCCACAGCGTTACGCCATGTTCATGTCCTTCTCGCTGACCGCCGGCGGGCGCACCGAGCTGCAAACCCTGCTGGCGCGCTGGTCCGCCGCGGCCGCGGTCCTGCAGCAGGGTAAGCCCGTCGGCACCGTTGCGCCGCAGGTCGAGGTGCAGCCCCCGGGGGATACCGGGGAGGCCTACGGGCTGAGCCCGGCCAGTCTCACCGTCACCATCGGACTGGGGCCGTCGCTGTTCGGCGAGCGGTTCGGGCTCGCCCCGCGGCGGCCCGCGGTGTTCACCGATCTGCCACCGCTCAACGGGGACAACCTGGATCCCCGGTTGCGCGGCGGCGACCTTTCCGTGCAAGCCTGTGCCGACGACCCGCAGGTCTGCTATCACGCGGTGCGTAACCTCGCCCGGCTGGGCCGCAACATCGTCTCACCATCCTGGGCCGTGCTGGGATTCGGGCGCGCGTCGGCCGGGCCGGGCCAGCACACCCCGCGAAATCTCCTGGGATTCAAGGACGGGACCCGCAACATCGGCACGGATGCGGAGTACGACCGGTTCGTCTGGGTCGATGACAACGACCAGCCGTGGATGCGCGGCGGGACGTATCAAGTCGTGCGCAAGATCCGGCTGCTGCTCGAGACTTGGGACGTCGACCGCATCGGCAATCAGCAGCGGATCTTCGGCCGCACCAAGGACGAGGGCGCGCCGCTGAGCGGCAAGGCCGAGTTCGATACTCCCGACTTCGCCGTCAAGGGCGCCGACGGCAATCCGCTCATCGATCCGATGTCCCACGTCGGCCTGGCCGCCCGGGAGAACAATGACGGCATCATGATCCGGCGACGGTCCTACAACTACACCGATGGCCTCGACGCCAACGGGCAACTCAACGCGGGCCTGCTGTTCATCTCGTATCAAAAGGATCCGCAAGATTTTATTCGCCTGCAGAACCGGTTGGGCGCCCACGACCTGCTCAACGAATACATCCGCCACATCGGCTCAGCAATCTTCGCGGTGCCGCCCGCGCCCGCCGAAGGCCACTACATCGCGCAGGGCCTCTTCGGCTAAGCAAATCTCCGTCAAAGGTCATCAGGCGTTGGACGGCGCCGTGTTTCGGCCGTGTGATGTTTCGTGTCGTCCGGGTAAATCCGTCCGGTCCACCGTCACACATCGGCGGCCGCAGAGCACTAACTCCGTGAAGCCGCAGAATCAGCGAAAACGGAGGAAGTCACATGACCGACGCGCTCGTCATCGACGCCGAAGGCCTCGACAAGTTGTCGTGTACCGCCAGGGCCAACCCGGAGACCGGCAAGAAGACCCTCAAAGCCAAGACGGTGTGCGAGACCGGGTTCCGCAACATGACCTACGTTCGCGACCTGGCACCGATGCTGGTGGGCGAGCCGCCCGCGCTGCTCGGTGACGACTCGGCGCCCAACCCGTCCGAGACCGCCCTGGCGGCGCTGGGTTCGTGCGTGTCGGTGGGCTTGCTGGCCAATGCGACCCACCGCGGGGTGACGCTGACCAAGATCGAGGTCGAAATGGAAGGTGACATCGACATCTCCGCGGTCTGGGGTGTGGGCGACACCCCCGAGGGAAAGCGCCTCGGTTTCAGCGCCGTTCGCTGCAGGGTGACGCTGGCCGGAGACGCCGACGGTGCCACCCTCCAGGAGATTCACGACACCGCGATCGCCTGGTCACCCGTGGTGAACACGTTCCGCAACCCGGTAAGCGTCGACTCCACTCTGGTCACCGAATAGGCATCGGGACGGGAACCGGCTATGGCAACTACATTGACGAAGGCGGATCTCGGCCAGGCCATCAGGCTGGCCCGCGCCAGGCGGGGTCTGAGTTGGGCGGAAATCGCCGAATCCGTCGGCAAGGACCCGGTGTGGACGGTCGCGGCGTTGCTCGGGCAGCATCCGCTCCCGGCCGCCGACGCGGCCACGGTCGCATCGCTTCTCGACCTCGACGACGAGGCGGTAGCCGTACTGCAGATGATGCCGTATCGGGGCTCCGATGCGACCATGGCGACGGATCCCGTGATCTACCGGTTCCACGAGGCGCTGGCCGTCTACGGCCCGGCGATCAAGGAACTCATCGGTGAGGAATTCGGTGACGGCATCATGAGCGCCATCAACTTTCAGGTGAGCGTGCGGCGGCGTCCGCACCCCGAAGGCGACAGAGTGGTCGTCACTTTCGACGGCAAGTTCCTCGACTACGCGTGGATGCACTCGGCCCAGGAGGTATCGAGATGACGGCGACGATGGATTCGGCGGCCGGTCAATTGGATGTCGAACTGTTGGATGACATCCGGGCCCACGCCGGCGCGTTAGACCGCGGTGAACACCCATCTCGCCGCAGCTTCGCCGCGCTGGGTGCGGCCGGCCTGCTCGGGGTCGGCGCACCCGGCAACGCCGACGGTGGGCTACCCGACATGGCCGAGGTCATCCGGATGATCTCCGGAGAATGCATGAGCACCGGGTTCTCGTTGTGGGCTCATCGCATGGCAGTGGAGTATCTGCTCACGGCGGCAACGCCTTTCGGTGCGGCGGCGGCCGGGCCGCTGCTTGCCGGGACCACGCTGGGGGTGACCGGCATGGCGTCGGCGTTCAAGGAGGCGGCGGGGTGCGGAAGTCTGGAGTTGACGGCTGCGCGCGTCGAGGGCGGCTACGCGGTGTCCGGACCCATCCGGTGGGCGAGCAACCTCTACCCCGACTCGACCATGGTGACCGCGGTGCGTACCGACGCCGATGAGAGGCTGATCGTGGCCCTGTCGCTGGACACGCCGGGCGTGACGGTGGGCGATCACTTCGACCTGCTGGCAATGGGTAGCACCGCCTCGTCGTACCTGAACCTGACGGACGCCTACGTCCCCTCGGGGCAGGTGTTGTCGAGTGACTTCGAGGGCTTCCTGCGGGCGGTCCGCCCGACGTTCCTCGTCTTGCAATCGGCGATGTGCCTGGGGCTGAGCAGAACCGCGGTGCAGCAGGCCAAGACCGGCCTCAGCGGGGTGAACAAGGTCTTCAGCGCCCAAGTCGACGAGGTCGCGGAGAAGCTCGCCGCTGCCGAAGCGGCATTGGCGAATCTGGCCGCCGCGGTGGGCGGGGACGATCCGCCCACCAAGCGGGAGCTGTTGTCCCTGCGGCTCGCCGTGGCCGAACTCAGCAGCGCCAGCGCGGATCTCGAGATCCGCACCGCCGGCGGTAAGGGGTATGCGAGCAGGACGGCGGCGAGTCGCCGCTACCGGGAGGCTGCGTTCATTCCGGTCCAATCCCCATCGGAAGCGCAGCTGCGCTGGGAACTGGCCGCATGCGCTTGAGTGCGAGTCGATGGTGACCCCGGTGGCGGTGCCGCCGGGGGGTACCGAATCCGAACGCGTCGTCGGCGGCATCCCGCTGGCCACCCTGGTGCGCGACTTTCATCGGCCGATGGTCAATTTCGCCCGCACCATGGTGGATTCGGCAACGGTGGCCGAAGAGGCCGTGCAGGAGGCGTGGGTGCAGGTTCTGCAGTCCGCGGATTCCTTCGAGGGGCGTTCCTCGGTCGGGACATGGTTGTTCGGGATCGTCAAGAACACCGCCTCGCGGCACCGGCGCCGGGAATCCCGCATCCGCGACCACGAGGTGCTGTCGACGGACGACGCCGACCCGCTGGCGGGCCGCATGCATCCCGCAGGCCATCCCGACGCGGGACACTGGAATCTTCCGCCGTCGCGGCGCTTTTTGCCGGAGGACCGCACCGTCGAGAACGAGCTCGTCGGACACGTGCGCACGGCGCTGGACGCGCTGCCCGAGCGGCAGCGGCAACTGGTCATCCTGCGCGACATCGTCGGCACCTCGGCCGAAGAGGCGGCCGAACTCCTCGAGCTCAGCGCCGAAGGGCAACGCGCGCTGCTCTACCGCGCCCGGGGAAATCTTCGCAACGAACTGGAAAAGCGGTATCGCCGATGACCGTCCATGACAACACCGTCCCCGCCATCGACTGCGTCGACTTCGTCCGCCTCGTCGACGAACTCGTCGACTCCGACCCGCAACAATGGGGCCCGATCGTCGCCAAGCACCTCGACGAATGCCCGCCGTGCCTGGTTTACCTGCAGCAAATGCTTGACCTGAAGATTCTGCTCAGCCACGTCTTCGAGGGGGAGAGGCTCAGCGAGGAGCACATCACCGGGGTCATCAACGCGATCAACGCTTTACGGAAAGGCCAACACCCATGACTCTCGAAGCGCAATCGCCGCGGTTGGACGGCGCAGCGCCGCCACCGAATGCGCTGCCCGGCTTGACGTCTCGCGTGCCGCCGAATGTCGCTCCCGATGACCCATTCGAGCCGCTCAGCGTCGGCGCCATGGTGGACCGGGTGGCCGCCATGGCCGTCGAGAAGGCGACGCACCCGTGGGCGTTTGTGGTGCGCTCCCTGGTCGGCGGAGTGATGGTCGCGTTCGGGGCGCTGCTGGCGTTGATGGTGAGCACCGGGGTCAAGACCCCGGGCGTCGCAAGCCTGTTGATGGGCCTGGCATTCGGCATGTCGTTCGTCCTGATCCTGGTGTCGGGCATGTCGCTGATCACCGCGGACATGGCGGCGGGCTTCCTGGCAGTTCTCAACCGCACCATGCGTGTGCGCAGCTACGCCTTCCTGGTGATCGTCGGCCTGATCGGCAACGTCGCGGGCGCGCTGGTGTTCGTCACCGTCTGCGGTGCCGCGGGTGGCCCATACCTGGGGCCTCTCGCCGAGCGGGCGGCCGCCGTCGGGGCGCAGAAGGCCGGCCAGCCGTTCTGGACCGCGCTGCTGCTTGCCGTGGTGTGCACCTGGTTCCTGCAGACCTCCATGTGCATGTTCTTCAAGGCGCGCAGCGACGTGGCCCGAATGACGTTCGCGTTCTACGGGCCCTTCGCATTCGTGATCGGCGGCACCCAGCACGTGATCGCCAACGTCGGTTTCCTCGGTCTTCCCCTGCTGCTGAACCTGTTCCACCCGGCCGCACCGCGCGGCGCGATCGGTTGGGGGCTCGGCGAACACGGCCTGCTCACCAATCTGTGCATCACCACCGTGGGCAACCTCATCGGCGGCACGCTGTTCGTGGCGCTGCCCTTCTGGGTCATCGCGCAGTTACAGCGACGTCGCATCTAGCCGGCGCGTGACCACAGCGTTACGGCCGCCTTAACGGGTGTCGGCAAAAGCCGTCCGTCCCGTTGGTTAGGGACTTAAGCCTCACGACCGATGCGCCCGCGGGTTTGTAGCGTCGCTCGTGATGGAGGGAGAACGAAATGTCAGCACCTGACCAACACCGCGGCATCGTCGTCGCGGTCGACGGCTCGTCGGCATCGAACGCCGCCGCAACCTGGGCCGCCAGCGAAGCGGCGATGCGCAAAGTTCCACTCACCGTCGTCCACGCGGTGACGACGCCCACCGCCACCTGGCCGCCGGTCCCGTACCCCGAATCTTTGGCTGTGCGGCTCGAAGACGAGGGCAAGAAGGCGATCATGCACGCGATCAAGCTCGCCGAGGAGGCACTCCCGGCGGACCGAAACGTCACGATCCATCGGGAACTCGTGTATTCCAGCCCGGCCCTGGCGCTGATCAACATGTCCGATGAGGCAGAGATGATCGTCGTGGGCACGGCCGGACGAGGACTGCTGGCCCGGGGGGTGCTCGGCTCGGTCAGCGCGACGGTCGTGCGGCACGCGCATTGCCCGGTCGCGGTCGTCCATGCCGACCATGTCGCGACCGCGCAAGACGCCCCGGTACTGGTCGGGGTGGACGGCTCACCGGCCTCCGAGCTCGCGATCGAGCTGGCTTTCGACGAAGCGTCCCGCCGCGGTGTCGGCCTGACGGCCTTGCACGCGTGGAGCGACATCGCGATCACCGACCTCCCGGAAGCGGATTGGTCATCTCTGGAAGCGGAGGCGCACCGCAGCCTGGCCGAGAACCTGGCGGGTTGGCAGGAACGCTATCCCGACGTGACCGTGCAGCGTCTGGTCGTACGGGACCAACCGGCCCGACAGCTCGCCGAAAAGTCTGGGACCGCACAGCTTCTGGTCGTGGGCAGTCACGGTCGGGGAGGTCTGACCGGTGTGCTGTTGGGATCGGTCAGCAACGCGGTCCTGCACTCGGTTCGGATACCGGTGATCGTTGCGCGGCCCCCGGCGCACGCCTGATCCGCTCCCGCCGAAAGCACGGCCACCGTCCACGCACAAACGCCGGTGACGTCGCGTCCGGCCCGGGCCACGGTCCGGTCGGGGCGCAGCAGTGCCGCGGTGGCATGGCCCCGGTGTAGCCATGCCGCCAGCGGGCTGTCGGCTTCGGCGATCAGCACGGCGACGTTGCGCCGGCGCAGCGCCGCCTCGTCGTTGGCACCCGGGCGAGCCGTGCTGATCAACGCGAAACGGGTCCCGAGCACGTCGTCCAGCCGTTGACCTTCGCCGAGCGGCGCATTCGGGCAGAGGGTGCCGGCGAGCCGGCGCGGCCGCAGGGACTTGCGCACCAACGCCGAATGGTGCAGCGCCGGCGTCCTCGAGTCGACCACCTTGTCGCGCAGGCCCGGGAGGAGCCGCAGCCTCGGCAGCACCGCCCGGCGGGCCGCATTGCCCAGGCGGCCGCCCCCGGTCATCGCCCAACCGACACTCAGCGCCAGCCGGAGCATGGATCGGGTATGCGGTTTACGTTCCTGCTGATAGCTTTCCAGAACCTCCGGAGCCAGGGTGCCGTGGTGGACCCCGGCGATCTTCCATGCCAGATTGTCCGCGTCGCGCAGCCCCGCCCCCATGCCCTGGCCGATGAACGGAGGAGTGAGGTGCGCCGCGTCGCCGAGGATGAAGACGTTCCCACGGCGCCAGCGGTCGGCGATCTGCGCACGGAATGTGTACTCGGCGACCCGCACCAGGGTCAGCTCGCCGATGGGTACGGTGCTGGTCCACGGCCTGATCAACGGGCGCAACCGGTCCAGGGTGTCGAAGTCGTTCGCGGTCTCACCGGCCAGCAATTGGAACTCCCACCGGTAGCGCGCCGGCCCGATGCGCATGTAAGTCCCCGCGCGGTTCGGATCACACAATTGATGGACTCCGTCCCACTGGCCCAGGTCCGCGTCGGTGGCGATGTCGACAACCAGCCAGCGTTGCTGGAAGTTCAAGTCGCGCATGGCCGAACCGATCCGGGCGCGCACCAGGCTGTTGGCGCCGTCGCAGCCCAGCAGGTAGTCGGCCTCGACCTGGTGAAGCGCGCCGTCGGAGCGGTCGGTGAACGTGACCCGGATGCGCGGTCCGCCCATCACGACATCGGTGACTTCGGCGTTCCCGCGCAGTTCGGCGGCGGGATGGCGCTCGAGGTTGGCCCGCAGCAGGGCCTCCAGTTCCGGCTGGTCGAACATGTTGGCCTGCGGGAAACCGTGCACGCTGTGCCCGGGGTCGCGGTTGAACTCGGCGAGCGTTCGAAACCGGCTGTCCACCAACCGCAAACCCAGCGTCGGCCGCGATATCGCGGCGAATTCGTCGGCCAGCCCGAGGCGGGCGACGATGCGATAGATCTCGTCGTCCAGGTGCACCGCGCGGGGCTGGGGGTACACGCCGGGCCAGCGGTCGAGCACCAGGCAGTCCACGCCGTACTGTGCCAGCAGGGTGGCCGCGGTGACGCCGGTCGGTCCGGCGCCGACGATGACGACGGGGACCCGCCGGGTCGGTGGGGGCGTCACCTGAATCGGATTGCGGTGCGCTGGGTTCCGAGGTCGATGGCCGCGTCGTCGGTTGCCACCGACGCCTCGACGACGTCACCGTCGTGCAGGTAGTTCCGGTTGGCGGCCTGGCGTGAGAAGAACATCTTCCATTTGACGGCCGGCGGCAACAGGTTTCCGATGAACTGGACGGGCTTCGGTGGGGCGCTCAGCGCGGTGCCGGACGGCGTGCCGGTGAGAACCAGGTCACCCGGGGCGAGTTCTTGGAACTGGGTGAGCGACTGCAGCGCCTGCAGGGGCCGGTAGAGCATGTCGCCCTCGACGAGCGCGTTCTGGCGTTCCTGGCCGTTGACACTCAGGCGCAGCCGCAGATCACCGAAGCGCTTGAGCTCGTCGGCGGTGAGCAGGACCAGTTCCGGGCCGACCGGGGTGAACGTCGGGTACGACTTGGCCTCGTAGAACTGGGTCTGCGGGAGTTGGATGTCACGCGCGGAGACGTCGTTGGTGACGACCAGGCCGGCGACGAACTCACTCAGGTTCGCCTCGGAGATGGCGGTGCCGATCGGGACCGCGCGGCCGATCACCAGGCCGATCTCCACCTCGTAGTCGAGCAACCTGACGTGTGGGGGTTTGACGATGTCGTCGAAGGGCCCGGTGATGGACGCCGACGCCTTGCGGAAGAAGGTGAGCGGGATCGACGCCGGGTCCATGCCCGCGTCTTTGACATGCGATTCGTAGTTGGTCATCTGCGCTATCACCCGGCACGGCCGGGTCACCGGCGAGATCAACGCGAGGGTGTCGACGTCGACGGTATCGGTGCTCGTGGCCGCCTTCTCGACGGCGGCCCGGTCGGCCAGCAGCGCGGCGGTGCTGGTGGCGGTGGTGTCGATCTTCGCGGCGCCCTTGGCGGTTTTGAGCCACCAGGCGTGGCCTGTTTCAGAGGCGGTGTGCAGTACGGAAAGGGTCATGAGGCGGGAACTTTCAGTAGGCCGATCAGGCGGTTGACATCGAATTCGTTGGGTGAGCGGAGCGCGGTGAACATCGAAACCACTTCGCGGCGGGCTGATTTCGGGTCGGTGCCGAGAAAATCTCGGGTTGCCGGCGGGCCCCACTGTGCCAACCCGGATGCGGTGAAGGGCGCCCAGCCGGGGTCCAGCGTGTTGTCGAACATGTCGCCGTCGGTGAAATGCTCGAACAGGTAACCATCGGGATCGCGCCAGTAGTCGAAGATCTGGCTGCCCTGGATGTGCCTGCCGATTCCCCAGGACCGCGAATAGCCCTGCGCACCAAGGTATTCACCGCCGGCTGCCAGCGCGTCGAGGTCGCTGACCTGATACGCCGAATGGATGTAACGGTTGGCGGGGCCAAGCGCCATCGCCAGGGTGTGGTGGTCGGCCGGCGTCGGCCCCCGGTCACACCGGATGAAACTCATGGTCGGCCCTCGGTCGCGCTGGCCGGGGAAGTACAAGAAATCGCTGACGATCATGCCCAGGTTGTCCAGGTACCAGTTCAGCGTCTCGATGTACTTGGTCGACTGCACCACCAGGTGGCCCAGCCGCTGGACTCGGGCGGGCGCCCGTGGGGGACGCTGGCCGGTGTTGATGCGCCGCACGTCGCGGCCGAAATTGAAGGTGTGGATCTGTTGGTCCGGCAGCTCCGGGAGTTCGTGCATGCCGGTGACCACGCGGACCGGCATGCCGCTGGGGTCGGTCAACGCGACCGACACCCCACCGATGGTCTCCGGCAGCGGTTCCACCGGCGCGCCGACGGTCCCCGCCAACCGGACCACGTCGGCCTCGTCGCACGCCCGAAAGGCCGCACCGGCGAAGCGGTTGCGCCGGCCGCGACGCACGATGACGCACGGCGAGCCTTCCCGGGTTCCGCGCAGCTGCAGTTCGTTCGGGCCCTGTGACGTCGCATGGAAGCCGAACGCCCGCGCGAACGTCTCGGCCCGCGTCAGGTCCGCCCGCTCGAACTCCAACCACGCGATGTCGGCGACTTTGATCACCGGGTTGCGGGACCGGCCGGGATGCTCGCCGCGACGCGCACCCTGTTCGCTGTGCGCGTGCCCGCCGGCATTCTTCGTCAGATGCATGACCACTCCCAAAAACGTAACTGACGAAATCGTCACATACGAGAGAACGTTCAGTCAAGTATCTGACGGAATCCTCACTACTGATGCATACTGCTGAGCATGAGCGCGATGGTGGAGCCGTCCAACCGGCTGGAGCGGCGCAAGTGGCGGACCCGGGCGGCGCTGGTCAAAGCGGCGCAGCGGCTGATCGCCGAGGGCAAGGTCAATGTGCCCGTCCTGGAGATCACCCAGGCGGCCGACGTCGGGATGGGCTCCTTCTACAACCACTTCGACAGCAAGGAACAGCTGTTCGAGGCCGCGGTAACCGACGTGCTCGACGCTTACGGGTCGATGCTGGACCAACTGACCGAGTCCATCGAGGATCCGGCCGAGACCTTCGCCACCAGTTTCCGGCTGACCGGCCGGCTGTTCCGCCGGCGCCCGCAGGAGAGCCGGATCCTGTTGGCCAACGGGATGGAGTTGCTGTCTTCGCACCGGGGTTTGGCGCCGCGGGCCCTGCGCGATATCAAGGCCGGGGTGGCGGCGGGGCGGTTCGACGTCGACGATCCCGAGTTGGCGCTCGCCATGGCCGGCGGTGCGCTGCTCGGCCTGGGCAATCTGCTGCGCGAAGATCCCGATCGCGACGACGCGCGCGCCGCCGACCTCGTCACGGAGAACGTGCTGCGGCTGTTCGGCCTCGGCGCCGCCGAGGCGCACGCGATCTGCCGACGCCCGCTGCCTGACGTCGGATTCGACGAGGGCTAGCGGGCTACGAGGCCAACGGAGAATGCGACGTTTCGGCCCACGCCGCCGTCGTCACCGGGCGCGCCGGGCGCGGTCCACCGTACGCGCGCCCTCCCGGTGACGTGCAGAGCGTCGCCGGTATCGAAATCGAGGAACAGCAACGCGGCCTCGTCGTCGACCGCCAGGTTGCCATAGCTGTTGAACATGTTGTTCCCCGGAAAATCCGGCCACCACAATGAGTTCGGCGAGTCCACCCGGACGAATCCCGGTGGACCGCCGCGGTGTGACGCGTCGCTGCCGCGGGTGGGATGGCTGGTGCCCAGGAAGAACGTGTCCGACGCTGCAATCAACGCTTCGTCGGCGGGGGTCAGCAGCGTTGTGCGCCGTCGCGACGCGGGGGCGGCCAGGCCGGCCACGTCGATGGCGTGGCGGTGAATGTACTTGGGACAGTTGCCGTATGACTGCTCGACGCGGACCGTCATACCCCCGCGCTCGGCACCGAGGAACTCGCCGTTCACGCGCAACCTGCGTCGGGTGGCGAAGTCGACGGCGATCAGTCCGACCTGTTGACCACTCGGCAAGTCGTGCAGGGGATCGCCCTCGCGCGGCAAGGCCGACACGTGCAAGACGTCACTTCGTCCGCGCAGGAAACCCGGCGGTGCGGCCAACGGCGAGATCCAGAGGAGCCCGTCGTGGTCACGTCCGGTCAGCGCGGCAAACCGCTGTGACGCGAGAAACCGTGCGGCGCCGGGGGACAGGCCCGACGCGTCGAGCATGCCCTCGAGCCGCCTGGCCTCGGCTTCGACGCCCGCTCGGCGCTGCGTTGCGGTCTCGCCCTCGTGGAAGCCCGTCGCGGTCATACGAGCCGTAACACCGCCGCCACGGCAAAACTTCCGCGCGGTGCGGGGAAGATCAGCAGCCGGTGATCGCGCGGGCGTCGGTGCTAGGCGACCGACACGATGCGGGCGACCAGCTTGCCGCCGCGGATGACCTCGATCGTCTGTCCGGCCGCGACCTCGTCGAAGTAGCGCCCCGCGCGCTTGCGCAGTTCGTCAAGCTCGATCCCGCCGCTCGCGTCGGCCCGAACCGAGGTCCGTTCGGCGTCGCCGGCGGGCACGATTTGCGCGAGTAAGCGGCCACCGCGAACAACGCTGAGCGTCTCCCCGGCCGCGACGCGGTCGAAGCACCGCCCGGCTCGCGTTCGCAGTTCGTCGAGCCCGACCCACCCGCCGGCGGCCGATGCCGCGGTGTCGACGGATCGTGCCGGGATCGGGGCGACCCTCCAGTCGCCGACGGACACGATACGGGCCACCAGTTTGCCGCGACGGACGACGTCGATCGTCTCGCCGGCCGCAACCCGCTCGAGGTATGTGCACGCGTTGCTCCGAAGTTGACCCAGGCCAATGGTTTCCCGCATGCCTGGGCGGTCGCCGTGGTCACCGACGGGCAGTGGCGATGTCGAACCAACGGCACGGGCCCGGCTCAGCCGCGCGGTGCCAGCATGTCCTTCCATCCGTCGTCTCCTGTCTTACTCGAATTCTCGACCGTGTACTTGGCGCCGTCGGGCCCTACCAATTCGCCGCTCTGAGGAAGGTAAACGGCCGGGGGAGGACCGGCGGGGGTGTAAACGCACGGATTGGGTTGCTGCCCATTGCATTCGACGGTTCCCGATCCCGGCCTCTGCAGCGCATCGCTGACGGGCGGCGGTGTCCCCGCCACGCGGTCGGAGGGCGCTGGGTTGAGGCCGTTGTTGACCGACGGCGCGGGTATGACCTGGCCCGGTTTCACCGGCTGGTCGCAACGCGCGGCGGGCGCCGGGCACGTCAGGATCTGGTTCGGTTCGCCGTACCAGGGGTTGGTGCCCAGCGGGACGTATGGCTTGGGGTCGCGGCACTCGCGCGGCGTCGCGGCGCGTTTACCGGGGACATCGACACACGGAAGGTTGCGTGCGCCGCGCACGGCGTTGGCGGGAGTGTCCTGCGGGATCTTGCAATAGGTTCCGGACGGCATCGGCGCCAGGCTGGTGTCAGCGGGGGACCGCCATTGAGATGCCGGGAGAAACCCGGTCAGGCACGGCGGGGGCTGGTTGATCGTCAGCGACGTGCCGAGCGACGCGTAGCCGGGGAAAGCCGCCGTGACCGCCTGGCCTTCCGAGGCGCCCTGCGGATAGGCCACCAGCAGTTGCTCGACGCCCTTGTGGTAGCGCTTGAGCATGTCGAGCACGATCTCGAGATTGGCCAGTGTCTGCGGCAGCGACTCGCGGACGTCGCTGAACACCTCGTTGACCTGATCGGCCGTCGGCGCGGCTTGGGTCAGGATGCTTTGCACGTGCTGGTCGTTTTCCGCGCTCTGCGCGGCCAGGATGTTCAGGTTGTGCGACCAGCGCTCGATCGAGTCACCGGAGTCGACCTGGCTGTCGATGATCGGCCCGGAGTTTTGGATGATGTCGTTGACGTCGGCGATGTTGGTCTTGAAGTCACCGGCGATCGCCTGGGTCGCGTCCACCAGCCGCTGCAGCGCGGGGCCCAATCCACCGACAGCCTGGGCCGTTTCGTCGAGCAGCGAGGCGATCTTGTCCTTGGGCAGCACGGCAAGCCCGCGGTTGGCCGCGTCCAGCGCCGGCCCGATCTCGGTGGGCACCGTGCCCTTGGTGATGGTCTGTCCCGGCGAGAAGTATCGGCCGGGGTTGCCGACCGACACCAGGTCCAGATACTGCTCACCGACCGCCGACACCGAATGCACGTTCGCCGACGCGTCGACCGGAATCTTGTAGCGGTCCCCGATGCTCATGGTCACCCGCGCGCCGGTCTTGGTCGGCTCGACGGCGGTGACCGTGCCGATGGTTTCACCGCGGTAGGTCACGTTGGACGTCTTGTACAGACCGCCCGACGCGGGCAGGTCCGCATTCAATGTGTACTGGCCGATCCCCACCGCGCTGGGGATCTGCAAGTAGTACCAGCCCAGCGCGACCGCCGTGATCGCAGTCAGGACGGCGAACATCACCAGTTGACGCTTGATGAACCGGGTCAGCATTGCCGGTCCGCCCTCTCGACCAGCGGTCCGCCCGGGGCGTCGTTGGGGTTCGGCGTGTACCGGACGTCGGGGATCATCGTTTCGGGGTCGCGGCCCCACGATTGCTCGAGCGCGCGCAGCGCTCCCGAGAAGCCGGTCCCGGTGAGGACCGCGTTGTCGACGGCGCTCATGGTCAGGTCCAGCGTCAGCGACAGGTTGAAGTAGTCGCCGCGGAACGCCTTGGGCACGGAGTCGATGTCGAACGGCCGGACGAGGATCAGCTTGAGTGCGCGAATCAGATACGGTGCCGCGCGGCCGAGTTCCCGCAGTGGGCACTGCAACGACAACAGGTCCTGGTGGATGTCGCCGCGCGAGGCCGACAGGTATTGATCGGCAAGCTGGCTGAGCCGTCCCGTCGCGTCGACCGCGTTGATCAGAAGGTTCTGTTTGTCGGCGAAATGCTTGAGTAGCGGCGGGAATTCGGTGAGGACGCGATCCAGGACATCCGAGCGGGGACCCACATACGCCAGCAACCGGTTGGTGGAATCGATGGCTCGGGTGATGTCAGCGCGTTGCTCGTCGAGTCGGGCGGTGAAGGTGTCCAGCTTGCCGAGGAAGGCACGGATCTGCTCGGCCCGACCGTTCACGATGTTGTAGACCTCGTTCTGCAGCACTTCGAGGTTCGGGATGCCCCCGCCGCGCAGCACGATGGCCAGACTTGCCAGCGTCTGCTCGGTCGTGGGGTAGGTGGACGAATTCTTCAGCGGGATGGTGTCGCCGTCCCGCAGTGGTTCCGGCGACGGGTTGGGCGGCGCGGCCAGCTCCACGTGCTGAGAACCCAGAAGGCTGGTCTGCCCGATCTTGGCGGTCGCGTTCTTGGGCAACTTGACTTCCTTGCCCAGATGTAACGTCAGCGTCGCCACCCAGTTCTTCAGTTCGATAGCGCGCACCGTGCCGACAAAGACGTCGGCGACCCGCACCCGGCTGTTGTCGTTGAGCGCCAACGTGTCCGGCAGCTGCACGTAGACGGTGTAGGAGCCGGGCCCAGAGCCCGGGCCGCCGGGCATCGGCACGTTCGCAATTCCGTGCCACTTCGCGCACGACGTCAGCACCGCAGCGGCGCTCAACAGTGCCAGCCCCTTCCAGGCTCGGTGCCGAGTGCGAGAACCGAACGCGCACAGCGCCTTCAGCGCCCTCTTGTCACGCGCGCCCGTCATGATCCCGCTCCTGTCGACGCGGCCGCCGGTGTGGGTGCGACCGGGCCCGGGACCACACCCGGCGCCGGTGGCGGTGGCGGGATCGGCACCTGCGGGGCCTGCAGGCCGATGGGTGGCACCACCGGGTTCTCGTCGTAGGCGTTGGGCGGTCCCGGCGGGGTCTGCAATCCCGAGGGCGGGGGCGGACTGTCCGGGCCGCCCATCAGTTCGGCCAGAGACGCGGGCGTCAGCAGGCCCCCCGTGACCGGCCCGACCTGCGTGCCCTGCATGCCCGGTGCGACAACCCAGCCGGGCTGAGTGTTGCGGTGCGACAACGGTGTATCGGGCACCCAGATCCCGGGCACCGTGGTGTCCTTGTACCCGTTGGGCGGCTGCAGCCGGGCCTCGGAGTAGGCGACTTCCTTGGGCAGCGCCTCGGCGGTGCTGAACAGGTTCAGGCCGAACGGCAGGTAATTGAACTTGATGGCATCGAGGATCGGCGCCAGGTATTGCGCACACAGTTCGGCGGAATCCTGATAGCCCAGCCGGCTACCGGCCTGAATCATGCTGCAGACGAACTGCATCGGGTTCGCGAAGTTCGGGATCGCCGGGATGGACATGACGGCGCCGTGCGACGGGTGATAGATCTGGCTGAGGTTCGTCTCCAGCGTCGGCAGGACGTGCAGGGCCGTCTCCAATCCGTTCAGCGGATCGGGTTGGACCAGCGTGGTGGTCAGGGTGGCGAGGTTGTCGACGTCGTGCGCGAGCACCCCGCGGTTCTTGTCCAAGAACGGACGCAGCGTGGAGAGCAGGCTGTCGAACTGCTGTATCGCATTGGCGAGGTCCCGGTCGGAACCGGTCAGCTTGTCGGTGAACTGGGCCAGATTCTTGTTGAGCGCGACGAATTGCTGGTCGTCTTTGTGCAGGGCGTTGACGAACTGGGCCAGGCTGCGCACCACTGCGAAGAAGTCGCCGCGGCCCTCGTTCAGCGCGGTCAACGACCGCGACAGGCTGTTCAACGTCGTATTGATCTGCTTGCCCTTACCGGCCAGCCCGTCGGCGAACGACTCGATCGCCTCTCCGAACGGACCCTTGGGTTGCTCCGGTGTCGGGCCGAGTTTGGAGATGATGGTGGCGACGCTGTCCCGCAGTTCGTCCCACTCCGTCGGCACCTGGGTGCGCTCGATGGGGATCACGGCGTGGTTGCCCATCACCGGGCCACCTCTGTACGGCGGTTCCAGCTGGATGCTGCGCGACGCCACCAGGGTGGGGTTGACGACCACGGCGGACGCGTTGGCGGGCACCTTGTACTTGTTCTCGTAGTGAAACGTCACCTTCATCTTGTCGCCGGCCGGTTCGATCTTGTCGACTGAACCCACCCGAACGCCCATGATCTGGACTTTGTCCCCGGAATAGAGCGCATTCGCCGCCGGGAGGTAAGCGACCACGGTGTTGGTGGTCAGGTTCTGGTACAGCTGCCAGCCGACGAACCCGGCGACCAGGCCCAGCAGCACCACCAGTGCTCCGATGACGTTTCGGGGGCGCAGGTGGCGGACATTGAAGACGCTGCTCAATTCTGGCTACCTCCCGTGATGCCGCTACCTCCCGTGCCGCCGGGATTGATGAACGGCGCCGGCAACTGCTGTCCCGGTCCCGGCGGCGCGGGCGGCCCCGGCGGTAGCCCGGGTGCGAAGGTCGACGGTGGCGGCGTGGGGCCCGCGGGTTGCAGATTTTCGGTGCGCGCGCCCGGCGGTGCTTGGGCGGGCAGCGGCACCGGTATGCCAGGGACGTCCGGTGGCGGATCCCCCGGCCGCCCGGCGATGGGGATTCCCGGTGTCGGTGGCAGGCCGTTCGGGTTCGGCGGCGAAGCGGCGACGTCGATCGGTGCCGGGAAACTGCCGCCGAACGGGCCGACGCCTACGCCCGCGCAGGGCAACGGATTCCCCGGCCGCGGCAGCGCGTCGGCCGGTGGTGTGTACGAACACGCCGTTCCCGGCGGGACGGCCGGTCCCGGATGATCCGGGGTCCCTTCCAGCACCGGAGGTGCGGGCGGCGGCGCCCCGTTGGGGAACCGGGTGCCGTTGGGGTCGGGCCAGCGGAACTCGGGAAGACCGGCGCTGCGCCAGAAGTCTTCCGGGTCGATGCCGCGCTTCTTGAAGGCGGCGTCGACGAACGGCTGCAAGATCCAATACGGCAGCAGGTTGGACAGGACGATCTTGAAGTACGGCCCCGACGCGACGGATTCCCCGAGCGATGCGGCGAACTGGCTGACGTACGTGAGGGTCTGAGCCAGGTCGTCTTTGCGCGCCACCAGCACGTCACTGATGGCCCGCAACTGCTCCAGCACGGGATTGAGGTTCGGGTTGTCGTTGATGAAGCCCCGTGCCACCTCGGCCAGCGCCGAAATCTGTTCTGCACACAGGTGCCGATGGCGTGGCCACGTTCGTTGAACGCGGCCAGCAGCGTCTTCGTGTTGACCAACAACCGGTTGATCTGTTCGCTGCGATCACCGAGCACACTGGCCACCTGGTGGGCCTGGATGCGCACCGTGAGTGACCGGGTGTGATCTGCTTCGTCGGGCGTTCTGCACCGATGCTGTCGGAGAACTTCGTGAGCCCGTCGAGCGCGGCGCTCAGATGCGGGTAGGTCTGATCGACGGTCTGCGACAAGACATTCAGCGACTGCTTGACGTGTCATCGATATCGCCGAGTTCGCGGTGCGCGGCAGCGGCTTGGTGATCGTCGAAACGGCCGCGTCCGGTCCAGCAGCTGATAGGGCGTCGAGATCCAGCGCCGGTGAAGTTCGGGACAGTGGGATGGAGCCGCCCGGCGGCAGGACCCGGTCAGAGCCCTCACCGTCGCCGCGCTTGAGTTCGAGGTAGCGGTCGGCGAACAGGTTGAGGTAGCGGATCTGCGCCGTCGTCGACTGGTAGAGCGGTATCGAGCGGTCGACGTCGAAGTCCACCCGGACCCGCTGCCCCCCTTCGATCAGCCGTACGTCTTTGACCTTGCCGATCTCCACCCCGGCGGCGCGGACGAACTGGCCGTTCTTCAGCCCGGTGGCATTCCTGAACTCCGCGTGATAGCTGTTGGTGCTGTTGAATCGCATCTGCGCGAACACCACGACGATCGACACGGTGATCAGCAGCAGCACCAGCGAGACGATGCCGAGCTTGATAGCGGAGCCGGTGATTTTCATGGGTTGATCGTGTTGTCCCCGACCTGGCGGCCCCACACGTACTCGATCGCGTACGGTGAGCCGGTTTCTAGGTGGTTGTACGGCGCGAGGCTGGCGCCCGTGTCCACCACCAGACTCGGCGCCGGCCACAGGTCATGGGTGATGGCCTGCCAGCAGCCCGGCGCGCCCCCCGGGCCGCCGCGGGCGTTCACCCGCGGCAGATTGTCCGGATACACAAAAGGATTCGGCGCGCCGCCGACCAGCCCGGCGAGCCCGAGGAGGCCCATGGTGGCCGCGGTGCCGGCCAGCCCCGGGAGCGTCAGGATGCCGCCCAACCCCGACGTCAGCTCGGTCATGGTTCTCAGCGCGTAACCGTTGCCGCCGCCGGTCGTCGCGTACGCCGCGGGTTCCTCGTCGTAGTAGTTGCGGATGGTGCAGAAGAACTCGGGGCTGTAGGTGTCGAGCAGCTGGGCCGTGGGCACCAGATCGGCGGCCCCACGCTGCAGGTAGGGCCCGCCGCGGGCGAAGATGTCTGCGCCGGTGTTGCCCAACCCGGCCGCGGCCAACAACGCCGCATCCAGGTCGCTTTCCTGCCGGTGCACCGTGCGCGCGGTGACCACCGCGTTGTTGAGGGCGTCGAGCAGATCCGGCGCGGCCTTGGTGTAGACGTCGCCCAGGTCCGCCAGCCGCTGAATGTCATGCCGGATCTGCGGCATCTGCGGATTGATGTCGTCGAGGATGGCGTTGGCGTTGACGATCGACTGCCCGAATTTGTCGCCCAGCCCGGTCAACGCCTGCGCGGCCGCCGCCAGCGTCAGGTTCAGCTTGACCGGATCGATCTTTTCCGTGATCGCGGTGAGCGTCTCGAACAGCGTATTGAACTCGGTTGTCACCGACCTGGCATCGATTACGTGCTGCGGTGTAATGGGTTGCGGTGCAGGGTTTTTGGGCGATGTCAACGACACGTACTTGTTGCCGAACACGGTGGTCGCCCTGATGTTGGCATCCACGTTGGCCGGAATGAACTCGATGTACTTCGGATTCACGTTCAAGACGAACTTGGCCGCCGGTGATCCGTCGCGCTCGACCTCCGAGATGGTGGCCACCCGGCCGATTTCCACGCCGTTGTAGGTGACCTTCGACCCCGGATCCATCACCAAACCGGCACGGGGAGCCAACATCGTCAAACGTGTTGTCGGCGAGAGCTCGCCGCGAAACTGCAACCACACGAACCCCAGCACCGCCGCAGCGACCAACAAGAACACCAAAGCCGCCGTCCGATACGGCGGGATGCGCTGCGGGTTCTGCTTCACGGGGGCGGTCATGGCGGCTACACCGTGAGGTTGAAGTTCGGAGTCTTGCCGTACACGGCCATCGCGGTCAGCACGACCACCACCACGATCGTGATCAAGGACAGCCGCATCGACCGGCCGACCGCTTCACCAACGCCGACCGGCCCGCCGGTGGCGGTGTAGCCGTAGTAGCAGTGGGTGGTCATGACGACCACGGCAACCAGGATCACCTCTGCGAATGACCAGGCCACGTCGTTCAGGCGCAGGAAGGTGTGGAAGTAGTGGTTGTACGTGCCGAGGGACTGCCCGTAGAAGAAGACCGTGGTGACCTGCTGGGACAGGAAGGCCATGGTCATCGCCAGCCCGTAGAGCGGGATGATGACGATCAGACCGGCCACGACCCGGGTCGACGCCAGGTAGGCGACCGACCGGATACTCATCACCTCCAGCGCGTCGATCTCTTCGCTGATCCGCATGGCGCCCAGTTCGGCGGTGGCACCCGCGCCGACCGTGGCGGCCAGCGCCTGGCCGGCGGCCACCGGCGCCACAAACCGCACGTTGACCAGTGCGGCCAGAAATCCCGTGAAGGCCTCCACGCCGATATTGCCCAGCGTCGCGTAGCCCTGGATGGCGACCAGAGAGCCCGCGGACAGGGTGATAAAGCCGACGATGGCCGCGGTGCCACCTACCACGGCCATCGCGCCGGTGCCCATTCCCATCTGGGCAACCATCCTCAACAGCTCCCTGCGGTAACGGTGCAGGGCGAAGGGGATCTGCCCGACTGCGGTCAGGGCGAACCAGACCATTTGCCCGATCTCGACCAGCACCCTGTCGGGCGCTTCGCCGTATCGGCTGAGGGCGGCCCGCGGGAAGTGGAGATGCCGTGCGGGAACCCCGGTGGCTGCGGTCATGTCAACGCCCCGTCCCGAAGCGGACACCGATGGTGGTCAGCGCGGCGTTCACCGCGAACAGCGCGATGAAACACAGCACCACCGTCTCGTTGACGGCGGTGCCCAAACCCTTGGATCCGCCGCGGACGATCAGCCCCCGGTAACAGCCGACCAGGCCGGCGATCAGGCCGAACGTCGCGGCCTTGACGAACGCGATCACCACCTCGGGCAGGCCGGTGAGCGCCGTCAACGTGGAGAGGTAGGCGCCGCTCGAGACGTTCTGCAGATACACGCTGAACAGGTAGCCGCCCCCCAGGCCGACGGCGACCACGAGGCCGTTGAGCAGCACCGCGACGAGTGTCGAGGCGACGACACGGGGCACCACCAGCCGGTGGATCGGGTCGATGCCGAGCACCTCGAGCGCATCGATTTCCTCGCGGATGGTTCGCGCACCGAGGTCGGCGCAGATGGCCGTGCCGCCCGCGCCGGCGACCACCAGCACGGTCACGATCGGGCCGAGCTGGGTGACCGCGCCGATCGCGGCGCCGGCACCGGAGACGTCGGCGGCGCCGATCTCGGCCAGCAGCAGGTTGAGCGTGAAGATGAGCAGCACGGTTTCCGGGATGGACACCGCGATGGTGGGCAGCAGCGACACCCGCATCAGAAACCAGCCGTTCCAGATGAACTCGCGCCACTCGAACGGCTGCCTCAGCGCTTTGCCGGTCAGCACGCACATCCGGAAGAACCCGCCGGCCACTTCCGTGCCGGGCCGGATTCTGCTGCCCACTTTGCTGGCAACCATGTGCGAGGTAGTCATCCGCGCCGCCCCTCACGTGATCGCCGATTCGCGGGTCGGTTCGTCGAACGAACATCGCACGAAAAGCATTGCACTGCCGAATATTCCGAACCCAAGGAGTGCGGGGACGGCTTGGGACTTGTTCTCGGGCGGTTTCGCCGCAGCGATGTTCGGAGGCCCCCGCGGCGTGCCGCATCACCTCGTTTCCGACGCCGGTGGACCAGGTGATCCCTCCGACCGGCACTCCGGGACCGTGCTCTCAGCTCCATGCCACCCTCGCCACGCAGCCACTATTGCATTAGACCGTACGGTCAGTCAATAACCGCCACGTCGGGCGTGGCCGCACCGCCGCATGGCCTGTGTATCGCCTGGCGCTGCGATAGCGTTGTTCGCGTATTTATCAGGTGTTTTCGGCTTTCGCCACATGGTCGAGATGATCTCCGATCCGCAGGTGACCCGGAAATATCAGCGCGGATAACCGACCGGCCGTACAGTGACGGCACAGCGCTTTGGCGCGCGGCTTCGGTCGGCTATGGACGGCTCAACGCATCAGGCATGACACTGGTTGACGCTAAATGTGCTGCGGAACAATAGATCTAATGCGATGTGGTCAATCAGCCGGGCTCGTGACCGCGGCGAGGCATTCGCGCACAACGGAGACGACGTCCGCGGATGGGTCCGCCCACTTGGGGAGTCCCAGCCTGTCGAGCAGCAGTCCGCCGAGGAACACGTCGACGAATGCGGCCCCGACTTGTTCGGGCGTCCTGGAGCCGGTGGGATCGAACCACACCCACATCCACTGCAGCGATCCCCACAATTGCAGTGCCGCCAGTTCGACGTCGACGTTTCGGAACACTCCGCTCTCGATTCCGCTACGGATCTCGTCAACCGCTAAGGCTTGCAGCTGATTACGCAACTTGCGCACCTGCTGCATCGCCGGGTCATCGAACAACTGAACCACCTCGCGCTGGCTAGCCACGGTCGCGTCGCGGGCGACCACCTGGAGCAGTGCGGAGGCGTAGATGATCGCGGCGATGCGTTCGTGCGGCGCGGACAGACGAGCCCATGCCATCTGCAGCGCATCGAGTTGGCGGGCGAGGTGGGTCTCTTCAAGCTCGCGCAGCATTTGCGCCTTGGTCCCGAAATGGTGAACGATGGTGCCCTTCGACATGCCGAGCTCGTCGGCGATGTCGCCCATATTCGTTCTGTCGTAGCCGCGTTCGGCGACATAACGGACGAACGCGTCGAAAATCTCGCCACGTCTCCCAGGTCGGGGCATCTTCCACCTTCGGTCAAACTAACCGTACGAACGGTCTATCATAAGTTTCGCGATGTCAAGGACCCGTGCGGCGGCGTCACGGTACGAGAGATGTTGTGCGGCGCCACCCGCCGGACTTCGCAGCGCGGGTGATGCCTCTAGGCGATCAGGTCCGCGAAAATTTTCCCACCCGGCCAAAAAGGCGCGGTCGAACCCGCTACCGCAAGCGGTCAGCGGGGCTAGAGCGCCCTGGGCCCAACGAACCTATCCGGCGCGGTAACGACATACGTGTTCGCCTTGGCTGCCGGCTTGATCTCGCCGGCGGTGTACACGGTCATCAGCTCTCTGCCATCGCCGTCGGCGACGCACACATAGGTGTCCGTCTCGGCGTCGTATTCGAAGCTTTCCCAAGCCAAGAGGAACGCCAAGCAGTTGCCGTCGCGGTCTGTGACGACGAGCTTGTGTACCCCGGATTCCTTCAAAAGCTCGGCATCCTGAGCGCGTTGCTGGGGGGCGTGGGTGGTGCGGAGGGTGGCGTGTGACATGTGTGTACTCCCTTAACGAGGGTGTCTCCCCGTAGCCTAGGCTCAATTGCTCAAGTAATCCGAGCCTTGGGGAAAACGTTTTCTCGCCGGGTAGCGCCGTGGCCAGGGCACTACGGCCTCTATCAAGGGGTCGTAAGTCGATTGCCCCTCGCGTTAGCCAAGACCCTCAAGCGGTTGGACGCCGCTGTGCCTCGTGGCCGGCAACGGGCGATCGGGTTTTGGGTCGCACCGCCACCAGAACCACGCCGGCGGCGAAGACGGCCGCGGTTGGCCACGAGAATCGCCCATCCGGGGCGAAGCCGCCCTGAGCCAGCAGGTGCAGTCCAACGGCGGCCAGGACGGCGCCGATGAGCATGACCGCTTCGCCCCAGCGATCGCCCAGGGGCAGACCGACCGTGGGCAGCGGAACCGCGAAGAGTCGCCGTTGCCACCAGAGCAGCAGCATTTCGACCGCCGTCACCACGCTGAGGATCGCGATCCATTCCAGCCGGACCAGCCACCAGGCCGCAGAGCCCTCGTGTGGTTGCGGTATCAGCCCTGCCGGATAAGCGACGATCGCGACGATGACCACCGGAATCATGTGCCAGAGGTAAAGGGCCATCACGTTGGCATTGGCGGTCGACAAGACGCGCTGCACCGGACGGTGCCGCAGGACGCGGTCGAGTGTCGCCGCGAGCGCCATGGCCAGCCCGGCTTGCGTGCACGCGAACGCCATCATCGCCACCGTTGGGGGCGTCGTGTTCTCGATCGCTTCGCCTGGAACGCCGATCATGCTCACCGGATACGGCCCCACCCGGATCAGCAGTGCCAGAGCGACTGCCGAACCGGCGGCGAGCAGCACCGGTCTGCGACCGGCCAACAGCCCACCCTGCCAGGCGATCCCGAGTTGGTAGAGCAGGCCCCAGCACAGCAGGTAGTTGAGCGCGCCGACATAGGGGACATGGCCCGCGAGCGAGACGGCATCGATCAGCACGACCGCCGCGGCCAGCACCACCGGTACCCTCAGGCCCCAACGCCGGTGTGCCGCAACGGCAACCGGTGTCAGTGACACCACCAGCACGTACACGGCGAGGAACCACAGGTGCATGGCCACCGCCCAACCCGCGTACTCCAGCACCGTGCCCGGCGCACGCCGGGCCTCGAGCACCAAGACAAGCACCGAAATCAGCGCGACGTAGACGGTTGTCGGTCCCAGCACCCGAGCCAAGCGGTGCCGAATCCACGCCTGACGCGAGAAACTGCCGGCCTCGCGGCGGTGCGCCCATGACACGGCTCCGGCGTACCCGGCAACGAAAAAGAACACCGGGACGGCCTGGAAGATCCAGGTCAACCATTGCGTCCACGGCATGTCGAGCAGCGGGTTCTCCCGGCCGAATTGCCCGTCGTGGTAGGTCACGGAACCGGCCAGCCAGTGGCCCAAAACGATCATGACCACGCCCGACGCGCGGTAGAAGTCCACCGCAAGATTGCGGGCCGGTCGCGCGGGCTCTACGCCGTCCATCGGATCGCGGCAAGACGGATGCGGTGCACTCGCGCAACGGTACCTGTCCCCGTGCCCTGAAGTCGCTGAGCGCACAATGACGGCATGAAACGAGCGCGCCTGGCCAACCTGGAGGTCGGCCGCCTGGGGCTGGGCGCCATGGGCATGTCCGTGGCCTACGCCGGCGCCGGCAGCGACGACGCCGAGGCGATCCGCACCATTCATCGCGCCGTCGACTTGGGGGTCACCCTGATCGACACCGCCGAGGTGTACGGCCCCTACGTCAATGAGGAGCTGCTCGCCCGCGCATTGCAGGGCCGGCGCGATCAGGTGGTGCTGGCCACCAAGTTCGGCCTGATCTCGCACACGGGCCGCAACGGCCTGGACAGCAGCCCCGCCAACATCCGGATCGCTGTCGACGGATCGCTGAAAAGGCTGGGTACCGACCGCATCGATCTCTACTATCAGCACCGACTGGACCGCGATACCCCGATCGAAGACACGGTCGGTGCATTGGCCGACCTGGTCGCTGCCGGGAAGGTCCGGCACATCGGCCTTTCGGAGGTCGGCGTGAACACCATCCGGCGTGCGCACGCCGCGTATCCCATCACCGCGGTGCAATCCGAATATTCGCTGTGGACGCGTGACCAAGAAGACGAGATACTGCCGCTGCTGCGCGAATTGGGGATCGGGTTCGTCGCTTACTCGCCGTTGGGTCGCGGCTTCCTCACGGGCGCTATCCGCTCCACCGAGGGGTTGCCGGACAGTGACTACCGCAAGACCAATCCGCGGTTCTTCGACGAGAACTTTCACCACAACCTGCAAAGCGCCGACGAATTGCGCGCCATCAGCGCTGACGTCGGTGCCACTCCCGCTCAGGTCGCTCTGGCCTGGCTGTTGGCGAAAGGTTCGGACATCGTGCCGATTCCGGGAACCAAGCGCGTGACGCGGCTCGAGGAGAACGTCGGCGCCGACGCCATCGAACTGACCCCCGACCAGCTATCCCGGCTCGACCGGCTCACCCCGCCCATGGGCGGCCATCACGCCGACGCGCAGATGGGATGGATCGACCGCTGATGGGCGCCGACATGCGAGATATGTTGCGGCGCAAAGTCTTTCGGACGTAGCGAACTAGTTAGTCCGCGCCGGCGAGCGCCGCGGCGCCGTAGTGCTTTTCGATGAGCGTCCACGGGTCGGCGTAGGGGCCGCGTCCCTCGAGCCGGCGCTGCACCTTCAGCACGGTACGCAGGACCGGCCGCAATATGGGGCTCAGCAGTCGCACCACTATGCGCGTGCGGCCCTGCGTTTCGGCGATCCAGGCCAGGGTCTGGGACCAGTCGTGTTCCTGGAAATCGAGCAGCGCCTGCGCTTCGGTGGTGTCATACCAGCCGGTGAAACTCCAGCCGCGGTCGTCGCTCGGGTCGCCGGGCAGGCTGGCGGATGGGCCGAGGCGACCAAGGCCGACGGCTTCCATCAGGCCGTCCTCGAGTTCGCGTTGGGTGAGCACGTACGACTCGTTGCCGCCGATCAGTATCACCTTGCCCGCGATGCCGGCTTGCCGATCGACCCCGTTGGCGAAGGCCAGCGCTACATCGCGCGCGTCCACCGCGTGCATGCGGTTGTCGCCGGGCATCGATCGCATCAGGAGCAGGGAGTCGCCGTTGACCGTCGTGTGCGTGTCCGGTGAGATGACCCCACCGAGCCGGAAAAGCGCATACGGCAGGCCGCTGGCGCGGATCGCCGCCTCGGCGAGCACTTTGTCCTGACCGTATTGATCGATGGGGTTCACCGGGGTGTCCGGGGTGATCCGCTCGGGCTGACGGTAGGGGTTGCGTGAACCGTAGACCGCGGCGCTGGACGCCATCAGGAACAACGGCGGTCGGGGCAGTGCGGTGCAGGCCGCCAAGAGATTCTCGGTACCGCCCACGTTCACCTTGCGGGCTAACGCGGGTCTGCGATACGACAGCGGGGACACGATCGCGGCGAGGTGAACGACCGCGTCGGGGCGATGGGTCGCGACGAGATCGCGCACTGCCTCGGCGTCCAGCAGGTCGGTATAGGCGGGGATCAGCGTTCCCGGGTGCCGGGCGGCGACCAGCTCCCGTTCGACGGCGAGGGTGTTGTCGCTGCGCAGATCCATCGCGATGACGGTGCGTTCCCGGTCCAGCAGGATCTGCGTGCAACGTTTGCCGATTTGTCCGAATGCGCCGGTGACCAGAACGGTGGAGGCCATCATCGGCTCATCACCACATTGGCGACTCGGCCGATCGTCCGGCGGATTCGGTCGGAGACGTAGAGGGAGAACACCGGAGTGACGATATCCTCTCGCAGTCGAGTTAGCTTGGAGCTCTTGATGAACCATTGCCCGGCGATGTTCTGGTAGGTCTCGTGGTAATGGCCGTAGCCCACCAGGGTCACGCCGGGGCCGAATCGGACGACGTCTTGTAGCGCCCACACCCCGCGCGCGGTCGTCGCCGACGTGAGGGTGATCTCGGGGGAGTGCACCTGGTGCGCGGTCGCCTGTGCCGGCCGTCCGAGGGCCTTGCGGGTGAAGGCCACGAACTCGTCCGCGCCGTCGATCACCTTGCCGCCGGCTTCGGCCGTGTCGCTGACGAAGTCATCGGTGAAAAGGGTTCGCCACGCCGCCCAGTCCTTGGTGTCGAGGTGCCGGCAGTAGCGGGCTTTGAGCTGTTTGATGGATTCGATGGCCAGCAGCGCGGCGGCATCGGCCTCGGCGACCGTGTCCTGCGTGCGCTCTGTCATGGCGCCTCGATTCTTTCCCTGAGCATCCCGGCGTGACGTTTCACTGGCGAAGTGTAAACCTCTCAGCCTTTGAAGTAGACGACCTGATGTGTGGTGGCCAGCAGCACCCCGTCCCGTGTCCACACCTGCGCGCTCTGGTCGAAGTAGCCACGGCTGAATGTGTTGGCGTGCGCGGTGCACAGGACGAAGTCGGTGCCCAAGCCGTCGAGTTGCTGCTGGTCGGCGTGGAAGTACGCCGTCAACGAGATCGTCCCCGACGGGATGACGCCGCCGCGCCGCAGGAAGACCCGCGGGTAGAAGATGTCGCACAGCGCGGCCAGCGCCGGGTAGTCGACGGGGCGTCGCGCGGCGTCGCGCACCCACACGGTGGTCGTCGACGAGGGGCTCGGTTGTCCGTCTTCGCCGGGCATCGGACCTTCGACGAACCGCATGTCGTAGAGGCTCGTCCATCGGACGAGGCCGGGGACACCGTATGGCACGTCCTCCGGGTCCGGCGCGCTCGGCGGGGCGCTCTCGGTATCGCCCCAGCCGTCGCGGCGCACAGCGAACAGCGCGGTTGCCGTGGTCTTGACGTCGCCGTCCTGGCTGAGTTCGGCGATCCAGTGCTGGTTGGTGCGGTTGGTGCGCGCGGCCCGAAGTGAGATGTCGAAGTCCCCGTCGGCGATGGGCGCGGCGTAGTTGACCGTCAATGCCAGCGGCTCGCCGACGCGATCGGGGTGCGACTCGATGGCGCGCAGCATCGCGGCGGCGGTGATACCGCCGAAGGGCCCCACCATGTTGGCCCATTCCGGATGGGTGCGCCCGCGCCGCACGTGCGTGCTCGTCGCTTCGAGGCGGATGGCGTCGTCGAAGGGATGTGTATCGGTCATGCTGAGTACTGCAGACTACGGGCCTTCGACCCCGGCGCCGGACACGGGGCGGTCGAGCGACAACATCGGAAAGGCGAGCCAGGATGGCCAATTCCCAGGACAAATCTCCCGCTGAGCTGATCGACGCCCGGATCAAGGAGTTGGCGGATTGGCGCGGCGAGATGCTCGCCCGCATCCGGGAAATCATCAAGGATGCCGACCCGGACGTGGTCGAGGACTGGAAGTGGCGAGGTGTGCCGGTCTGGTATCACGACGGGATGATCTGCACGGGCGAGACGTACAAGACTGTCGTGAAGATGACGTTCGCCAAGGGCGCCTCGTTGAAGGATCCCTCGGGATTGTTCAACTCCAGTCTCGACGGCAACACCAGACGCGCGATCGATTTTCACGAGGGCGACAAGGTCGACGAGAAGGCATTGAAGGCGCTGATCCGCTCCGCGGTGGAGTTGAACCGGTCGTAGCGCGCCGACCTGTACAGTCGCGGCGGCGGTGCTGTACAGTCGCCCAGCACAAGCTCGACGCTCGAATGAGAGGTCATCCGGTGACGTCGGAGTCGGTCGAAGAATTCCGGGGGCGGGCCAGGGCGTGGCTGGCCGACAACCTGCCGCGGCTGGATTCCGGAGACGCGATGGTCCTGCAGCGCGACGAACTGGCCTCCTGGCAGCGCGCCCGCGAACTGCAGAAGAAGCTGTACGACGGCGGATTCGCCGGCATCTGCTTTCCGCGCGAATACGGCGGACTCGGCTTGGGTTACGAATACAAGAAGGCGTTCGACGCCGAGGCCCTGGCCTACGAGACGCCACTGATGCTCAACGTTCCCTCTTTCGCCATCTGCTGCGCCACGATCCTGGACATGGGCAGCGAGGAGCAGAAGCGCACGCACATCGCGGCCGCGCTGCGCGGCGACGAAGTGCTGGTGCAGCTGCTGTCCGAACCCAGTGGGGGATCGGATCTCGCGGGCGTCCTCACCCGCGCCGACCGCCGGGACGGGCGATGGATCATCAACGGCGCCAAGACGTGGAGCACGTGGGCGTTCGCCGCCGACTACGGCCTGTGCCTGGCCCGGACCGACTGGAACGCGCCCAAACACGAAGGGCTGACGATGTTTCTGGTGCCGCTTCGGCATCCCGGCGTCACGATCAACCGCATCAAGCAGGTCAACGGCTCGGTCGAGTTCTGCGAGGAGTTCTTCGACGACGTCGACGTGGGTGACGACGCCGTGGTGGGGGAGCCGGGGAAGGGCTGGGATGTCGCGTCGCGCCAGCTCTACCACGAACGTCGCAGCATGGGCGACGGGTCGGAATACACCAGCGGACCGGGAATCGCTGAGGCTGAAGATATTTCGGTCGACCTGCTGGCCGTGGCCGAGAAGGCGAACCAGGCCGCCAGCGAACGAGTCCGCGAGATGGTGGGCAGGGCCCTGGTCCATCGGGCCGTGCACGGACAACTCAGCGAGCACGTCTTCCACGCGGTGACCAACGGATCCCTGCCGCCCGCCGCGGGATCGATCATCCGGCTGTTCATGGCCGAGGTGCACGACGTCGAAAACGACACCGCGTTGGCCGTCGCCGGGCCGGCGGCCGTGGTCGACGACGAGGCGGGGCTGCTCGACATCGGCGTCCGCTACCTGGGCCGTCAGATCGCCAGCATCGGTGGCGGAACCACCGAGATGGCGCGCAACGTGATCGGGGAGCGGGTCCTGAACTTCCCGCGCGAATACGCCGCGGACCGCGGCGTGCCGTTCAACCAGGTGCGGCACGGAAAAGCCTGAAGGGGGCCGGAATTGGGCGACCAGCTACGTGACATCCGCGAGTTGGCGGGCGATTCCGAGGCCTACCGCGACGAACTGTATCGACGCTGGACCGGTTTGCTCAGCTACCGTTACATCGGCCGCAGACACTCCTCGATGGACCTCGGGGAGGTCGACGACACCGTCACCATCCGCCGGGACATGCTCAATGAGGCCGGGGGAATCATGGTGGCGCCGTTGGCCATTTCGTCCCCGGAGGGCTGCCAGACCGACATGGTCGCGGTCCCGAACCCGGTCATCGCGTCGGTACAGATCATCGACCCCGGCTACGACGTCAACCGCGTCGAGATCGTCGGCTCCGGCATCGTGCACCAGGGCCGCACCATGGGCTACGGGCGATGCAAGATCGTCGACGCCGACAATCCCGGCCGGGTGATCGCCTTCAACGAGGGCCAGGGGGCGATCATCGGCATTCCGCCGGAAGGCCTGGGCCGGATGGACGTTTCGGGCACGGAACTGGTGATCGAGGACTCGCCGGACCTGCCGCCGCTCTGGCAGGCCTTCGGCGCCAGCAGGCGCGCCGACGGCCACTGGGTGCTACCCGAGCTCAGTACCGAACTCGCTTCCCCGGATGCCGCGCTGCACATCGGACCGCAACACGTCGTCCTCGAGACCGCGGCGATCGATCTCGCCGCCGACATCGCCGGCACGCGAAAGCTGCAGGTGGTCAGCTGGCACGTCATGTTCATGTCACGCGGCAAGGTGGGCCCCTTCCGGGTCGAGGGCACCGCGCACCCCGGGGGGCCGGGCCGCGTCGGCGTGCGAATGCTGCTGCACGACGAGGGGAACGCGGACAAGGCCGTCACGTCGACCGCGGCGATCTTCGACATCGTGGGCTGAGCGAACTCTGGTCATACATCTGCCCGCGTCTGTATGGTGCTAAAGACCCAGACGACAGGAGAACGCAGTGGCAGAACGGTTGGCCGGGAAGGTCGCGCTGATCAGCGGCGGCGCGCGGGGGATGGGTGCCTCGCACGTGCGAACGCTGGTGGGCGAGGGTGCCAAGGTGGTGTTCGGTGACATCCTCGACGACGAGGGCAAGGCGGTCGCGGCCGAGGTCGGGGACGCGGCTCGTTATCTGCACCTCGACGTGACCAAGCCCGAGGATTGGGACGCGGCGGTGGCCACCGCGCTGAACGAGTTCGGTGGCATCGACGTGCTCGTCAACAACGCGGGCATCATCAACATCGGCACCTTCGAGGACTACGCACTCTCGGAATGGCAGCGAATCCTGGACATCAATCTGACGGGTGTGTTCCTCGGTATCCGCGCCGTGGTGAAGCCCATGAAGGAAGCCGGACGGGGATCGATCATCAACATCTCCTCCATCGAGGGCATCGCCGGCACCATCGCCTGCCACGGCTACACCGCGACCAAGTTCGCCGTCCGGGGCCTGACCAAATCGGCGGCACTGGAACTCGGGCCCAGCGGGATCCGGGTGAACTCGATCCACCCCGGGCTCATCAAGACCCCAATGACCGAGTGGGTGCCCGAGGACATCTTCCAAACCGCGCTGGGGCGGATCGCCCAGCCCAAGGAGGTCTCCAACCTCGTCGTCTACCTCGCCAGCGACGAGTCCAGCTACTCGACCGGCTCGGAGTTCGTCGTCGACGGCGGCACCACCGCCGGCCTGGGCCACAAGGACTTCTCCGCGGTCGACACCGCAGGGCAACCCGACTGGGTTACCTAGCGGGAGCCAGGGATTCGGTTTCCTGGGACGCCTTCTCGTCGCTTGGCTTGGGCCAGGGCGAGGGGACCGGGCGCTGCCGCACGCGTTGGGGCCACCAGAACCACTTGCCCAGCAGCGCGGCGATCGATGGCGTCATCAGCGACCGCACGACCAGGGTGTCGAACAGCAGGCCCAGTCCGATGGTGGTGCCGACCTGTCCGATGACCGTCAGCTCACTGACCGCCATCGTCATCATCGTGAAGGCGAACACCAGGCCCGCCGAGGTGACCACCGAGCCGGTGCCCCCCATCGAACGGATGATCCCGGTGTTCAGGCCGGCGTAGATCTCCTCCTTGAACCGCGCCACCAATAACAGGTTGTAGTCCGCACCCACGGCAAGCAGGATGATGACCGACATGGCGAGCACCATCCAGTGCAGCTCGATCCCGATGAGGTGCTGCCAGATCAACACCGACAGGCCGAACGACGCGCCCAGCGAGAGCAAGACGGTGCCCACGATGACGGCCGAGGCCACCACGCCCCGGGTGATGAGCAGCATGATGATGAAAATCAGGCACAGCGAAGAGATCCCGGCGATCAACAAGTCATAGGTGTTGCCGTCGCTGAGGTCTTTGTAGATCGACGCGGTGCCCGCGAGATAAATCTTGGAGCCCTCCAGCGGCGTGCCCTTGAGCGCCTCGTAAGCGGCCTTCTTGATGGCGCCGATGTGCGAAATGCCTTCTTGCGACATCGGATCACCGTCATGGCTGATGATGAAGCGCACGGCATGGCCGTCGGGGGAGATGAAGTTCTTCATCCCCTTCTTGAATTCGACGTTGTTGAAGGTCTCCGGCGGCAGGTAGAACGAGTCGTCGTTCTTGGACGCATCGAACGCCTTGCCCATGGCGTTCGAGTTCTTCTGCGCCTCGTTCTGCTGATCTTGCAGGCCCTTCTGGGTCGCATACATGGTCAGCATCGTCGTTTTCATGGCCTTCATGTTCTCGATCATCGAAGGCATCAGCGCCACCATCTGGGGCATCAGCGTGTCGAGATGATCCATGATCGGCAGCAGGCTCTCGATATCGTCGGTCATGATGTCGATGCCGTCCAGGCCGTCGAAGACCGAGCGCAGCGACCAGCACACCGGGATGTCGTAGCAGTGCCGTTCCCAGTAGAGATAGCTGCGGATGGGCCGGAAGAAGTCCTCGAAATCGGCCATGTGCTGGCGCAATTCGTTGATGTCGATGGTCATGTCGTGCATCTTCTTGACCATCTGATGCATGTCGTTGGCCATCTGCGCGGTAATGCTGGACATCTTTTCCATGCTGTCGATGGTCGTCTGCATCATGTCGGCCTGGTGCAGCATGTCGGCCATCTGGTCTTCCTGGTACTTCTGGTTCATCTGCTGGGTGACGCCCTGCATGCTGATCTGGAAGGGGATCGACGTGTGCTCGATCGGCGTGCCCTCCGGCCGGGTGATCGCTTGCACCCGGCCGATGCCCGGCACCCGGAAGACGGTCTTGGCGATCTTGTCGATGACCAGGAAGTCCGCGGAGTTACGCAGATCGTGGTCGCTCTCGATCATCAGCACTTCGGGATTCATCCGCGCCTGCGAGAAGTGCCGGTCGGCTGCCGCGTAACCCTCGTTCGCCGGCAGATCCGTGGGCAGGTAGTTGCGGTCGTTGTAGTTGGTGCGGTACCCGGGCAGGGTCAGCAACCCGATGAGCGCGATCCCGATCGTCACGACCAGGATGGGACCGGGCCACCGGACCACGAGGGCGCCGATCTTGCGCCACCCGCGAATTCGCTGGGCGCGCTTGGGCTCGAGAGTCTTTCGGAAGCGCGAGGCCACCGAAATCACCGCGGGGCCGAGCGTCAACGCCGCCGCAACCACCACCACCATGCCGATGGCCAACGGGATCCCGAGCGTCTGGAAATAGGGCAGGTTGGTGAAGTGCAGGCAGAAGGTGGCGCCGGCGATGGTCAGGCCCGACCCGAGCACCACGTGGGCGGTGCCCTTATACATGGTGTAGTACGCGTCTTCGCGTGACTCGCCCACGGCGCGGGCTTCCTGATATCGGCCGATCAAGAAGATCGCATAGTCGGTGGCGGCCGCGATCGCCAACGTGACCAACAGGTTGGTGGCGAACGTCGACAGCCCAATGATCTTGTAATAGCCCAGAAAGGCGACCATTCCGCGGGCGGCCGACAGTTCGAGGACCACCATGACCAGCGTGAGGAGCACGGTGACGACCGACCGATAGACCAGCAGCAGCATTCCGATGATGACCGTGAAGGTGGCGGCAGTGATGAGCTGCAGGCTGCGGTCGCCGGCGGTGTGCTGGTCGGCCGACAGGGCCGCGGGCCCGGTGACGTAGGTCTTCACTCCGTTGGGTGGGGTCAGGCTTTTGACGATGCTTTGGACGGACTCGACCGATTCGTTGGCCAGGGCTTCGCCCTGATTGCCCGCCAGATACACCTGGACGTAGGCGGCCTTGCCGTCGTTGCTTTGTGCGCCCGCCCCGGTCAGCGGATCGCTCCACATATCCTGCACGTGCTCAACGTGTTTGGTGTCGGCGTCGAGCTTCTGCACCATCTTGTCGTAGTAGGCGTGGGCGTCGGCGCCGAGCGGCTTTTCGCCCTCCAGCACGATCATGACCGAGCTGTTGGACTTGTACTCGTTGAAGATCGCCCCCATCCGCTTGGTCGCGACGACCGATTGCGCATCGTCGGGGGCCATCGACACCGAGCGCATCTTCCCGACCTCGTCCAGCTGGGGGACGACGACGTTGAGCACCGCGATGATCGCGATCCAGCCGAGGATGATGGGCACGGCGAAGGTTCGGATGATTCGCGGAATCTTTTCCCGCACCGGTTCTTGGGCGACGGGGATGGTGTCGGTGCGGGCGTCGTCGAGGTGTGCGCTCATGCGGATTTCACCATGCAGAAGGTCAGGGCGTGCACGCGGTTGGTCAGATTCTCGGCCTTGACTTCGTCGTCGATGGTGATGCGACAACCGAGGGAATCACCGTCGCTTTGCGCCGAGAGGTTCGGGAAGACGGAGGGGGCGGTCGTGCTGAGGACCAGCGTCCAGGGCAACGGCGCGCCGTCGACCCGCTTCGGGTCTGCGGACAGGTCCAGGTAGTTCACGTTGGCGGTGCGGGCCGAGCCGAAGACCTCGTACTTGACCACTTTCGGCTTGAACGGCTTGGAGTCATCCAGCCTCGGGCTGGTCATGATGCCGGTGTCGTGGGCGCCGAAGAAGGACTTGACCCGGGCGACCGCGAAGCCGCCGACCACCAGGACCGCGACGATCAGCAGGGGCAACCACGCAGTGCGCATAACCCTCGATATCTGCACCTGGGGGATTCCCTCCTCATCATCCGATCATGATGTGGTCAGTTGTGCGCAACGACTTACGGTGCACCGCAACGGTTTCGACGGTGACCACGTCCGTACAGGTTCGACGGTCAGGAGCAACAGCCTCCCGAGAACACCGGTTGTCGCCCTCAGTGCCGAGCCGTGCCTTGTGATGCGAACGCGTTCTCGAGTGCCGCAAAGAGAGCATAGTACATACTGTGCACATGTTGCACACCATGCAACAATTGCTCTCGGTGTTTCAGATCACTTGGTGAAGATGCTGTTGACCAGCGCGGCGGCGCGTTCCACGTGCGGCATCGGCGTGTCGTCGTCATCGTCCGCCTCGCCCTTCGACCACCGTTCGATGCCCGAGCGCACCGCGGTCAGGGCGAGCGCGGCGATCAACGCGACGATCTCGTCGTCGGGCCGCATGCCCTGGCGGCGGGCGACCACGTCGGTCAAGTGGGTCTGGAACCGCTCCAGATCGGCAAGAAACGCGGCCAACACCGCGGGCGAGGTCTTGGCGAGTTCCAGCATGTGGGCCGCGTGTTCGCGCCGCGGTGGCACATCGCGAAGGTGGTGCGCGGCCAGGGTGATCAGCTCCGCCAGCACCACCGAATAAGGCGCCGGACCTGCGGCGACGAAATCCGCCACCAGCTCGGGAGGTATGTCCGAGGGGCCGTAGGCTATCGCCGACTCTTTGTTGGGGAAGTAGTTGAAGAAGGTGCGCGTCGATATCCCGGCTTCGGCGCAGATCTCGTCGATGGTGACCTTGTCGAATCCGCGTTCCCACGTGAGGCGCACCGCGGCGTCGCGGATGTCCGCGCTCGTTTGCCGGCGACGGCGCTCACGCAGACCCATCTGATTGGCGACCACGGCGTCCATAGTTGCACATTCTGCACAGTTTGCAGTCAAAAGTCGCGGTGCCGGTCACCTGACCATGTGTGGGAAGCGAGGTCGGAGCTGCTCCGCCAAGGCGAAAACGATTGGTGGAGAGGTTGGTTCGGCTACACCGGGCGTGCTGCTATGCCGCCGATGCGGCGAGGGCGGCCCGAAGGTGCGCACACTGACTGTCGAAAAACCGCACCGACACCGGCGCCTTGTCCACGATCTGGTCGAACGCGTGAAAGGCGCCCGGGGCGATCTCCTCATGCACCGGAACGCCCGCCGCGCGCAGGCGTCGTGCGTACTCCAGGCACTCCTCATAGAAGAGGTCCAGCGTCCCGACCCCGATCCACGCCGGCGGCAGGCCGGACAAATCGGTCCGGCGTGCCGGGGCGGCTTCATTGGGGTCGGCGCCGTTGAGGTACCAGCGCCAGGCCAGTTGGTTGTCGGTCCCGGTCCACATGATGCGCTTCTGGCCGCGGTGATCGGCGCCGGTCCGGTCGTCCAGCATGGGATACACCAGCAGTTGGAACGCCAGCTTGACCTCGCTGCGGTCGTGAGCCCGCTGCGCCAGCGCCGCCGCGAAATGCCCACCGGCGCTGGCGCCGCCGACTGCGATCCGATCCGGGTCGACCCAGGGTTGACGCGCGAGCCACAGCAGCGCCGCATAACAGTCTTCGACCGGGGCCGGATAGGGGTGCTCGGGAGCCAGCCGGTGTTCGACCGCCGCGATCGCGACACCCGTGCGGTGGGCCAGCTTGCGAAGGTATTTGTCGTCCTGGGCGGCGTGGCCCATGACGGTGCCGCCGCCGTGGACCCATAGCAGGGCCGGTGCCCGGTGTGGATGATCGACCGGACGATGCAGGCGAACCGTGACATGCTCGTTGACCGTGGCCACCGGCACGTCCCGCAGCCGCCCAGTGCTACTGAACAGGTTCATGATCGCTCGCTGGACCTTGAGACCGCGGTGCAGGGCATATCCGTGGGGCAGGAATCGGGCAACCTTGCGCAGACCGGGATCCACCGCCTGCAGTGAGGTAAAGGCGTTGTCGGGGAACCTATTTGCCATCGAATCCCTCAATCCCTCGCGCTGGCCGACAGCCCGACCATACAGGATGGGGATTGTGTCCTGGGCCATCTCAGCGCGCTGACCAGGGAAGATTCCGGTCGGCTGATTGGCCGCACCGGGGACAGGGTATCCGCTGGCGTGGCTTCGACTCTCACCAAAATCATCAGCGTCCTGGATCCGCGCACCGGCGACCCCGTCACGCAGGTGCCCATCACCGAGCCGGCCGACTGTGACGACGCGGTCAGGCGGGCCGCGGCCGCCGCCGCCGCGTGGGCACGCACCGCGCCTGCTGAGAGGGCGGCCGCGATTGCGGCCGCCGCGGCCGACGTTCGTGCCGCCGCCGACGAAATCGCCGAACTGAACGAGCGGGAAACGGGCACGCCTCGCGGCGACGCGCGCGGCGGCGTGGATGCGGGTATCGACACGCTCTTGCAGTACGCCCAACTCGGGCCGTTGCATCGTGGTCGCGCCCTGCAGGGCGGGTGGTCCGCGACCGATCTGATGGTTCCCCAGCCGCGGGGGGTGATCGCGGTGATCACCGGGTGGAACGATCCCGTCGCGGTGGCGGCCGGACTGCTGGGCGCGGCGCTCGTCACCGGAAACACCGTGGTGCACAAGCCCAGCGAGCGATCGCCACAAACCGGCCGGCGGTTCGCCGAACTGCTGGCCGCCCGGCTGCCCGATGGTGTGCTCGAACTCGTCGACGGCGACGCAACCGTCGGGGAACGCTTGGCGGCCGCGGAGTTGGTCGACGTTGTCGCGCACGTGGGCAGCAGCGCGACCGGCCGCGACATCGCGCGGGCCTGTGCCGAACGCGGCGCCAAGGCGCTGCTGGAGAATGGCGGAAACGACGCGCTGATCGTCGACGCCGATGTGGACCCGATGTGGGCGGCCGCCCAAACGGCCCTGGGTGCCTTCGCCAACGCGGGCCAGATCTGCGTCTCGGTGGAACGGGTGTACGTCGTGCAATCGATCGCCGACGCGTTCCTCAATGCGTTGACCGACGAGGCGATCTCGTGGGCCGACCGCATCGGACCGCTGGTCGACGAGCGTCACCGTGAGCACGTGCACGCTCATGTCGAAGACGCGACACGGGCCGGCGCCCACGTCCTGGTCGGCGGCGAGCCAAAACCCGGACCGGGCTCGTTCTACCCGCCCACGGTGTTGACCGACTGCACACCCGACATGCTGATCATGCGCGAGGAGACGTTCGGTCCGATCGCGCCGGTGCGGGTGGTGCCGGACTTCGCCACCGCGTTGACCGAAGCCGCCGACGACCGCTACGGGCTGGCCGCCACCGTGCTGACCGGAAATATGGCGCATGCGCAGGAGGCGTGGCGCAGCCTGCCGGTGGGCACCGTGAAGGTCAACGACGTCTTCGGCGGAGCGCCCGGCGGAGCCTTCGAACCCCGCCGCGCCAGCGGCACGGGGTTCGGCTTTGGCCCCGAACTCCTTGACGAGATGACCGCCATGAAGGTGGTGCACTTGTCGGCGCCCGGCGACTGATCGGCGGATTGCTCAGCGAGTTGGCATCGCGTTCAGCCAAGGGGCAGTGCACAATTCGTCACGTGACGTATTGAGGCCATGGGCGCGTGAGCGGGGGCGGACGCCATCGGGGGACTCGTCAGCGTTCGTCCGGTAGGCCGTCGACTGACGGGGGCGGACGTGGCGACCGCCAGATGGATCCGATCGCGGCGGTTTGCGGCTGTGTATTTGCTTTTCGTGCGGCCAATACCGCTGGGGCGGTGCATTTTTCGTCACAGTGACGTATTGGGGCCGTGCGGGCGGGAAGGGGCGGGGGCCTGGGCGTGCCGGAACACCTGCCATAACCCACCCGTGCTGGTGGCGCTGCCACGCTTGCTCGCCACGAGCGGCCAAAGCGTCACGGTGGCAGCCGGCGGATGGCTGTGGTCAGCCGTCCTCGACTGTTTTCTTTAGCCCATCGAGCATCGTGGACCAGTTGGCAGTGGCCCGGTCGGCCTCTTCTTGGCTCGCGTTGTTGTCCTGGGTCAGGCTGACTCGTGTGCCGACGTCGTGCGCGTCCAGCTCGAATGTCAGCGTGTGATAGTTCTCCGGTTCGTCGGGCAGACCGGTCATCGGGCTGAAGTGGGTTACCCGCAGCAGGCGGTCTTGCTTGACCTCAAGCACTGTTCCCTTGTCTTGGTAGGCCGTCCCGTTGTATTCGCCCGACCAGGTGATCGGGCTGCCTGGCTGCCAGTCGGTGTTGACCCGACTGCCGAAGAAGTACTGCTGGATGAGGTCGGGATCGGTCAATGCATGCCACACCTCGTGCGGCGATGCCGCGACCTCGACGTTGGCGGTGGCGATGAAAGCCATGGTGTCGTCCTCGCCTTCCTTCTCGCTGCAAAGCCGATATATGACTGACTCATATAATTTACCCGGTGGGCGGTCACCATAAACAACCGACGGTTACGGTGTCTTGATGGACCCGGACGAGAATGCGCGGCTGGCGAACCTGGTGGGTGCTACGGCCCTCGGTATCGTCGACGCCATCAGGGGAGGTGTCGCCGCCGAGGTTGATCTCGACACGTCTGCCGCGGCGGCGATGGTCGCGCTGTTGGACCTCGCGCGCGACGCGTCGGTGCAGACATTGAGCGCGCTAATCGGTATCAGCCATTCCGGCACGGTGCGACTGGTCGATCGTCTGGCCGACGCGGACCTTGTCGAGCGACGAACGGGTTCGGACGCACGGACGAATTCCCTGCGGTTGACCCGCCGGGGACGCACGGTGGCGCTGCGGTTACGTGCAAGCAGACGCGCCGCGATCGCAGCCGCGCTCGAGGGTTTGACCGACCGCCAACGACGCCAACTGAACGAGATCTGCCAAACCGTAATCGCCAACATCACCCGGGCTCGACTGCGCATCCGGGCGGCGGGCGGTCAGCCCAGCGGCGGCGCCCTGTGCCGGTTGTGCGATCCCTCCGCATGTGGCCGCCCGGATGGGCAGTGTCCAGCAGCAGCGGTCGCTTCGCATGAGGCAAACGCCGAGTCATCATCGTCGACGAATTACTAGAGAATCCGACCAGCCAACCTGACGTGGTAGTTCAGTGGCGCCGCAGGGTAATTCGTCACTGTGACGTATCGGTTGCGGTGCGGGGAGGGGAGATGGCGGGCTGGTGGTCGATCGCCGACTCTAGGGTCGACCGCCAGGGGCACGTTCAAGCTTTACCTAACACCCGAATCATTCATTAAATGATTGAACTGTACGCAAGGCCCGTCGGGGAATGAGTACACAGAAGCAGTCCGGTGGCGTGCTCAAAATGCCCAGTCGTCAAGAGGTGCGAGCGCTTTCGCTAAATGCAACTCGCATCAGGATTGTGCCGATAAGCGACATTATGTCAAGTAAACTGCATATTGCATCAAATGAATCATTGCCTGACCTCTTGCTGGTCACCGCTCCTCCCCCGAGATTGGCCCGACCCCGAGACTCACCGCGCCAAGGTGCGGGCCGAACTCGCACAGCTGGTGGCGCCCAACCACGTGCGCTTGGAGCAGCTCGAGCGGCGGATGTCGCTGGCGGTCCACTTAGGTACCTACGAGTCCGCGGTTGACAACATGATGCGCCGCATCGGCGAACAAGACCCACGGGGCAGCGCAGCACCGGTCGTGGCGCGCGGGCCGTCCGCTACGTCAACGTAAACGAGGCACACGGCTCGGTCTGTCTAGCGATCGACCCGATCGTGGTGGCCTCTGTCGCCACTATCGCGCAGCCGGTAGAGTCCGTCGCCCCCGAGACACGCGCCGCTGCTGAGGCGACCGCGGCGGCAGCAGCCAAGCTCGCCGCCCACACGGCCCACGCCTAATCGCGATCAGGGGGTTGCGTCAAGCCCGCGACGAACAGATCGATCATGCCGTGAACGTCGTACTGAGGATCGGCTTCTACGCCGATACATAGGTTGCCGATCGCGTGCAAGAAATCTAGGGGTCGCACTTCGCGACGCGGAAGACCATTGGCAGCAGCGGCTTTCAGCAGTTGATCGCATACGGGTAACAGCCGTTCCAGAAATTCGGCGTGCAGTGTGTCGAAGCCGGCCTGGTCTGAGCGCAGGGCCCGGGCAAGGCCGTGCTTGGTGACGAGGAAGTCGGCGAACCTATGAACCCACGACCGCAACGCTGCATACGGGTCCTCATCGGGGGACGGGACGATCGCGTCGAGTGAAGACAGCTCATCGAGTTGATGCCGAAAGACCGCCACGACCAGATCGGCGCGGGTGGGAAAGTGCCGATAGATGGTGCCCATCCCGACGCCGGCCTCGGCCGCGATCTCACGCACGGGAGCGTCGACCCCGCTGCGCACGAACACCGCTGCAGCGGCATCTAAGAGCACTTGTTCGTTGCGGCGCGCGTCCGCCCGCTTGGCGGGGCGCACCTGAGCTGCCGGGGCCCGAGGCGTCACGATTCTCCCCTCCGATCGACTTGAAAGCGGAGCACCGTTCCGTTAATCTAGCGGAGCGGCGTTCCGGTTCCATCGTAGGCCGCCCCGCTCACCTATCAACGAATGACTCAAAAGAGGATGACATTATGAGCGCTAGTCTCGCGCCCGCTGATCACGGTATCGATCGAACGTCAGCGGTCGTCTCAGTGCGCCCGGTGACCCTGGCCGCGCCCGGCCGCGGCAACGACCTGCAGGTACGTGTGTCGGCGCCCGCGCAGGGCCAACGACTACCGGTCATCGTCTTTTCCCACGGCATGACGCTGACCATGGACGATTACCTCCCCTTGAGCGAATTCTGGGCCGCCCACGGGTTCGTGGTGATACAGCCAACCCATCTCGACTCGCTGGGCCTTGCCCCGGATGACCCGCGCACGCCTGACATCTGGCGGTATCGGGTCGAGGACCTGACCCACATCATCGACCAACTTGGCCACGTCGAAGCGGCCGTGCCCGGCCTGCCTGGACGCATCGATAGCAGGCTCGTGGTGGCCGCCGGACATTCTTGGGGAGCACAGACCGCCAGCATGCTCGCCGGCGCGCGCGTCATCGAAAACGGCCACACACCAGGGCGCAGCATGGCTGACCCACGGGTAAAGGCGGCGCTGTTGCTCTGCTTACCTGGCACCGGAGGACTTGATCTCACCCCGTTGGCCGCCGAGTACTTCCCTTTCATGAACCCTGATTTCGCGCATCTGACGACCCCGAGCCTCGTGGTTGCCGGCGACCACGACCAGTCCCCCCTTAGTACGCGCGGTCCTGACTGGTTTACCGACGGCTACCGGTTAAGCCCAGGCGCAAGCGACCTGCTTGTGCTGGCAGGCGGAGAACACGGCCTCGGCGGCATTCAGGGTCATAACGACACCCGCACCACCGATGAGAGCCCGGAGCGCGTCGCGATCGTCCAACACGCCACGCTAGCTTGGCTGCGCAGCGCACTCCACATTGTCGACACGGCATGGCCTTCCGAGCGACAAAGACTCGCTGCAGCCCGTGAGCATCTGGCCAGGGTCGACTCGAAGTAAACGACCCCCGACTTCACTCGTTCTAGGTGAAGCGACCACACCCGCCTGGCACAAGAACGACAATTACCTAACATCGCTGCCGCATTTCGCGCCGTCTGGTCGTAGTCGACAAAGAACGTCTCGGCCTCGCTGGGATGCAATGCAAGGCTGCGCACCGAAGGGTCTCGTCATCGTAGACTGTTGGGCTGGCGGATGGAGTTCCTCGCCGGCATGCCCGTGCCTTACTGGGTGATCCGCGTGGGAACGCCCGCGATGCCGGTGCTTTCGGGCGACAACGGCGGACTGCGCGGTCTGACAGCGGCTGATGCCGGCGTGCCGTCGCGCTGGCTGCCCTACTTCGTCGTGACGGACGTCGCCGAGGCCAGCGCCGCCGCCGTCGCCGCCGGCGGCGCGGTTCTCGCGGGGCCGACCGAGCAGCCGAAGGGCCGTTTCAGCTTGCTGCGCGACCCTCAGGGGGCGAGCTTCCTGGTCTTCGAAAGCAGCAAGCTCGACCCCTGACGGCGGAGCCAACGTGATCCTGTCCGAAACATTGGTGTTCGGCTCTGGGCCCGAGTGTCCAACCGAATTGCTCTGTCTGCCGTTGCTGCGCGCGCGGTATGGGCTCACCTTCAAGGAGTTTCGTGTCACCGACGCCGGGGGGCCGCGCACCGTTGACGCGCTTGAAACGGGAGCGATTCAGGTTGGTGTGCTCTTCACGACCGATCCACGCCTTCTCGCCGGCGACTTCGTCCTGCTCGAGGATGACCGGCACGCCCAGCCCGCCGAGAGCGTGACGCCGATCCTGCGCGAAGAGTTGCGCATGGCGCACGGCGCCGACCTTGCCGCGACCATCGATGCCGTCAGCGCGGAACTCACGACCGAGCGCCTCGCCCAGCTCAATCGTCGCGTCCTTCTCGGGTCATCGCCCGCGGCGGCGGCTGAATTCCTCACCGAGCGGCGGCTCGGCCCGACGCCGTGCGCACCGCGGACCAACCGACCGGCGATTGTCGTCGGCTCGGCCAACTTCGCCGAGAGCGTGACCGTGGCCGAGCTTTACGCCCACGCGCTGGCGGACGCCGGCTTCCCGGTCGAGCGGCGCCTCGGGATCGGCAACCGCGACACGTACTTTCCGCTGCTCCGCGACGGCGCAGTCGACCTCGTCCCCGAGTACGTGGGTAGCCTCCTCGCGTACCTGGACGGCAGCCGTGGGGGGATCCCGGATGCGCACCAAGCCCATGCGGCGCTCGCCCAGGCGCTGCGGGGAACGGGCCTCGCCGCTCTGCAGCCGGCGCCAGCCGAGAACAAGAACGGCATCGTCGTGACCGCCGCGACCGCGGCGCGCCACGGCCTGACGCGGATCAGTGATCTCGGCCGGGCGGCCGGCGGCCCGGACTAGGGCGACTGCTAACCCATTGTGAAGATCGCGACCGCGGCGACGCCAATCACCGCCACAAGGGCCACCAAAATCACCGTGATCGCCGCGCGCACGATCATTTCTTCCGTGAGTCGCCAGCGTGGCTTGAATTCGACGAGAACGGTGTCCCCTCGACGGGCAACTGTGTTGATTTTTGCGACCGCCAAAAGGAGCTCGTCGTGCGCGTCGGTCGCGTCTTTGTCGACTGGGTTGTGCGCGGCGATTGCGGTGGTCATTTCAGCCCCCAGGCTTGCGGACGCCGATAGGCGATATTGGGAGGTCGGAAGCTACGGCCTTCTGGTATGTCCAAAGATACGAGTGCGAGATCACGATTGCGGTAACGATGCTTAACGGTCACGGCACGCAATCGTGCTCCCATACTGCGCAGCGAGCCGTGTGAGCCGCCGTCGGGCTGCCATCATTACGGAGGACCTCTCTCGCTTCAGCACGCGAGAGGAGTTTGCTCGTAATAGACTCCGGTTTTGCATGTGCCACAACAATTTTCAGACGTCGAAGACCACGTGCAGGTTCAAGGCCAAGCATTCCTCGACGAGATGCGGTGGTCATCGCGCACACTAGGACTCGCATCCGACGCTATGGAGGGCCGATACCGGAATGAACCCGGTTGCCGAATTCGACTTCATCATCGTGGGAGCAGGCAGCGCGGGCTGCCTGCTCGCCAACCGGCTCAGCGCCAACCCTGATCGCCGTGTCCTCCTGATAGAGGCCGGCGGCAAAGACGACTGGTTCTGGATCAAGGTCCCGGTGGGCTATCTGTACACAATCGCCAACCCCCGCACCGACTGGTGCTTCACGACCGAGGCCGACCCAGGCCTCGCCGGCCGCAGCATTCACTACGCGCGCGGCCGTGTGATCGGCGGCTGCTCGTCGATCAACGCCATGATCCACATGCGCGGCCAGGCTAGCGATTACGGCCTGTGGGCACAGGCCACCGGTGACGAGCGATGGCTTTGGGGTGGCCCGGACAGCCCCGGCGAGACACTGGCGATCTACAAGAAACTAGAGGACTACTTCGGCGGAGCCGACGACTGCCACGGCGCCGGGGGTGAGATCCGCGTCGAGCGGCCACGTGTGCGCTGGAAGATCTTGGACGCCTGGCAGACCGCGGCTGCCGAGGTCGGCATCCTTCCAATCGATGAATTCAATCGGGGCGTCAACGCCGGTTCTGCGTACTTTCACGTCAACCAACGGCGTGGCCGTCGCTGGTCGATGGCCGATGCCTTCCTGCACCCCGTCGCCCACCGGCCGAACCTCACCGTCTACACGCAGACCCAGGCCTTGCGGCTTCTGATGGACGACCAGGTCCACGAGGATCAGCGTCGCGGTGCCTGGACCACGGCACAGCGCCGCGTCATCGGCGTGCGGTTGCTCAAAGGCGGCCACATTGTCGACGTCCGAGCCCGCCACGAGGTGATCTTGAGCGCCGGAGCTATAGGCTCCCCGCATCTGATGCAGGTCTCGGGTCTCGGCCCGGCCGGCCTGCTTGCCCAGCATCAAGTGCCGGTCGCCGTCGATCTGCCAGGAGTGGGCGAAAACCTCCAGGACCACCTGCAGCTTCGAACGGTCTACCGGGTACAGGGCGCCCCGACCGTCAATACGCTGTACCGGAACTGGATCAGCCGTGCGGGCATGGGACTTCAGTACCTGCTGTTGCGATCAGGGCCAATGACGATGCCGCCGTCCACGTTAGGAGCTTTCGCCAAGAGCGACCCCGCGCTGGAAAGTGCCGATCTGGAGTGGCACGTGCAGCCCTTGTCGTTGCCGAAGTTCGGCGAACCCCTGCACCCCTTCGGGGCGATCACCCCTTCGGTCTGCAATCTGCGACCCAGCTCGCGAGGCCATGTGCGCATGGCCAGTGCAGATCCCCTGACCTACCCGAAGATCTTCTGCAATTACCTGTCGACTGACGCCGATCGTCAAATCGCCGTGCGGGGCCTGCGGATGACCCGGCAGATCATGGCGGCGCCGGCTCTGGCCCGCTACCGCCCGCAGGAGTTGTTACCCGGTCCGCAACTGGTGAGCGATGAAGAGCTGCAGAAGGCGGCCGGTGAACTCGGTACGACCATTTTCCATCCGGTGGGTACCTGCGCGATGGGAGCCTTTGACGCCCGCGGGCGGCCGCGTTCGGCCGCCACGGTGCTCGACACCGACTGCCGCGTGTATCGCGTTGCCGGCCTTCGAGTGGTCGATGCGTCGGCCATGCCCACCATCATCTCCGGCAACACGAACGCGCCGGTCATGCTGATCGCAGAGCGCGCAGCGCGGGCGATTGTGGGATAAGTCGGTCAACACCGAGACACGAACCTGGTTGCCCCCGGCAGCGGGGAAGCCTAAGCCGCCCTCATGCGTCGCGCGACCGCGCGTGCGCAACTCCGAGCGATTCGCACGCGGCGTCCGAGGTCATAGCCGAACGGTCACCGTTCGGTATCCATTTGGGAATGCAACCGCGTTTCGGCTAGCGCAGCTCTATCGGCAACAACAGTCACATCGTTAACATCGCGCGATGCAATGTTTGCCCCCGCCGGCCAGCGATGTGCGACTGCGAACGGTTTCCCGCCGCGACGCGCTGCGCTACGCCGCTGCGTTGGCCGGTCTGGGTGCCGCATCCGTAGCCTGCGGCATGCCCACGGCGGCGGCCACCGCTCCTCCCCAACTGATCGACTTCGCCGCGCGCCAGATTCCGGCGGAGCAGATCCGCGCTGCCGGCTATAGCGGGGTGGTCAACTACGTTTCGGAGTCGCGTCCCGGCTCATCGTTTGGCGCCAAGCCGATCACTCGGCCCTACGCCGACTCATTGAAAGCCGCAGGCCTGGTGATCGTCAGTAACTACCAATACGGCAAGCCAGGTGGGTCGGCACCGTCGGACTTCACGCGGGGCTACGCCGGCGGCATCGCGGACGCGCGCACCGCCTGGCAGCTGCACACCGCCGCGGGCGGCAGCCAGGGTGCACCGATTTTCTTCACCATCGACGAGGACATCAATCGCGACACCTGGAATCGCACCGCGCTGCAATGGTTTCGCGGAATCAACTCGGTTCTCGGGGTTCAACGCACCGGGGTCTACGGAGGCGTCAGGGTGTGTCAGTGGGCCGCGGCCGATGGCGTTGTTGGGTCTTCGAGCACACCTGGCCGCCGCTGGGTCTGGCAAACTCGAGCCTGGTCCGGCAATCAGGTCCACCCCGCCGCTGTTCTCTACCAGAGAGTCGTGAGCACCTCGTCCAATCCCGGGCCGAAGGTCGGCGGACTCGAAGTCGACGTCAACGACGTCCTGGCTTCCGATTGCGGCCAGTGGAACCTCCATGCGAGCCATCCGAGTGGCGATGTGCGGTAGTGACGAGATCGCTGCCCGCAATTCGAGCTAGAGCCCGGACGGCACGACCTTGTCGTTTACCGTCACCGCGACCTGGCCGGTCGTCGGGTTGTACTCGATCTTGCCGTGCTCGAAGGTCGACACCTGCAGGTCGCCGACGGCGTTCACGTCGCTGGTGGGCAAGCCCAGCGGACCTGCCGAACCGTTGGTGCCGGTGACCGCAGGCGTGCCATCCGGGCCGCGTGGGACATTCCAGGCTTCCCGGATCTTGCCCACGATGATGTATGCGGGCGTGCCGGCCTCGCCGTTCTCGGCGGTGATCGCGCCGCCCTGGAACTGCTGGAAGACCACGCCGCTCTCCCGTGTCCCCGCGTTGCGGTCACCCGTCAGCGGCTTGCCGAGAGCCTGTTTCTGACTCGCGGTTGCCGACGAGTATTTGGCGGCGATCGGGCCGGTCAAGGTCACCTCGATGCCGCTCTCCCCAATGAGCTTCACCTCGGTGGGCGGCGCCGGGGTTTTCGGCGTGGAGCTGGCGGTTACGCCGACTTTCGGCGGTGCCGACGCGTCGACGCTTTTGCCATTGCTGCATCCCACAGCGATCAGTGCGACGGCGGCTAGGGCGACGATTGCCGCGTGGCGGTTTGCGATCGCTCTCATGGGCACGAACCTACAACCCGGTCATATCGCCGCGACCGCCGACGCTAGCTGCACCGTTGCATACCCTTCAGATGTGCTGCGCTCCCCATCGTCGACCTGGCACCATGGAGTTTCCGGATCGCGTGGCACGCATATGGCGGAGCCAACGGCGTCCGCTATAGAGGAGATTCCGTGGGCTTATTCAAAAAGAAGAAGCAGCCCGAAACAGCTCCCGCTGATGCCAAGGTGTACTACTCCACCCCTTTTGGGGACACAAACGACGGCAGGCAAAAGCCGTTCTTGCTTGAACGCGAGGGTGTTTGGTACTTCCCGGTCTTTCGCAGCGTGGAATCGATGAAAGAGTTCTACGAGCGGACGAACCGCGCCGCGTACATGATCCTTGAGGGTGACGTAAAGACGGTGATGGACACCAACCGTTCAATTGAGCTGATGAGACGAGTAGGGATCGTGATTGAGCCCCTGAGCGATCATCCGGTTGAGATCAGGCCCGGCGCTTGACGCACGCTTGGGCACAATCGCTTCTTGAGGCGTCGGTGTGGGCGCCAGCTGGAAAAGTAGTACTAACTCAGTGCGAAATGCGTGAGTAGTTCACCATCCTGAATCGGCGGTCTACGGACCCAACGTCAACGTTCGATCACCGTCACCGAGCCATGGTTAAGGTCGCTAGTGACGTAGGCGAAGTGTGTGGTTGGGTCGACAGCGATGGCGAGCGGATTGTTTCCGACGGCAAGGATTCCGGTGACGATTCGTCTGGTGGTGTCCATCACGGACACGGACGCACCGCTGTAGTTGGCCACGTACGCGGTGTTGGTCGGCGGGTCCACCGCCACACCCGCGGGGCGTTGCCCGACGGGCACACTAGCGGTGACGCTGAGGCTGATGGTGTCGACCAATGACACCGATGCATCGTCACCGCTTGCGATATAGGCGGTGTGCGATGCGGTATCGATGGCGATACCGGCCGGGCGGCCGCGAAGTGCGACGGAACCGATGACGGTTCGGTTCGTGGTATCGATAACCGTCACCGTGGGATCGGCAGTGGTGACAAACAAGCGGTGAGCGGTCCGATCGATGGCGACGCGGCTTGGACCCTTTCCGGTGGGCACCGTCGCCGTCACGGCATGCGTCGTCACGTCGATGACCGACACCGATGCGTTATCACCGTTAGTGGCATAGGCGATACGGGCATCCGGGTCGACCACTACCCCGCCCGGATGGGTGCCGACACCTATCCGGGCGATGACCGTGCCGTTGGCGGTGTCGATGACCGACACCGAGGAATCGTCATAGTTGGTGACGTAGACGGTCCGGGTCGACGTATCCACGGCAACACCCACCGGGTGGCGTCCTACAGCGATGGTGGCTGTGACCGTGCGGCTGCCGGTATCGACCAGCGACACGGAGTTGGAACCGGTGTTCGCGACATAGGCGGTGTGTCCGGCGGAGTCGACGGCGACGCCGAAGGGGCCATTGCCCACCCGTATCGAGGTGGCGATCGTAGGTGGACCACTCGGTGCTGCCGTGGCTCCCGGACTGGGCGTGCCTCCCCCGCTCGGCGCCGATGGCGGCGGGGCGACCGTCGCCGATCCCGTCGTGCGCGTAGATCCAGCCTTGGAAGTGTGTGTGCGCAGAAGGTACACGCTCGCGCTCCCCGACGATACGACCACCGCAATCACGGCGGCGACCACCCAGGACCGTTTGGCGCGTCTGCGGTTCCCCGGGATCTGCTGCCGCGGGTCGGGGTGCAACGGTTTCTGCGCTCGCTGCGTTGGCTCACTCGGCCATGAGGCCACTTGTGTGGGGGCAGTGGCATCGGCGTTGTGTGACTGCACATTCGGGTCCCGTAGGCGTAGCGGCACCGTGATCGCATCGCGCGCGGCTCGTGCCATATCCACAGGGGTGGCGTAGCGCTGCGCTGGGTCTTTGGCCATGCCAGTGGCGATTACCGCATCGAACGCCGGCGGCGCGCCCGAGTCAGACGGGCGCGGCGGCGGCTCCGACAGATGTCCTGCCACTTGTTGCTCGATGCTGTCACCCGGAAATGGGGCGCCTCCCGTCAAGCACTCATACAGCACGCAGGCAAGCGCGTAGATGTCCGAGCGTGCATCGGCCTGACCGACTCTGAAGCGCTCCGGTGCCATGTAGCGCAGCGTGCCGACCACCGCGTCCGTCCCCGTCAAACCGGTCTCGCCCAGAACACGCGCGATCCCGAAATCGATCAGATACGCAAAGTCGCTTTCATCGAGCAAGATGTTGGAGGGCTTGATATCCCGATGCACCAATCCAATCTTGTGTGCGGCGTACACGGCGTGGGCCACCTGCTCGACGATGTGCACAGCCCGTGAGGGAGACATCGAACCGGAGGCCAGCACGGTTGCCAGGTCGCGGCCCTCGATCAGCCGCATGTCGACGAATAGCCGCCCGTCGATCTCGCCGTAGGTGTGAATCGGCACCACGTGAGGGTCGTTTAACCGTGCCGCTGAGTGGGCCTCGCGACGGAATCGCTGCTGAAACGTCCTGTCCGCTGCAAAATGCGCTGGGAGTACTTTCAGCGCGACTATCCGATCGGTGACGGTGTCATAGGCTCGCCAGACCTCGCCCATGCCGCCTCGGCCGAGCAAATTGATTAGTCGGTACCGGCCGAACGGGGTCCCTTCCATGGAAACCTCCCGTCGGCTGCAAATCACCAACACCATCGTCCACCGCTGACGCGGTTTGGGAAACCCTCGCGCTGGTATTCGTCATCGCAGCCCACATACTCGGGTGGCTCGACTCCCCCGATATCGCGGCCGCCTACGGACCCAGGGACAAGTGAGGACAACGCATGAGCGCCACCGCCGAACGTTACGTCGTCACCCGCACCATCGCCGCGACCCCGGCCGAAATCTTCGCTCTCCTCGTCGACCATCCCGCAAGGACTGCTCAATTGCTGACGCCGAAACGTTTGAGGTGCGACCGTCGTTCTGGATACCAATTCGATTCGGCTGCTTGGCAATTCAAGGTGTAATGCCGTAAGCGGGGCTACACCGCGGTCGCCTCGACGATGCTGAGCGGCGACGCGGTGTCGACGACGCGGTTCAGCCGGAAGCCGGCTTGGTCGATCAGCCGGCCGTACTCGGCCGCGGTGCGTTCGCGCGCGCCGGCGACGACCAGCATCTCGAGGTCTACCCACTTGCCGTGGAAGTCGCGGTTGTGCTCCGGAATGACGAACTCGCAGAGCAACAGTCGCGCTCCGGTGCGGGCCGCAACGCGAACGTTCTTCAGGATGCGCACCGCGTCATCCTCGGGCCAGTCATGGATGACGTTCTTGAGCACATACGCGTCCCCGCGCTTCGGGACGGAACAGTCTCCGTACACGCAGGACCGCCCGGCGGTTGGTGACGATATGGTGCGTCGCCGTGGCCGCCGCGGGTCTGTTCGTCGCGTGGCGCATCGATGAGCGGGCGCAACCTTGTTGGAGCGTGCGGCAATTTATCGATTTCAACCGCGATATGCGGGCCGCGTTGAAAGCCAAGACGCGGTTCGCGCCGCCGGGTTCCTACGAACAAAACTCGGTACCCGCTGATGCCGACTATCAGGCATGGCTCGACGGCCTCCAGCGGCGAGCCGACCAGGTGACCGCGCCTGGCCTGTTGGGCCACGCGCAGCGGGCTGCGGCGCTGGCGCGAGAATTCATGAAAGACGCCAACCAGATGAACGACGACTTAGGCAGACAAGACCCGCTGAAAGCGCAACTACCGCCATCGCCGAAGGCGGTGACCCGGGTCAACCAGAAGTTCGGCGACGAGATGGCCGCCTTGGCGCGCGCCTGCCCCACCAATGCGGCATAGGCACCTCGAAGGTAGATGGCGGGTAACAGTTAAAAACTGCATGTTTGCATCCGACGACTCCCCGACCCCGGACGTTTGCCGGTCACGCTGGTAGCTCTGTTCGACTGCAGCCCAAGGCGTTCCGGCTCTGTGGTCTCAATGCGGGGGCTAGCGCAATTCTTTCCGGCGGACGACACCCCGGCTTCTAGGTCAACCTGGCGGTCACTCTGGCGTTCACAAGAATCTGGTGGCCTACGGTGGACTCACTCGATCGCGGGAGCGCTCGCGAGAGGCGACTGTGATAGGAAACGACTGTGCCTACCATCACCACGTCGGACGGTGTCGAGATCTTCTACAAGGACTGGGGCTCTGGCCAGCCCATCGTGTTCAGTCATGGCTGGCCGCTGACGGCCGACGACTGGGACGCGCAGATGATGTTCTTCCTGCATCAGGGCTACCGGGTCATCGCTCATGACCGGCGCGGGCATGGCAGATCCGAGCAGGTCGGCACCGGCAATGACATCGAGCACTGGGTGGCCGACCTGGCCGCGCTGACCGAGCAGCTCGGCCTGCGCGACGCCGTCCATATTGGGCATTCCACCGGCGGCGCTGAAGTGGCCTGCTATGTTGCGCGCCACCAGGAGCGGGTCGCCAAGGCGGTACTGGTGTCCTCCCCTACACCGAGCATGGCCCAGGCCGAGGACAATCCTGGCGGGCAACCCCAGGAGTGGTTCGACGCGGTGCGCGCGGGCGTCTTGGGAAATCGATCCGAGTTCTTCCGCGCGGTGCCAGAGGGGCCGTTCTACGGATTCAACCGATCAGGGGTGGAGCCGTCCGAGGCGGTCATCGCGAACTGGTGGCGGCAGGGCATGTCCGGCAGCGCCCAGGCTCACTACGAGACGGTGGTGTCCTGGCTGCAGGACTACTCCGAGGAGCTGAAGAAGATCACCGTTCCCGTCCTGGTGATGCACGGCGATGACGATCAGATCGTTCCGTTCGCCAGCGCGGTGCCCCGAGCGGTCGACCTGCTTCAGAACGGTGCGCTGAAGACCTATGCCGGCTACCCGCACGGGATGCTGACCACGCACGCGGATGTCCTCAACCCGGACCTGCTCGCGTTCATCGCGTCGTGATCGGCAGCGTCGGACCGGGTGACGTCAATCGTCGGCCGGGAGTTGACGGGAACTAGCGGCTTTCGATCGCCGTAGTCGATTACCGACGCCCCGCGGCTAGGACGCGACGATGTCAGTCAGGTCGGTGGCCCGACCGAACAGATAGCCTTGCGCCAGGCCACATCCGGCCATGAAGACTGTCTCGGCCTGCTCGGCGGTTTCGATTCCTTCAGCAATGACGTTGAGGCCCAGGGCTTCACAGAGCCCGATGACTGAGCGATACAGCGTGAGGTTTCGTCCCGGCTCGACACCCATCGCCAGCCCGCGGTCGAGTTTCACAATCTGCACCGGCAACTCGTGCCAATAGGTCAGCGAGTTGTATCCGGCGCCGAAGTCGTCCAAGGCTACTCTGATGCCCAGGTCATTCAGGCGTCTGATGGCCGCCGCGGCGTCGGCGAGATCCACAATGGGAACCGTCTCGGTGATCTCCAGGACGACTCGCTGCGGCGGCAGCCCGTGCCGGTCGAGCGTGTTGCTGATGACCCGTTCGAAATCGACGCTGCCCAACCGCGCGGCGCCGATGTTGATATGAATGTCCAGGCCAAGGCCGGACGATTGGATGTCCGCGCAGGCCCGATCGATCACCAGGGCATCGAGTTCTGCCCCCATGCCGTTGGCTTCGGCCAGGGAAACGAAGGTCTGGGGAGGAATCTGTATGCCGCTCGGTGTGGTCCAGCGGGCAAGCGCCTCGACAGCGACCGGGTCGCCCTGTGGGAGGCCGACGATGGGCTGGTATTTCAGCCGAAAGCCTTGTGGAGCACCACCTTTCGCTAATCGAAGCGCGGTCGGAAAATCCTCGGCCACAGTGAACGCCGGCCGGTAGACCACCGCGGTGTCCTTGCCGAGCCGCTTTCCGGTGTACATCGAGATGTCGGCCTGTCTGAGTAGATCATCGGAGGTCCGAGGCAGGCCGTCACATCCGGGAGTGACCAGGCCCATGCTGGCGCGCACCCGCACCGACGTGCCGTGTAACGAGAACGGACTGCGCAGCGCTACCCGCAGCTGGTCGGCGACAACTTCGGGTGCTTCCACGAAACCCGTGATGAGGATGGCGAACTCGTCTCCGCCGACTCGAGCCAGTGTGTCGTCGGCGCCAAGGCAACTCTTGAGCCGAGCGCTGATCGCACATAGCAGCTCGTCACCGGCTGCGTGCCCGAAGCGGTCGTTGACCTCTTTGAAATCGTCGATGTCGACGAAGATCAGCACGAACGGTCCGTCGCGTATCGCATCGTCCAGCTGCTGCGCCAAGAACAATCGATTGGGCAGGTGCGTCAAAGGGTCGTGCTGAGCCTGATGCGCGAGGCGGCGTTTGGCGTCGATGAGCTGTTCGGTGAGCATCCGCTGCACGCGCATCGCCACCAAGTATCGGGTCGCGACAAGCACGGCCATCGCAACGTAGGTGCCGATGAAGATGGGGTCGACCCGGCGTCCGATGAGCTCGTGGAAGGTGACGAGAGCGGTGCTGCCCATGAATCCCACGTAAGGCAGGGTGAGCTGCGCCCAGTTGGTGGGCATTTCATCGTCGTGTTCGGGACGGGCGCGTGGAGGAAATTCCAGCAAGCTCCATGCGATCAGCAGCGGAGCAATGACGAATCCGCTGCCGACCCACAAGTCCAGCTGCGCCACTCCGACGCTGCGAAGGTAGGCCAGCAGCCGGTCCGAAGACGAAAGGGTGATCACCGCGGCGGCAAGCAGCATGTAATTCGTCCGGCCCGACCGATACGGCGGATACCACATCGCCCCCAGAAGGGCGCTCACCACCACGACGAGCTCGACCGCCGCGATACCGGTCACGACTGCGGTGTTGGTCGACCGGGGCAGCGCGGCGCCGTGCATGGCCCCCAGCCGGGCGACATAGACCAGGTGGAAGAACGCCAGTGTCGCCAACAATCCATCAAGGCCGGCGGTAATTACGCGCTGCCGTCCCCGCATCCACGTTCGCGCCGGCGCGCGGTGGCCCGGCCGAACCAGCAGAAGTATCGCCGCACCGAACAGCAGCCCGGCAACGAAATAGCCGACGACCGCTGCCGGCGGCGCGGTCGCGCCGCTATCAGCCACCCGGACTCGCTGAGAGAGGGCCTCAGCGGCCAGGAAGGTGGCGATGGCCGCCAGAAGGGTCACTCGCCACCACCGCGCGAGGCCGGCAACCCGTCGAACGACAAGCAGCCCGGCGAGCAGCGCCACAACGCACAACGTCACTTCGAGAACGAACTGCCCCCGCAGAGCCGTCGCCACTCCCCACAACCCGAGCGCGTTGAATTCTGCCGCAGCAACGACGACGGCAGACAGCCCGTAACCCATGCGGCGGCTCAGAAACCGCAACGCTCCCCCTCCAGCCCCGGTATTACGTGTAAATCTTGGCAGAACAGGGCGGCACCGGGACCGTTATCGCTCATGCCAGAGAAATGTCAGCGCCTTTTCAGCAAAGAGGACGCGGAATGGCCTAGAGCCGTGTCGGTAATCAGCCGGTGGACCCGCCGTCGGCGTTGGGTCTGCGCCGACCCGTAGGTGAAGAGTTCAACCCGGAAAATGCGCAAGCAGGTGCCGGTCGGCCGTAGCGGGCCCTGGCTACACCGCCGTCGCCTCGACGATGCTGAGCGGCGACGCGGTGTCGACGACGCGGTTCAGCCGGAAGCCGGCTTGGTCGATCAGCCGGCCATACTCGGCCGCGGTGCGTTCGCGCGCGCCGACGACGACCAGCATCTCGAGGTCTACCCACTTGCCGTGAAAGTCGCGGTTGTGCTCCGGAATGACGAACTCACAGAGCAACAGTCGCGCGCCGGTGCGGGCCGCAACGCGAACGTTCTTCAGGATGCGCACCGCGTCATCCTCGGGCCAGTCATGGATGACGTTCTTGAGCACATACGCGTCCCCGCCCTCCGGGGCGGAATCGAAGAACGACCCCTCTTCGATCTTGACGCGGTCCTCGACACCGTACTTGCGAAACAACTCTGGGCCGCCCGCGACGACCTCCGGAAGATCGAACAGCACACCGCGGGAATTCGGAGCCGTCTGCAGAATCGCCGCCAACAGACGACCGTGTCCGCCCCCGACATCGACGATCGTGCCGAACGCACTGAAGTCGTAGGCCGCGGTCAAAGGCACGATCGCCAACTCGGACACATTGGTCATGGCAGAGTTGAAAATCCCACCCAGCTCTGCTTCGTCAGCCAGGTACTCGAACACCGGCTTGCCGCGGAGTTCTGGCACCACCGGATGCCCGGTCCGGATCGCGTCGGTGAGGTGGCTCCAGTGCTCGCGATGCTGAGGCGACCCGACCCATCGCGCCATCCCGGCCATTGACACGGGTGCGTCGGTGCGCAATGTCGCCGCGAGCGTGGTGAGTGCGTAGCGACCGTCGCTGCGTTGGCGAAAGATTCCGATTCCGATCAACGCGCGCATGAGTCGCCTCAATGCGTCGGCGTCGGCGCCCAGCCGGTCTGCCAGTTGCTCGCCGGACAGAGGCCCATCGGCGAGGGCGTCCGCCACGCCAAGATCCGCCGCGGTCGTGATCGCCTGAGCCACCCACGCATTCAGGATTAATTCCATCATCACCGCCGCAGGCGGAGCGAAGCGTTGGCGAAGCCATGACAGGTGGCCGCGGGCCCGTTCGACGGCTCGCGCGACCTTGGCAGGCGGAACCTTTGATGCCAAGTGATTACCTTCCTCCGCTGCGGGACCGATCGATCGGTCCGGATAGGAATTATGCCGGCAATCACCCAACATTTCAATAACGGTTGAAATAAATGCCGACCGCGTCTAGAGTCCCGACAGGGGGTCGGATGAACGGAGTCGCCATGTCGCGTCTAGCCACGAAAGCCGTCCTTGCGGCGATCCTCGTATTTGCCGGCGTTGCAGCGACCGGATGCGTTCCCACGGCAAGCGTCCCGGTGGTCGTCCCCCCCGACGGAGTTGCAGCGGGGTGACGCTGCACCGCACCCAACGCCTATCGGGGCCAGGAACCATGGGCGACGGCCGCTCCCCTGCCTTCGGCCGTGGGTGAGTCGCGGGCGACGAGAACAGCCTACGACGCGAGCAGGAGCGCGGTCGTGACGAGCATGACGGCGGCGGTCACGCCATGGACTCCCCAGGCGATCGACTTCGAGCCGCCGTTGCGTAACACGATAACGGCGTCGGCGAGCGGAATGACTGTGGCGGCCAACATCGCCCAGGCGACGAGATGTGTCGCGCCCGCGACCATCAGGACGATGACGAGCAGGCCTGTCGCGATGTCGCGCACCCCCTTGACGCTCAGATAGGCGTTCGCGCCCGGCTGGTCCAGATCCGGTAGTACGCCATAGCCGGCGGCGGCAACGCGCGGGGCGACGAGAAACCGTGCGCCGATGAAGATGATGCCCGCGGCGAGGAGCCCGGCGAGACTGTAGCCAATGATGATGGTGGTCATTTCGAGCCCTCCTGGGTTCGCTGGTGAATGGGTGAAAACGGTGTCGGGTCAAGCGGTATCGACTGAACGTCGACGATCTCGTCGAGATTGAAGCCGGCCATGTCGGCGGCGAATTCCGGGCTGGCCATGACCTGTCGGGTCACTTGTTCGGGGTCCGCGCCCGGTGGATAGCCGATCAGCGCGACGAGTCGATTCGCGCCGTCGCTCGCCTCGGTCCACACACCGTGGGTGGTCACGCCGAATGCCGGGAAGGTTTCCAGGTGGCGGGCCCAGTGAATTGCCGCATACTGCTGCAGGGCTTCTGGTGATCGCAGGGTGTAGATCCTGAGCTGAAACATCGAATGCCGCTCTCCTCGGTGGAAGCCGCTTGGCGTGGGCTGGGCGGGCGTGTCAGACCATCAGCACCACGCACAAGGCCGCTACTGCCAGGCCTTGCAACGTCGCGCGGGCGTTGATGACTCGGTCCCACTTGGCTTGCAGCGCACGCCCGTTCGGTAGCGGCTGGCCCGCGTCGGCGGCCGCGGTGAGTTGTCGATTGATGGGTGCGCTCACCCGCGCGTAGAGCACAATCCACCCCAGCAGGAGGATCAGCGCGGCGCCCGCGGCGATGGCCTGCATCCGCTGTGCGGCGACCATGGCCAGCACCGCGCTCGTCGCGGCGGCGACAACCCCGAGCACCCCGGGCACCGGCATGCGCCGGTCTCCGTATCGATGGACACTCCCCGTGACCGCGACCAACGCACTGTCGTCGACCAATGCCAAGGCCGGTCGCAGCACGATCGCGCAGAACACGTCGGTGCCGTAGACGACCGCGGTGCCCAGCACCGCGATCATTGCGGCGGCCCGTGTGATGACGTCCAGGTTCATGTCGAACACCCCTCACTCGCAACTGCTAGCAACGCTAACCCCCGGCGCTTAGCGTGTCAATAGCGGCGCTAGTATTTCTACCAGTGCTACCATGGGCTATGGCTATCGAGGACCGTCGTGAGCGCGAGCGGGCCGCCCGGCGGCGGCTGATCGTCACAACCGCCCGCAAGTTGGCCGAGGCCGAAGGATGGGAGGCCGTCACCACCCGTCGCCTGTCCACCGAGATCGAGTACAGCCAGCCGGTGTTGTACAAGCACTTCAGCGGCATGGAACACATCGCTGACGCCGTCGCCGTCGACGGGTTTGGTGAGCTTGCCGATACGCTTCGGGCCGCCCGCGCCGGCGCCGGCGCGGCCAACGACGTCCTGACCCGGGTAGCGGACGCATATCTCGACTTCGCCCGGGACAACCCGGCGGTTTACGACGCGATGTTCACCCGCGCGACCAACTTGCGCTTTGCCGCCGATGACACACCGCCGCAGCTGGAAGCCGCCTTCGCCGAGCTGCGCGCGGCGGTCGGACTCGTCGCGGACGAACAGGATGCAGACACTCTCACCGAAGTGTTCTGGGCCGCATTCCACGGGCTGGTCACCCTTACCCGTGCCGGCCGACTACGCCCTGGCTACGAGTCGGACCGTTTGCAGTTGCTCGTCAACCAGTTCACCAGCAGACGGGAGCCGACGGGCTAGGCCGGACAGAACTGGTCCCATCTCCCCGCGGGCGGAGACGTTGCATCGCGAGACGCACCGTCGGTGAGCCAACGGACGACCGCCTTATGTCGGCGGCGAGCTGAGCAAACTCGGATCCGTGAGAATCGCAGCTCCCGCTCCCAGGAATTCCCTGCACCACGAATCGCCTACCGCGACAGACCAGTCGGGCAGCACCGTCGACGTGTGGCCGTGCGCCTTGTCCAACGCGACCTGAACCAGGGGGCCGAGGACCTCGCCGAATGCCGCAGCGCATTGCGATTCCAGATCTGCATCGCCGGCCGACACCATCCATGGCTCCAGCACGCTCCCCAAGTCCGTGCCCGCGGCACGTTCAAAAGAGGCAAGGTATTGCCCGACAACGAGCGGCGCCACGGGCCGACTCACGACGCGTGCGCGCTCGAGGGCGGCCGTCCCCTCGTCCGAATTGCGCTGAGCTTCCACCTCGCGGAGGTCAAGTTCTACGGACGCCACGCGTCGATAGTCGGAAGCCACCTGTTCTAAGAAGAGTCGTGCTGTCATCCCAGGGTTGGCGCGCTCCGGCATATCGGCACCCGATGGCAGGAGCGGGCGCGAGAAGCGGTCGACCCGGTCTAGCTGGCCGTCCCAGGCCAGCGACGCCGCCGACACGACACGAACCATTTCTGATTCCCGTGGGTCATTCGTCAAAGGCGCGGCCATCACCAAGCCGGCGCGCAACCTGCGCACCTCGTCCTCGAGGGTTCGCGGTTCGCGTCCCGGCGTCATCGGGATTCCCAAGATGGTCGCGATCGCACCAGCCAGCTCGGGCAAACCTGCTTTCAGAAAGTCGAGTTGATCCTCCTCGGTTTGATCCGCTTTGTCGCTGAGGGCATCTGTGACGACGCGCAGGACAAGCACGCGTTCGCACAAGCCCAACGAGCGCATGGCGGAAGCGATACCGAAGGACTCCATGTCGACGAGGACCGGGTGAGTCGCCATTCCGGAGTACAGCGCAAGCGCCAGCGAGTATGTCCAGTCCTCCCTGGCATAGACGGGACCGCTGGATGGGGTGTCGATTGGCACGGGTGCCACACCTGGCGAGACCTTGATTACCTTGTCGGTCGCCAAAACGTGGGCGTCGGGAAGGTCCAGCCCCGACACGGAGCCCGGGGCGCCGGCGGACCCGGCTCGCATCTCAATCGCGTCAAGCGGAGCCTGATCGTCGGGTTGCGTGCGGACGATCCACTTGTTCTTCAACTTGACGACTTCGCCATCGGGTGAGGCGATCACCACTCCCAACGACAGGTATGACACCCTCGCGGCCCGAAACACCTGGCCAATCAACTTCTCGTCGAGCGTTCCGCAGCAGCCGTAGAAGACGTAGTAGTCCGCCCGGTTCTCCCGGGTCGATCTGCTCAGAGCGGCCGCGGCGACGACATTGCCCTGGGCGCTCAATGGATGGTGTTCCACCCTGGCGGTACGGCCGTCGGACAGGCGGCCCTCCAGAGCCTTCTCCCCCTGCTTCGCCGGTGTCCATATCGTGGTTCCGAACACGGGTAGGTCGACGTAAAGGCGTGCCAGCAACTCGGTTACGGCGGTCGCTTCGTTCCTGGTGAACGTAAAAATTGCCACGGTCACATCCGCCACGGCGACATCGTAAGCCCCCGAAGCATACGGGTGCGGCGTTATCGGCTATCGCTGAGATTCAGACAACGGAGTCAATTCCGCGTGGACCGTGCGGCCATACTTGGACCGCATGAGCCGGTGTGCAGTCGGCACCAGGACGCCATGCAGCAACGGATATTTCTGCCGCAGCAGACGTGCCGCCCGCTGATATTCAGGCCCCTCCAGCAGACGCACGCGGCCTGGGAGCGTGGCCCCCGTCGGCTTGCCAGATGCCGTTGCCGGACCAAATTCGACGTCCGGATTACGCCGGATTCGTCGCACTTTGACGGCCCGTTCGAAACTTCGGAAGTAGGCGTGGTCTCCGTCCACCACAATGCTGACCGGACTGGAGCCGGGGGTTCCGTCCTTGCGAAAGGTGGTGAGCGCGATGGTCTTCTGACGCACGAATGGCGCCAATGCCGGATTGGCTGCCGTCCCAACGGAACCCAGAACGTAGCCGAGTTGACGTAGTCGCAGGACAAACGCGAAGGCGAGGGCAACTGACACCACGCCGAGCGCCCACGCTTGCCCGACGGAACCGCCGACGTCGAGGTCCACAACGTGGTTCACCGTGTGCACGGTGTTCGCCACCATGAATCCGGCGAGCGCCGTGGCCAACGCGTCCGCCCAGATCACGGCCAGTAGCAGGGTCGCGCCCAGACCCAGCTGGAACGCGCCCACGTCATGTAAGAAGTGCCGGTGCGCGTCGAATCCGACGGCACGGGCAAAGGAATTCGGGTCGACGAGGCACCAGATCCCGATCCCGGCGGTGACCGCCCCCACTGCCGCTGTCACCGCGACCAGGTAGATGTGCGCCGGCGTGCTCAAGCGATTCATCGTGTCGTCCTTCCGTGGATGCTTGCCCGCTAACCTCTCTCGCTAGACGGAATAAGACAGCGCTGTGTGACACGACCAGCGGCGGCGGCGCAGACCTGACACACCCACGCGGCGTTCAGCGGCTCACGCGGAAACGTTTGAGCCGTGAGGTCGTTCCGGATACCAATTCGAGCCGGCTTCTGGGCAATTGAAGGTGAGCTGCCAGCAGCCGGGTGACGGCGTCATTGGCCTTGCCGTCGACTGCAGGCTCCCGAACGTAGATTGTCAGCGCACCGTCGGGGCCGACCTCGACGAGGGGTCCCTTTCGGCTGCCGGGCTTGACCCTGACGACGACGGAGTCGGTCATGGCGCGTAAGGCTGGAGACACCGCACCTAACCGGCCGGTGGTACCACCGGCGGACGGCATTCGTTGGCGCCAGGATCCCACCACCAGCCGTTGTCACACGCGAGAGGTTGCGGCCCGACACCGAGCGGCCGGCATACATTAGCCGTCGGGTCCCACCATTGCCCCGGGTCACACGCCAAGGGTTGTGGCCCGACACCGAGCGGTCGGCAAACCTTGCCCGTCGGGTCCCACCACTCGCCGTCCGCGCAGTCGGCCGAACTCACCGGTGGTGTCACGATCGTCACGGCTGCCATCGACGCAAAGGCCAGCATGGCGACGACTACAAGTTGGCGAACGAACGTCCTCACGGTGGGCCTCCCCTCGTGCCTAACCACCATCGAAGCGAGCCCGGGCATGCGGGTCAAGAGCATCGACCGAGTCGCAACCACGCGCGATGAATTCCGGCCACGTCACCAGTCAGACCTTCCAGACGGACAAACCGAACGCAAAGGTGGAACCATGTCGTCCCAACACCCGGCCCTGCCGCCAGTCGTCGATCAGCAAACTTGGCGCCGCGCACTGGATGAATTGCGCAAACGGGAGAAGGCCGCCACCCACGAACTGGATGCGATCGCCGCCCAGCGTCGGCGCCTGCCGATGGTCGAACTTGCCGACTATGTGCTGGTCGGCGCCGACGGGCCGATCCGCCTGGTCGACGTGTTCGCCGGCCGATCGCAGCTCATCGTCTACCACCACATGTGGTCGGACGGCGCCGAATGGCAGTGCGGCGGGTGCACCGGCTTCACGTCGCAATTCACCCGCCTCGAGTTCCTCGAGAATTACGACGCCCGGTTCGTCATCGTCACCAACGGACCGATCGAGGAAGCCCTGGCCTACAAACGGAAGGTCGGCAACCGCATGGAGTGGTACTCGTCCTCGGAAAGTTCCTTTGCCGCCGACATGGACGCGCCACCCGGCGGGGGCTTCGGGGTCAACGTGTTCCTGCGCGATGGAGACACCGTGTACCGCACGTGGCATACGAACGGCCGGGGCACCGAGCAACTCAGTCACACGTTCGGGCTGATCGACATCCTGCCCTGGGGACGGCAGGAGGAGTGGCTCGATTCACCTGAAGGGTGGCCCTCGCGCCCCACCTATTCGGGGTGGCTCGGCGCCCCCGACATTGCAGCCGCCTATGGCCCCAGGGATGACTCATGACCCGCGCCGCCGAATCACTGCGCCGGCAGCGTCGAGTTTGCAGGGATGCGCGGGATCTCGGAAGCGGGTAGCGGGGGGCAGAAGAAGTTCCCCTGCACGGCGTCGCAGCCATATTCCTTGAGTCGCTTGGCCGTCGCATAGTCTTCGACGCCTTCGGCAACGCTGGTGATGCCGAACCCGGATGCCAGCTCGATCACCGACCGCGCGATGGTAGCGGCGCGCTCGTCGTGCAGGATCGGGGCGACGAATTCCCGGCCGAGTTTGACCTCGTCGGCCGGCAGCTCGCGCAGATAAGTCAAAGTGGCATAGCCGCTGCCGAAGTCGTCGATCGCGACCCGGATGCCGTTCTCGCGAAGACGATTCAGCACTGTGCGTGCCTTCGCCAGGTCGGCCACCACCAAATCCTCGGTGATCTCGATCGTGAGGGAAGTGGGAGACATTGCGTAGGTGTTGAGCACAAACATGATTCGGTCGGGCAGCGCATCCTTATCGAGGGACGGCGCCCCCAAATTGATCGCGACGGGGATAGCGGCGTTTGCCGCCTGCCACGCGGCCGCGTCGGCGACGGCCTGCCACAGCACCAGCTCGGTGAGCGCATCCATCAGCCCGTGTTCTCGGACCAGGGGTAGAAACTGATCGGGCCCCAGGACGCCAAATCGCGGGTGCTGCCATCGAACCAGCGCCTCGACTCCGGTCACGTTTCCGGTCCACATGCCGAATTTCGGCTGATAAAGCAGGGTCAGCGAGCCGTTCTCGATGGTGCGTCGCAGTTCGCCGAGCAGTTGCAACCGGGCCATGGCAACGTCATGCGCCGCTGCCTGGCCAAGCTGGGCGTCCATCTCGGGTGTGAACACCCGCACGTTGGTCGAGCTGGCTGGCCGGGCCCAGGAGCGTGCCGCGTCAGCCCGTCTGAGGAGATCGCCCGGCGCCGGGACGGTGACGAGTTCTGATCCCGCAGAGGCCACCCCGATGCTCAGACGTACGTCCAGGCTGTGATCTTCGATGTCGACGGGCTCCTCGAACGATCGGGCCAGCCCGTTGGCAACCTCCACGGCAACGTCGGGGCGGTCTTCGACCAGGATGGCGAATTCGTCCCCGCTCATTCGCGCAACGGTGTGGCTGTCGTTGACGTTGGCCTGGATCCGCTCGCCGACACCGCGCAAAAGTTGGTCACCCACGTCATATCCGAGCGTGTCGTTCACCAACCTGAAATCGTCGACGCCTACCGTGAGCACGCTGACCGGCACGCTGTGCTGAACGTGTAAGCGCAGCGCATGCGCCAGGCGCTCATCGAAGAGTCGCTGATTAGCCAACCCGGTTAGCGGGTCCCGCAGGGCGGCATCAGACACCGCGACAAGCAGACGTCGCTTGTGGTCTAACAGCAGGACGTGGCGGATCAGGGTGGTGAGGAATAGCACCACGCAAACCAGGAAGATAAACCCCTCGCCGCGGTACATCGGCCAAAAGTGCACGGCGCCAACGATGATGGCCAGAAGTACCGGCAGGTACGGCAGCCACACTGACGCCCGCGACGAGGGCCGAGAAAATCCAAGGTCAACTTCCGGTGTTGGCCGAGAACTGATTCCGGACAGTGCGAAGAAATACATTCCGCCGACCCAGCCGAGCACGACGAGGTCGTTGGGCACCTGGGCGGCGTAATCCCTGTAGACGTGGACTATCCCGGTCGCTGCGATCACTCCCCAGCCCAGCGTCATCAGCGTTGGTGAGAGTTTGCGGTCCGCCTCCGCCTTTTTCACGATGATGAAGCTCATGGCGACCAATCCCACGTACACGCCCGCGGCGGTGGCCAGCAAGATCCGTGGAACGCTGAGCGTCTGTGAGGGGTACGCCGTGCGACCCAGCGGCAGAAGGACGATGACGACCATCAGCGAGGCCGTGATCAGGATGCCGTCGAGCAGGAGCCCGATTCCGAATCGGGAATCGTCCCGACTGGGAATGGCAAGCGCGGCGACCAACGCGCCCAGCGGCAGTATCAGGTAGCCGATGTTGGCCGCGGACAGATCCGCGGCCGGGAGAACGCCACCCACGGCGACGTACCACCAAACCGCTTCGCCGGCCGTCCAACCGACCAGAGCGATTGACATCACGGTCCACGCAAACCGTTGGCGGCCCCGAGACCGGTAGGCGGCAGTGAGCGAACATGTCGTCGCGAATATGCCCCCGATGACCGTCCCCGCCGAGGCGATCACCGCGCGACGCGAGGCATCGCTGGCGCCGAACAACATCGCGGCGAACACGAGGAGGCCGATGGTTGCCAACACGACCACCACTGGTCGGCTTCGTGTCACTGACAACGTTCCCTCGATTGGTTGGGTGGCGTTGCAAGCAGGATATGGCTATGCCCACATCCCAAGAGCAGTTCTGCTCATTGCTGGCGTGTTTCCCCGGTCAAGGCGTGCTGGACGGGGGCCGCCCTCCCCGGCTCTGCCTGCTCTTTCGATCTTCCCGGCGCGCCGTCATGTGCACAGGGACGGGGCGTCGCACACGTTGCCCGGGCAATAGACCGAGTGCGCGGCGTCGACCATGGTCCCGACGTCTAACAGGGTGACGCCCCTCGCATTCAAGTGGGCGTGGACGTCGTCGGCGATCTGTTGCGGCGTCCAACCCCAAGTGAGGTCGTAGCAGATGAGGTGGGCCTCCCCGATGAGTGCCTCTTCCGTCTGGGGTGGCCAGGAGAGGCCGACGGCGCGCAGTTGCGCAAGGTAGGCCTCATCTTGGGGGGTGGTCGCGCTCGCAACGGCAGCGCCGCCGACCAGGGCGGCGCCAGCCGCTAGGGGGACGGTGACTTTGGCCAGCCAGCGAAGTGAGGGCATTCGATTCGCTTCCTTTCTGCGCGGCCGCCGGTGGGCGCGGTCCGAAGCAGCAACGAATACGAAGAATAACCAAAGCTTGGAAAGGTGGCTCGCTGAAATTTAGCCAGTCGCCGCAGTGCACAAGCGTGCGCCTCTATCTCTATGGCGCGATGAGGCAACAATGCGGGCGTGGACGTCAAAACCCGTCCGCATTGGCTGTCGGGACAAACTCGGACCCGCAACGGTCAGCGCTCACTGATCAGCGAGCCGCGCAGGCAGCGATGAGTGACACGTCTGAGCGAATGTCAACCCCAATACCCTTACGCGCGAGACGGTTATCGCGCGATGAGGTGGCGCAGCACTCTTTACCGGCCTGGGCTTGGCGGCGTTAACCGGCTAAAGAAGATATTCGTTCACTTGACGTCGGGGCGGGGCCACCAATAACAGACTCAGTGACCGGCTGTAGCGTGACGGCCGTGAAGTCCTCCCTGGTGTATTCCTCCGTCGCGGCCTGTGTCGCGGCAACCGTCCTGGCGATTGCTGCGTCGGGCCACGCAACGGCGGCCGGCTCCTGCCCAACCGCGCCACCACAAGGCGGTGGAACGCCGGAGTGGACCCTGACCGGGGCCACCGGCAGCGTCGCGGTCACCGGATCCACGGATACGACAGCGCCGCGCATCGACGTGACGGCACCGTTCAGCGTGACCCAGACCCAGGTGCATACGCTGCACGCCGGAGACGGACCGGTGGTCCCCGGCACGGCGACGGTTTCCGTCTGCTACATGGGCGTCAACGGACGTGACGGGTCCGTGTTCGACAGCAGCTACCAGCGGGGCGCCCCGGTCGACTTCCCGCTCAACGGTGTTGTGCCGGGCTTCCAGAAGGCGATCGCGGGACAAAAGGTCGGGTCCACCGTCGCCGTCGCGATGACCTCGGCGGATGGCTACCCCAACGGTCAGCCCAGCGCTGGAATACGGCCGGGCGATTCGCTCGTTTTCGCGATCAAGATCCTGAGCGCCTCGGGCTAGCTCGGCGTCCCAAATCCCCTGCCGCTCAACTGCTCAGCGGTGCGAACATGAGCGCGGGATCGATGCCGAGTTGCTGAGCGACGTGGGTGGTGTCCCAATACTCGCGCCAGTAAGTGATCGCGCCGTCGCGAACTCCGAAGAACGCCGTGACGTAGAACGTGACGGTGACACCGTTCATGGCGTTGACGTCGACGCGTTCGACGACGACTGTGTCACCGTCGGACACGATCGTCCGGATCTCACTCCCCTCGACCATCCCCGTCGAGAGCGTGTTGTGCTTCTCGAGTTCCGCGCGCGCGGCGTCGCGTCCCCGGACCACGGGTGACAGGGGCACGTGGAGCTGCCAGACAAAGTCATCGGCCATGAGCGCGGTCATCGCGTCGGTGTCCATGCTTTCGCCGTAAGCGGCGTGTATAAAATCGACCACGATCTTCTCGTTGTCGTTCTTGGCCGCAACACTTTTCGCCATCATATTTTCCTTTAGGTGTCCGTCCGTTGTTCGCTGAACTGTAGATGGCAGCAGTCGCTTGCGTTGGGCTTCGCGCGACTTCCGCGCCGTCATCTGATGCGTAGTCATCGCCGAGGCAATCTGAACTGGCCCACTCGACGAGCTCGCCGACCACATCCCCGGGCGCCGGCGTTGACGCTCGCCTACCGCGCGCCGCGTCGAGGCAAATCGACCTACATGGGTCCGGGAACTTCACCGAGGTCGGAGAGTTCGGCGTGGACCGAGCTGATAGCCGCACGGTATTGGTCATCGGTCAGCGTTTTGTTGTAGTAGCGATTCATGCGCAGCCGGTATTGCAGATCGCGCAACTGCCGGATGCGGTTCAGCCTGGCCGTGTCGCCGGCCGACAATTTCAATTGCTCAACCGCGAGGTGGCCTGTCATGACTTGTTCGATCGGTGAGAGCCCGTAGCCGCAGCCTGCGAGGTATTCGAAGTACGGCTTGAGATATCGGCGGCCTTCGGCTTGCCAGCTGCCGCGTGCGGTATTCCATTCAAACGCCGCAAGCACCATCGCCAAGGTAACCATCGCCGGGCGGGTATCAAAATCGTTCGTCGCCTCGAGACTTTCGTATACCGCTTCATCGGTTCCCAACAATTGCGCGGCGACCTCCATGCTGGCCGGGCAGTGCAGGTCGGCCAAGTAGTGGAAATTACGGGCAATGAAGACATCGGTCCCGGGCGGCGGCGTAGCTCCTGAGACGACGTTGGTGCGAATCCAATCGCGTCGCGCTGCAGCGACCGCGGCGGCGCGACGATCCAACTCGCGCACCAAGACCCAATCCGTTTCGGCCTCTGCCTCGGCTTCGGATTGCAGCTTGGTCGGCTGCACGCCGGTGTAGGTGGGGCCCGCCGTCACCTCGCTCAAGGTCAGGGGGCGTCCCATATCCCAGGTCAGGTACCGGACGTACACGTCAAGGTCCGGGATCTTCGCCCAGCGGACCAGATCGCCCAGTGTGGTCCGACCAGGCACCAATCTGCACACCAGATCTTCTTGTCTGAGGTCGTCGCGCGTGTAGATGAGGCCGAGGTCGCGTCGCCGCATCTGGTCATCGGTGTTGACGTCGGCGATCCAGCCGGCCGGCCCGGCGACTCCGGGCACATAGTGGGAGATCTCAACCAGCAGGTCGTCGACGGTGGCCGAAGCTGGGAAGACCCAGAAGACTCGATGGGACTCCACGTCGTCGCCCATCGCGACGCTGCTGCGGTTCAGCGTCACTTTTACCGCGTTCGTCATGCGTGGGATTATGGCCCGACGTCAGACGCGCACGCTATTCACTAGAAGTTGAGCCCCGAGAACATGATTCGGCCGGGATCGTACTTCTGCCGTACGGCAGTCAGCCGGGACTGGTTCGAGCTGAAATAACGCGAGGCCGGTTGGTTGGCCTCGATGTAGTTCACATATCCGCCGACCGAATACGGTTGCACGGCTTGGTGCGCGGTGTTGAGCCAATTGGTCGCCGCCGCCGCGTCGCCGGTTTCGACGTACCACTGCACCAGCGCATACTGGCGGCGCCACGGGAATGCGGTGGCGCCCGGCGCCACATCGGCGAGGGCACCGTCCAGGGCATGCATGATCGCCAACATGCGCCCGGCTCCGCGCGGGAACGCCTCGACCGCCTTGGCGATCCCCTGGGCGGTGGCCGCGTTGACGACGGGCAGCACGTCGGATCCGCCGACGTATCCGAGTGGCGACGGGTTGAGGTTCCCCACCGCCAGATACCGCACCAGGTCCAGATAGTTGAAGGTGTGGTTGTCGGTCCCCGTCGGTTGCACGCCAACGGCTTTGGTGATCGCGGCCGCCGCGCTGCCCCCCGATCCGACCGGGCAGGTCGCCAAGATGCGGCAATGCGTTCCCATGGAATCGACGGTGGCATCCGCGAGCGCCCAGCTGTTCCGGTCGGCGGTGCGTAGCCAGTTCTGCCAACCGGCCAGAACCTGCGCCAACGCCTCGGGCGGAAAGTTGAGGTTCACGACGTCGAGGTCGGTGGCGGGAAACGTGGCGAAGGTCAGCGAGGTGGTCACCCCGAAGTTGCCGCCCCCGCCACCGCGCAACGCCCAGAACAGGTCGGGGTTGCTGGAGTTGGACGCGGTCACCGCCTGGCCACCCGGCAATACCACCGACGCCGACACCAATTGGTCACACAGCAGACCGGCGTGGCGGGAATTGGCGCCCAGTCCCCCGCCCAAGGCGTGCCCGGACGCACCGACCGACGGGCAGGTACCCGTCGGGATGCCCCGCCCCGCGCCGGCCAATGTCTGGTGCATCGCATACAAGCTGGTTGCGGGAGCCACGGTGACGGTCCCGGAGGCGGCGTCGTAGTTGATTCCCCCGGGCAGCTGGCGCAGGTCGAGCACCATGACGCCGTTCGCCGTGGACGCGCCGATATAGGAATGCCCGCCGCTGCGTGGAGCCACTTTCAGGTTGTGGGCAGCGGCGAACGCCATGGCCTTCTGCACGTCCGCCGGCGACGCCGGAGCGACGATCGCGGCCGGCGTCAGGCCGTCGTAGTTGGTGTTGAAAACCTGCTTGGCCGAGCCGAAAGCACCGTTGTCCGGGAGCAGAACCTGCCCCCCGATGGCGGTGGACAGACCCTCCCAGCCGGTTGGATTGGGAGCGGCGGTGGCCCGGGCCGAACCGAAGACCGCACCGGCAGCGAATGCGCCGGCGGTGCCTCGCAGGAACGTCTGCCGTGAGAATTCACGCGCCACCGTCGGGCTCCCGCGTCTGCCTCATGCCCCGCATTGTCGAACGCGTGACGACCAAAGCCGCGGTGCCCCATGCCGTGTGACCGGATCGACACCGATGCGAGCCGCCCCGGTGATGTGCCCGCCGGCCGGCGCACGCAACCTCGGACAGACACGTCGCTCTCTGACTCGTATTGTCTGCAGCATGGTCGCCGCTTCGCTGTTTGTCCCGCTGGCTGAGCTCAGCCGTCTGCGGGCCCCCGGCGAGTTCGTACGGTAACGCGGGGTTCAGGCGGGTGGGACCTCTTGTGCTGGCGCTTGCGGGTCTGGCGCTTCTCGATTCGTTGAACGTCCTCAACCTGGGCGTGGTCTCCGCGGTTATTTTCGACAGCCGGCTGAGTCGCCGGTCACCGATTCCAGGCGCCCTGAGCTTCATCGTCGGCGTGTTCGCCGTGACGACCACGTTCGGGCTGTGCACGGTTCTGGGTCTCAGCTTCTTGACCCATGTCGTCGGCTTCCACGTGACACCGGCCATCCGTTTTCGTGGCGAGCTGGTGCTCGGTCTGGTGCTGACGGGGCTGGCCTACTTTCCGTTGACCGCCCAATCATCGGCTCCCGGCTGGGCATTGGCGGCCATGCGCCAGCGTCCCTGGCTGCTCGGGTTTCTCGGGTTGGCGGTCGGCAGTGGCCAAGCGCCGACCGCCATCCCCTATCTCACCGGGCTGGCCATGCTCGCCGCCCTGCACCCGAGGCCGGCACTGTGGCCGTTGGCCATCATCGCCTACTGGCTGATTGCGCTTTCCCCGCCGTTGCTGATCCTTGCCCTCTCGATGCGGAAAACGATGCGAGCCAAACGTATTCAGCGTCGGCTTGTGCGCGCCCTCACCCGCTACGGTCCGATATCGGTGCGGCTGCTGTTCCTGGTCTTCGGAATCGGGCTGGTGGCCGACGCGCTCGTCAACCACAGTGCGCTGTGGTGAAGCACAATTCTTTCTCATGTCTTGCCCAGCGAGCCGGATTACCTTGGCGGATATGACTGATCGCCTAGAACGCGCCACGTCCTTCGGCTCGATCGCCGAGGACTACGACGGCTTGCGTCCACAACCCCCGCGCCAAGCCGTGGACTGGTTGGTCCCGCCCCGCTGCGGGGTGGCCGTCGACCTGGGCGCGGGCACGGGACTATTCACCCGCGCGCTTGCGGGCAGGGCGGCCGAGGTGATCGCCGTCGAACCTGATGCCCGCATGCGGGCGGTACTAACCGAGCGGTCTCCCGACGTTCGAGCCGTCGAAGGAACGGGCGAGTCCATTCCACTGCCCGATGCGGCCGCCGACGCAGTCTTTGTCTCGTCGGCGTGGCACTGGATGGATCCCCAACGCGCCGTCCCGGAGATCGGTCGGGTACTGCGCGATGGCGGCCGATTCGGCCTCATCTGGACCAGTCGGGATCGTGACGTGGATTGGGTCCGCGACCTCGACCTGCTGCCCGGCGAAGACACCCCCGAAGCGGAGTCACCCGATCGCTTTCGTCGGCGTCACGAGAACGTCGCGCTTCCCGACCCGCAGATCTTCCACAACGTTGCCCGCGCGACCTTCACATTCACCAGGACCATGAAACTCGACGATGTCGTGGCAATGGTGGGCACTTACAGCCGGCTGATCATGGCGTCTCCGGACGAGCGCGCAGAGCGACTTGCCAATGCGCGCACCGCCTTGCACCGGCGCTTCGCTGATGCCGAAGCGATCGACATCCCCATGCAATCCCGGTGCTGGCGGGCCGACCGGATCCCCCGCGGCGGCGACCACTAGGCGTCGACGCCTCAGGCCTGGGGCCCCTCCGACGGCGGCCAGACCGATCCCGGCGACGCCTCGCCGGGTGAATCGAGTTCACCTCGGGCCAGCGGCACCCACCGCTCGCTCGGGGCGGGTTGCTCGGACGACGGGAAGTCCCGCAGCTGGCCCGACGGCTTGGCGTCCCATTTGGCGAAGGTCAGCGGCGTCTGCAGCCAGGTGTGCAGCAGGCAGTACACCGCCTGCAGCGAATCCAGATGGGTGCGCTCCCACCCGTGGCTGCCGTCGAGCCCGAAGCCGACGAGCGCTGCGCGGGTGCCCGCGCCCGCCTCGATCGCAGCGGCGGCATCGGAGCGGTAATAGCGGAACACATCCCGCGCGCAGGGGATACCCTGCTCCGCGGCGAGCCGGCACAGCTTCCGGGTCAGGTGGTAGTCGAACGGACCGTGCAGATCGGCCATCGGGATCGTCACGCCATCTTCGATGGAGTGCTGGCCGGGTGCGCACACCGCGTTGTCCACCGAAACCAATTCGGCGACGTCGGCGGGCAAGCCATGGCTCGCCCCGTGGCCGACCTCCTCGGTGATGGTGATCATGAGCATGGTGCGGTGCGGCAGCACCACCTTGTTCTCGGCGAAATTCTTGGCCAGCGCGAGCGCGACCGCGACGCCCGCCTTGCCGTCGAGGTGACGGGAAACGATGTAGCCGTCGGCGGTCAGTTCGGGGCTGGCGATAAAGGCGACGAAGTCGCCGATCTGCAGGCCGAGACGGACGAGGTCCTCGCGCGAGGAGACCTTGCGGTCGACGCGGACCTCGACGTGTTCCCAGTCGGTGGGCTGCAGGTCGATCTCGTCACCGAATGCGTGGCCGCTGGCCTTGAGTGGCATCACGGTGCCGGTGATGAACTCGTCGGGGTCGTCGGAGAAGATCCGGACCCGGGCGCCCGCGGCGAACCGGGCCGAGAACGTGCCGACCGGAATCACCTCGAGGCGGCCGTTGTCCTTGAGCCTGCGAACCATACAGCCGATGGTGTCGGCATGGACGACGAGCGCGCGGTCGGTCGTCGCCGACGCCCCAGGGAGTTCGGCGGTCAGCGCACCGCGCCGCGTCAAGGAGAAGGGCACGCCGAAGCCGTCGAAGATGTCGCCGATGTGCTGCATCACCGCGTCCGTTCGCCCCGCCGGACTTGGCGTCTGCAGTAGCGCTAGCAGCGTGTCGACCATCCACGTGCGGTCGGCCTCGGCCATGGCCGCCGTTTGGCGCACGGTATCTCCTCTCGAATCACCCGGGACCGGGACTAACCTACCGCGTGGCCACCGTTGATCCACCGGCCCGGGCCGCGAGACCCAGCGCCGCAAGAGGGGCGCCGTGTCCCCCGCTGCCCTCACGGTAGAGCACTGCGGATCCGGTCGCCCTGCGGCGCAATCCGATTGGTTCGCGTGAAGGTGTCAGGCCTGGCGGATCAAGGGTTCACGTTGGGGCATATCTGCTTGATCCAACTGGTAAGTGCGTCCCTGTTGGCGTTGAGGTCTGGATCGTTGGGCTGCGCTCCGACGGTGGTGACGAAGTGCTCGATCGCCGCCTTCACGCTGTCGGGCGGGCCGTACTTCTCCAGTGTGTCGGCATATTTGCGGGCATTTTCGGGGTTGTTGGCCACCATCAGATTGTCTTTGGCGAAGGAGACGTCCAGGCAGGTGGATTGGTCCAAAGGGCCGCCCGGTGCGGCCGACGAGGGTGGCGTCGTCGACGGTGACGAACTGCCGGCCGCAACCGAACTCGACGGCGTCGTTGAGCTGGACGACGAGGCTGACGACGATGAGCCGTTCGAGCACCCCGCCGTGACGATCGCAACGGCGAGCACTCCTGCCAAAGTTCGGTCTCGCCGCATCGGAGCTCCCTTATTCTGAGAATGTGTTTGCTGTAGGCACGTTACCGGCAGTTGGTATCCGGGCGGACCTGTTTCAGCCGGCGTTTAACGGAGACATTTTCCAGAACAGGAGCCGGCGGGATCCGTACCATCCGCTTCTGTTGCCCTAGGAAACCCTTGAACTGCGACGCATTCTCTGGCTTCTGACGCGCGTCTCCCCCTCGCCTTCCGGTTGCACTCTGCGCGCGCGACGACATGCCGGCGGGAACCACGAGCGCTCGAACAATGGCCCGATGAACAATTTGCGTTGATTCACGCAATTTGCTGTCCCAACGGATATGCTGCGTCCACCTCCCAGCATTAGATAGCGGATGCGCCTGGCCGCACTGAAGCTCGAGGGCTGAACGCGACCACAGAGGGTGAGCCACGCATGCGCCAACTATCAGCCGCAGTGTCCGCGGCCGCCATCGGGATTCTGGTTGCCGCATGCGGCGGCAGCCACGATGGCTCCGCCGGCTCTTCGACCACGACCTCGACCCGTCCCCCGGTCGCGCAGCCCGCGCTGGCGGGCTTGTTGCTCACCTCGGCGGAGATGGACAGCGCGCTGGGCGTCACCGGGTCGAAGAGCAAGGAGAAGAACGACAAGCTGCAAGACGACAATGCGAAGCAGCCATGGCCCGCGGGCTGGAAATTCCCTGATGACTGCCTCTACGCCATGGGCCCCGGGGAGGCTCCCGTTTATGCCGGCAGCGGTTACACCGCTGCCAGCGGCGACGAAGAGGTTGCGTCCCTTCCCCCGAATTCGAACGAACCGGACCCCCAGGTGGACCAGGTGCTGGTGCTGTTCCCGTCCGCCAAAGAGGCGAACGCCTTCTTCACCACCTCGGCACAGCGCTGGCCGGCGTGCGCCAACCGCCAGTTCACCACACCGGCGGGAACGGACACCCCCGAGACGGCGTGGCAGGTGGGACCGGTCTCCAACGCCAACGGAGTGTTGAGCACGACCCTGACCATGACACTGCGCGACAACGGCAGCGTCCTGCTGAGCATGACCTGCCAGCGCGCGCTGACGGTACGCAACAACGTTGCGATCGATGTCGGCGCGGTCCGCAAGGACCCGGCAGACCTGGCGGTCAAGCTCGCCGGCCAGATCGCCGCCAAGGTCGACAAGCAGTGAACCGCTTGCGCTGTCGGCCCGGCGCCTAGGATGCGGATGCCAGTTCCGCGATGAGGTCCGCAAGGGCGAGGATCCGCTCGGCGTTGCGGACGTGCAGGCTCTCGATCATGCGGCCGTCCACCGTGATGACACTGGTCCCCGCGGCCCGTGCCTCCTGGTAGGCCGCGACGACTTTGCGGGCGTCGGCGAGTTCTTGTTGCGAGGGGCCGAACAAGTCGTTGGCGGGGCCGATCTGCGACGGATGGATCAAAGTCTTGCCGTCGAAACCCATTTCGCGGCCTTGTCGAGCCTCGGCTCGAAAGCCGTCCTCGTCGGTGATGTCGTTGAACACGCCGTCGAGGATCACCTTCCCGGCTGCCCTGGCTCCCAGCACCGCCAACGACAGCGCGCCGACGACGGGCGCGCGCCCGGGCACGTGCACTGCGTGCAGATCGTTCACCAGGTCGTTGGTGCCGACCACCAGCGCGGCCAATCGATCGCTGGCCGAGGCGATCTCCTCGGCCCTCAGGAAGGAACGCGGCGTTTCGATCATCACCCACAGCTGCAACGACTCCGGTGCCCGCAGCCTGTCCAGCTTCTCGACCAGCGCTTGCACCTGCTCCCTCGACTCGACCTTCGGCACCAGCACCCCGTCGGCGGCCGAGCCCGCCACCGCCGCCAAGTCCGCGTCGTGCCATTCGGTGTCTAAACCGTTGATGCGCACCACGACCTCGCGGGGCCCGTAGCCGCCCGACGCGACCGCCTCGCACACCGTCGTCCGCGAATCGGCTTTGGCGTCGGGTCCGACGGCATCCTCGAGGTCAAACATCACCACGTCCGCGGGCAGCGATTTTCCCTTCTCCAATGCCCGGGGCTTGTTGCCGGGTAGGTACAAGGCCGAGCGGCGCGGGCGCAGGGTTGGTGCCATCAAGATTCGCTTCCTGTCGTCGGGCTCAGAGGGTGCGTGGGGGGTGCGACATAGCCAGAAAGTACCCTTCGATACGGGTGGTTGAGCCGCGCGGCCCATCCGCGGTGAACCTCCGAAACGCGAATTGGCCGCCGCGGCGGCTGTATCCCCGGAGGGAGTGGCCGGTGTCAGCACTTGGTTCTGCGCGCGCCGAGGGTGACAGCTGGGATTTGGCCTCCAGCGTCGGGGCGACCGCGACGATGGTTGCCGCGTCCCGAGCGCTGGCCTCCCGCGGCCCGGATGCGCTGCTCGATGACCGGTTCGCCGAACCGTTGGTGCGCGCGGTCGGACACCCGTTCTTCGTGCGCATGCTCGACGGCGAGATTCCGCTCGACAGCGACGACATGCCCTTGACCCTGCAGCAGCGCCGCGAGCAGATCACCGTGCGCACCAGGTTCTTCGACGATTTCCTCACATCCGCGACCAGCGCCGGCCTACGTCAGGCCGTCATCTTGGCCGCCGGACTCGACGCCCGTGCCTACCGGTTGTCCTGGCCGGCGGGCAGCGTGGTTTACGAAGTCGATCAGCCCCAAGTCATCGCGTTCAAGAGCGACACGCTGGCCCGGATCGGCGCCGAACCGACCGCCGAACGCCGGACGGTTGGCATCGATCTGCGCGATGATTGGCCGACAGCGTTGCGCGACAACGGCTTTGACGCGGCGGCGCCGACGGCCTGGATCGCTGAAGGGTTGCTCCCCTACCTGCCGCCGCAGGCACAGGATCGGCTGCTGGACAACATCACCGCGCTCAGCGCACCGGGCAGCCGGCTGGCCACCGAGAACATCACCGACATGGGCGTGTTCAGCGACGAACGCGCCCGGGCGATGCGCAGCACCTGGCGTAAGCACGGGCTGGACATCGACGTCGCCGACCTGGTGTGGCAGGGGGAACGCCAAGCCGCGGCAGAGCATTTGGCCGCCCACGGCTGGGCCGTCACCCCCTACCCCACCGAGCAGCTATACGCCGACTACGGATTCGTCGTTCCCGACACCGAGATCCTCCGGGTATTCCGGCACGCCGTCACCTACATCAGCGCCCAATTGGGCTGAAGGCGACGTCTTCGGTGGTGTTGGTCCTATTCGTCATATGCCCTGGGTTGGCCCGGACCGATCCGGCTAACCGGGGTGCAGTCAGCCCCTGACGTCACGCCACTCCCGCTCGAAGGGCAACCGCCAGGCATTGGGTGCGATCAGTTGATGAATGGCGTTGGGGCCCCAGGTGCCCGGCTGGTACATCTTCGCCGGAGGTGGGTCGTCGAGCAGCTCCTGCGAACGCTCCCACAATGATTCGATGCCCTCCGCAGTGGTGAACAGCGTGTGGTCACCCCGCATCGCGTCGAGAATGAGCCGTTCGTAGGCCTCCAGCACGTCCACGACGGTGCCGATCTCCTGGGAGGAGAACTGCATGGACAGCTTGTCCAGCTTCATGCCGGGGCCCGGTCGCTTGCCGTAGAAAGACAGCGACACCTTCGAGTTGTCGGCGAGGTCGAACGTGAGGTGATCGGGACCCTGAGTGCCGACCCCGGAGCCGGGGGGAAACATCGTCCGGGGCGCCTCACGGAACGCGATCGAGATGATGCGGATGCCCTCGGCCATCTTCTTGCCGGTACGGAGATAGATGGGCACGCCGGCCCAGCGCCAGTTGTCGATGCCGACCTTGAGGGCGATGAACGTCTCGGTATCGGAATCCTTCGCCACGCCTTTTTCGTCGCGGTATCCGTTGTACTGGCCGCGTACGACGTTGGAAGGCTTGACCGGCAGCATCGACCGGAACACCTTGTTCTTTTCTTCGCTGATGGCAAAGGGTTCGAGCGCCGTCGGCGGCTCCATGACCACGAACGCCATCACCTGGAAGAGGTGGGTCACGACCATGTCCTTGTAGGCGCCGGTCTCCTCATAGAAGTTTGCCCGCTGATCCAGGCCGAGTGCTTCGGGGATGTCGATCTGGATGTGGTCGATGAAGTTGCGGTTCCAGATCGGCTCGAACAGACCGTTGGCGAAGCGGAACGCCAAGATGTTCTGGGCGGCCTCCTTGCCCAGGAAGTGGTCGATACGGAAGATCTGGGATTCCTCGAACGTTTCGTGCACGAAGTCGTTGAGTGCCACCGCGCTCGCGAAGTCCGTCCCGAACGGCTTCTCCATCACCACCCTCGAACGCTCGACGAGCTTGGCGTCGCTCAGCATGGTGATGACCTCGCGTGCCGCCTTCGGCGGCACCGACAGGTAATGCAGACGCCTGACGTCGGGTCCCAGTTCGGCTTCGGCGTCGGCGACCGCCGCGGCCAGTGCTTCCGGCCCGGCGCCCTGCGGGACGTAGGTGAGGATCTTCGCGAAGTTGGACCACTGCTCGGGTGTGAGCTTGTGCGCGCCGAACGATTCGATCGCGTCTTTGGCGATCTCGCGGAATTCGTCGTCACTCATGTCTTCCAGCGACGTCGCGACGATATGGATGTCGGGTGCGAGCTCGGACTGATCCAGATAGGCCAGGCCCGGGATCAGCTTGCGTTTGGCCAGATCCCCCGTCGCGCCGAAGAGGACGATGACGTGGGGGTCGAGCCGTTCGGTCTCGTGGCGGCGCGGACGTCCATCGGCCGCCGGGTAAGAGATGGTCTGCGGTTTCTTGTCGGCCACACCTGCGATACTTCCACCGCCGCGCCGTTATGTCGCGTCCGTCACCCCTGGCAGCGACGAGCCCGGCTCATCACGTGGCGAACCCAGGATCACAATCCCCACCCGGTTACCACCCGGCCGACGGGGTACTGGATACCGACGGGGCGGAACCCGACCACAGCCGATGGAAAGCGATATGACCACACCCGACAAAGACTCGTTCGGTCAGGAGCTGGAGAACATCGTCGACCGGCTCGAAGAGAAAGTCGCCGACGACCGGGAGGCCGAGGGCGTTGACGGCAAGCCCAGCGACCGGGAAAGCGCCCCCACCCGCGGCGCGGACGACGAACCGCCGGATTAGAACCTAGGCGACGCGTGGGGCGCCGCACCACGCGGCGAGCGCGTCCCCGAGTTCGGAATCGCCGCATCCGTCCACCCAGGCGACGTGCCCGTCCGGACGGATCAACACCGCGGCTGGAGGCCTGACCGCGCCGACTACGGGAAGCTCCCAGGTGCCCGCATATTCCGCGTCGATCAGCCGGACCCGATCCGCCCACGCGGGGATGTCGAACCGGCGGGGTTCGCCGAGGTTGAGCAACACCGGCCGGGCCCGGTGCAGCAGCGTGAAAATCCGCAGCGGGCCGTCAGCGGTGAGCACCTCGAGATCGGGCACGCGGCGTCCGAGCAGTGGGTGTCCGTCGCCCAAGTCGTAACGGATGTCCAGGCCGGACATCATGCCGGCGAACCGTTTGCGAGGTTCGTCCATGTCGAGCAGCTCAGACATGATGTCGCGCACCGCTTTCGTGCGGTCATCCGGGCGAAGAAGCGCCATTTGCGCGATCGAGTTGCGCAGCACCCGCGCGGCGATCGGGTGCCGTTCGGCGTGGTAGGTGTCGAGCAGCCCGTCGGGCGCGAACCCGTTGACCACCTGTCCCAGCTTCCATCCCAGGTTGACCGCGTCCTGCACGCCGGTATTCAGGCCCTGTCCGCCGACGGGATGGTGAACATGCGCGGCGTCACCGGCCAGCAGGACGCGTCCGTCACGATAGGTCGCGGCCTGTCGCGCCATGTCGGTGAACCTGGAAAGCCAAGCGGGACTGTGAATCCCGTAATCCGTCCCGTAGACGGCGGTGAGCGCCTCGGTCAGGTCGCGCAACGTAGGTTCGCCGTTGGGCTCGAGGCGCTGCTCGGTGACCATCACCCGCACCCGCCCATCCTCCGCCGCGGCCAGGGAGTGGACTCCAAGCGCGTCGTGGCGGATTCCCCATTCCGGCGGTTCGCCTGTCCCGAAATCCATTTCGACCTCGGCGAGCAGGTAGCTGGTGGTCGGCTCCCACCCGGGGAAGTCGATGCCGGCGGCCTTGCGGACCGCGCTGCGTCCACCGTCGCAGCCGACGAGGTATCCCCCTCGCAGAGACCGGCCGTCGGACAACGCGACGTCCACGCCGCCGCGGTCTTGGGCGATGCCCGTCACCTCGTGTCCGCGATAGAATCGCACTCCCAGCTCGTTGACCCAGTCGGCGAGTATGCGTTCAATCTCGTTCTGCCACAGCGCGAGTCCGTACGGGTGGCGGGTGGGAAAGTCGCTGATGTCCAGACGAATCTGGGAGAACCCGGTGACCTGGGCGACTTGTCCGCGGGCAAGGAACCGGTCGGCGATCCCTCGCTGATCGAGAACCTCGATGGTGCGCGCATGCAGACCGCCGGCGCGTGCACCGATGACGTCCTGGCCGGCGCGCCGCTCGACTATCGCCGTATCGGCCCCCGCCAACGCCAATTCACCGGCCAGCATCAGCCCCGTCGGACCCCCTCCGGCCACCAGCACCGCGTGGTCGACGTTTTCGTGCGACGACATTTTCAAACCCCCAGACCAGAGCGAAATTCGGCTTCGGCCAGCGATTGTGCGGCATTACCCGGCCCTTGCCGCAAGCCCCCCGGTGCGCTATAGGTTGAGAGTGGGAGGGCGATGATTCGCCGATCGGTCCCAAAGCGCATCGATGGCCCGGTAGATCCGCTGCTCGCTCACCGGCCGCGGGGTGCCCAGCTGCTGGGCCCACAGACTCACCCGCAGTTCCTCGATCTGCCGCGCGACGTCGCGGATGTCGTCCGCCCCCCGCCGTGCGGCTGGCAGGGAGTGCGCCAATTCGTCGTAGGCGTGCTGGACGGCGCGCACCCGCCGCATCCGCTCTCGGTCCGCGTCGACCCCATGCGGCAGCCGCTCGAGGCGACGGCGGATTGCGGTCAGGTAGCGGGTGAGATCGGCCAGGTGAGCGCGTCCGGTCGTTGTGACGAACCCCGGCGGCAAGAGCCGATCCAGCTGAGCGCGGATGTCGGCGATGGCGTCGGCCTGCGCGTGCGGCGGCTGGCCGGGCAGGAGGAGTTGCACTTCCCGTGTAGCGGCCAACACCTCCTCCACGCGGCCCGCGATGTCGGCCGTCGTCGACACCAGATTGCTGCCCACCCGATCGCGCAGCGTGGCGAACTCGTCGCGGGTCCACACCGGCCCCGGCATCAGCGTGTCGGCGCCGGCGTCGGCGCAGTCCTCGAGCAGCGCGGTCAGCGAGCCGTCCGGGTTCGCGCCCAGCGCCAGCCGTGTGCGTGGGCTTAGTTGTCGCTCAACCGCTTTGACCGGCGATGCCACACTCAAGCGCAGCAATCGGCGCGTGCCTGAACCCAGCATGCCGTCCCGCTCCGCCGACGTCGCAAACACCCGCAGGTCGACCGCGTGACCCGCGTCGACGAAACCGGGAAAGCCGCGCACGGCGCGGCCGTCGACCGTTCGCTCGACGACTCGCGGCAGCACGCCGAGGTCCTCGGGCCAGGCGCGCAGGCCAGAGCGCTCCAGCTCGCCGGCGACCGTCCGGGCGACCGCCTGGCGGGCGGGTGCGGCCAGCCGATGTTGTAACGCACCGAGGTCCTTGCCGCGGGCGATCTCGCTGCCGTCGGTGGATTCGACGGCGAAGGTCACCCGCAAATGCGCGGGCAACTTGTCCAGGTCGAAGGCTTCGATGGGCACCAAAATCCCGCTACGAAGCCGTAATTCACGTTGTACCGCCTCCAGTAGCGGCTCTCCCCCGGGATCGATGGCGGCCAGCACGGCGCGGGCCGCGTCGGGGGCGGGAACGAAGTTGCGGCGCAGGTCTTTTGGCAGTGATCGGATGAGCGCGGTCACCAGCTCCTCGCGCAGCGCCGGCACCTGCCAGGCGAACTCGTCACCGCCCAACCGTGCCAGCACGTCGATCGGCACGTGCACCGTGACACCGTCGTCGGCGGCGCCGGGTTCGAACCGGTAGGTCAGGGGCAGCGTGACGTCGCCGGAATGCCAGGCGGTGGGCCGCTCGGCGTCGGCGGTGTCGCCGGTGCGCAACAGGTCGGCACGAGTGAAGGTCAGCAGCTCCGGGGTCTTGTGGCGCTGCCTCTTCCACCACGCGTCGAAGTGCCGCGCGGAGACGACTTCGGCCGGGATGCGGGCGTCGTACAGCGCGTAGATCTCGTCGTCGCCCACGAGCAGGTCGCGGCGGCGGGCCCGCTCCTCCAGCGCTTCGAGCTCGGCGCGCAGTCGCGCGTTGTCGCGGAAGAAGTGATGGCGCGTCTGCCAGTCGCCCTCCACCAGCGCGTGCCTGATGAACAATTCCCGCGCCACCGCCGGCTCGACGCGGGCATATCCGACCCGGCGCCGCGCAACCAAGGGCAGGCCGTACAGCGTCACCCGCTCATAGGCCATCACCTCGCCGCGCTCGGCTTCCCAGTGCGGTTCGCTGTGGGTGCGCTGCACCAGGTCGCCCGCGACGCGCTCGACGACCTCCGGCTGGATGCGGGCGGCGGTGCGCCCGTACAGGCGGCTGGTCTCGACCAGCTCGGCGACGACCACCCACCGCGGCGGCCGCTTGGTCAGCACCGAGCCCGGTGCCAGGACGAATCGCGAGTTCCGCGCGCCGAGGTAGTCGCGCGCGTCCTCGCGGCGCATTCCCACATGCGACAGCAATCCGGCCAGCACCGCCGCATGCACCCGCGCCGGGTCGGCCGGTTCGCCGGACTCGACGACACCGAGGTCGCGGGCGATGCCGCGTAGCTGACCGACCAGGTCCTGCCACTCGCGGATGCGCAGATAGTGCAGGAACTCGTCTCGGCACATCCGGCGAAACCCATTGCCCGACAGAGTCTTCCGGCGCTCCCGTAGGTAGCGCCAGAGATTCAGGTAGGACAGGAAGTCGGAGTTCTCGTCGGCGAAGCGGGCATGCTTCTGGCGGGCCGCATCCTCGCGGTCGGTCGGCCGTTCTCGCGGGTCGTGGATGGTCAGCGCCGCGGCCAACACCAGCACCTCTGCCACGCATCCCTCGGTCTCGGCCTGCAGGATCATCCGGCCCAGCCGTGGGTCGACCGGTAGCCGCGCCAAGCGACGGCCGAGTTCGGTGATGGCGCCGTGGCCGTCGAACGCTCCCAATTCCTGCAGCAGTTGCACACCGTCGCGGACGCTGCGCCGGTCCGGTGGGTCGAGAAATGGAAAGTTCTCCACCTCGCCGAGCCGCAGCGCCGCCATCTGTAATAGCACCGCGGCGAGGTTGGTCCGCAGGATCTCGGGCTCGGTGTAGCGCGGACGGGCCGCGAAGTCCTCCTCGGAATACAGGCGGATGCACACGCCGGCCGCGACCCGGCCGCAGCGGCCCGCTCGTTGCGCGGCGGACGCCTGGGAGATGGGTTCGATCGGCAACCGCTGCACCTTCAACCGGCGGCTGTAGCGCGAAATACGGGCGTTGCCGGGGTCGACGACATAGCGGATGCCGGGCACGGTCAGCGACGTCTCGGCGACATTGGTCGCCAGCACGACCCGGCGCCCGGTGTGGGGTGCGAACACCTTCTGCTGCTCGGCGGTCGGCAGCCGGGCGTACAACGGAAGGACTTCGGTGTGTTTCAGCCCAGCCAAAGCCTCTGCGGTGTCCCGGATTTCGCGTTCACCCGAGAGGAACACCAGGACGTCCCCGGGCGGCTCGGCCTCGAGCTCACCGATCGCGTCGACGATCGCCTCGACCTCGTCACGGGTCTCGGTGCGCACGATCTCGTTGTCGGGGTCATCGGGATCGTCCTCGAGCCCACCGGTGATCGGGATCTCCAAAGGGCGGTACCGGATCTCCACCGGGTACATCCGGCCGGACACCTCCACGATGGGCACACCCCCGAAGTGGTCCGCGAACCGGCGCGGCTCGATGGTCGCCGAGGTGACGATCAACTTGAGGTCGGGGCGGCGCGGCAGCAGCTCCCGCAGGTAGCCCAGCAGGAAGTCGACGTTCAGGCTGCGCTCGTGGGCCTCGTCGAGGATCAGCGTGTCGTAGCGCAGCAGGCGGCGGTCGCGCTGAATCTCGGCGAGCAGGATGCCGTCGGTCATCAGCTTGACCAGGGTGCGGTCGCTGACCTGATCGGTGAACCGGACGGTGTAGCCGACCGTTTCGCCCAGCGGGCTGCCCAGTTCGTCGGCGATGCGCTGTGCGACCGTGCGCGCGGCCAGCCGCCGGGGTTGGGTGTGCCCGATGGTTCCGCGGACGCCGCGGCCCGCGTCGAGACAGATCTTGGGCAATTGGGTCGTCTTGCCCGAACCGGTTTCGCCGGCGACCACGACCACCTGGTTCGCCCGCAGCGCGTCGATGATGTCCTGCCGCCGCTCGCTGACCGGCAGGTCGGGATAGCTGATCGTCGGTACGGCGGCTTTCCGGGTGGCCACGAGCGCTTCGGCATGGGCGATCTGCTCGGCGAGCTGCCGCAGCTTGTCGGGTTTCGCCGAGCGCAGATTCTTCAGGCGCCTTCCCAGGCGCGCGGCGTCACGGGTGGTGAGACCGTCGAGGCGTTTGCGCAACTGCGCGACGGACGGTTCGGCCACTCGGGCCAGGATAGGCCAGCACAGGCGAGGTGCGGCTTGCGCCGAGGCGACTGAGCGCTCCCGAGCAGGTAGTGCCAGAATTGGCCGCACTCCGCAGCATCGTGCGCGACGAGGAGTTGACGAGATGGGTCCTACCCTGGCCCGCCCTTTCGGTGGTGGGGTCCCTCGCCGAAACCGCGTGCCGCTGCGCACAGACGCGGGGAGCGCCTTCTACCGCAGGCAACAGGTTCGGCTGCTCCGGATTTACTTCGGTGCCACCACATTCCTTTACCTCTACGGTGTGGTCTTCACATTGTTCCCGATCCGCCGGGGGCTGACGCTGTCGAATCCGATCGGCGGCATCGTGGCGATTGGCCTCGGTGTGGCGGCGCTGGCCCTGCTGGCCGTTCGGCCCGACAAGCTGGGGCCCGCGACGGCCGCTGCGATCGCGGCTACGCCCATCGTGATGGCGTTCCACCGAACGATCACCGCCGAATTCGCGTGCCTGATCGGCCCGATGTTTTTGGCCATGTATCTGCGTGCGTTCTACCCGGTACGCCGCGGCGCGACCTTGGTCGCCGTTCTCACGGCGGCCTGCGTCGTCGCCCTCGCGGCCGCTCCCACTCCGAAACTGTTCATCGACTACGCGATCTTCGTGATCGCGATCCTCGGAGCCGCCGAGTCGTTCGGGTTGCTCATGCGGGCCCTGGTCACCGCGGCGTGCACCGACCCGCTGACGGGCCTGCTCAACCGTGCCGGCTGGGAGATTGCCACCGCGGACCTGCTGGCGCGATCGCGGTCCGCGTCATGCATCGTCACCGTGCTGGCCCTCGACATTGACAACTTCAAACGAATCAACGACACCAAGGGGCACCTGGCCGGGGATGAGCATCTGATCGGCCGGGCGAGCCTCTGGCGAGAAGCGTTGCCCCCCAAGGCGGTTCTTGCCAGACTCGGCGGGGACGAGTTCGCGGTGTGTATCGCCGAGCGCACCGCCGCGACACCGGCCACGGCGGAGCGGTTCATCGCCGACGTCCTGGCTCGCACGCCGGGCACGAGTATCGGGCGAGCGTCGTGTGACGGCGTGAGCGCCGACGTCGCCGCGCTGCATGGGGCCGCCGACACCGATCTCTACGCCATCAAGCACAAACGATCTCCCTGACCGGCGGCCCCGAATCCGGCTAAGGCCCGCCCGCGTTACCCGACCTGGCCTCTCGATGACGCACGCCGTCGCGGTCAGCCGTATGCTTTGCCGGATTGGCAAGAGCACGGCAGGGTATCGGATAGCGGCCGCTCCGCGTCGGCGGGAGGCGGCGGCGTACGAGCGGAGATCAACGAAAAGCGACATGACGGAACCCGACAAAGCGCCCCTCAGCCGTACTCGCCAGCTGGAAAACATCGTCGATCAGCTCGACGAGAAGGTTGCCCGTGAGCGGGAGGCGCAGGGCGTTCCCGGCAAGCCCAGCGAGCGCGAGGATGCCGAGGTCCGCGGGTCCGAGAAAGAACCGCCGGACTGAGCCGTCCGACCGGAGCGCCCGACGAAATTAGGGTGAAGCGATGAGCCTTGTCACGTATGAGCTGGACGACCACATCGCCACCCTCACCCTCAACCGCCCCGAGGCTCGCAACGCCATCAATGGTGCGCTCCGCCAAGACCTCAACGCCGCCTGGGAGCGGTTCCGCGACGACCTGGACGCGTGGGTCGCGATCCTGACCGCGAACGGCAGCGTCTACTGCGCCGGCGGCGACCTCAAGGACGGCGAGGGCTCGGTCGGCACCTTCGGCGGCACCTTTTGGGAGAAGCCGACGATCAACTCGTTCGAAAGCGGGATGGAGCTGTTCAAGCCGACCATCGCCGCCGTGCACGGCCCCTGCATCGGCTACGGGCTGACCGGGGTACTGTTCTGCGACTTTGTCATCGCCAGCACCGAGGCCAGCTTCTGCTACCCCGAGGTATCGATCGGGGTGCCGACGATCGTCGGCGCCATCCGGCTCCCCCAACGGGTCGGTTGGGCCAACGCCATGGAGCTGCTGCTGACCGGCAAACCGATGAGCGCGGAGCGGGCCAAGGAGATCGGTCTGGTGTGGAAGCTCGTCGAACCCGATCAGCTGCAGGCCGAGGCCAAGGCGTGGGCCCGCACCCTCACCGAGGCCGCGCCCCTGGCCCAGCGGGCGACGAAGGAGGTGGCGTGGCGAACGGCGGACATGGGCTGGATCGAGTCGGTGCGCTTCGGCGAGACCATGCGCAAGGTGGCCGGGGCGACCGAGGACGTCGCCGAGGGGCTGCGGGCATGGGCCGAGAAACGCAAGCCGCAATGGCGCGGCCGCTAGGAGTGGGCGAGCGGTTGCGCGGCACCATCGTGGATCCCGGGGACGAGTGGACCGGCCCCATTATCGCATCCGATCTACCGCCCACTGACGATATCCGTTGTGCTGCAAAGAGACTCAGCTGCGTTCGGCCGCGTCCACGTGCTAGCGCCAGCCGCCGGGACGACCATGGCCGGCGATGTGACAGGATTTCGGCATGAGTGCACGCAGACTTGCTCGCATTGTTGGTGTCCCCGTGGTGGCGACGTGGGCGGGGCTGAGTGCCCCCCTGTGGGGATCTTCGGCCCTTCCCGCCGCCGTTGCCGATCCTTGCTCCGACGTTTCGGTGGTTTTCGCACGCGGCACTCACCAGGAGCCCGGTCTCGGCAACATCGGACAGGCCTTCGTGGATTCGCTCACCGCACAGCTCGGCGGGAAGTCCGTCGATGTCTACGCGGTCAACTACCCGGCCAACGACGACTATCACAACAGCGCGAACGCCGGCTCCAACGACGCGAGCACGCATATCCAAGACACCGTGGCCAGCTGCCCGAACTCCAGGATCGTGCTCGGCGGATACTCCCAGGGCTCCACGGTGATCGATCTGGCCACCAACGCGATGCCGGCCTCGGTCGCCGATCACGTCGCCGCCGTAGCCCTGTTCGGCGAGCCGAGCAGCGGATTCTCGACGATGCTGTGGGGCGGGCAGCCACTGCCGACGATCAACCCGGCGTACGGATCCAAGATCATCAGCCTGTGCGCCCCGGACGACCCGATCTGCTCCGGGGGCGGCAACATCATGGCGCACGTCTCCTACATCGACGCCGGGATGACCGCCCAGGCCGCGACGTTCGCGGCCAACAAGATCAACCAGGGTCCGTCACCGCGCGTCTGACGCGTCAGTCGTTCACCCCGGCCCCGGACGTGTGCGGGATGGCGTTGAGCGATCGGCTACCGTCGGAGGTATGTCCAAAGTCTCCGGTAACGACCTCATCGACGACGTCACCCCTGGCGACATCATCGCCGTCGACCGCGGCTCTGGTGCACGGCCCTACAAGGTGGTGTTCAAAGATGCCACCGAGGGGGGCTACGTCGTCACATTCCAGGACGACGGCGGGGAGACCTTCCAGCTCGACTTAGCCGCCGGCACCACCGTGACGAGGTCGCTGGGGTCCAAGTGGGAATCTGCGCAAAGCCCCACACCGCAGGCGGAAGCGTAAGCAACACGGCGATCGCGGGCCGCATCGACGTTGCCTTACCGGCCGATGGTGACGCGGTCGCCGACGCGGACGACGCCCTCCGCCGTCACCGCGAGATAGGCACCCGCGCACGGCTGAGCTCCGTGACCGCCCGTGTCCCAACGGTTCTCGGCCGCAGGTATCCGCAGGGCCTGCGGGGCGCGAGGGAGTGACCCATGCTCGAGCGTCGGCACGACACACCGTGACGTAGCCGTCAGGACGCGCAGCCTGGCGCTGCCGATCGCGATTTCCGCTCCAACCCAATCATTTTCGGCGTAGGGCGGGTAGCCAGGTGGTGTCGCGATCACAATGTTGGGGCGGTACCGCAGCGCCTCGACGCCGATGTGCTCGAGCGTGGCCGTGGTGATGGCGTGCAGTGGGGCCTCGTCGGTGAACGCGTCACCAGGGGTGGCCTGGGCAATCTGAAGAATGCGCCCGCCGACCTCGGCGTCCAAGCCCAGCTCCAGCAGCTTCTCCGGATCCGGCCGCACCAGCGTCGCACCTTCGGGGCGCTGCGTGACCAGTCGGACCGCCCGGCCCAGCAGTCGCGAGAGGAGGTCGTCGATGCCGGGGTCGTCGGCCGCCACACTGGTCCCGTCGGGCAGGCCGATGTTCACCCGTCCGGTGTCCCCCTTGGCGGTGCACTTGAGCAGGCCTCGCCACATCCGGGCGTTCTTGGCGCTCGCCACATGCCCGGTTTCGGCGTCGAGCAGCGCGAGCCGTCGGTCCCCTTCCGCGCCGTGCTCGTCGACGAACATGCTGGGCACGGTTTCGCCGAGCATCGACTTCACCGGGTAGCGGAGCAGGCTGTGCACCCGCATGTCTACCGTCGCGGGACCCGAAAAGGCCGTCGAATCCTCCAACTGCCACCCTCACTCGACCGCACGAATTATCCCGCTCAGCCTATGCGGAATCGGCGGCTATACCGGTGACGGGTCGGGAGGCGATTAACCCGGGCAGTACGTGGACTCCGCCGCGCTGACCCAGCCGGTCATGTCCGCGAACGTGAATCCCAGGTTGTGCAATTTTGCCAAATACGCGTCGTCGCCGGTCACGATTAACGCATCGAGATACAAAGATCGCACGAAACAATATCCGATGACATCTGTCGATATCGGGGCGTCGTCTTGCCCAAAAGGCGACGCCACCAATGTCGGCGCGCGTGGACTCAGTGTGGAAGCAGTCGCTGTTTTTGCTCGAGGAACTCATCCTCGGTGATGATCCCGGCGTCGCGCAGGGATGCCAGCTCGCGCAGCTCGGCGGCGATGCTGGTGATCGGGCCGCCGGCCGGCACCTGCGGCGATGCCGTGCCGTCCTGCGCCCCCTTTTGCGTTGCGGCCCTGATTCGTTCGGCGCGGCCCGCGCCGCCGGTGCCGGCCATAGCCCGCCCGGCCATGCTGGCGGCGGCCATCTCACCGAACAAGCTTCCGGAGCTGCCGGACGACGCCTGCGCGGCGGCGCCCGCACTGGTGGCCGGCAATGCCAGGGCCGCCGGACGTACCGCGGGCGCGGCCGCCGTCCAGGCCGGCGGCACCGACAAACCACCGACCATGTTGGCCTGGCCCAGACCCGCCGTCGCGACCGACCCGCCCGCCAGATTGGTGATCACCGGGAAAGGCGTCGGTGGCACCGGGGCCGAACCGGGCCAGGACTGGACTCCAGCCCAGCCGCTCACAATGTCATCGGTGTGGAAACCGGTCAGAGCACCGGAAACATCATAGGGAAGCGCTACCACGGCGGCCGCGAGTCCGGCCGTCCCGACTTCGGGGTCGACGAACACCGCGCTCAGGTCCGCCGCCAGGCCCAACAGGTCCCGCCCGCCGAAGCCGAAATCGAGGGGGCTGGCGAGGTTGACGAGCGCGTTGGGCGTGGCGGAAAAGGCTTGCTGCGTCGACGAGAGGGCGCTTTGCACCTTGCCCGCCGAGGTGCCGGTGGCCTGGGTGAGGGCGGCCGCTTGCCTGACAGTGCCGCCCGCGTCGGTGCTTTGTTGCGGCGACGCGAACGGCGTCAGCCTCGTCGCCGCCGCCGACGACGCCGCGTAGCCGTACATGGCTCCGGCATCCTGGGCCCACATCTCCGAGTACTGCGCCTCGGTGGTCGCGATCGCCGGCGTGTTCTGCCCGAAGATGTTCGTCGCGATCAGGGACGTCAGCAGGCTGCGGTTGGCCGCGATCACCGGCGGTGGCACCGTTTCCGCGAACGCCGACTCGTAGGCGGCCGCCGCGGCTTTGGCCTGGTTGGCGGTTTGTTCGGCCTGTGCCGCCGCGGTCCTCGTCCAGTCCACGTAGGCCGCGGCCGCGGCCGCCATCGCCGCCGCGGACGGCCCCAGCCACGGCCCACCGGTCAAGGCCGCGATCTCCGACTGGTAGGAGGTCGCCGCGGAATGCAGCGCGGCCGCTAGCGCGTCCCAGGCCATCGCGGCGGCGAACATCGGTGCCGCCCCGGGCCCCGAATACATGCGCGCGGAGTTGATTTCCGGAGGCAAAGCCGCGAAGTCCATGTAGTCGTCTCCTCCGGACGGTTCAAGAGGTGGCCACAGTGTTAATGGCTCACTGCGGGCCGTTGTGGGGTAGCCCAACGGACGGCAAACAAATCGTGATCTCTCTAGTAGTACATGGCCCGCGATGACGCACGACCGAGTGTTGCCCCCTGACCATGCCGCATTCGCCTCAGACGCTCGAGTATCGCCGGTGACGACGAATGCTGCGACTTCAGCCGTCCCAGATCACCGATCAATTACCTCCGTATCGCGGCGGAGCCTGTCAACCCCGCGGACGGCACCGACATAACCGGTCTGCTTGGATCGATGCAATCGCCGCGAGTTAGGTCGTTAATGAAAATTGTGTTGGCAGGCTACGGAAGCCGGGGCGACGTCGAGCCCTGCGTCGCCGTCGGTCGCGAGCTGCTCCGCCGGGGTCATGACGTGCTCATGGCTGTCTCACCCGACAAGCTCCGGTTCGTCGAATCAGCCGGGGTGACCGCCGTCGCCTACGGGCCGGACACCCGCGAGCAGATAAGCACCGCGACGGATTTCGTTCACCGCGTCCAGGATCCGATCAGCGCGCTGCCGGAACTCGTGGAGCGGGTCACTCAGGTGTGGGCGGAAAAAAGCGCGGCCCTGACGTCGTTGGCAGAGGGCGCCGACCTGCTGGTCGCCGGCATGAACGAGCAGCGGCTGGCCGTCAATGTTGCGGAGTTCTACGCCATCCCGTTCGCCGCGCTGCACTTCTTCCCCGCGCGGGCGCTGGAACTCGGCGGGTTCCAGGCGCACATCACGAACGTCGCCGACGGCGCGCAACGGGCGACGCTTGGCTTGCCCGAAGGCGCCGGATCGTCGAGAGAAGTGTTGGAGATCCAGGCCTACGACGCGCTCTGCGTACCGGAGCTGGCGGCTGAATGGGCCCAAGCCGACCACCGACGGCCGTTCGTCGGGTCGCTGACGCTGGACATGCCGACCGCGGTCGACAACGAGGCGTTGTCGTGGATCGCCGACGGACCGCCGCCCATTTACTTCGGCTTCGGCAGCACGCCGGTCACCTCGCCTGCTGAGACGGTTGCCGTGATCGCGGGGGCGTGTGAGCAGTTAGGCGAACGAGCGTTGATTTGCAGTGGCCCAAACGATTTCACGCATCTTGCGCGGGAAGGCCACACCAAGATCGTCGACGCGGTCAACCACGCGACCGTCTTTCCGGCCTGCCGCGCGATCGTGCACCATGGGGGCGCCGGCACCACCGCCGCGGGACTGCGGGCCGGCGTCCCCGCGTTGGTGCTCTGGCTCTGGCTCGATCAGCCGATCTGGGCATCTGCGGTCAGTCAGCTCGAAGTGGGCATCAGCAGGCCGTTCGCGGAATCCACCTACGATTCACTGGTGGCGGATCTGCGCTCCCTGCTCGGCGGCGATTACGTTACGCGAGCCCGGGAGGTGGCCGCACAGATGACCAAGCCCGCCGAAAGCGTCGCGAAGGCCGCCGACCTCCTCGAATGCGCCGCCCACTCGGGGCTGACGGGCACTGAGACCAGTGGTGCAAAGCGTCCCGGTCGTGTAGAAGGTTCTGGTGCAGGGTCCGCCTACTGAGCCGTTCGATCCGTCGATGCTTTACGAAGCGATGATCAGGCGGTTGTACCGCCGTTCGTCGGCCGAGGGCCACATCAGGGTGCCGGCCGTGCCCGCCTTGATCGACGAGTACGTCCAGATATGCGCCAACGTCTGCGCCACCCTGGGCGTCTGGCATACGGCCGAAGAGTCGTCTCAGCTCAGGAAGTCGCTGAAGGCCGAACTGGCCAAGGGCTTCAAGGCCTCCCCCCGTTCCGACATCGTCATCTCCTTCACCGCCCCCTTCGGTACGGTCGTGAACTTCCGCGTCAAGGCCGAGTGGCGGACACTCGACGCCGATTACGACGAATGGGTGGCGGTCCGTCCGCCGCCGCTGTTCGGCGCCGAGCCCGACGCGCGGGTGGTGGCGCTGGCCGCCGAAGCGGCCGACCCTACGACCTACCGCGTGCTCGACGTCGGCGCGGGAACCGGGCGCAACGCCCTGGCTCTCGCCCGACGCGGCCACCCGGTGGACGCGGTAGAGATGGCGGCGAAGCTCGCCGATGTCATGCGTGCGGAGGCCGAGAGCGAATCGCTGGCCGTACACGTGATTCAGAGCGACGTCTTCACCGCGATGGAAAACGTGCACTCCGCATACCAGCTGATGGTGCTTTCCGAGGTGGTGCCCGACTTCCGGACCACGCAGGAGTTGCGGGGCGTGTTCGAACTCGCCGCCGATTGCCTGGCTCCCGGCGGGCGTCTGGTGTTCAACGCCTTCCTGCCCCGCGAGGGCTACGTTCCCGACGAGGCCGCGATCGAACTCGGTCAGCAGTGCAACACCATGATCTACACGCGCGAGCAGATGGCGAGCGCGGTCGACGGGCTCCCCCTCGCGCTGGTCGCCGACGATTCGGCGTACGACTACGAGAAGGCCCACCTGCCCGAGGGCGGTTGGCCGCCCACGGGCTGGTTCGAGGGATGGGCCAACGGTCTCGATGTGTTCGACGTCGAGCGCGAGCACTCGCCCATCGGTTTGCACTGGCTCGTCTACCAAAAGGCGGGCTGAGTTTCAGGCGGTCAGGTCACGCGTCGCGGGCCCCTCCAGCAGCGTGCCGTCCGGCGCGAACCGCGACCCGTGCAGCGGGCACTCCCAGGCCTTGTCGGCGTCGTTCCAATTCACGATCCCGCCGAGGTGCGGGCACACCGGGGAAACCACGTGCTCGGTGCCGTCGACGCGGCAGCGCGCCTCCAGATGCCACGGCGGCCCGCTCACCACGCCGCCCTCGTCGGCGCCGGGGCTGCGACGGCCGGTGCGCAACAGCGGGGTGATCCAGCCCTTCGCCAGATCGAATCCCACCTCGAGGTTGGCCTGCAAGGCCGTCGGCAGGCCGGACAACTCGTGGGGGCTCCAGCTCGCGAACGCCCTGGCCCAGTCCATCCGGCCGCCCAGGATCCGGCTGGACAGTGCCAGGGCCGCGGCGGCGCCGTTGGTCATCCCCCACTTGTTGAATCCGGTTGCCACGAAGATGGTTTCGGTGTTCGGCAAGATGGGCCCTACGTGGGGCAGCTGGTCGATGGGTGTGTAGTCCTGCGCCGACCAGAAGTGCGTCTGCTCGGCACCCGGATAATGCGTGCGGGCCCACGACGACAGTTCCTCGAGCGCCTTCGACGGGCTCTTCTCGCGGCCGACGGTGTGGCCGGCCCCGCCCACAATCAGCCGCTCCCCGTCCGCGACGGGCGCGTAGCGCACCGAACGCGTCGGCGAGTCGGTGGAGATCATCATCGGCCTGGTGATGGTGCCGGGCACCCTGAACGCCAGGCAGTAGGAGCGGCTCGGCTTCACGCGCGCGAAATACCCGCCCCTGTCCAAGATCGGGATGCCGGTGGCCAGAACCAGCTGCCGGGCTTCGAGTTCCACGTCGCGCCGGGCGGGGTCGTTGACGTGCACCCGCACGTGGTCGCCGCGGGTGGAAACCTTCCGGACCCGCGTGTGCTCGACGAGTCGTCCGCCGCGGTCGAGCAGTTCCCTGGCCAGCGCGTCCAGGAAGGGCATGGGATCGAACTGCGCTTGGTCGGGCAGCCGCACACCGCCGTGATACGGGAACGGAACCCCGGCGTCGTCGTCCCAGACGGCGGGCAGCCCCACCGCCTGGCACGCCTTCAACTCCCGGCGAGCCGACGGCACTCCCTTGGCGGACTGGGCGTAGGTGTAGGCGTCCTCGCGCTGCACCGCGATGCCATGTGACTCGCAGTAATCGATCACCCAGTCTTGGCCTTCGCGGTTGCCCTCCACGTAGGCGCGGGCCAGCTCCCTGCCATGCCTGGTCAGGATTTTCGACAGGTGGGTGCCCTGCAGCAGGCTGATCTTTGCGGTGGTGTTTCCCGTCGCGCAGGCCCCCACCGTGCGCGCCTCGAGCACCAGCACGTCCTTACCCGCACGGGCAAGCAGAACCGCGGTCATCAGTCCGGTGATGCCGGCGCCCACGACGATGACATCCGCGGACCGGCTACCCCCGTCAAGCTTGCTTGGGGCCCAAGGCTGTTCGGCTCGGTTGTCCATCCATAAAGACGTCACGGGAGGGCTAATACCCCGGCTGGGCCCAGGGAAACGCCGCCGCGGCCCGGCGCCCACCGTCACGCCCGCTTGAACTGTGCTTTCGCCTCTTTGACCGATTCCCCCGCAGCGCGGCCGGCCTCCTTGCTGCGCTCGTAGACTTTCTCGGCGTGCTCGAGTTCTCGCTCGGCACGTCGCAGAGCCGCGGCCGCCTCGTCACGTCGCCGCCGTGCCGCGTCCCGCTCGGCTCGGCATTCCGACAGCCGGGCGTCGGCGTCGGCCTTCTCGCGCTCGGCGGCCGCCACGGCCGAGGCCAGCTTTTCGAGCCGCCGCTGCGCGGCCCCATCGCGCGCGGGCTGCTTCGCAGGCTGCGGCCGCGCTCGCGCCGGCCGCGCCTTCACGTCTCCGGTTCGCTTGGTCGTCGTTACCGGCGCCGCGGCGCCGAAGTCACCGAAACCGGACCACTGCTCGGGCCGGGCCAGCCGGCCGAGCCGCTCCCTGACCTCGGGGTCGGCGATGGCCGCTTGCAGCGTGTTGGTGATGGCGTCGCGCACCGCGGAGGACGGGTTGCTGACATCGGCCGCTTGCAGTGCGGCCCGCGTCAGCTCGTCGATGAGCTGATGCTGCTCGGTGGACAAGTCCCGGATGCGGACGCCGTCCATCGCTGCGTGCGCGGCACGCAGCCGATCGCTCAGGTCAGCCAGGCGCTGCCCGGAGTCCTTGTGGCGCAGCGCAAGCCGGTTGACGATCCACGCCGCTGTGGTCGGTTTGTTGGCCGCGGCAATCCGCTTGGCGGCGGCGCCGTCGCCGCGGCGCCTGGCCGCGGCGGTCAATTCGGTGCGCTCCGCCGTGAAATCCTTCGGCGGCGCCCAGTAGAGACTGTCGAGTTCGTCGTCGGCCATGACGCCATGATCCCCACGCCGGGGCGCGGTCGGTTTAAAAACCGCGCGGCCGTGGCACCTGATGGACAACATCGTCTCCGCTGGGCAGTGACTCGGGCCCGGCGACCAACAGAACGCAGGGATCCGACCAGTCAATGACGTCCCAGAACAGTGATCGGCCCGATCGCCGGATCCTCGGAGACCGCACGCCCCGCCGGTTGCTGATCGCCGCGCTGGTGGTTGCCGCGGTGGTGGGCGGCGTCCTGATCGCGGCATCGCTGGGTTGCTTCGGCGGTGGCTGCGGACATGGCGGCGCCCCGGCGAAAACCGCGGGACCGGCGCAAGTCACGGTCACGCCCGGCCCCGATGCGCGCGACGTGGACCCGCTCGCACACGTGATGGTCAAGGCCGACGCGGGGACGCTGACCGATGTCCGCATGGTCAACGAGAGCGGCAAGCCGGTGCAGGGCGTGATGACGCCGGACAACACAGTGTGGAAGCCCACCGTCCCGCTGGGCTACGGCCGCACGTATACCTTGACGGTCACCAGTCGTGGCCCGAACGGCGTTGTGTCAAACCATGTTTCGTCGTTCTCGACGCTCAAACCGTCCAACCAGACCAAGGTCTCGTTCACCACGACGTCGGAGGCCGCGCTCAAGGATGGCGGCACCTACGGCGTCGGGACCGTGGTCGTGGCCCACTTCGACGAACAGATCGCCGACCGCGCCGCGGCCGAGCGGCAGCTCGCAGTGACCACCGAGCCCAAGGTGGCGGGTTCGTGGTTCTGGGTGGACGACCAAACGGCGCACTGGCGGCCGGAGCACTACTACGCGCCGGGCACGACCGTCACTGCCGAAGCCAAGATCTACGGAATCGCCTTGGGCAACGGCCTATTCGGGCAAGACGACACCAAGGTGTCGTTTCGGATCGGCGACGCGCACGTCTCCATCGCCGACGACGCCACCAAACAGGTCAGCGTCTTCAGCAACGGAACCTTGCTGCGCACCATGCCCACCTCGATGGGCATGGGCGGCACCGAAAACGTCGGCGGCAAGATCATCTCGTTGTGGACGCCGCCGGGTGTCTATACCGTCCTGGACAAGGGCAACCCGGTCGTCATGGACTCCTCCACGTTCGGGCTGCCCAAGAACTCCCGGTTGGGCTATCGCGAAACCATCAACTACGCCACCCGGATCAGCACCGACGGCATCTACTTGCACGAGCTGGACGCCACGGTGTGGGCCCAGGGCCACCAGGACACGTCGCACGGATGCCTGAACCTCAACGCCGACAACGCGAAGTGGTTCTACGACTTCTCGGTGCCCGGTGATGTGGTCGAGGTCCGCAACAGCGGTGGCCCGCCCTTGACGCTGGCGCAGAACGGCGACTGGACGATCAGCTGGGACGACTGGCGCAAAGGCAGCGCCCTGAAGCCCGCGTGACGCAGCTCATTCGTCACCTGCAGTTGTGCCCCACTTCACACTAAACTCTTGACTCGTTCCAAATAAGTGCGTCATATTGGTGCGGTGTCATCGACGGCCGATTACGCGGAACGACTGCGGATGGCCGATCTCCGGGTGACCCGTCCCAGGGTCGCCGTGTTGGAGGCGGTGGACGCCCACCCGCACGCCGACACCGAGACCATCTTCTCTGCCGTGCGCGTCGGCCTGCCCGATGTCTCCCGCCAGGCCGTCTACGACGTCCTCAGCGCGCTGAGCACGGTGGGTTTGGTCCGCCGGATCCAGCCGTCGGGGTCGGTCGCCCGCTACGAGTCGCGGGTCGGCGACAACCACCACCACGTCGTGTGCCGATCCTGCGGGGTGATCGCCGACATCGACTGCGCGGTCGGCGCGGCGCCCTGCCTCACCCCGTCCGACGACAACGACGTTCTCGAAGGCTTCGTCCTGGACGAGGCCGAGGTCATCTACTGGGGCGTGTGCCCCGACTGTTCGACTGCAGGTTCCTAGCTCGCAGCCCAATCACCCCTAAGAAAGGAATGCTGTGTCATCTGATATTTCCCAAGGGCGTCCGCCCCATGAGGACAGCAAGACAGCTAGCACCAGCGAGAGTGAAAACCCCGCAATCCCCTCCCCCAAGCCGAAATCGAATGCGCCCCTGACCAATCGGGACTGGTGGCCCGACCAGGTCGACCCGTCGATGCTGCAGCCACACAACCCTCGGTCCAACCCGCTCGGTGACGACTTCGACTACGCCGCGGAGTTCGCCAAGCTCGACGTCGACGCGCTCAAGGCCGACATGATGTCGCTGATGACCAACTCCCAGGACTGGTGGCCTGCCGACTACGGCACCTACGGCGGCCTGTTCATCCGGATGAGCTGGCACTCAGCGGGCACCTACCGCATCCACGACGGCCGCGGTGGCGGCGGCCAAGGCATGCAGCGCTTCGCCCCGATCAACAGCTGGCCGGACAACGTCAGCCTGGACAAGGCGCGCCGGCTGCTGTGGCCGATCAAGAAGAAGTACGGCAACAAGATCTCCTGGGCGGACCTGATCATCTTCGCCGGCAACTGCGCCCTGGAGTCGTTCGGGTTCAAGACGTTCGGCTTCGCCTTCGGCCGCGAGGACGTCTGGGAGCCAGAGGAAATCCTGTGGGGCGAGGAGGACGAGTGGCTGGGCACCGACAAGCGCTACTCCGGTAAGCGCGACCTGGCCGAGCCCTACGGCGCCACCACGATGGGCCTGATCTACGTCAATCCGGAAGGCCCCGAGGGCAAGCCGGATCCGATCGCCGCCGCCATCGACATCCGCGAGACGTTCGGCCGGATGGCGATGAACGACGAGGAGACAGCCGCGCTCATCGTTGGTGGGCACAGCTTCGGCAAGACCCACGGCGCCGGCAGTGGCGACCTGGTCGGCCCGGAGCCGGAGGCCGCCCCGATCGAGCAACAGGGGCTGGGCTGGAAGAGCTCCTACGGCACGGGCGTGGGCAAGGACGCCATCACGAGCGGTCTGGAGGTGGTCTGGACGCCCACCCCGACCAAGTGGGACAACACCTTCCTGGAGACGCTCTACGGATACGAGTGGGAGCTCACCAAGAGCCCCGGCGATGCCTGGCAGTTCGTCGCCAAGGACGGCGCCGGAGCGGGCACCATCCCCGACCCGTTCGGCGGACCGGGCCGCGCGCCGACGATGCTGGTCACCGACATCTCGATGCGCGAGTCCCCGATCTATCGCGACATCACCCGGCGTTGGCTGGACCACCCCGAGGAGCTGACCGAGGCGTTCGCCAAGGCCTGGTACAAGCTGCTGCACCGTGACATGGGGCCGATCAGCCGCTACCTCGGCCCGTGGATTCCCGAGCCGCAGCTCTGGCAGGACCCGGTGCCGGCCGTCGATCATGAGCTGGTCGACGAGAACGACGTCGCGGCGCTGAAGAGCAAGGTGCTCGCGTCCGGTCTGTCGGTTCCGCAGCTGGTCAAGACCGCCTGGTCCGCGGCGGGCAGCTACCGCAACACCGACAAGCGCGGTGGCGCCAACGGTGGACGGCTGCGCCTCCAGCCGCAACGGAACTGGGAGTGCAACGAGCCCTCCGAGCTCGACAAGGTGTTGCCCGTGCTGGAGAAGATCCAGCAGGACTTCAACGGCTCGGCATCGGGCGGCAAGAAAATCTCGCTGGCCGACCTGATCGTGCTGGCGGGCTCCGCGGCGGTCGAGAAGGCGGCGAAGGACGCCGGCTACGAGATCTCCGTGCACTTCGCGCCGGGGCGCACCGACGCCTCGCAGGAGAACACCGATGTGGAGTCGTTCGGGGTCCTCGAACCGCGGGCCGACGGGTTCCGCAACTACATCCGGGCCGGCGAGAAGGCGCCGCTCGAGCACCTCTTGATGGAGCGGGCGTACCTACTCGGTGTGACCGCTCCGGAGACCACGGTGCTCATCGGCGGCTTGCGTGCCCTCGGCGCCAATCACGGCGGCTCCAAGCACGGGGTGTTCACCGATCGGCCCGGCGCGTTGACCAACGACTTCTTCGTCAACCTGCTCGACATGGGGACCGAGTGGAAGCCGTCGGAGACCGCGGAGAACGTCTACGAGGGCCGCGACCGGGCCTCGGGCGCCGTCAAGTGGACCGCGACCGCGAACGACCTTGTCTTCGGGTCGAACTCGGTGCTGCGCGGACTCGCCGAGGTCTACGCCCAGGACGACAACCAGGGGAAGTTCGTCGAGGACTTCGTCGCGGCGTGGGTCAAGGTGATGAACAGCGACCGGTTCGATCTGAAGTAACACCCGGAAAACCACGCGGCGCCCCGCCAGCCATCGGCTCGCGGGGCGCCGTGCGTCAGGGTCAGCGCGGGAAATCCCACTGGCCGAAGTCGGGCGCCAGCACATCGTCGATGTCGACGTTGATCCCGCCGAGGAGCGGACTCGGGTTCGACGGGCTGTTGACCACGGCCTGGTAGAGCACCGCCGCGGGTTCGCGCGCGCCGTGCGACCAGGACTTCGTCTGCCATGCCCACCGGTGGCCCGCGGTTGACGAGTTTCCGATGACACCGTCTCGAATCGCCCAGCCGCACGCATTGGCGTGCCCATAGATCCCGGTGCGGCCCACGCCCAGTGCGGAGTTGATCCCCCGAAACCATTGGACGGCAACACTGTTCCAGGTGTTCTCGTCGATGTCGTCGTCGACGCTGAAAAAGATCGGCGCCGACGCCGGGCCCCCGGCCGCGCCGTGCAGCCGCTGGGCCGTATGGGCGTCGGCCACGCCGCCGTCGAATCCCCGGGTGTAATCCGACGGGTCGGGCCACCCGGGTTTGCCGTATTGGAAGTTGCTGACAATGTGCAGTCCCACCGCGCGCAGAGCGTCGGCGTATTCGCGGGTCAGTGGCTTCGCCTCGAAGTTGGCTCCCGGCCGCGAGTCCGACACGTAGTTGACCACGCCGTCATAGCCCGCCGATTTGATCTCCTCCGGTGCAATTCTGCGTTCGGCGAAATCGATCAGTCGCATGTCGGCGGCGAACGCCTTCCGGTCGTTGAAGGGGCCGGCCGCGGCGCTCAGGCCCAGGAAAATCGGCGCGGCGGCGAACTTGAGTGCGTCGCGCCGCGATACCGATCGCCACCCGCCGAGTTCGCCAGACGCGGCCGAATCCTGCACGGGCGTGATGTTAACAAATTGGGCAAAAGCGGAGCTCGGCCGCCGTGAACCGGGCTCCGGGGCGCGGCCGGCGGGCGCCCATCCGGGGCGGGGCATGGCGGCTGATACCTCGTTCGGCGCGTGAGCGGCTGAACGGTTCGAGTCCCTTCGGCGCCGGGTGGCATGATCTTTGCGTGCCGGATTTCCGTGAGACCGTTTACCCGGGAGCCGGTGACGTCGGAGCTCGTTGCGCTCGATTAGGTGGTCGAACTATAGTCTGGACACATGTCCAGTTTGCTGTCACGGAGTTCGGGAGTCCGTTGACCGCGATGGATTCGGCGCTATTCCGCGGTCATTCACCAGCACAGAAGAGTTGAGTATGCGAATTGCCCTGCTGTCCTACCGTAGTAAAACCCATTGCGGCGGACAGGGCGTCTACGTGCGCCATCTCAGCCACGGGCTGGCTGAACTCGGTCATGACGTAGAGGTGTTCTCGGGTCAGCCCTATCCCGACCTGCTCGACCCGAGGGTGCGGCTGACCAAGGTGCCAAGCCTCGATCTCTACCGCGAACCCGACCCGTTCCGCGTGCCGCGGCCCAGCGAGATCCGCGACTCGATCGACCTGCTGGAACTGCTCACCACGTGGACCGCGGGCTTTCCGGAGCCGAGGACGTTCACCATGCGGGCCGCGCGGTTATTGGCCGGGCGGGCGGCCGATTTCGACGTCGTCCACGACAACCAGAGCCTGGGCACCGGCCTGCTCCGGATCGCCGGCGCCGGGCTGCCGGTGGTGGCGACCGTGCATCATCCCATCACCCGTGACCGCGTGCTCGATCTGGCCGCCGCGCGGTGGTGGCGAAAACCGTTGGTGCAACGCTGGTATGGGTTTCTGGCGATGCAGCAGCAGGTGGCGCGCCAGATCCCGGACCTGCTGACGGTTTCGTCGTCGTCGGCCGCGGATATCGTGAGCGACTTCGGTGTCTCTCCGGAGCAGCTGCACGTGGTCCCGCTGGGCGTTAACACCGAACTGTTCAAGCCGGGGTCGCGGCCCCGGCATCCCGGGCGCATCATCGCGATCGCCAGCGCGGATACCCCGCTCAAGGGCGTGCGCACCCTGCTGCAGGCGGTCGCGCGGCTTCGCACCAGCAGGGATCTCGAGCTGAGGCTCGTCGCGAAGGTGGAACCCAACGGCCCGACCCACAAGCTCATCGCCGAGCTCGGCATCTCCGATATCGTCCACATCACCAGCGGGCTTTCCGACGCCGAGTTGGCCGCGTTGTTCGCGTCGGCCGAGGTAGCCTGCATTCCCTCGCTCTACGAAGGGTTTTCGCTACCGGCGGTGGAGGCCATGGCCAGCGGAACGCCGATCGTGGCCAGCCGGGTGGGCGCGCTTCCCGAAGTCCTCGGGTCGGACGGCTCGTGCGCCGAGCTGGTACCGCCCGCCGACGTCGACGCGCTCACCCGCGCGCTCGGTGACCTGCTGGACTCGCCGGAGAAGCGACGGAATCTCGGCAGGGCGGGACGAACCCGCGCGGTCAACGTGTTCAGCTGGGAAGCCGTGGCCGCTCAAACCGTGCGGGTCTATGAGCGGGCGATCGCACGCAACGCCGCCTCGGCCGCCTCCGAAGGCGAGACGCAATGCTGACGGTCGATTTCGACCGGTTGCCGGTCGGACCGGGGGCCAAGGTCATCGACGTCGGGTGTGGGGCCGGCCGGCACGCCTTCGAAGCGTATCGGCGCGGTGCCGATGTGATCGCATTCGACCGCGATGCGGACGAATTGCGTTCGGTGGACACCATTTTACGCGCGATGGCGGAAGCCGGTGAGGCGCCCGTGGGAGCGTCGGCGAAGGTGGTGCTCGGCGACGCGTTGAAATTGCCGTACGCCGACGAGACATTCGACTGCGTGATCGCGTCGGAAATCCTGGAGCACATTCCGCACGACGACGCCGCCATCGCCGAACTGATCAGGGTGCTCAAGGCCGGCGGCACCCTGGCGGTCAGCGTGCCACGCTGGCTTCCCGAACGGGTGTGCTGGCTGCTGTCCGACGAATACCACAGCAATGAGGGTGGCCACGTACGCATCTACCGTGCCAGCGAATTGCGCGCCAAGATCCTCGACGGCGGAATGCAATTGACGCACGCCCACCACGCGCACGCGCTGCATTCGCCCTTCTGGTGGCTGAAATGCGCTGTGGGCGTGTCGAACACGGATCACCGCGCGGTGTCCGCGTACCACAAACTCTTGGTGTGGGACCTGATGCGGCGACCGAAGATCACGCAGCTGGCGGAATCGCTGCTCAATCCGCTGGTGGGTAAGAGCGTCGCGATGTATTTCGTCAAACAGCCGGCGGCGGAAAGCCCGGCAACGGTGGGATATTCAGTTGCGTCGGTTTAACCCACCATCGGTCGCGGGCGTCCTCAGTCCCGAGCAATGTCACCAGACCGCGCTGTCAATCGCGGCCATCCAGGAGCCCTCAGGAGCCATTCCCTGGTCCGAGGGCGGCCACACCGATCCATGGGACCACGTGGAGTGCGCGATGGCGCTCACTGCCGCCGGACTGCTGGAACCGGCGCGCGCAGCGTTCGATTGGAGCCGTCGCACCCAGCGGCCCGACGGCTCCTGGCCCATCCAGCTCCGTGCCGGGGTCGTCGAAGACGTCAACAGCGACAGTAACTTCTGTGCCTACATCGCCACCGGTGTCTGGCACCACGTGCTCGTGACCGGCGACCGGCGCTTCGCCACCCAGATGTGGCCCGTCGTGCACAAGGCCATCGACTTCGTCATCGACTTGCAGATCGGCTATGGCGAGATCTGTTGGGCCCGAAGCGAAGCCGGTCCTTTGGAGGAAGCGCTGATCACCGGTTGTGCGAGCGTGTTCCACAGCATCCGGTGCGCCCTGGCGCTCGCCGCCCTGATGGGCGAGCCGCAGCCGGAGTGGGAACTGGCGGTGGGCCGTCTCGGGCACGCGATAGCCGCGCACCCCGAGGCCTTCACCGAGAAGGACCGCTACTCGATGGACTGGTACTACCCGATCCTCGGTAGTGCGCTGCGCGGGCCGCAGGCGGCCGCGCGGATCAGACAGCGCTGGGACGACTTCGTGGTCGGGGGTCTGGGCATTCGCTGCGTGGTCGACAGACCCTGGGTAACCGGCGCCGAGACATGCGAACTGGTGATGGCGCTGGACGCCATCGGCCAGCGGCAGGCCGCCCATCAACAGTTCGGCGCGATGCAGCATCTGCGTGAGCAGGACGGCTCGTACTGGACGGGGCTGGTCTTCGCGGACGGGAAACGGTGGCCCGAGGAGCGCACCACGTGGACGGCAGCGGCGATGATCCTCGCCGCGGATGCGCTGTCGAACACCACGGCGGGCGCCGGGATCTTCCGCGGTGAGGGATTGCCCATGGGCCTGCAGACGGACTTCGACTGCGAATGCGTCGCTGCCGGCCCCGGTCGATGACCCGAGCCCGCTAGATCACCTCGCCGGGCTGACCGCTGACGCGTTCGAGCACCCGCAGCGACCCGGTGGCTGAAACCTCTCTGAACTGCCCCGAATCGATTGCGCGACAGTAGATGTAGTACGGGGGGCGTCCGCCGTCCCTGGGGTCCGGGAACACGTCGTGGATGGCCAGCGCGCCGCCGACGGCCACCCACTTCGCCCATCCGTCGAAGTCCTGGTTGGCGGCGGCCTCGCTGTGGCCGCCGTCGATGAACAAGAACCGCAGCGGCGACCGCCAGGCGGAGGCCACGACCGGCGACTTGCCCACGACGGCGACGACGTGGTCGTCCAGCTCCGCGGCATCGAGCGTGCGCCGGAAGGTCGGCAGCGTGTCGAACAGTCCCGTGACCTCGTCGACCAGCGAGGCGTCGTGGTACTCCCAGCCGGCCTGGTGCTCCTCGGAGCCGTGGTGGTGATCGATCGTGTAGAGCACGGCGCCCGTCTGTTGGGCCGCGGCTCCGAGCAACACCGTGGATTTGCCGCAGTACGTGCCGATCTCGACGCCGACGCCGCCGTCGAGATACCGCAGGGCGGCGTCGTAGAGCGCGCGCCCCTCGTCGGCGGGCAGAAAACCCTGCACCTGCTCGGCCAATGCAAACAGGCGCTCGGTTAATCCGACGTCGGAGTGGCTCACAACCCGAACCTATCGGTCACCGGTGTCACGCCATCAGGGTGGTCGGCACCGGCCGGCAACATTGGCCAGCGGCCGCGTCGCGATCGCTCTACGATCATGCTGTGCTCGTTCGCAGACTCGCTGACATCGGCCTGGCGGCGGTTCTGACCGCGGCCGCGCTGGCGCTGCCCGTTGTGCTGGCACCGTCCGTGATTCCCAATGCCGCTGCCGCGAATTGCCCGCCGGTGCAGGTGGTGTTCGCCCGCGGCCGAATGGAATCGCCCGGGGTGGGGGCGCTGGGCAACGCGTTCATCAGTTCACTGCGGTCCAAGGTCCACAAGAACATCGGCGTGTATGCGGTGAACTACCCCGCCGACACCGAAGTCGCTCAGGGCGCAAACGACATGAGCCACCACATTCAGGACATGGTCAACAACTGCCCGAACACCCGGCTGGTGCTGGGCGGCTACTCGCTCGGCGCGGCGGTGACCGACGTCGTGCTCGCGGCGCCCATCAGCGCGTTCGGCTTCGACAGCCCCTTGCCGCCGGGCACCGATCAGCACATCGCGGCGGTGGCGCTATTCGGCAACGGCAGCCAGTGGGCCGGTCCGATCACCAACTTCAACCCGACCTACAACGACCGGACCATCGAGTTGTGCCACGGCGCCGATCCCATCTGCAGCCCGGCCGACCCGAACACCTGGAAGGCGAACTGGCCGCAACACCTTGCCGGTGCCTACATCGATGCCGGCATGGCCAACCAGGCAGCCGATTTCGTCGCCGGCAAGCTCTGAGATCGCGCGCGGAGCCCACCGCGGACGGACGAATACGCTCCCGCTTCAGCGGGATTCGATGGCAAGCCGCTCCCCCGATCGGCTTCTACTACTCACGGTAGTAGCAATCGGAATCGGTGTGAACGCTCAACCGCAATTCGAAAAACGGTTCCGTGCCGGCTTAGCGCAGTTCGGGCCACCAAGAGGCCGAGCCTTGCGGTAATTCGCGCGGAATGGTCAGGCCGGGGTGTTGGTGCTCGAGTACAGCTTGAAGTTGCGAATGAGCGGGATGACCTCGCCGCCGGGAATCGCCGCGCGCTCGCGCGCGCGGAATGCGGGATGACGGCGCATCGCCTCATGACGTTCGCGCTCGTAACGCTGAGCCGCGGCCCATAACGGATGGGACTGGAGGCAAATAACCGTCGCTCCCGTTGTATCAGCCACGATCGTCAACCCCTCTCAGTGCAACGCGCTATAAAACGACCGGTGGTTATCGGTTTGTGATCTCAGAATGCCCGGCCGATCCTGAGACCAAACCATCCATGAAGTTGAGAATTAGCCATGAATTTCAGTTAATCCGTCAACCACCGCTGCGCCGCCGTCCGTGCAGGCCCGCCGGCAATCCGAAACGTTAGCGGCGGCTACCGACACATTTCCGTTTCGGCTCCGTACGGCGGGGGCTGCTATGGTCCCTTGCGTATGGCAAAGATTGATCGCCGCCGCCTGATGTTGACGACCGGGATCGGCGTGCTGGCAGCCGCGCTGCCTGCGCCGCAAGCCCGGGCCCAGCCGGCAGACCGCACACCCGTTCCTGCCGCGCCCAGTGGCCAGACCGGCAGCTACATCTTCCAGGACGACTTCACCGGTCCCGCCGGTTCGGCACCCGACTCCTCGAAGTGGACGGTGGCGAAGGCCCGCGAGACGATCAAGGACCCGACGTATTGGGAGCAGCCCGAGCACATCGGGCAGTACCGCGACGACCGGCGCAACGTCTTCCTCGACGGCAACTCCAACCTCGTGCTGCGCGCCGCCAAGGATGGACCCACCTACTACAGCGGCAAGGTGCAAAGCCTCTGGCGCGGCGGCGTCGGCCATACCTGGGAAGCCCGTATCAAACTCGACTGCCTGACCGCGGGCGCGTGGCCGGCCTACTGGCTCGGCAATGACGACCAGGGCGAGATCGACGTCATGGAGTGGTACGGCAACGGCAGCTGGCCTTCGGCGACCACCGTTCACGCGAAAGCCAACGGCGGCGAATGGAAGACCCACAACATCGCGATGGACAGCGGGTGGCACACCTGGCGCACCCAGTGGGACGAAGCCGGCATCCGGTTCTGGAAGGACTACGCCGACGGCGCCCAGCCGTACTTCGATGTGCCGGCGAGCTCGCTGCCGGATTGGCCGTTCAATGCGCCGGGCTACACCGTTTATCCGGTGTTCAACCTGGCGGTGGCCGGTTCCGGCGGCGGCGATCCCGGGCCGGGAACCTACCCCGCCAACATGCTCGTCGACTGGATACGGGTCTGGTAGTCCAGCGCCCGGCAGCGTTCCAGGAGCCCCGCCGTCGGCGCCTCGCGGAACGCCAGCACCATGTGCTCGCAGCCGAGTCGCTCGAATTCGGGTAACAACGCCAGCTGTTCATCCACCTGGCCGGGTTCGGCCGGATGCAGTGACACCTGCGCGGAACGCTCGATCTCGCTCGGGTCCCGGCCCACGGCGGAGCACGCGTCGAAAAGCCTGCCGTTGACTTCCGCCCACCTCTGGGGCCCCTCGTGCCCGGGCATGTTCCACATGTCGGCGTGGCGCGCGACGACGCTCAACATCTTCGGCTCGGTGCCGCCGATCATGATCGGCGGGTGTGGCCTCTGCAGCGGCTTGGGCTCGCACAGCGCGTCTTGGAGGGTGAAAAACCTGCCCGCGAAGGTCACCGATTCCTCGGTCCAGAGCCGACGGATCACGGTCAGCGCCTCGTCAACCATCGCGACGCGGGTGCCGGGGCCGGGAAACTCGATCCCATAGCCGCGATGCTCGGCCTCGTGCCAGCCGGCCCCGATCCCGAAGTCGAGCCGCCCGCCGGAAATGTGGTCGACGGTGACCGCCATCTTGGCGAGGATCGCCGGGTTCCGGTACGTCACGCCGGCTACCAGGCAGCCGATGCGCGCCTGTCGAGTCACCACCGCCATGGCGGCCAGCGTGGTCCAGCCCTCAAAGGTCGGGTCGGTGTGTTCCATCGGCCCGTAAAAATGGTCGTAATCCCACACCGCTTCGAAACCAAGACGATCGGCTTGGCGCCACAACTGCTCGAGTTCGGGATATTTGAAACCCAGGTCGAATTTGACCGTGATGCGCATGCGGCGATATTAAAACCGGCACCGCAGTTCCGCAGCGCAAATAGCCAAATCCCCCAATCGTCGGGCGACCGTAAGATGCCGGACCCGCCGCATTAACCCTTTGGGCGCACCACACTCGCTATGAATTCCGATGTAATCTGTTGCGCCCCTGGCTAATCGGACAATTGATGCGCGGCTCAACGGGTGAGGAGGGCCACCGCGCTCCACGCCCTTCCACCCGGGTGACGCGGATCCGGCTGGGGCAGCCAGGCCAGCGGGCGCATCCACAACGGCAGGCGGTGAAAGCGGTGGGCGGCCAAATAGAGCGCCTCCACGTGGACGGTTTGCCAGCCCAGGCCTTCGAAATATGCCAGCCCGTTTTCGGGCGCGAACTTGAACGGTGCGTTTTGCAACATGCCGGCCATTTTCTTGTTCATCATCTTTTTCAGGCCCGGCCCGGCGAAGTCGAGCATCCACCAGCCGATCTCGGGCCGCGTGAGTGCCGCTGAAAGCGAGACGACGTCGGCGTCGTCCAGATACATCAACAGGCCCTCGGTCAGCACCAGCGCCTTGGTGGCGCCGCGCAGGGCCTCGTCGAGAAACGCGCCGCGGGCCGTGGGGTCGGCCAGATCGACCGCGATGCGAGTCAGCCGGCACCGCGGCACCTCGTCGGCGAGCAGCTGGGTCTTCTCGGCGAGCAACTTCGGCAGATCCGCCTCCACCCAGGTCAGATCGGCCGGCAGCGCCAGCCGATAGGGCCGGGTGTCCAGACCGGCGGCAAGATTCAGCACCCGGTCGCAGCCGCCGGCGATCGCTTCCGCGATGGCGTCGTCGATGATTTTGGTCCGCGCGACGAGCCACCAGCCGTTGCGGGTCGATCGCGGGACGGCCGCGACGATCTCGCGGCCGTGTTCGCCGGCCAGGCGTTCTGCGAGCGGGTCGTTGAACAGAGCATCGGGCCGGGCCGATTCGGTTGCCCGGTGCAGCGCGGTCCAGCGGGCGGTATCGGAGACATGGGTGATCGCGTGATCGGGGCTTGACATACGTTGCGTTATAGCAGCGCTGTCGCCGCTTTACTGGCCGGCCTTGCCGCCCGCGAACCAGGCGCTGGTCACCGCGTGGGTCTGGGGCGGCGGGAAGGCGGTGCCGGGTGTGCCGAGTTGACCGACCTTGACCGTCCACACCGCCGACGAGCGGTCGACGCAACTCCCCGCGCCCTGGCTGGGCAGCCATAGCACCGCCAGGTGCGCGCCGGTGCCGCTGCAGCTGTAGGCGCCCTCGTACCCGTCGGCGCGTGCTCCCCACGCACCCCCGTTGCGCAGCAGGCAATGGGTGCCGTCGTCGAGGGTCAGTGCGAACGGGTCCGGCGTGGCGGTCGGCTGCACGGGCGGAAGCGGACCGCTGTAGCTCACCCGATGCAGACGCTGCTGCCAGGGATCATCCACGCACAGCAGCGATCCGGGCGTCGACGGCCAGCAGGTGCCGGCGCCGGCCGCGCTGGGCGAGCAGTAGTACACGTTCTCGGCCACCGCCGACGGCGACGGGGTGCTGCAGTCGCTGACGGCGTAGACGTTGCCCTCGGGGGGCGTCTCCCGGTAGCCGTTGATCGGTTGGCCGCTGGGCCCGACGGCCACGGCGGTGATCTGCTGCGTGGGTGACGGGTCTGCGGCGGCCGGCCCGGGCAGCGACAGGGCCGCCATCGTCAGCACGGCGACGGGGATTACGACGATTCGCGACGCGACGTTCATCGAGCACAACCTTTCGCTCGGCGGCCCCCGAATGAAGGGTACGGTGCGCTAATGACCGGACGAAACCGTCGTTTCCTGCTTCGCGAACGTCCCACCGGCCGTATCGGCCCCGGCACTTTCGAAATGACCGAAGAGGCGATCCCCGACCTCGGCGACGGCGAGGCGCTGGTGCGCGTCGATTGGATCTCGCTCGACCCGACGAACCGCATGTGGATCAACGACACCCCGACCTACCTGCCGCCGGTCGGGATCGGCGAGGTCATGCGCGCCGCCGCGCTCGGCGAGGTGGTCGCGTCCAACAGTTCGACCCACACCGTCGGACAGAAGGTGCAGGGCCTCCTCGGCTGGCAGGAGTACGCGGTGGTCTCGGACACGTCGCTCGTCAATCCGGTCGACGTCGCGCAGGGCATCTCGCCGAGCGCCTACCTGGGCGCGCTGGGGATGACCGGGCTCACCGCGTGGATCGGGATCCGCGATATCGGCAAGCCACAGCCCGGCGAGACGGTCGTCGTTTCGGCGGCGGCCGGCGCGGTCGGCTCGGTGGCCGGCCAGCTGGCCAAGGCCGCCGGAGCGCGCGTCGTCGGGATCGCCGGGGGGCCCGAGAAGTGCTCGCTGCTCACCGACCGGCTGGGCTTCGATGCCGTCGTCGACCACCGTGCCGACGACTGGCCCGCCCAGCTGGCCGCGGCGACACCCGACGGCATCGACGTCGACTTCGAGAACGTGGGCGGCGAGATCATGGACGCGATCTTCGCTCGCCTCAACATCGGCGCCCGCGTCGCGCTGTGCGGTTTGATCTCCGGCTACAACGCGGAAGACCCGCCACCGGGTCCGCGCGCGTTCGGGAACCTGCTCATCCAGCGCGCCACCGTGCAGGGCTTCATCGTCCTCGACCACTTCGGGCGCGCGCCGGAAGCTCTCAGCGAGATCGCGGGCCTGATCGAGGCGGGAAAGCTCACGCCGCTCGAGACCGTGGTCGAGGGGTTCGAGCAGCTGCCCACGGCGATCAACATGCTGTTCGACGGCAAGAACGTCGGCAAGCTGGTGGTCAAGGTCGGCTGACGCTCAGCCGAATTCGAGCAGGGCGTAGACGCCGCGATACGGCTGCACCGGTGGGAAGCGCCAGAACGCGGGGTACAGCGTTCCGAAGAACATGCCCCGACCCGGCGGCATCGGCACATCGTGGAAGGCGCGGACGCCGGGCATCGTCTGCGGCAACTTCGCCAGTTGACGGGTCGAGAGGCTGAACGGCATCGGCGGCACCCGGTAGCGCTTGGACGAACGCAGGCCCTTTCGTGCGATCTTCTTGACCACGGTCGGGGGGAGGTCGAAAAACATCTGACCGCCGGGAAAGCTCTCGGCGCACTGAGCGATCAGTCCCAGCGCGTCGTCGGGCTGCAGGTACATCAACAGACCTTCGGCGGAGACGAACACGCCGTTGTCCGCGTCCACCTTGTCGATCCAGGTGTAGTCGAGAGCGGATTGTGCGAGATGGGTGATGCGCGCGGAATGCGGCAGCAGGCGCTGCCGAAGTTCGACGACGGGAGGCAAGTCCACTGAGACCCACCTGAATCGCGGCTCGGGTAGTGAGCGGTCCAGCCGCCAGAAGGACGTTTGCAAGCCTTCCCCGAGCGCGACGACGGTCGCCGCCGGGTGGGTGGTGAGGTACGCGATCGCGCATCGGTCCACGGCCAGCGAGCGCAGCGCCATCTCCTGACCCCTGCGGCCGAACTTCTCGAAGTCGAAGTCGATGGCGTCGACGAGCTTGACGGCCATGGGGTCGTCGATGATCGGGTCGGGCTGCGCGGCCTGGTGTGCCCGTCCGTAAAGCGTCAGCAGCGCCGTTTCCGATACGCCGGTCAGCAGCCCAGCCTGCACTTTGCGGTCATTGTGATGAGTCATCTCCGCGACAACCGTATCGGCAGTCGTCTCGCTGGGCAGCGCACGCGACCACGGGCCGATCCGGCGTCCCATCTGGGCTACTCCGGCGCGGACGCCGGATCGATGGGAATCGCGATCTCATTGCGACGCCGCATCGGCAATGTCCAGGGCGGATCGTAGAACCAGGCCTCGGGGTCGCCGGCTGGCTGAATCCCCTTGTCTTGCAACGCGTCCAGGAGTTCGCGAGTGCGAGAGGCGACCGCCTTGGGGCTGCGGTCACCGCTGAATCGCAGCACCGCGACGGTCGCCGGCGGCACGGTGACGAGGCGGACCCGGTCATCGTCGGGGGCGGGCAGGGTGTCCATCGTCCACTTCGCGGGCATGAAAAAGCGGATCGTCCAGCCGCTCTCGGTATCGGCGGACTGGACGACGGGTGCGGTCATCGCGATCTGCTCGCCGCCCCGGCTCGACTGCTGGCTGACGGGTGCGGTCATGGAGATCGATTGATCGCGCCGATTGCCGCCGAATATGTAGCCGGCCAATCGTCGGAACCCGGCGTCGCGAGCGCGGTTTTCGTCGGCGTCGACCGTCGTCTCGGCGGCGATCCGCGGACCGTAGCGGCGGATCTCGACGGCGGCGGTCAGTGGCTGGCGCGTGTACTTCGGTTCCTCGGTACCGATGCGGATGCCGCCCACCGCCAGGACCGATTCGGCCACCTGTTCGGCGAGCTTGAGCGGATTGATCATCGGGACCGTTTCCTTCCTCGATTTTTCGAAGAGCAGGCGAAGCCGAGCGTCGCGAACCCACACCCCGGCGGATACCCGGCGAGCGGGCATGCCACGCCGCGGTGTGGCTGTCCCTCTGAATTGATCCACCCGCGCGGGTGGCCCGCAAGTGAGGTCATTCCCCGACAGCGGTGTCGCCCGACCCTTGTCTTTTCGCGGGAATCGGGGGTGGCGCGTGTCGTGGTCGCGGGGTGTTTGGGATCGGTAGCCGGTTCGCGCGTCTGTACTTGGCGCAACGACGACGCCAATCCGGCGGCGCCCCACGAAAGGAAGTCAGAAATGAAGATCGTCCCGGCCGGCATCGAAGAGCAGATCAATCGGGTGGACCGGCAGCGCAGCCTCTACATCGGCCTCAGCACCGGCGCGGTGGCGCTGTGGAGCGCCTTTCGCCTGATCTGGGCCCTCTACATCGGGATGACATTCGGCTGGTTCCTGGGTTCGATGGTCTTCCAGCTGGTGCTGTGGGGCGTGATCGGTGCGGTCTCAGGGGTCGCGGCCGTCGGGTTCCTGACTCGGTACGCCAAGGGATCTTGACCCCTTCCGGCGCAGGCAAAGTTCCGAACCCACTACGGGTTCGGAACTTCTGCGTTTTGCGCCCGCGGGGAAGCGAAAGGACTCGTCAGCGCAGTTCTTTAATCCGGATCAGGTTGCCCGCCGGGTCGCGGACGGCGAAGTCACGCTGCCCTTGGCCATCATTTCGGGCTGGCTCAGGGGGCCGACGGTTGGCGGAGCAGCGTCAGGTTTCGCAGCCGCTGCGCATCGTTGGGTCCTCGGCGCACCGGTGCCGCCTACGCGCCGACCAACTCTGGATGAAACTTGACGGCCATGCGGCGCAACCCGTCGCGCCAGTCCACCGTCGTGCCGCCGATGAGCTCGTGCATCCGCGCGCAGTCGGTGGGATTGCCGCGCAGCGCTTGAGCGCTCACCTCGAAGACCGGCTCCTTGCCCACGAGTGAACCGAGGTAGCCACACCACTCCTGGATGCTGACCGTTTGGTCGCCGCACCAGTTGACGGTGGTCGCCGGTACCGTGGCCACCTCCAGCAACTTCGGGATGGTCGCGATGATGTCGTCCTCGTGAATCGGGTTGTAGCGGGCGGGTTCCCCGGGCGGGACGGGGATCGGGATGCCCGCGAGCATCATCTCCATGTGGTAGAACGGCCACCCCCCGTTGTCGCCGTAAGGAACGTTGAGCCGGGCGATGGTGGTCGGCACTCCGAGGGCCCGCGCCATCGACCGGGCGACAACCTCCCCGGCGATCTTGGAGATGGAGTAGGTGGGGAACAGCGGCTTGTGGTTGTCGCCCAGGGCGGCGCCCTCGGCTCGGGGGTTGTCGCCGGGTGGGTCATAGACGGCGGCCGAAGAGCAATGCAGGAATGCCCTGGCGCCGCGGCAGTGCGCCATGAGCAGGCCCACCGACTCCGCATTGGCCGCGAGGTCCTTGTCCCAGTGCCCGCTCTTGGCCACCGCGAGGTTGAGGACGTACTCGAAATCGTTTGGCAGTTCGCTGAAGTCGCCGGCCGCCAAGTTGACCGTCTGGCAGTGGACGCCCGCCTTCTCCAGACCTTCCCGCGCCGCCGGATCGGTGAAGCGGGCGATGCCCCACACCTCGTTGTCGGCCGCGAGTGCCCGCGCAATGGGGGTCGCCAGTTGACCGGTCGGTCCGGTGATCAGGATCTTTGAGCCGCGCATGGGCTGATAGTAGGCGACGATCACCGGAGGCCGACGATTTCGAGCTTTTGCGCGGTGGCTAGGGACCGAGTCGGCGACCGGGTTGGGCCCGGCTGAAAGTGTGGGCAGCACACCGCCGGCGCCCTTAGACTTGATTCATCGTCCGGCGCAGCTGGTCTCGACGTACCGGCGCTCATCGCTCGCACAGGAGCACACGCACATGGAACCGCTGTCACATGACCCGGCCGCGGGCGTCATCGGGGTGCAGGTGGTCGACATGGCCACTCGAGGCCTGGCCTCGGGCGCTGCCGCGGCCGGCCCGGTGACCGCGCTGGCTCCCGCCGGCGCGGACGAGGTCTCGATGCAGGCGGTGGCGGCGTTTGCCGCGGAGGGCACGGCGATGCTGGCCCTCAACACCGCGGCTCAGGCAGAGGTCGCCCGGACGGGCGCTGCGCTGACCGACATCGCCCGGATGTACGCCCAGGTGGACAGCGAGACGGCCGGCTCGTTGCATTCGGCCGGCGGGCGAATCGCCGGCCAAACTTTCGTCGGACCGGCGGGTGGCGGCGGATTGATGCCCGCGGGGCCGCCGCTCGGCGCGGGCGGCCCGGCTCCCTGGGACACGTCGCCGGTCAACGCAGGCCCCGTCGCCAGCCCGGCGCCGACGGTGCCGACCACCTCGCCGACGGTGCCGGGCCCGGCCCCCGCGATGCCCGCCGCCGTCAACGCGGCGTCGACATTGCTGGGCGCCGGCGCCGCCCCCCTGAGCTCACTCGGCTCGATCGCCCAGGGCGCATCGGCAGGCGGCGCCGCCGGGCCCGGCCTGGCCTCGTCGCTCACCGGCAACCAGGACGAAGGCCAGCGCGACGAGCCGGACGACCAACAGCCGGGCGAGCGCCTGGTGTAGGCGGCAGCGTCAGCGACTCACAGCCCCGGCTGGTCGTCGATGATGCCGAGCCAGATCTGCGCGACGTCGATGGCGACCTTCTCGCTGATGAAGGCGTGCTGCGTCCCGGTGTAGATGTCCCGGAAGGCGCGTTCGAGCCGGCTGCCCTCCCGGATCGAGCTGGTGCCGGCGACCAGGTGTGCCCACTCCGCGCAGCCTCGGGCGGTATCGGTCGCGTAGACCGCCGCCACCCGCATGTCCGCGCGCAGGGCAGGTGTCAGCTCCTCCCCCGACGCGACCGCGGCCTCGGCGGTGGTGAACGCGTCGATCACCAGCAGACGGGCGGCTCGCCAGGCCGCGCGGTGGTGCGCCAGCCCCTTCTGGAAGGTGGGGCGGCTGGCCAGCGACGCCATGTCACTCATCCGGAACTTCGTCGCCGCAAGCTCCTGGACGTCGTCGAGCATGCTCTTGGCGACGCCGAGTGCCCACGACGCGTGGCCGGCGGCGGTGACCGGCATCAAGCCCATCCGGGTGGCCGGCGACGCGCCGCGATGCGGCCGGCGCGCGAACAGCTCGAAGGTGCGGCTCGCCGGCACGAACACCTCCTGGGCGCTGTAGTCGTAGGATCCGGTCCCCTTCAGCCCCTGCACGAACCAGCCGTCGTTGAAGCTGATCTGGTGGCGGGGAATCACCGCGACCCGCATCTCGGGGAAGCCCTCACTGATCCAACGCATCTCGCCGTTGTCCATGGGCAGGAACCCGGCCGCGACGTACTGGGAGTGCCCGGTGCCCGAGCCGAAGTTCCACGACCCGCTCACCAGGTAACCGCCGTCCACGGCGGATCCCTGACCGTTGGGGAAGAATTGGCCGCCCATGGTGACGCGGTTGTCGTGTGCAGTGAACACCTCAGCGAAGCCCTCGTCGGGTAGATACGCTGCCGCGGCGAACGAGGACGGCAGGTTGGCGATCCCGACCCAGCCGAAAGAGCCGTCCTGCCAAGCCATTTCGATCCAGGTCTCGATCATTTCGGTGAACGACGGTTCCATGCCGCCGGCCTCGACGGGGTTGAAGGCGGACATCAGCCCGGTCGCCCACATCTCGTCGACGATCGCCGGGGTGAGGGTGCGCATCCGCTCGGATTCGGCGGCCTCGGCCTGCACCAGTTCGCGCATTCCGCGGGCCAGCGAGACCACCCGGTCATCGGTGTCGGCAATCGACGTCATTAACCTGTCCCATCATTGCGCCGCGGGAAACTGATATCGGTGACCGTACCAACCGCTTTCCGTCGAGAGGGATGAAATCGCGCGCCGTGCAAGCCGGGCCCGTTCGCGCTGCGGTGCGATCTCGCCCTACCGTAGGGGTCGTGCGGTGGATCGTGGACGGCATGAATGTGATCGGGAGCCGCCCGGACGGCTGGTGGAAGGACCGCGACCGCGCCATGGTCGCTTTGACGGACCGCCTCGACCGATGGGCCGCCGAGCATGGAGACCCCGTGACGGTCGTCTTTGAGCGGCCGCCGTCGACCGCCATTGGCGCGTCCGTCATCGAGATCGGCTATGCGCCCAGGGCGGCCGCAAACTCGGCCGACGACGAGATCGTCCGGCGCGTCCAAGCCGACCCCCGACCGCATGAGATCCGGGTGGTGACGTCGGACAAAGGGCTCAGCGACCGCGTGGTGCGCCTGGGCGCGTCGGTCCACCCGGCCGCCGGGTTTCGCGACCTCATCGATCCGCAGGGCGCATGACCGCGGGCCCCACACCGAACCGCGTCTGCGGACTCGCCCGGATCGACATCCCGATCATTCAGGCGCCCATGACCTACATCGCCGGTGCACAGCTGGCCGCGGCCGTGTCCAACGCGGGCGGGCTGGGCATCATCGAGACCACGTCCGAGCAGGGCCGGGCCGATCTGCGGCGCGTGCGCGACCTCACCGACCGCCCGGTGGGCGCGAACATCGCGCTGATCATGAACCGCGATCCCGCCACCGTGGATCTGTTGGCAGCCAACGACATCCGCTTCGTCACCACCTCGGCCGGCGACCCTGCGCTGTTCACCCACCGGCTCCACGACGCCGGCATCACCGTGTTTCATGTGGTGGGCACCCTCGCGGCGGCCCGCAAGGCCGTCGACGCCGGGGTGGACGGGCTCATCGTCGAAGGCGTCGAGGGCGGCGGTTTCAAGAATCGGTTCGGTGCATCGACCATGGTCGTGCTGCCGCTGGTGGCCGCGCAGATCGACGTTCCGATCGTGGCTGCCGGAGGGATCTGCGACGCGCGGTCGATGGCGGCCGCTTTCGTTCTCGGCGCCGAAGGCGTGCAGATGGGCACGCGGCTGTTGGCCTCGGCGGAATCCCCGGTGCACGGCAACCTCAAGCGGGCGGTCGTCGCGGCCGACGAAACGTCCACCGTCCTACTCCCCCTCGACGGCAACCGCATGATGCGCGTCATCCGGACGGCCGCCGCCGAAAGGCTGGACGCGGCAACGTCTTCCGGCGGCGGCGCCGCCGCACTGCAACGCGTGCAGCGGCTGTATTTCGAGGGTGACATGGACGCCAGCGTCGCCAACACCGGACAGGTGGCTGGGCGGATCCACGACATTGCGTCCGCCGCCGACATCATCACGCGGATGTGGGCGGGGTGCCGCGAAGTGCTGGCGGCCACCGCGGATCGGCTCGGGGCCGCCGACGCCTAGCTGGGGCGGCTCTTGACGTCGAAGACGACCTGTTCGCCCTCGACTTTGGTGATGCGCATGTGCGCGGTGTATCCCTTACCCTCCGGGCCGGTGAAGTGGCAGTCGAACTCTTGGCCCACCTTGGCTTCGACGCCGGACGGACAACTCACATCGTTCGGGCGGAATCCCGTTTGGCGCGAGACGACGTCGACGACGGATTGCGCCGCCCCCTCGGGTTTGACCGTCGTCTTGGAGCTACAGCCGGTCAGCTGCAGCGCCACCAACCCGGCGAATACACCCGCCCCGATGCGGATACCAGTCGGCCGGCTCGTACAGCGTCGTGCCCGGACGATGCGTGTCATCTGCGTGCCTCCTTGAGTGACGATCACGCTACCGCGGCAGGCATCGGTTCGCCGCCGCATTGATGGCCACGTATCTATTGCGGTGGCAGGGCAGGTGGCGGGTACACGCCACGCAGGATCCACGGCAGCCAGTTGATGCCGTATTCAATCTCGTCACTGGCGTCGTAGTCGGGGCTGGGATCGAGTGGAACGTTGTCCTGCAAGGCCACGGCGGGCGGCGGCCCGGTCGGCGTTGACTTGGGGGGTGCCGTTGGAGGTCGATCCGGTTCCCCGTAAACGGCCACCACGACGGTCCGATCCCGGGTGTTCTCCGACCACACCCCAATCTGGCTGTTGGCGCAGTTCGACATGATCGCGAAATAGCCGGGGTTGTAGTACCACTGATTGATCAACTCGATGCCGCTGATCGCTACGGCAGGGTTGATAGCCACTGTTTCGGCTACCTTGCCGTGGAAACCTGCGGCATTCGCGCGGTCTTGCGGCGTGGAACCGTCAGAGCCGATGTCGCCGTTGAGGTTACGATTGTTCAGCACATCGAATGTGTGCCATTGCGCGGCCAGTTGTAGCTGCGGGTTGATCTTGACGTCATTGCTGCAGCCGGCTTGGTGCTGAACGGTGAAGACGTTGGCGACCACGCTGTCGTTGAGCCGCTTGTTGTCGGCCTGCGCGGCGGGTGCGCCAGAACAGACAATGGCGGCCATGGCGGACAGCGCGGGCAGGATCAGCATGCGATGATTCATGTCGGTCTCCTCAGTTGGACGCGGACTTTCGCAGCTGCCAGATCAGGGCGGGGCACAGCTCGTTAACTGCCTGACTGATCAGGTACGAGGCCTGGAATTCATCGGAAGTATTGAGGTCGTCCTTGACGTCGGCCATGACCTGCGCGTAGCTGCGACCCCGAGATATTTTGTCGCAGATGCCATGTCCGTACACCAACGCCGCATCGGCATCGGCGAAGTGATAGCCGGGACGCACCGTCACGTTGAGCAGGTAGGCCACCACATCAGCGTGTGCGTTCGGTGGCACCGCGAGCAATAACGCACCCGCCAACGCCACAGCTGCGAGAGACCTTGCGGGTGGGTGTTGGAACCGGCGGTGCTGCATAGCGATGAGCTCAGACCGGATCGAATTGCGAGATCAGCCAGCGGCCTTCGACCTTGTCAAGGGTGACCCGGACACTGGACGCGGTATTGGTCGGCGCGTCGTGGCCGACGACGATGGACTGGTTGACGAACAGCAGGACGACGGCGTGGTTGGCGGAAGTCGACACTGGCGCCGCGCCCGGGACAGTGGCCACGGCAGAGATCTGCTTTTGCTGTGCTCCGGGGATCACCACGTCGTGGGTCAATTGTGTGTAGGCGTTGAGGAAGGTACCCGTCAGCCTCCCCCGCGCGGCCTCGAGATCCTTCTGCACGGTGTCGGGCCGATAGGACAGCAGCGCGACGGTGCCGTCGGTAGCGGCCTGCACGGATTCCGCTCGGGCCACCGCAACGTCTCGGACGGAGGCGTCGCGCCATTTCAAAAACCCCGCAGCAGCTGACAACGACAACGCCAAACCGGGCAGCAGCCCGTAAGCGATCACCCGTGACCAGCTGATGTGACGCCAGGCTCGTCCCGAGCTGTCATCGGTATCTGGCGAGTCGACATCGGCGACCATTTCCGGCAGCGAGGTGGCTTCCTCGCGCTCGCCCACTCCGGGCGACTTGACCGCGCTCATTGCACGAATCCAACATTGCAGACCTTGACCTGATCACCGATCTTCTGGACCGTGATCCGCATTCGCCACACCCGCGGAACCGGGTCGGCCTCACCGGCATTCGACGTCAGCACCGACACGGCCACCAGCGCCTGGGCTGTGTCTGGGGTCTGCGACTCCAGCCCCGCCTCGGTTATGGTGCCGACCGTGGTGGCCTTGGCTTGCTGAAGCACCTCGATGAACGGCGTTGAGCGTTTGGAGAAGTCGTTGTAGAACTCCCCGGTCGCGCTGTCCAGTATGCGACGCACATCGGCGTCGGCATGCCGCCAGTCGATGGTGGTCAGGTTCAAGGCGCCCTGCCTGGCCACTTGCAGCAATTGACCACGTTGGGTCTGCACCTGCCGCGACTGGTGGACACGAAATCCTAGCCAGCACAGCAATGTCGACAAGGCGACGATCACGACGAGTCCGAACAGTATCGCGCGACGTGCCGGTGCGGGTTTCCTCGCTCGGGTCGGCGGCCCGCTAACCAGTTCGGCCGCATCGGATTCGGCGGCAAGGTCCTCGACGTCGTCCCGCGCGTGGCCGGCCGGAACGGCCGGTTCGGAATCAGTTGTTACCGACATACCGTTCTCCATCGCCATCGTGGTTGTTGGGTTGTGCATCGTCGTCAGCTCCCCGGGGGTAGCAACATGGATTGCCAGGTCTTGTTTGTCGGCGCGGTCTGAGCCAGGTCGGATCGCGTGTACTGGCGGCCGTCCGGTCCGGTATAGGTGCCGGTGGCCGGGTCGTACCGGGCTGCGGCGATGGGTGGCGGCGCCGGCCCGGGTCCGGGGTTGCCCGCTGTCCCCTGCCCGGATTCGGGTGGAAGCTGGGGGATGCCCTGACCGGACAACGTCGCGTTAGGGTCGCCTTTCCAGTTGTAGCCGTCGTTGAGAGGCACGTACTGTTCGTTGCTCTCACACAACTTCACGGTGGGTGCCCGCTTGCCGGGCACGGTTTCACACGGGATGTTCCGGGCACCGCGGACATTGAGCTGCGAGTCCTGCGGGACCCTGCAATACAGATCGCCGGCCGGGCGGCCCGGATAGTCCTCGAACGTGGGGATGCGCTGCTGTTGGGCCGGCAGGAATCCGGTGGTGCACGGCGGAGGCAGGTTGAGGTTGAGGTTAAAGCTCAGATACTGGCCCCGATACGCCTGCTTGGTGTTCAAGTTGGCAAGGATGCCCGCTTGTTCGGTACCGATGGCCATCGGGAACACCACCAACAGCTGTTCGATGTCGCTTTGGTAGGTGAGTGCGACCTGGCCGACGCTGACGAGGTTGGCCAGCAGGACGGGCAAGGTGGGTTGCACGCGTTCGATCAGCTGGCGCATCTCGCCCAACGCGGGACCACCCTTGTCTACGACGCTGCCGACGGCTGCGTCGTGGGTTTGCAGTTCGGTGGTCACCGCCGCCAGGTGTGATGCCCACCCTGCGATCGCATCCGAGGTGCGGGTCTGCGAATCCAGTACCGGTTGTGCTTGGTCGATCAGCGCTACCAGTGGGTCAAGATTCTTGCGGGCATCGGTCGCCAGGTCCGAGGTTCCCACGATCAGCCGGGAAAGTTCCGGACCAAGCCCCCCCACCGCGATATACGACTCGTCGACGACCGTTTTCAAGTTGTCGTGAGGTATTGCCCCCAGAGCGTTGTTCGCGGCACTGAGCAGGGCGTTGATGTCGGGCGGCACTGACGTGTCGGTCAGCGGAATGACGTCGCCGTCCTTGAGCGGCGGTGAAGTGGCGTTGCGGGGCAACAACTCGACATACGACTCGCCGATCGCTGTGTGGCTGTGCACTTCTGCCTTGAGGTCCGATGGAATTTCGATGCCCGTTTTCAGCGACAGCACCGCCTGGACGCCGGTGTCGGTCAGCCGCACCGATTCCACACGGCCCACTTCGGAGCCGCGATAAGTGACGTTGCCGGTGCCATACAGCCCGCCGGCTTCCGGCAGCTCCATCGTCACCGTGTAGCGGCCGACGCCGAACAACATGGCGGGCAGCTGGACGAAATGCAGGAAAGTGACAGCCAGCACGGCCACCGCAATCACGGTGAAGATGGCCAGCTGCAGAATGACGCGGCGCGGTAGATGCAGCATCTAGGGCCCCTGGTCCCAGCGATAGGCCGTGGTAAGCGGATTGCCAGGGGTGCCTCGGTAGCCGGCGGTGCACGGGCTGGGGAACTGGCCGATGGTGCGACCCCATTGGAGCTCGAGCTGGGTCAGATGGCACTCCCACCGGGTGCCGGTCAACAGTCCCTGGTCGATCCGGCTCAGCGTGAGGTCGACGATCGCGGTCAGGTTGGCGTAGTCGCCGCGTTGGAAATTCTCGAATGTCTCATTCGGAAACGGGAAGGTCGCCAGCAGGGACAGCGATCGTGTCAGGGCTGGACCGGCATTTGCGAGCGACTCGAGCACCGGTCCGACTTGGTGTAGTTCCTTGACCAGGTTCACTTTGGTCTTGTCGACCGAGTCGACGGTCAGGGCACTGAACTTGCTCAACTGATCGGCGGCCTCAACGAGCTTGTCTCGCTCGGCGTTCAGCACCGCGAGGGCGTCGGGGACAGTTGCCAGGGCGCGATCCAGGACGGGTTGCTGCGCGGCGAACTTGCCGACCAGTCGGTTCAGGCTCTCGGTGGCCGCGACGATGTCACCGGACTGGTCGTTGAGGTGTGCGGAAAATTCGTCCAGCTGGCCGATCAGGCTGCGCAGGTCTTGCTCGCGGCCGCGGAACGCGGTGCTCAATGCTTCGGTGATGTCCTGTACCTGGCCCAGTCCGCCACCATTGAGCACCAGCGACAGCGCCGCCAACGTCTGCTCGGTGCTCGGGTAGGCACCGCCGCGTGCCAGCGAAATGACGGAGCCGTCGCGTAGCTTTCCTTGTGGCGGTTCGTCTTTCGGTGCACCGAGCTCGATGTGGTAGGAGCCTAGCAAGCTGGTCGTGCCGATCTTCGCCGTGGCGTTGGCGGGCAGGGCGACATCCCCGTTGAGTTGCATGGTCACCAGCGCGTGCCAGCCCTGACGCTCGATTTTTGTCACATGCCCGACCGTCACGTCGGCGACGCGGACACGCGAGTTCGGCTGAATATTGTTGACATCAGGCATCTGGGCTTGGATCACATAGGACCCCGGTCCGTTGCCCTGCGTGCCGGGCAACGGCAGCGAATTCAGGCCGTGCCAGCCACAGCCGGATGCCCCGGCCCCGGCCACGATCATCAGCAGACCCGCCACCAAGCGGCCCCAGTGGCCGGTTCCCACGACCCTTTTCACCGGCTACCTCCCGGCGGTGTCATCAGGCCGCGCAGACCGGCAGCGGGGTCGGTCGCTACCGTCGCACTCGCTGGCGTGTCGGGAGCCGGCGGAGCGGCGGGTGACGGATCGACCACTGGCGGAACGTGGTCGGGCCGCATCCAGTCCTCGCTGTAGGTGACCTCGTTGGGCCTGGCCTGGGCCCCGACGAAGAGGTTCTCCCCTATCGGCGGGTAGTTGTATTGGCGGTTCTTCACAATCGGCGCCATGTACTGGACGCAGAGTTTCGCCGCTTGCTCGCCTCCTAATCGTGACGCGGCCTGAATCGCTCCGCACAAGAAGGCGATTGGGTTGGCCATGTTGTTTCCCGCCAGGGCGCCGGTCAGCGATCCGTTGGCGGGTTCGAAGATGTTGTTGAAGTTCTGTAGCACCGTCGGGCTGATGTGCAGTGTCTGTTTGATGTCGTCGAGGCTGCCGACCAGCATGTTGCTGATCGACGTGAGCTTGTCCGATGCAGTGCCGATTGCTTCGCGGTTCTCGGCGGCGAAGCTCTGCACGTCGCCGACGACCGCGTTGAGGTCTTCGGCCGCTTGGGCGACCTTGTTCGGGTCGTCGGCCAGCACTGCCGAGACCGCGGAAAGGTTGAGGTTCAGTTGCGCGAGCAGATCGGCACTGTCGCGTAGCGCGGTTACCAGTATCGACAGATACTTCAAGGTGGAGAAGATGTCCTTACTGTGGTCGCCGAGTGCCGAAACGGCCTGCGACAGTTTGATAATGGTGTCCCGGATCGTGGGTCCTTGCCCGCGCAGGTTGTCGGCGGCGGTATTGATCAATGCACCCAGCGTGCTGACGCCGCCCGGCCGGGTGGGCTTCAACAACTCGGTCAACCGCTGCAGTTGTGCACGGAGGTCATCCCATTCGACAGGCACCACGGTGCGGTCCTGGGGGATGACCGCGCCATCGGCCATGAGGGGGCCGCCCGTGTACGGCGGTGTCAGCTGAATGGCCCGGCCCGTCACCAGTTGTGGTGAGAGGATCGCGGCCTTGGCATCGGCTGGGACTTTGTACCTGCGGTCGAACGAGAACGAGATTTTGGCCCGCAGCGGCTGCGGTTCAATTTTGAGTACCTTGCCCACCGGTACACCCCGGATACGGACATCGTCGCCGGCGAACACCCCGTTGCTGTTGTCGAAGTAGGCGACCACGACGGTGCGGGCGGCCTCGTCCGCGGTTCGCATCGTGACGATCACGCCCGCGATCAGCACCAGGACGAGGGTGGTCGCCAGCGCGGGCCGGGAACGCCGCAGCTTCGTGGTCACGGGTTCCCTCCCGGCTGCTGCGCGGGCGGCCCGGGTGGTGGACCGCCGGGCGGCGGAGCGGGCGGCGGCTCCCGAAAGGGATAGCAGCCGGGGCCGGGCAGTGGCACACCCGGCAATCCGCACGGACGGTCGCCGGGGTTGCCGGTGATCGCGTCGGGCAGATTCAACCGTGGGTCGCCACCCTGGCCAGTCCGCGGGTACGGGACCGGCAACGCCGGGGTTCCGGGTTGGCCGGTTGGCGGGTCCGTCACCTGTGAGGGGAGCAACGTGGCCGGGTCCAGCCCCAGGTCGGAGAACGCGGCGCTGATGAACGGCTGCACGAATTGGCCGGGCAGCAGATTCACCACATAGGCCTTGAAGAACGGACCGGAGGACAGCGATTCGCCGAGCGACATGACATAGGAGTTGATCAGCGGGATGGCCTTCTGCACCCGTTCCTTGCGGTCTTCGACGATCGACAGCACCCCGTTGAGCTTGTCCAGCGTCGGTCGCAGCTGCTGTCGGTTCTCGGCGATGAAGCCCTGCAATTGCCGTGATACCGACGAGATGTTCGTCCAGAGCTGTTCCAGGGCTGCGCTTTGCGTGCGTAGCTGCGCCAACAGCGCGTTCGTGTCGCGCACCAGGGTCACGATCTGGTCGGTGCGTTTGGCCAGCACCCCCGTCGCTTTGGCGGCGTTGTCGAGCAGTCCACGTAATTGGGTGTCGCGTTCATCGAGTGTTTGGGCAAGCCGGGACACACCTTTCATCGCGTTACGGAAATCCGCCGGCGTATCGGCAAAGGTTTGAGCCATCGTGTCCAGTGATTCCGACAGCCGGTTGGTGTTCAGCCCGCTGATCGTGGTGGCGAGGTCGCCCAGCGCATCGGGCAGTTGGTAGGGCGACATCGTTCGCTCGATCGGTATGGGCCCGTCGAGGCGGCCCTCGCCACGCGGCATGACGTCAAGGAACTTGCTGCCCAACAGGCCCTTGGTCTTGATTTCCACCTCGGTGCGGCTTCCGAGTCGAATGTCGTTGTCAATGTGGAACTTCACCAGCACACCGGGGCCATCGAGTTCGATGCTGGAGACCTTTCCTACCGGATAGCCCGAGACCTCTACGGTGTTTCCGGTCCGCAGCCCACCTGCGTCGGCGAAATAGGCGGAGACACTCTTACCCTGATCGAGAAAGGGCAGATTCTGAAGTTGCAAGGCGGCCAGGATAAGTCCGGCGATCGTCACGATGCCGACGGCGCCGATGATCAGCCGGTTGCGTTCCGCGTGTGATCTCATTTCGGCGCGCACCGCCCGGTGGCCTGACCGGCCACCTTGATGTACACGGGCTGGCCTCCCTTGCCGTTGACCTTGAGCACGACATCGCACAGGTAGAACGCGAAGAAGTCGCCATACATACCCTGGCGGACCAGCGCCTGGTACTTATCCGGCAGCGTGTTGAGCAGATTGTCGAGATAATCGTGGTCGGCGAGGACGATGTCCGCGACCCGATCGGTCTCGTGAACCACCTTCGAAAACGGCACGCGGGCTTGCGCCAGTAGGTCGGTGATGGATCCGGCGGCTGCGTTCGTGTAGGCCACCGCATTGGAGATGTCGGTCTTGCGTTCGGCGAGCCCGTGCACCAACTGCGATAACGATGTCACCGCTTTGTCCAGCCGGTCGCTCTGGTCCCCAAGCGAACCCAGCACCACGTTGAGGTTGTCGACCACCTGCCCGATGAGCTGATCGCGGTCCGCCAAGGTATTGGTCACGGCCGCAGCCTGATTCAGAAATGACCCGATCGTGGGGCCCTCTCCCTGAAACGTCTGCAGCAGCTGTTCGCTGAGGGCGTTGACCTGTTCGGGGTTTAGTGCGCGAAACAGTGGCTTGAAGCCGCCGATCAGGGCGTCGAGGTCCAGCGCCGGTTTGGTGCGGCTCAGTGGAATTGTTTGGCGCGGAGCAAGGACGGCGAGACCGCCGGCCCCTTCTTCCAACGCGAGGTAACGGTCGCCGAACAGGTTGTCGTAGCGGATCACCGCCTGGGTTCCTTGCGTGAGGGTGACCGAGTTGTCGGCGGTGAACTCAACGCGCACGGTCGCGTCCGGGTTGAGGGAGATCTTCTCGACCTTGCCGACCTCAACGCCGGCGATGCGGACCAGCTTGCCCTCCCTGAGGTTGGACACGTTGGTGAACTCGGCATAGTAGGTCTTGCCTTCGCCGAACCGCACCTCCCCGAACACGGCAACCAGTAGGGCCGCGGTCAGCAGGCAGCCCATCAGGAAGACACCGAGGCGCACTGCGACGCCGCTCAGGTTCTCCTGCATAGTCCCTCTCCTGCTTGGTCTTTAGTGGGCTTATGACAATCACGGTGGTGGTGCCGGACCGGGCTCGGCCGGCGGTGGGGCCGCCGGCACTCCCGGCCACAGCGGCACTCCGCCCGGTCCATATAGCGCCGCGCCGTACGGCGGGCCCCCCGGATTCGGGCCGATTGCCGGCCCGGGAATGCATTGCCGGATCGAGGGCGGCTTGGGCGCGGCGCGGGTCACCGGGAGGTAGTCGGCCCAGCACGGATGCCCGATGCCGGGGTTGGGCCTGATATCGAGCCCGGTTCCCCACCCGGTGTTGGTGACGAGCTCGCGCACCGGGAAGTTCTTGGTGGCATCCGGTAACGACCCACAACCTGGCCTTCCGCCGGGGCCGCCCTTGGCCGCGACAAGTGGCAGGTTGTCGGGATAGGCATAGGGGTCGTTGCCCAACAACAGCGCGACATCGAGTTGCAGTGTCCGGCCGTCGGCGCCACCCCACGCCGAATAGCCGCCATTGTCGAGATACCACTTGGTGCCCTGCAGGAAGCAGGTGTACTCGGGGTTGTATTTGAGTAGGAGGTTCGTGGTCGGCTCGAGGGTGTTGACCGACGCGACGAGATTGTCCCTGCTGTATCCGAGAAGATTGGCTCCGGAATTCGACAAGCCAATCACGTTGAGCAACAGGGCATCGAGTTGGTTTGAATGATTCACGACGGTCGTGCTCGTCGTGCTCACGGCGTTCAGGATCGTCACGATGTCCTGGGCGGCGACGCTATAGGTGTCGCTGAAGTCTTTGAGGGATCGCCAGTCTTGGCGAATCGTTTCGCTGCGCGCGTTGAGTGCCCGCAGAACCTGGTTGAGGTCGGCACCCGCCCTGCCTATCCGTTCACCTTGCCCCCGTACGGCATCGGCCACCGCCGTCAGCACCGCGTTCAACTTGAGCGGATCGACCATGTTGAGTAACTGGACGACGTTCTCGAAGACGGTGTTGATCTCCGTGCTGACGTTCTTCGAATGCAGCACAGCCCCAGCGGACAGCCGCGAACGGCTCGGGTTCTGCGGTACCACCAGGTCGACGAACTTCGCACCGAACGCGGTGGTGGCGCTGATCTGTGCCTCGACATTGGCGGGGATATAACGGATTTGGTCGGGTTCGATCTCCAGCTTGAGGCTGGTTCCATTCTTGTCCTGACCGGTCTGGCCGATCTGGTTGACCCGGCCCACCTGCACGCCGCGCATCATGACTTTGGCGCCGGTGTCCATTACCAGCCCGGAGCGGTCGGCGGTCAGCGTCACTGGCACGTAGGACCGCAGTGCGCCACTGAAGGACAGCGCCGTCACGAGAACAACCACACCGATTGCCGCGAACAGGATCAGCGTCCACCATCCGTCGTGCAGACGGTGTCCATTTGGTCCGCGACTCATGTCACTAGCTCGCCAGGTGGAAGTTCGGGGATTGGCCGTAGATGGCGAGTGTCATGACGACTATCGCGATCGACGCGAGGACCATCGAGGCGCGCACGGCCCGGCCGACGGCTTCGCCCACTCCGGCGGGCCCGCCGTGTGCGGTGTACCCGTAATAGGTGCACACCAGCATGATCATCAGGGCGACCACGACCACTTCGAACGACGACCAGAGCACATCGGTCGGGCGGAGGAAGGTGTTGAAGTAGTGGTCGTACACGCCGGACCCTTGCCCATAGACGACCGTGGTGCCGACGCGCGCGGCCAGATATGCGGTCATGAGGCCCACGCAAAAGAGCGGGATCGCCACGACCACCCCGGCCACTACCCTGGTGCTTGCCAGATAGCTGACGCTGCGGATGCCAATCACCTCAAGCGCATCGATTTCCTCGTTGATCCGCATCGCCCCCAGCTGTGCCGTGGCGCCGGCACCGACGGTGGCGGCCAGCGCGACCATGACGGTTCCCGGCTGAATCTCGCGGGTGTTGAAGAAGGCAGACGCGAAGCCGGTCAGGGCCTCTACGCCCACGGAGGCGAACTGGTTGTAGCCTTGCACCGCCACGATCGCACCAGTGGTCATGGCCAAGAATCCGACGATGACCACCGTTCCGCCGATCACCGCGAGAGTCCCGACGCCCAAACCCATTTGCGCGATCACCCGCAGCAGCTCGCCGCGGTAGCGCATGACGGCGTCCGGAATCCCGGCGACGGCGCTGACGTAGAACCGCACCTGCGATCCCATCCGGGTCCATTCGCCCACAGCGGTTTTCGTCATACGCTGCATCCGCGTGGGGCTGCTGGGGACACTGACCGTCATCGGTTCACCTCACGACACCATGAACGGCATGCCGACCGCGGTGACGATGATGTTGATGACGAACAAGACGATGAAGGCGAAGACCACAGTCTCGTTCACCGCTCGGCCGACGCCGGCCGGGCCGCCATCGACCGACATGCCCTTGTAGCATGCGATCAGCCCCGCCATCAGCCCGAAGAGCGTCGCCTTGATCATCGAGATGATGACGTCGATCGTGTGGGTAAGGGTGGTCAGACCCGTCACCCACGCACCCGCCGAGACGTGCATGAGAAATACGGAGCAGAAGAACGCGCCGATAAGACCCGTCGCCGTCACCACCGAACTCAGGGCCAGCGATACCGTCGTGGCTGCCAGCACACGGGGAACCGCCAGGGCTTGAATGGGGTTGATGCCCATGACCCGCAGCGCATCGAGTTCTTCGCGGATGGTGCGTGCACCCAGATCGGCACACATGGCAGTGGCTCCGGCGCCCGCGACCACCAACACCGTGACGATCGGGGCGCTTTGGTCCACGGTGAAGATCGCACAGCCGGTGCCGGAAAAATCCGCGGCACCGATGTCGGTCAACAAGACGTTGAAGAGGAAGCCCGAAATCACCGCCCACGGGATCGTCATCAGCACGCCCGGCAGCGTCGACACCCGGGCCACGAACCAGCACTGGAACAGGTATTCACGCCACGCGAACGGTGGCCTGAAGATGGACACGAACGTTTCCAGCGTCATCACGAAGAAGTCGCCCATCGCGCGAACCGGCCTCAACGCCCGATAAGTCGGTTGATCGACCACCGTCACCATCGCGCTGAGCACCACCTGGATCCGATGCGGTGTCGTCGGGTGGAGTTGTTCACGTTGCCCCCCGGACAGGTCAAGTGGACGAGTGACATCCGTGAGAGTACGCGCCACGCGGCCCTCATGTCCATAGACAATACGCGAGGTCATCACTGACGGACTCGTAAATAACCTCGCAAAACCCTACAAGGGTCTAATGATGTATCTTGCCAGTATCGAGTTGTGCGGGCTGCGGCCCTGCGTACGCACGGCTGCGCCGCGGCCCGGCTCCGAGGCGTTGCGGGTGGCTGGGCGGCTCACTCGGGAACCAACTGGAGCCCCCGGACGGGGGGCTGACGGCGTTGCGGACACCGCGCTCGAGGTCGCATGGCCGGCATCTCGGCGATCTGGTTGTCCCGCCCCGCTTCTGGAGTGGCATCACCGTCTCGCCGCATGCCGCGGTAATCGCCTGCTTAGAGCGGCATTTGGGTGCCGGGGCTGGTAATAGTGCACCCCGGGGATCGGGATCGCGGAGCGCGGTTTGCCGATTTCGACGTGACTAGCGACAGTCGTCTGGCGCGATGGGGTGAAGCGCGCGCAAAACCGAGCGGCGGTAGGCGTGCGTGGGGATCGAGTATATGTCCATCAACGATATGCATCGATCATATACGTATCGCAGCAAATCACGATGTTATAACTCATGTAGACGCTATCATGTATTTTGGTATTCCGACAGCCGTCGCGACATCTGAGGAGGAGTCATCGGGATGGCCGACACCAAGGAAGCCAGCGAAGCTCTGGTCCGAGATTTTCTCGGATCGTGGCAGGGGCGCAGCCTCGACACCATCTGCAGTGCCTTCGCCGACGACGCGGTCTATCACAACGTGCCGGTCGAGCCGATCGAGGGCATCGCCGGCATACGCGCGGTGTTTCAGGCGTTCCTGGACGCGTTCGCCGATGCCAAGCTCGACATCATGTCACTGGCCGCTGAGCCGGGACTGGTGCTCGTCGAACGTGTCGACTACTTCACGATGAACGATGGCCGCAAAGTCGTGCTGCCGGTGACCGGCGTGTTCGAGGTCAAAAACGGCAAGATCACGCGCTTCAGCGACTACTTTGACCTCGCGGACTTCGAGAGGCAGAGCGGGATGAAACTGTAGGTGATGTTTCTGGCAGAGTCGGTGATTCCGATGCGCACGAGGGGGGTTCGAGTCGATGGGGACCATTGAGACCCCGGCCCAACCCGTTAAGCGCCGTCCGAAGGACCGCAAGCAGCAGATCTTGGCGCAGGCGGTCGGGCTCTTCATCGACCGTGGCTTCCATTCGGTCAAGTTGGAAGACATCGCCGAGGCCGCGGGGGTCACCGCGCGTGCGTTGTATCGCCACTACGACAACAAGCAGGCGTTGCTCGCAGAAGCGATCCGGAACGGCCAGGATCAGTACGAGAGCGCGCGTCGTCTCACCGCTGGCGAAGCGTTGCGGACACCGCGGCCGCTGAACGTCGATCTGCCGGACCTCATCGCGGCAGCCGTGGCGTCTCGGGCCTTGACGGTGTTGTGGCAACGTGAAGCCCGGTACCTCAACGAAAATGACCGCGCCGAGGTCCGGCGTCGCATCAACGCAATCGTCGCTGGCATGCGCGAAAGCGTTCTCCTGGAGGTGCCCGGTCTGAGCCCGCAGCATTCGGAGTTGCGGGCGTGGGCGGTGGCCAGCACGTTGACCAGCCTCGGCCGGCACAACCTGACGCTTCCGGCCGATGAACTCAGCGAGCGCCTGTACCGGGCTTGCATGGCGGCGGCCAAAACGCCTCCGGTCCGCGAGTTGCAGCCTCTTGACGCTGCGCCCGACGAGGAAGGTGTGCTGTTCTCCCGCTACGAGACGCTGCTGGTCGCGGGAGCGCGACTGTTCCGCGCGCGGGGTTATCCGGCCGTCAGCACCAGCGAGATCGGCAAAGGAGCCGGAATCGCGGGGCCGGGCCTGTATCGCTCATTCTCTTCCAAGCAAGCCATTTTGGATGCGCTCATCCGCCGCCTGGATGAATGGCGGAGCCTGGAATGCATCCGGGCCTTACGTGCGAATCCCGGAGCGGTGCAACGTCTGCACCGGCTCGTCGAAGGCCATGTCCGCATCAGCCTGGACGCCCCGGACCTGGTTGCCGTCTCAGTCACCGAACTGTCACATGCTTCAGACGAAGTGCGCGACGGCTACCTGCGAAACCAGGCCGACCGCGAGGCAGTGTGGATCGACCTCATCCGCAAGGTGGTCCCCGAGACGACCGCCGCCGAGGCGCGCCTGCTTGTCGCGGCCGCGATCAGCTTCATCGAAGACGTCGCTCGCACATGGCACCTCACGCGCTACGACGGAGTCGCCGAAGAGATCACCGCGATTACATTGTCGATCCTCACCAGCCGGTCCTGACCTGCCCGTAACCGGTCACGACATGTGCCACACGAGCCCCCTCTGATCTCGACTGCTCACCACAGGGCGGCGATGGTTCCGCCGTCCGCGATCTGAGTCGTCCCGGTGATCATCGATGCGTCGTCGGATAACAGGAACGCGACGATGCTGGCCATCTCCTCGGGTGTGGCCATGCGGCCCTGCAGCCGGGCGATCATCGTCTGGGCGCCGCCTGGCCCGAGCGCCTCGTCGAACATCGCCATCGCGGTCTGCTGCATCGGGGTGTCCACGAATGCGGGCAGCAACGCGTTGGCGCGGATGTTCGACGAACGCAATTCGGCGGCGGTGATGCGGCTCAGGTGGCTGATGCCGGCCTTCGACATCCCGTAGACCCCGGTGCCGCCGACGGCGACATGGCCGGCGAGCGACGACATGTTCACGATCGCGCCACCGCCCCGTTCGATCATCCTGGGCGCAGCATGTTTGGTACACAGCCAGGTGCCGCGGAGGTTGATCGCGATGACACGATCGAAGTCCTCGACGGTGGCATCGATGAGCGAAGCCATATGGACGACGCCGGCATTGGCGACGAGTTTGTCCACGCCCCCGAACGACGTGACGCAGGCGTCGACCATGCCCTTGACTTGTGCCTCGTCGCCGACATCGACCCGGTAACCGGTTGCGCCAGAACCGATTTTCTCTGCGGCGGCATCGGCCGCAGCGCCGTCGATGTCGGCGCACAGCACGCTGGAACCCTCCGCGGCCAGTCGCTGCGCGACGGCCAGACCGATTCCGGCGCCGGCACCGGTGACGATCGCGGCCTTACCGGCGAGGTCTGGATGCTTCACCCCGCGGTCGCCAACCCTTCGGCTCCGATGCCATGTTCGCGAATCGCCCCGAACATCACAAGGCCAAATCCTGGCATGTCGTCGGACAATTTGAGGGCATACAGCCCAAGATCGCGCAGGATCCATGCGACGGTCCCCGACGCGTCGCCGGTCGCCTCGCGTCGGGCGAAGAGGCCGCAGGCCCGTGGCTGTCCGGACGGACGCAGGTAAACGAGCACGCCGCTACCCCGGGCCGACATCGTTGCCAGCGCGCCATTGAGTTCGCCACCGCATCCGCACACTTTCGATCCGAGCACGTCCCCCGTCAGGCACTCGACGTGGATGTGCAGCGGCACAGGCACTCCCGCATCGGCCGAACCGATGATCATCGCCAGATGCTCCCCACCGTCGTGGGTATCGCGGAAGCCGATGACACGCGAAACGCCGGCCCACATCGGCAGGACGGTCTCGGTCAGGCGGACCACCTGGGGCTCGGTCCGTCGCCGATAGGCGACAAGCTCATCGATCGAGATGATGGCCAATCCGTGCTCGACGGCGAATTCGATGAGTTCGGCGCCACGAGCCATCAGCACGGGATTACGACGGGAGACGATCTCACACAGCGCCGCCGCACGCCGTCGTCCCGCAAGACCGGCGAGGTCGACCGCCGCCTCCGCGGGGCCGGGCCGGTCAAGCACTCCGCCCGGGTCGGCCTGCAGTGGGACCACGTGTCCCGGACGGAGGAAGTCGGTCGCCTCGGATGCTGCGGACGCCAGTGCGGCGATGGTCCGTGCGCGATCTCGCGCCGAGATTCCCGTTCCGGTCCCGCGAACGTCGACCGACACACGCAGCGCTGTGTCCAGATGGCACATCGGCGGGATGTTCAGCCGCTCGCATTCGGGGCCCGGCAGCGCGACCCGCACGTATCCGGAGGTGTGGCGAACCATGAAAGCAAGCAGTCGTGGCGTTGCGGCCTCGGCCGCGAAGACAAGATAACCTTCACCGGCCGAATCGTCGTTGACGACAACGGGTTGGCCCGCCGCGATCGCTGCGATCGCGCGCAGGACCCGCACGTCGGTGGTTCTCATCCGCGCTCTCCCGCCGCCATTCTCACGAGTTCAGCCCTGCCAGGAAGTCGAGCAGCAACCGGTTCGTCTCGTCGGGCGCCTCCTGTTGAATCCAGTGCCCGACATCGGCGATCATTTGTGTACCAGAGTAATTCGGCATGACCTCGTGCGCGCGCTCGACAGCCTCGGCGCCCCAGGTGGTGCCGACATCGTACTGGCCACCAATGAACATCGCCGGCGGTGTGAGCGGCTTACCTTCCTGATCCGCCAGGTCGTGCCAGTCGTTATCGATGTTGTGATAGAAGCTCAACGGCCCGGCGAAGCCGGAGCGCTCGAACTCGGCGGCGTAGAAATCGAGGTCGGCGTCGGTGAACCAAGCGGGCATCTTTTCGGGATAGATGAACGCGTCCTTGAGCCTTGCGCCTTGGGCCATGCAGAGGGGGCCTGCCCGGATCACGTCGATCGGGTCCATGGAGGCCAGGTCCACCCCGGCGTCGACCGCCGCCTTGGTGGCGGCGATCATGCCCTCGCCGGAGACCGTGTAGGTCAGCCCGAGCAGCCAGCCCCGCACATCCTCTTCGATCTCGGCGATGATCCCGTCCTGCGCGGCGAAATAGTCCTGGTACCAAACCAGGCCATCGCCGGCGAGCGCGACGTGGTAGTCGTTGGGGCGGTGCCCGCCGAAGGGATTGCCCGGCAAGCCAATCACGCCGCGACCCGCGAACGGAACGCTGATCCCGACCACGCCGGCGCACCTGCCCGGGTTCAGCCACGCGAAGGTCCACGCGACGGGAGCGCCCCAGTCGTGACCCACCACGATGGCCTTCTCCACGCCGTAAGCGTCGATCACGCCGAGGACGTCGCCGACTAATTCCTTGATGCGGTAAGCGGATTGCACCCGGTACTTCGATGAACGCCCGTAGCCGCGCTGATCGATTGCCACCACCCGGTAGCCCGCCCCGGCAAGCGCGGGAATCTGATGCCGCCACGAGTACCAGGACTCCGGAAACCCGTGCAGCAGCACTACCAGCGGGCCTAAGCCGTCTTCGACGGCATGAATTCGGGTGCCCCGGCAGTCCAGGAATCGGTGAGCCTGCGACATATTCGCCCTCCTCGTCGAGGATCTATGGTGCTTGGCCTGGCGCCGAACCGCCGACCGCCACAAGCCGGTCGGCGGGATCGGTGACCGGTACGGTGCGATTTTCGTAGTTGCGGACGATGAGCGTTTTCTGACCGGACAATCGGGTCCGCGCCCACTTGCCGATAACGCGGCTCGCGATTCCGGGCTTCATGAGCGCCATGGGTGGCTTAACCAGGTGCACGACGGCCAGGAATTCGCGATACGCGTCCAGGTCGTCATGCACCAATTCCACTAGGCGATCCATATACCAGGTGAGAAGCCGGAAATAGAACGGGCGCTTCTTGTCGACGTCCTTTATCCAGTCGAAGCGCAGGTTTTGTTCGCGGATCACGAACCACGCCGTGTCGGCCATCTTCGCGATCGACCGGTAATAGCGGCGCGGAAGGTCTCGATGCCCCGGACCATACTTGGCCAGTAGCACCTGCATCTCCCGAACTTCCTTGAGTGCCAGGCTCATACCCAGACCAGACACCGGGTCCGCGCTGGTGTACGCGTCGCCCACGGCCAACAGGGCGCGCGGCAGGTGCCGCTTCTTCTCGTAATGCAACCGGAGCATGTTCGGATACCGGAAGTTGTAGATCGCAGAGGCGGGTTCCAACCCGTCGATGTTCTCCCCCACCACCGGTGAGGGCATCAAATCGGCGAACTCGCGGAACTCCCGAGCGGTGCGCGGCGGCGAGTAACAGTTGTACGCCACCAGCGACGTCGACAGGATGGTGCGGGAGCTGTCGGTGTAGTACTGCGCAGCGTAGGTGTCCTCGTACGGACGGTACGCGTAGCAGATCACCATGACCTTGTCTTCCCACTGCCGCTCGGGCGGGACCTTGTGTTGCATTGTCGAGTAGAAGCAGTTGATGATGTCCTGCTCGACCTCGGGAGCTCCGATGCCGATGCGATCCAGGAATTCCGGCACCCGGGTGTTCTTGCCGGACGCGTCGACGACGAATTCGGCGGGCACGACCTCTAAATTGCCATCCTTGGCGACGGCGACCCCGACGATCGTATTGTTCTCGCGGTCGAAGACGAGGTCGGCCACCTCCGATTCATAACGGAAGTCGATCCGTGGCTCGCCGTCCAGGCGGCGCCGTACGCACCACTCGAGCAGCGGCCTGCCGGCACAGACGATCTCGATATCGCTGGTGCCCGGCTTCTTCCAGGTCCCGCCCAAGCGGATTCGGTACTGGGCTGCCATGTCGACCTTGAACGCACCCTCGCGCACCATGTCGTCGACGATGCCGGGAAAGAATCGCTCCAATTCGATCTGTCCGGCGGTCAGCAAGTGGTGCAGGTGCCAGCCCTGTGCCGCACCCGGCCTGCCCTCGCGCCTACGGTGCGGATCGTCCTTTTCCAGAACGATGACCCGATCGAACGTCTCGGTGAGCACCTTGGCCGCCGCGATCCCCGCGATGCTGCCGCCGATGACCACCGCGGTCCCGCGGCCCCGGCTGCGCACGTCGGCGATGTCGAGACTTGCGTGGTCGAGCCGAGCCGGACTGCGGCGCCGTGCCGCTCCGCTGGGAACGAACTTTTCGTAGTACAGCCCGACGCGATGGAAACCGTTGGTGTCCAGCCAGGTTCGTGTCGCCTCGACCATCGGGGCCGGACCGCACAAATAGACGTCGGCGTCACCACCGGACAGCATCCGCTCATCCAACAGGTCGGTGACGAGTCCGGTCGGTCCGCGCCACTCGGGGTCCGGATGCGCGACGATGATGTGCACTTCCAGGGCCGGTACGCGGTGACTGAGCGTCTTGAGTTCGTCGAGCTTGCACAGGTCCTCGGGGGAGGTCACCCCGTAGAGAAGGTAGACGGGTTGAGCGGTATCGGAGCCCAGGCTCTGGGCCATCGCCAGGATCGCCGACAAACCCGTACCGCCGGCGACGAGAATCACCGGCCGAACGACGGGGCGCAGATAGAAGGTGCCCTTGCTGCATCGCAGGGCGATATGGTCACCTGGTTTCGCGCGATCCCGCAGATAGTTCGACATCACTCCGTCCGGCAGCAGCCGGATGAGGAATTCCAGTTCGCCGCTGTCGTTGGCGGGATGCGCGTAGGAGTAGTTGCGCCACGTGGTGGTGCCGGGAACCTGCAGTTGCGCGAACTGGCCGGCCCGGTAGTCAAGTCCCGCGCCCTTCGACGCGACATGTGCCGAGACGTCCACCCGCAGCACCGCGGTGGTGCGCGAAACCAGGTCGACCCCTGCCACCACGCCGTCACAGGCGACCAGCAGCGCCGCGTTGTCGTCGGCGGGATACTGCAATTCGATCCGGCAGTCCGAGGTCGGAAACGTCTGACAGGTGAGGATCTTTCGCGCCTCCCGCTCCACATCGGACAGGCCTTCGGTGCGTCCCATCTCGTATTGTCCGGCGATGCAGGTGGCTACGCACGTGCCACAGATCCCGCTTTGGCATTCGTTGACGATGGCCACACCGTGTTCCTCGGCGGCATCCAGAATCGTTTGGTCCGGTCGCACTGGAATCGTCTGGTGCGTTCCGTCCGAATAACCGACGGTGACCTTGCGATCCGCCATTGCTCAACCCTTTCCCAGTGCCTACCCGACCCGGAACTGCTAGACGATCGCGGCGAGAGGCTTCTTGGCAATGCGGGCGTTGAGTCTGGGCATCACTTCTTCGGCCAGTAGCCGCAGCGACTCCTTCCACGGACCGGGGTTATCGCTGTAGTCGAATCCGAGAACCAGCAGGTGGCCGAACCCGCCCACCTGGTCATAGGTCGCCTCCAATTTGTCGACCACCGTCTCCACCGAGCCCACCACGAAGGTGTTCTCGGCGAGGTATTCCGGTGTCACGGCGTCGTCGGGCACCGACGGGTTGTGCTTATAGAACTTGGTCATGCCGAACATGCGGAACGTCGGCAGCACATATTCACGCACGGCGCGTCCCATCGTGCCGTCGACGGCGTAACGGAAGGCCTGCTCGTCGGTCTCGGCCACGAAGACCTCACGCACCAACCGCCAATCACGGCGATCCGGGGTCCGACCGCTGCGCTCGGCGCCTTCCAGGACCGCGTCCCAGTGTGTCGCGACATATTCGGCGTTGAGGTCGAGGCTCATCGGCAGGTAGCCGCGCTCGCCCGCGAGCTTGAGCGTCTCCGATCCGGCACTGAACCCGGTGACGCCGATCGGCGGATGCGGCTTCTGGAACGGCTTGATGTGCCGCTTCATCAGTCCCTCGAACATCGGCGCGATGCCGTTGGCGTTCCAGTATTTTCCGCGGTGTTCCCAGGGCTCGTCCTCGGTCCAGATGCGCAACATGATTTCGAGCGCTTCGCGGGTCATCTCGCGATGCTCGCCGTTCTTTCCGTCCACGTCATACAGTGCCCAGTCGCCCGGGATACCACTGGCCCCGACACCCAGCATGTAGCGGCCCTGAGCAAGGTGATCGAAATAGGCCACCCGGTGGGCCAATTCGACCGGGTGGTGGTAGGGAAGCAGATGCGCGCCGGGCGCGAGCTTGATGGACTTCGTCCGCAGCAGCGCCTGCGCCAACAGCAGATCCGGAGCACAGATCGGCTCCCACGGCACGGTGAAATGCTCACCGACCCAGGCTTCGACGTACCCGAGTTGATCGGCCAGCTCGATCATGTCGAGGTCCCATTGGGTGGCGTCGTAGAGAGTGCGCTCCGGTGGATGGGCCGGCATGAGGAAGATTCCGATCTCCATGGGTCAACCCTTCTCGTTTCTCGTCTCGATGTACCTGCTGCTGTAGGTATACCACAGTACTAGCAAGATACTTCATAACATACAAGAGCCAATTTGCTTGGGAGTTTGTGGTCGTCATGCGCATATAAGAGCGTATTGGCTATGGACATCATGGCATCGTGCCGCGTAACCTCGCACAAGTCACCCGTTCAGCGCGCAGTTAGCAGTAGAAGGAGGCGCTATGAACGTCACCGGACTCCAGCCGGTCTATCGCCGGGAGAGCTCCGTGCCGCAGTTCGATTTCATCGAGTACGGAACGCTCGATGAGGGGCGCATCGCGGTGATCACCCTGAATCGGCCGAAACAACGCAATGCGCAGACCCGCGGGATGCTGGTCGAGTTGGGTGCCGCCTTCGAGCTTGCCGAAGCTGACGACACGGTCCGGGTGGTGATCCTGCGGGGGGCGGGTCCCGCCTTCTCCGCGGGCCACGACCTCGGGTCCGCCGACGATGTCCGTGAACGTTCACCCGGCCCGGACCAGCACCCCACCTATCAGTGCAACGGAGGCAAGTTTGGCGGGGTCGAGTCGCGCAATCGTCAGGAGTGGCATTACTACTTCGAAAACACCAAACGGTGGCGGAATCTCCGCAAGATCACCATCGCCCAGGTCCACGGCATGGTCCTGTCTGCGGGCCTGATGCTGGCCTGGTGCTGCGACCTGATTGTCGCAAGCGAGGACACCATCTTCGCCGATGTCGTCGGCACCCGACTCGGCATGTGCGGGGTCGAGTATTTCGGCCACCCGTGGGAGTTCGGTCCGCGCAAAGCGAAGGAACTTCTGCTCACCGGCGACTGCATCGGCGCCGACGAAGCCCACTCGCTCGGGATGGTGAGCAAGGTGTTTCCCGCGAACGACTTGGGCTCCAGCACCATCGAATTCGCGCGCCGAATCGCCAAGATGCCGACCATGGCTGCGCTGTTGATCAAGGAGTCGGTGAACCAAACCGTTGACGCCATGGGCTTCACCACAGCACTCGACGGTTGCTTCAAGATCCACCAGCTCAACCACGCGCACTGGGGTGAAGTCACCGGCGGGAAGCTGTCGTACGGAACGGTCGAGTACGGCCTCGACGACTGGCGCGACGCGCCGGAGATCTTGCCCGCGACCAAGCAGCGCCCTTGAGAGTGCGACGTCAGTGGACATCACCTATCCACCCGAAGCGGAAGCATTCCGCGAGCGGATCCGCGCATTTCTGGCTGAACACCTGCCGGCCGGCTGGCGCGGACTTGGTGCGTTGCCGCCGGCCGAGCGGGAAGCATTCGGGCTGCGGTGGCGGCGGGCTCTTTCGGCCAGCGGCCTGGTTGCCGTGTCCTGGCCCAGGGAATACGGCGGCGGCGGTCTCTCTCCGATCGAACAGGTGGTGCTGGCCGAGGAGTTCGCCCGGGCCGGCGCTCCCGAGCGGGCCGAAAACGACCTGCTGGGGGTCGATCTGCTGGGCAACACGCTGATCTCCCTGGGGTCAGAAGCGCAGAAAGAGCATTTCCTGCCGCGCATCCTCAGCGGTGAAGACCGCTGGTGCCAGGGCTTCTCGGAACCCGAGGCCGGCTCGGATCTGGCATCGGTGCGCACCAAGGCCGTGCTCGACGGCGACGAGTTTGTGATCAACGGGCAGAAGATGTGGACGTCGGCCGGCCGCAGCGCCAACTGGATCTTCGTTCTGGCACGCACGGACCCCGATGCGCCCAAGCACAAGGGCCTGTCCTTCTTACTGGTGCCGATGGAACAACCCGGCGTCGAGGTCCGTCCGATCGTCAACGCGGCCGGACACTCGTCGTTCAGCGAGGTCTTCTTCATCGATGCCCGCACCGCATCGGCCAACGTGGTGGGTGGGGTCGGGAACGGATGGCCGACCGCGATGACGCTGCTGGGGTTCGAGCGCGGCTCGCAGGTGATTACCGCGGCCGTCGAATTCGGGCGCGACCTCGAGCGGCTGTGCGAACTCGCACGCGAACGCGGCGTGAACACCGACCCGCATATCCGAGATGGGTTGGCGTGGTGCTTTTCCCGGATACAGATCATGCGGTACCGGGGCTACCGCGGGCTGAGCTTGTTGCTGAACGGGAGACTGCCGGGCGCCGACTCCGCCATCACCAAAGTCATTTGGAGCGAGTACTTCCGGCGCCACACCGATCTCGCCGCCGAAATCCTGGAATTGGACGCGCTTGGCCCGCTTGGGCCCGGGAACGGCGGGGCGCGCCTGGTCCCGGAAGCGGGCACGCCGAACTCCCCCGCTTGCTGGATGGATGAGCTGCTCTATGCCCGTGCAGCCACGATCTACGCCGGCAGTTCGCAAATCCAGCGCAACCTGATCGGCGAGCAACTACTCGGGCTTCCCAAGGAACCACGCCAGGAGGCCCCGGCAAGGGTGAGACTCTGAATGGACTTCCGTTACAGCACCGAACAGGACGACTTCTGCGCGTCGCTCCGCGGCTTTCTTCGGGGCCACGCCGGTGCCCCGCGCATGAGAGAAGTCGCCGACGCGGATGGCCACGACGGCAGCCTCTGGCAACGGCTGTGCACCGAGCTCGAGCTGCCCGCACTACACACGCCGCCGGAGTACGGCGGAGCAGGTGCCACACTCGCCGAGACGGCGATCGCATTCGGCGAGCTGGGCCGGGCGCTGAGCCCCGTTCCCTTCGCCGCGACGACGTTTGCGATCGAAGCAATCCTCCGGCTGGGCGACGACGAGCAACGCAAAAGCCTGCTGCCCGGCCTGCTTCGCGGCGAGCAGATCGGGGCCTTCGCCGCGGCCGGACACCAGGTGACCGACCCCGCTGCGGCGACGGTACGGGCTCAACGGCACAACGGTCGGATCGTGCTCACCGGAGAATGCGCCCCGGTGTTGCACGGCCGCGTCGCGGATCTGTTCGTCGTCCCGGCTCTGTCCGATGGCTCCGCCGTGAGTTTGCACGTCGTCACCGCCGACTCTCCCGGCGTCACGATCGTGCCGCTGCCGTCATTCGACCTCACCCGTCCCGTCGCCAAGCTACAGCTGGCGCGTGCCCCGGCCGATGCCTTGCCGGCAGGCTCCCCCGACGAAATCGACCGGCTGGTGGACGTGGCGCGGGTGCTCCTGGCTGCGGAGATGCTCGGCGGTGCCGAGGCGTGTCTCGAGCTTTCGGTCGAATATGCCCGCCACCGAAAGCAATTCGGCCGTCCCATCGGATCATTTCAGGCAGTCAAGCACGCCTGCGCCGACATGTTGATCGAGATCGACGCCACTCGCGCAGCGGTGATGTTCGCCGCGATGAGCGCCGCCAGCGGCGAAGAGCTGCGCGTCGCCGCTCCTTTGGTCAAGGCCCAGGCCGCGGACACCTATGTGCTGTGCGCCGGCAGCGCCATCCAAGTCCACGGCGGGATCGCCTTCACCTGGGAACACAATCTGCACTTGTACTTCCGGCGGGCCAAGACAACCGAGGCGCTGTTCGGCAGCAGCACCCGTCACCGGGCGCTGCTCGCCGACCGTGCGGGCCTGTAGGAATCTCATGGACGGCACCGGCATCACACTCAGCGACGTCCTGGCCCGGCACGCCCGAGTCCGGCCTGAAGACCTGGCATTTGTCGATGCGCGGCGCCGGTCTACTTTCTCGCAGCTCAACGAGCGGGTGATCCGCCTGGCGAAGGTGCTGTCCGCGAACGGAGTTCGTCCGAACGACCGTGTCGCGGTGGTCGGCCTGAATTGCCTCGAGCTGATCGAAGTCTGGTTCGCGACGCTGCGGCTGGGCGCCGTTGCGGTGCCGGTCAACTTCCGCTTCACCGCAGACGAGATCGCGTATGTGCTCGCGGACAGCGGTTCGGTCGCGGTGGTGACAGACCCGGCCTGCGCACCGGCCGTCGCGCACGCGCGCACCAAAGCACCTTCCGTCAGTGCGATCCTCACGATGGGTGACGGTCTGGATGACCTTGTCGCGGCGGCGGACGGTGTCCCCGTCAAGGCCACAGTTCCGGCCGACGCCGCCGCCTTCATCATGTACACGTCGGGCACCACGGGATTTCCGAAGGGCGCGGTGCTCACACACCGCAACCTCTATCTGCACGCCTTGAGCGTGATCGCCACCCTGGGTCTGGGCAGCGACGACAATTGCTGGATGGCACATGCGCCGCTGTTCCACGTCGCCGGCGTATCGGGGATGTTCCCCACGTTCCTGACCGGCGGCACGGTGGTGGTCCCACCGTCAGGCGGCTTCGACCCCGTGGCCGCCGTGCGAACGATCGTCGGTGAGCGGGTCACGTCCTGCTGGATGACGCCGGCGCAGTGGCAGACGGTCTGCGCATTGCCGGATCTTCGCTCGTGGGATCTCAGCCGGCTGCGTCGCGTTTGGTGGGGTGCGGCGCCCGCGTCAACCACCTTGCTGCGCACGATGTTCGACGCCTTTCCGCACTCCGAGATCATTGCGGCCTTCGGGCAGACCGAATGCAGCCCCATCACCTGCCTGCTGCGCGGACAGGACGCTCTGGGCAAGATCGGATCCGTGGGCACCCCGATGCTGGGTATCGAGGTCCGCATCGTCAACGACGAGATGGAGGACGTTCCGCGGGGCGAAATCGGCGAGATCGTCTATCGCGGACCACTGGTGATGAAGGAGTATTGGAACAAGCCCGCCGAGACCGCGGAGGCCTTTCGCGGCGGCTGGTTTCATTCGGGCGACCTGGTCCGGCAGGACGCCGACGGCTACATCTATGTGGTCGACCGGAAGAAGGACATGATCATTTCGGGCGGCGAAAATATCTACAGCGCCGAGGTGGAAAACGTCGTGGCAGCCCATGCCAAGGTCGCCGAGGTTTCGGTCATCGGAGTGCCCGACCCGAAATGGGGCGAGACCCCGATGGCGGTGATCGTGCCGCGCGACCCTGCAGATCCGCCGACCGACGGCGAGATCGAGAAGCACTGCCGCGAGCACCTCGCTTCCTACAAGCGGCCGCGCCGTGTCGTGATCGTGGATGCCTTGCCGCGCAACGCCAGTGGCAAGGTACTCAAGACCGATCTTCGCCGCGAGTACGCGCGGTGAACTCCTACGACGCGGGGCCCGTCGACACCCCACTGCTGGACGAGACGATCGGGGCGAACATCGAGCGCACCGCGCTGGCGTACCCCGACGTCGACGCGCTCATCGATGTGGCCGGCGACCGACGGTGGACCTACGCCCAACTCGATAGCGAGATCGACTGTCTCGCCCGCGCTTTGATGGCCGTCGGCATCCAGCGCGGAGATCGCGTCGGGGTCTGGTCCCCCAATTGCCCGGAATGGACGATCCTTCAGTACGCGACGGCCAAGATCGGGGCCATCCTCGTCTCGGTCAATCCCGCATATCGAACTCACGAGTTGTCCCATGTGCTGCATGATTCGGGCACCCGGCTGTTGGTGTCGGCGACGACCTTCAAGAGCTCCGACTACCGCCGAATGGTTGACGAGATCCGTTCCGAGGTCCGCGGACTGACGGATGTCGTGTTCCTGGGCACCGCCGACTGGGAGCGGCTGCGGCAGCGCGCCGGCGAGGTGACGGCCGACGAATTGCGGTGCCGGGCGGCCGCCCTGAGCCCCCTGGATGCGATCACCATTCAATACACATCGGGCACCACGGGAGCCCCCAAGGGCGCCACCTTGTCGCACCGCAACATCCTCAACAACGGGTTTTTCGTCACCGAACTCATCCGGCTCGGGCCCGGGGATCGCCTCTGTATCCCGGTGCCCTTCTACCACTGCTTCGGCATGGTGATGGGCAATTTGGGCTGCACCACCCACGGGGCCACCATGGTGATTGCGGCGGCCGGCTTCGATCCCGCCGCGACGCTGGAGGCGATCGAAAAGGAGCGGTGCACCGGCCTCTACGGCGTGCCCACAATGTTCATCGCGATGCTCGGCCATCCTGACCTCACTCGTCGCGATCTGTCGTCGTTGCGCACCGGGATCATGGCGGGCGCCACCTGTCCGGTGGAGCTGATGAAACGCTGCATCGACGAACTGAAACTGTCGGAGCTCTCGATCGCGTACGGCATGACGGAGACCTCCCCGGTGTCCTGCCAGACCCGGATCGACGACGACCTACAGCATCGAACGACCACGGTGGGCCGGGTACATCCGCACGTCGAGATCAAAGTCATCGACGCCGGCGGCAAGATCGTCGGGCGCGGGGAGTCGGGCGAGCTGTGCACCCGCGGGTACTCGGTGATGTTGGGTTACTGGCACGACGTCGAGAGAACTCGCGACGTCATCGATCGCGACGGATGGATGCACACCGGAGACCTGGCGATCATGCACGACGACAGCTATTGCGAAGTCGTCGGGCGCATCAAAGACGTGGTCATCCGCGGCGGTGAGAACCTGTACCCGCGAGAGATCGAGGACTTCCTGCACACTCACCCGGACATCGACGCGGTGCAGGTCGTCGGCGTTCCCGACGCCAAGTACGGCGAGGAAATCTGCGCCTGGATCAAGATGCGGCCCGACTGTGCGCCGTTAGACGCGGATGCCGTGCGGGCCTTTTGTCTCGGGAAACTCGCGCACTACAAGATTCCCCGGTATGTCCACATTGTCGACGAGTTCCCGATGACTGTCACCGGCAAGGTGCGCAAGGTCGACATGCGGGCCGAGATGGTTCAACGGCTTGGGTTACGACCCGAAAACTAGCCCGCCGCGGCCAGCGCCGCGTCGTAATTGGGCTCCTGGGCGATCTCGGGGACCAATTCCGTGTAGGCGACTTTGCCGTCGGCGCCGACAACCACGATGGCCCGGGCCAGCAGCCCCGCCATCGGTCCGTCGTCGATGGTGACGCCGTAGTCCTCGCCGAAGCTGCTGCGGAACGCCGAAGCCGTCTTGACGTTGCCGATGCCCTCGGCGCCGCAGAACCGGGCGAACGCGAACGGCAGATCTTTCGACACGCACACGACCGTGGCGCCGCTGGCGGCGGCGCGCTCGTTGAAGGTCCGGACGCTGGTCGCGCACACCGGCGTGTCCACGGACGGGAAGATGTTGAGCACCACGGCCTTACCGCCGAGCTGGCCGCTACTGACCTCCCCCAGGTCGCCGCCCGTGAGGCTGAAGGCCGGCGCCGGAGATCCGACGGCAGGCAGCTCGCCGACGGTGTTGATCGGGTTTCCACGCAACGTTATCTGTGCCATGCGGACAGTCTGCCAAGCCCGCCGCGGCTGCGATGGGTCAGGTCCCATGTCCTAATTGGTGGGTTGCACGGCGTAGACGACATGGGCGGGTGTGCCCAACACTGAGATCCATGGCTCGCAAAGTGGTCATCGTCGGCTATCCCGGCGTGCAGGCGCTCGACGTGGTGGGGCCGTACGACGTCTTCACCGGGGCGGCGCTGCTCACCGAGGGCGGGTACGACGTCGTCCTGGCCTCCGCCGACGGGCGGGCCGTCACCACCCCGACCGGGCTCGCCTTCGTCGCCACACCGCTGCCGGACCCGGATGGCCCGATCGACACGGTCGTGCTGCCCGGTGGCGGAGGTGTCGACGCGGCGCGATCGGATGCCGAGCTGATCGGCTGGATCAAGGACGTGGCCCGCACCGCGCGTCGCGTGGTCACGGTCTGCACGGGCGCCTTCCTGGCGGCCGAGGCGGGGCTGCTGGACGGGCAGCGGGTGACCACGCACTGGGCCTTCGCCGGGCGGTTAGCCCGGGAGTTCCCGGCGATCGACGTCGACGCGGATCCGATTTTCATCCGCAGCTCGGACACCGTGTGGACCGCGGCGGGTGTCACCGCGGGGATCGATCTGGCGCTCTCACTGGTGGAGGACGACCACGGCACCGAGTTGGCGCAGACCGTCGCCCGCTGGCTGGTGTTGTACCTGCGCCGCCCGGGTGGGCAGACGCAGTTCGCGGCTCCGGTGTGGATGCCGCGCGCCAAACGAAATTCGATCCGTGCGGTGCAGGAGGCGATCGAGGCGGAACCGGGCGGCGAGCACAGCATCGACGAGCTGGCCCGCCGGGCGGCGATGAGCCCGCGTCACTTCACCCGCGTGTTCACCGCCGAGGTCGGCGAGGCGCCCGGTCAATACGTCGAGCGGATCCGAACCGAAGCCGCGCGCCGGCAGCTCGAGGAGACCGACGACACCGTCGTCGCGATCGCCACCCGGTGCGGCTTCGGCACCGCGGAAACCATGCGGCGCAACTTCCTTCGCCGGGTCGGCATTCCGCCCGACCAATATCGCAAGGCCTTCGCCTGAAACCGAAAGGATGACACCATGACCCAAATCGCGATCGTGACCTATCCGGGGTTCACCGCGCTGGACATGATCGGGCCGTACGAGGTGCTGCGCAACCTGCCCGACGCCGAAGTGCGCTTCGTCTGGCACCAGCCCGGGCCGATCACCGCCGACTCGGGCGTGCTGGTCATCGGGGCCACCCACTCGCTGGCCGAAACGCCTTCCCCCGACCTGATTCTCGTGCCCGGTGGTCCGGCGACCCCCGTGCACGCCCGCGACGAGGCGCTGCTCGACTGGCTGCGGCAAGCCCATCGGACCGCCCGATGGACGACGTCGGTGTGCTCCGGGTCGGTGATCCTGGCGGCCGCGGGCCTGCTCGCGGGCCGGCGCGCCACGTCGCACTGGCTGACCGTTCCGGCGCTCAAGGCGTTCGGCGCCATCCCCGTGGGCGACGAGCGAATCGTGCGGCAGGACAATGTCGTCACCTGTGCCGGGGTGTCGGCCGGCCTGGACCTGGCGCTGTGGCTGGCGGGCGAGATCGGCGGCGAGGGCCGCGCCAAGGCGATCCAGCTGGCCATCGAATACGACCCCCAGCCGCCCTTCGACTCCGGCCATCTGTCGAAGGCGTCGGCGACCACGAAGGCGGCCGCGACCGCGCTGCTGTCCAGGGACAGCGCGAAGCCGGCCAACCTGAAGGCCGCCACGATGCTGGCGTGGGAGCAGGCGCTGGCGGCCGTGCGCTCGCGCCGACGGGGGCGACAGCCGGACCTGTCGTCCGCCTAGGCGCCCGGCTGCAGGATCTCCTCGGACGCGAGCTGGCCGCCGGCCTGCAGCCAGGCGGTCACCACGCCGGGGGCATCGCGGTTGGGGTTGTAGATGTCCTCCTCGCTGGAGAACAAGCCGTTGCCCGCATACACCAGTCGGGTCCAGTTCGGAAACCAGAACGGTTCGCCTTGCGGATCGGTCGGGTGGTCGAGGAGATTCTTGATCATCACGACGACGGCGTCGTTGTCTTCGTCGTAGGCGGTCCAGTCGGATGGAAATCGCATGTGCGGGAACGGCGCCATGACGGCGACGATCCAGTCGCGAACGGCCTCGCGGCCGTGAAACACCCCGTAGTGGTGCTCGGTGTAGACGACATCCTCGGTGAAGAGGTCGGCGAACGGCCGCCAGTCGCCGGAGGCGCTGCACCCCTCGACGACCCGCGTGTAGTTCTCGACGGCCTGCTCGATTTCTGCCCTGGTGAATTTGCCCATGGCGGACACACTAGAACGTGTTTCGATTGTCGGTCGCTCGTCTGGATGGGGATATCGCATGAACGTCTTGGAATTGTTCGATCTGCGCGGCAAGCGGGCGCTGATAACGGGGGCATCCAGCGGCATCGGCAAGAAGGTGGCGCAGGCGTATCGGCAAGCCGGCGCCGACGTGGCCATAGCGGCGCGGCGTCCCGAGAGCTTGGAACAGGTGGCCCGGGAGATCGCGCCGGACGGCGAGGGCAGGGTCGTGACCGTCCGCTGTGACGTCACCCAGCCCGATCAGGTGGCCGAGATGCTTGAGCGGGTGACCGCCGAGCTGGGCGGCGTCGACATCGCGGTCTGCAACGCCGGCATCATCACGGTGAAGGGGATGCTGGACATGTCGCCCGAAGAGTTCGAGCGCATCCAAAGTACCAACGTCAGGGGCGTTTTCCTCACCGCGCAAGCGGCCGCCAGGGCGATGGTCCGGCAGGGTCGGGGCGGCGCCATCATCACCACCGCCTCGATGTCGGGCCACATCATCAACGTCCCGCAGACGGTGGGGCACTACTGCACGTCCAAAGCGGCGGTGATCCACCTGACCAAGGCCATGGCCGTGGAGTTGGCGCCGCACAACATCCGGGTCAACAGCGTCAGCCCCGGTTACATCCTCACCGAACTCGTCGAGCCGCTGACCGAATACCACCGCCTGTGGGAGCCGAAGATTCCGCTCGGGCGGATCGGCCGCCCCGAGGAGCTCACCGGCCTGTACCTCTACCTGGCCAGCGCGGCGTCCAGTTACATGACCGGTTCCGACATCGTCATCGACGGCGGATACACCTGCCCGTAGCTCAGCTGACCCGGGCGGGTCGGCCGAAACGGGTTCGCACTCCAGGAGAGAAGAGCGCTCGCAACCGCTCGCCCGCGGGTCGCACCATGGCGGCCGCCACCAGTTCGTCGTCCAGCTCGACGATGTCGGCCGCGCGCAACGGCCAGGTCTCGTGTTCGTTCGGTATCCACCAGGTTCGGCCGGCCTTGCGGGTGTGCGCGCCCCACCGGGCGGTGAGCCAGACTTCCAGCGGCGTCGGTTCCACCGGCGCGCCGACGGCGACCTCGACCCGGCTGCGCAACCCCCGGCGGGGCCACCGGCGCACGCTGTCATAGGTGACGCGGTCGCCGAGCCGGTGTGTCCGCATCTTCGCCCAGGTGTAAGGGACGCCGAGGCCGGCCCGGACGATCGGCACGACCGCCAGCCGCGCCGTTTCCAGCGACCGGAACAGCACGCCGTGCCGGCCGGAATCGTCGACGCTATAGAGCCGGACGTTGGTTTCCGCGAAGCTGCCGAAGTACGGGAGCCGAAGCGAGGAGCCGACTTTGGTGCTGTCCATCACGAACGGGACCAGTCCGACGTAGGTCATCCCGTCGGCGAAGATGTCGGGGCGGGTGCCGGGAGGGTACATCTCTTCGACGGCGTCGGGCCGCACCGGCCAATGGATGAAGGTCAGATCACGCCAGCGCTGATCGAAGGTGACCGGGCCGCGAAGCGGCGGCGGCGTGACGGGATAGCCCGTGAGGCCTTCGCCGCCGTCGGGTTCGGCGACCGGCGGGCCGGGCGACGCGGTCATCGGACCATCGTGGCACGCGGCCGCCGCGCTCAACGCATTATCGACCGCTGATGATCCACTCTCGCGCCTTCTCGATCTCGGCGGCCGGGAAATGCTCGATCGTGGCCGACACGAAATGTGACGTCAGGTGCTCAGCGACGTCCCCGAGAAGCGAGTCGGTGACGACGGCGATCTTCTTGACATGCTTCTGATGGTCCCGAACAAAGCGGAAATGGGTGACCATGGCCCCGAAACTGTCCCATCCCGGGAAGGACGAGACATTGAGAATGAGGCCGGCGAGGTCTCCCTTGGCCTCGATCTCGGGGTCAACGGCCTTGGCGAGTTCTTCGAAGTCGTGTTTGTCGAGCGCGGATTTTGGCCGCACCTCCAGGATGGAGTGTTCGCCGTCCAAGTCGTATTCGATCATGTTGTGCTCCAAGCGGATCGCTGCATTAAACCGAAATGCCGATGACTCCATCCTGCCGATCGCCGGGCGTAGCGCGTAAGGGGCCAAAGTCACCGACGGGCGACGCAGAGTGTCCTATTTCTCCAGCTCGCCGGAGATCCCGCGCTCGATGCTGGCCTGCGTGGTGGCCGGCAACACGAGGAGGCCGTCGAGTTCCTGACGCGCCAACTCGTGGGCGTGCCGGCGTTCCTGAGGTGTCGCGGCGGGGTCCGACGCGACGCGTAGCAGGTTTTGGGCGCGCGCGATTCGCTGTTGGTCCGCTCGGGAGAAGTCGCTGCGGCGTCTGCGCATCGCTTCCGTCTCGGCGGCGTTGAAGGCGGTCACGTAATCCTCGACGGCGGTCCGGTATTGCGCCGCCGCTTCGCGGTCGTCGAGAAGGTCTTCGGCTTTGACGGGGCGCAGGAAGTCGGCTCGGAGCTTGGCTTTGTGGAAGGCGACCGTGCGTGGATCGCGCATGTCGGTCATGAGTGGGAAGTCGAGCAGCTTGGCGACGTCCAGTTCGTACTCGAGCCATCGTGCGTCGGTGCGGCTGTGCTCCTCGAGGACGCGGCGCAGCGACCGCCACTGGGCGACGTGATTGTTGCCGGTCTCCGGTGTTTCGGTCCGTTCGGCAGACGGCGGAGGTTCGGGCCGTCGACGGTTGGCGCCGAACGCGCGCACCACGGCGACCGTCGCGCCCGCCAGAGGCAGGATCACGATCAAGAGTTCCGCCAACCGGATGAGCAAACCCACACGGCCAGGATGCCACCGCGGGAGGCCGATATGCCGCCGAGCGTGTGGCGTATGCACGAATTCACGACGGTTTCCGTGCGTAGGGCCCACACCCGGGCGCCACGACGGCTCGGTGACGCTACAAAATCCCGAGGCCGCGCAGGGCTTTTAGCCCGAACCAGATCCCGAAAACCACCCCTACGACGACCACGATGGGCCGGTCGTGGTCCTGTAGCCAGCGCAAGACCCGATCCAGCACGTCGCGCGACCGCCGCGGAAAAAATGCCGCCGCACCGATGATGAGCAGATTCACGCTTGCCGCAAGCGCGACGAAGAGAACGAACGAACCGATATTGGCGGGCCGGCTCACGTTCGCGTTGCCGATCACGCTGATCGCCGCCAGCGTGAAGACCCAGGCTTTCACCGACACGGTGATGACGCCGGCGCCGATGAGGAAGGCCTTGGTGGGCGTGGCCGACGTCAGCACGGTCATCCACTTCGGCGGCGGGGCGTTGGGATCGTCGTCGCTGAACAGCTCCCGCGCCGCGGTCACCAGAAACAGCACGGCCACTACCAACAGCACGGTGGACACGACCCAGTGGTGCGGGTGATTCGAGTCGGCTTCGCGCTTTCCCCAATGCAGAATCGTGCCGAAGATGAGCCCTTGCAGCAGGCGCGTGCTGACGTGCCCTGCGACCCAGGCGCCGGCCGCGCGCACGCGCGCCGGGGTGCCCAACAACATGATCGTGATGACAATCTCGATCGGTTCGAGAGCGCAGCCAAGGATCAACGGGACGAGGCTGCCCCACATGGTGAGCACTATTGCGCTCCAAACGCCGCGCGCAGCTCCGCCTCGGCGATCGCCGCGGCCAGATCGGCGGGCTGCGGGCAGACGGTGGCGTCGATCCGGTCGATCCGGCCCGTGAACCGGAAGTCGTGCCCGTAGGGAGCAACCGGGGAGCCGGTGTCGGTGCCGACATCCAGGGTTTCGCCGCTCATCGAGAAGCGGAACGGCACCGTCCGCTCGACGCGGCCACGGGCGACCTCGGCGTCGTCCACGTGTAGCGACACCGACGCGCCCCTGCCCAGTCCCCCACCGTCGTAATCGAACAAAAGCCTCAGCGCGACAGGGCCTTCCGGTAGCGGCTCGGCGGCCGCAACAGTGGTGAGCTCATGCCCGAGATAGTTGTAGACAAACTGCGGAATGCCACCACGCAGGTACAAACTCCATCCGGCCATCGCGCCGCCGATGCTGATGACCACCCCCTGCGCGCCGCCCGCCGGGATGGTCAGCTGTGCCTGCAGCTCGAAGGAAGTGCTGGTGAAGCCCAATGTCACCGGTTCCGGGATGCGCACATGCCCGGCAAAGTAGGCAACGGAGGTGCGCCCGGCCCGCAGGCTTGGCCGGTTGGCGGGCAACGCGCGGGCCAGCGTCGCGTCGCTGAGCGGGTACACATCGTATTTGCGCGCCTCGGCGTCGAATACGGCCCGCAGTTCCGCCAGCTTGTCGGGGCGCTGGGCGGCGAGGTCGACTCCCTGGCTGAAGTCATCCGCCAGGTGGTAGAGCTCCCAGCGTTCGGTGTCGTCGAACGGGGTGGCGCGCTGGGCGCGGACCCATGGCAGTCGACCGTGAAAGCATGAGGCGATCCAACCGTCTTGGTAGACAGCACGATTGCCGAAGATCTCGAAATACTGGGTGGTTCGCCGGCTGGCCGCCGCGGCGTCGTCGAACGAGTACCTCATGCTGACGCCCTCGACCGGCTTCTGTTCGACGCCGTTGACACGCGCGGGCATCTCGATGCCGGCGGCATCGAGGATGGTGGGGACGATGTCGATGACGTGGTGGAACTGGCTGCGTTGCTCCCCCGCCGCGGTGATGCCCTGTGGCCATGAGATCGCCAGTCCGTTACGGGTTCCCCCGAAATGCGAAGCCACCTGTTTCATCCACTGAAACGGTGCGTCGAGCGCCCATGCCCAGCCGACGTTGTAGTGGTTCTCGCATCGTGGCGTGCCGAAGTCGGCCACGTGAGCCAGCAGCCATTCGGGATCCTCGGGCAGCCCGTTCTGGAACGCAGGTGAGCTCCAGGCGCCGTGTAGCGTTCCTTCCCCTGACGCGCCGTTGTCGCCGCACAGGTAGACGAATAGCGTTTCTTCCCAATGCCCTAACTCGTCGATGGCGTCGATGACCCGCCCGACCTGTGCGTCGGTGTGGGCCAGAAAGCCGGCGTAGACCTCCATCAACCGGCGCGCCACTGGCTTGTAGCGGTCGTCGTAGTCCGCCCACGCGGGTATCTGCTCGGGCCGCGGCGTCAGCCGGGCCCCGGAAGGAATGATGCCCATGTCGAGCTGGCGGGTATATATGCGTTCCCGCAACGCATCCCAGCCGTCGTCGAACCGGCCGGCGAATCGGTCGGACCATTCCGGCCACACGTGGTGGGGACTATGGGTCGCGCCGGGCGCGAAGTAGAGAAAGAACGGCTTGTCCGGCGCCGACGTCTTCTGCAGCCGGATCCAGTCGATCGCCCTGTCGGCGAGGTCCTCCGTCAGGTGGTAGTCGTCGCGGCCGAGGTACGGCTCAACGGGCGTGGTCTGGTCGTAGAGTGCGGGTTCGTACTGGGAGGTGTCCCCGCCCAAAAAGCCGTAAAACCGTTCGAAGCCGAGTCCGGTCGGCCAGCGGTCGAACGGGCCGGCCGGTCCGATCTCCCACGTGGGCGTGAAATGCGCCTTGCCGAACAGTGCCGTGCTGTAACCGTTCATCCGCAGCACCTGGGCGATCGTCGCGGTGCTCTGCGGTATCACGCTGTCGTAACCCGGGAACCCGTAAGCGATCTCACAGATGGTGCCCATGTGCGCGCTGTGGTGGTTGCGTCCGGTCAGCAGGGCGGCGCGCGTCGGGGAGCACAGCGCGGTCGTGTGGAATTGGTTGTAGCGCAACCCGGCACCCGCGACACGGTCGAGCGCCGGTGTCGGGACCGGACCGCCGAACGTTGATGCGGCGCCGAATCCGACATCGTCGAGCAATACCACGACGACGTTGGGGGCGCCGGCCGGCGGATAGACGATCGAGGGTGTAACGGGTGTGGAACCGGCCGCCGAGGGGTTGATGACCCCGTCGAACCGTTCGCCCTCGGGGGGCTGGTTGACCATCACGCCTCCTGGTGTTGGTGCAGCGGTTTCTCGGCCGTTCCCCACGCAATTCGGCGCCCTCACCGTGATAGGCGGCGATTTGCGGTCGGCGTCAGGTCTGGGAACGCACCCCGAGCACATCGCGAAACAGCGCCTGCCGCAGCGCTAGTTCGCGCGGGTCGCTCCACAGGTGAAAGCCCAGCCGGTTCATGACGTAGGCGAAGCCGACGCCGGTGTCCGGGTCCGCGCAGCCGAACGATCCGCCGAAGCCGGGAGTTCCGAAGGCCCTGTCCGAGGAGCCGAATGCGAAGTGCGGCACGGGTTTACAGAAGCCGAGGGAATACGCCACGTCGACGTTCATCACCTTGTCGCGAACGCTCCGGCTTGGCGAGACTGGCGGCGCCGCCAGCGCATCGAGGGTGTCGCCGAGCCCGAGCTCGGCTCCCCCGATGGCCGCGCTGCCGTACATCCGCGCGACCGCCCGGGCGGTGCCGATGCCGTTGGCCGACGGGATCTCGACCGACCGCACCTCGTCGCGGTTGTAGTCGCCGTTGAACGCATTGACGCCGCGCGGGACCCCGATGGCGCGCGCCGTCAGGCCGACCGGGTTGAGCGAGGCGCCGACGAACCCGGGCGGCATCACGTGGAGGTGCAGCAGTGTCTCCGCACGCACCCAGTTGTGGACGTGTGCCACCCGCTCGCGGTTGACCGACTCCGGCAGGCCGATGTGCAGGTCCAGCCCCAGCGGCCCGGCGATCTCGTCGGCCATGAAGCGGCCCAGCGTGCGCCCGGCCGGGTCGGTCCGGCGGATCAGCTCGGATTCGTACCAGCCGAGCGTGATCGCGTGGTAGCCGTGCCGGGTGCCGGGCCGCCACGCCGGTGCCTGGGCCGCCAGGATCGGCGAGAGCCTGGTGGGGTCGGCGACGTCGGCCAGCGTGGGCTTGGGTTTGAGCGCGCACAGCCCGGCCTGATGGCCGAGGAGTTGGCGGACCGTCACGTCGCCCTTGCCCGCTTGCGCGAATTCCGGCCAGTAGTCGGCCACTCTGGCGTCATAGGAGACCAGCCCGCGGGACACCGCCACGGCCACCACCAGGGCGGCAACCCCTTTGGTGGTGGAGAACATGTTGACCATCGTGTCGTGGCGCCAGGGGTCTTTCGCCAACCCGTTGCGGTAGCCGCCCCACAGGTCGACGACCTTGACCCCGTCGCGGTAGACGGCCACGGCGGCGCCGACTTCCGCTCCGTCGCGGAAACTGGCGCGGAAGGCGTCGGCGACTTTTCCGTAGCCGGTATCGACGTCGCCGTGGATCTGATCCGCCGGCACCGCGACCTTGAGAACCATGTTCGCCTCCGAACGGAGACTAAGTCACCCGCGCCGCGCGGATCGCGTTTTCGGGCCCTCCCGCTCCAGCGAGGTCAGTGGCTGCCCAGAGTGTCACTCAGATACTGGGCACGGCAGGCCCGGCGCGCCAACTTGCCGCTGGTGGTGCGCGGAATGCCGCCGGCGGGCAGGAACCGCACGTCGGCGACCGGCACACCGTGGCGGCGCAAGACCGCCGCCCGGATGGCCTCGATGGCCGGCTGCGGGTCGGCGCGGCTGGTACCCGTCGCGCGCTCGGCGATGACCACCAATTGTTGCTGGGTCTCCCCGGCCGGCACCGCGAAAGCGGTCACATACCCGCGCCGGACGATCGGGGACGCTTCGGCGACGGTCGCCTCGATGTCCTGGGGGTAGTGGTTGCGGCCGTCGACCGTGACCATGTCGGCGATCCGGCCCGTGACATACAGCTCGCCGTCGAGATGGGTGCCCAGGTCGCCGGTGCGCAGCCACGGGCGTTCGACCGCCGAGCCCTCGGCGTGGCTGCCCTCGGCGAGCCGCGACTGCAGCCTGGCGCCGAACGCTCGGCGGGTGTCCTCGGGCAGCCCCCAGTAGCCGCGGCCGACGTTGTTGCCCTGCACCCAGATCTCGCCGACGTGGCCGTCGGGCAGTTCGGTCCGGGTGTCCGGGTCGACGATGACGGCCCATTCGCTGCGGCCCACCTGACCGCAGGAGACCTGCGCCACGGCGCCCGGGGCGTCCGCGGCGACCCGTACGGCGCGACCGGCGCCCAGCTTCTCGCGGTCGAAATAGGCGGGGGTGGCCTGGGCGGCGGGGGCGATGGTCGCGATGAACAGGGTGGCCTCCGCGATGCCGTACGACGGCTTGAATGCGGTCGGCGGTAACCCGTACGGGGCGAAGGCCTTGTTGAAGGTGCTGATCGCCTCGATGCTGACCGGTTCCGATCCGATGATCAGCACCACGTCGCTCAGGTCGACGTCGTCGCCGGGTGCGGGCAGGCCGCGCTGGGCGGCCCATTCGTAGGCGAAGTTCGGCGCGGCGGTGACGGCGCGGCCCGCCTGGGCCGACAAGGCTTTGATCCAGCGCTGCGGGCGGCGCACGAACGCGGCCGGCGACATCAGCGTGGAGTGTCCCCCGTACACCGCGGGGAAGCCGATCATCGACAGGCCCATGTCGTGGTACAGCGGCAACCAGCTCACACCGTGGGTGTTGCGGTCCAGCAGGTCGATCGAAAGGATCATCTGGACGAGGTTCGTGCCCACCGCTCGGTGCGTGATCTCGACGCCAACCGGGGGCCGCGTCGAGCCCGAGGTGTACTGCAGGTGGGAGATGTCGTCGTGGCGCAACTCGGTGGGAGCGAACGAATCGCGCGCCGCGTCGGGGATCTCGTCGATGACGATGACTTTCGGCCGGTGGTGTTGCGGAAGGGTGCTCAGAAAATCCTCGACCGCGCCGCTTGCCGACGTGGTCGTCAATACGGCCGTGGGCTGTGAATCGCGCAGGGCCGTATCCAGACGTTCCGCGTGCCCGGGCAACTCGGGCGCGAACAGCGGCACCGCAATGGCTCCGGCCTTGATCGCCGCGTAGAAACCCATCACATAGTCCAGGCTCTGGGGAGCCAGGACCGCGACTCGCTCGCCACGGCCGGCCGCCTCCTGGACGCGCGCGCCGATGGCTTCCAGCCGGACACCGAACTGGTTCCAGGTCACCTCTTCGACGAGGCCGTCAGCCGAGCGGTTGTAGTCCAGGAAGCGGTAGGCCACGGCGTCACCGACGTTCGCGATGTTGCGGTCGACCAGGGAGATCAGGGTGACGTCCGGCGGCACCATGATGTTGCCTTGGGCATCCAGGCAGTCCTCGATCTCGAGCAAGCCGCCCGGGACACCTTTGGCGTGCGGGCGCGAACCGGATTCCATGGACCCACTGTAGGCAAGGCGGTGCGGCAACCCCCGTACCGTGAAGGTCATGATCAGCACGGCGCGCGTGAAGGCGGTTCAAGGCGAACCGAATTCGGGATAGGCCTTGGCGTTCGTGCATGTTCGTCACGGTGCCCGCGGTGCGGCCGACAAAACCCCGCTCGGGAGGCGCGCGGCGTGAGCGGTAGCCTACCCGCGAGCGGCCGGCGGGGCCGCCGCTGATTTCACGGGGAGTTGATCATGGCAGGCAGGACGTTTTCCTTCGAGATCAACCGCACCAGCACCGCGCCCGCCGCGACGCTGTTCCGGCTGGTGACCGATGGCGCGAACTGGTCGAAGTGGGCCAAACCCATCGTTTTTCACTCGAGCTGGGCACGGCAGGGCGATCCCGCCCCCGGTGGGATCGGGGCCGTCCGCAAGGTGGGGATGTGGCCCGTGCTCGTCCAGGAGGAGACCGTCGAGTACGAGCAGGATCGCCGGCACGCCTACAAGCTCGTCGGGTCCCCGACCCCGGCCAAGGACTACTCGGGTGAGGTGGTCTTCACGCCCAACCCGGCGGGTGGAACCGACATCCGCTGGAGCGGCTCGTTCACCGAGGGCGTGCGCGGAACGGGACCGGTGATGCGCGCGGCCATGGGCGGGGCGGTCCGGTTCTTTGCCGGCCGGCTGGTGAAAGCGGCCGAGCGCGAATCGAGCGTCCAGCGCTAGCTACTTCCGGCGCAACCTGCCGGCCTTCGGGCAGGCTACGGGTTGTTGGCCTGCTGCTCGTCGAGCTGAGCCTGCTGCATGCCTTGTTCGAACTGCTGCTGCGCCTGTTCGTTCTGTTGTTCGGCCTGCTGCATGGACTGCTGCAGCTGCTGTTGGGCGAGCTGCTGCTGCAGTTGGGCTTGGTCGTCGCCGTCATCGGCGGCGAAGCCGCTTCCCCCGGAGAAATTGGGCGGCGTCTGCGGGAAAGCCGCGACGTCCGTCGGGCGCGCCGATTCCTGCGCCGTGTCGAACACGGTAAGCACAGCGACGGCCGCGGCTCCCGCGAAGATGAGCTGCGCGATCCGTCGCCAGTCGTGGTGAGGCGTGCTGGTGGTCATCCCCTAGTTGTGCGCCGAGACCCTGGCTGCGGCCTGGGAAGGAGCTGTCACCGGAATGTGCAGCCTCCGGCGGGCTACTTCGAGTCGACCTCGTCCTGATACTTCTTCGTTATCTGACTTAGCCCTCATCCATGTTTAGCAGGTTTACCAGCAGAAACACCGGTCAACCGCAGAATACTGGTCTTGTATGTGGCCCGCAAGTAAGATAACTGCTTGTGCCCCAAACTCCGAATTTATTAGCTGAGTTGTTGCCGTCCTGGGAGGTCGCGCTGCGCTCGGAGCGCAAGTCGCGCCACACCCTCGCCCAGTACCGCGAGGGCGTCCGTCAGTTCCTGCGCTGGTGTGAGCGCACCGGTACCGCCCCGGAGTTGAGCAAGCCCACGGTGCAGGGCTTCCTCGCGGCGTTATTCGACGACGGCGCCCAGGCGGCCACGGTGCGGGCCCGCTATCTCGCGTTGCGCCGGTTCTCGCATTGGCTGACCGCCGAGGGCGAGATCGAGGCGGACCGGCTGCTGGGCATGTCCCCGCCGAAGCTGGCCGTCAAGATCACCGACCCGCTCACCGAGGCCGAGCTGCGCGACCTGATCAAAGCCTGTCAGGGCCCCGGCTTCGCCGATCGCCGCGACGAGGCCATCTGCCGGCTGATGGCCGAAACCGGGATGAGGGCCGGCGAGTGCGCCTCCCTGGCCGTGGCCGACGTCGACACCCTGCACGGGCGCGCGGTCATCCGCTCCGGCAAGGGCGGCCGGGACCGGCCGGTGCCATTCGGGCCACAAACCGCCACGGTGCTCGACCGCTACATACGGATGCGGCGCTCCCACAAACTCGCCGAGCGGCCCTCGCTGTGGCTGCCTGTCCGGGCGGCCGGGTCTTTCGGGTACACATCGCTGTATCGGGCGTTGCGGCGCCGCGCCGCCCTGGTCGGCCTCGACACTTTTCACCCGCACCTGCTGAGGCACACCGCAGCGTCGCGCTGGCTGGCCGCAGGCGGCTCGGAGGGCGGGCTGATGACGATGGCCGGGTGGAAGCAACGCCAGATGCTCGACCGTTACACCGCGGCCACCGCATCCGAGCGGGCCGCCGACGAAGCCAAACGACTGCGGCTCGGCGACCTGTGAACGACCACGATGAAGCGGCTAATTCAGAATTCGGAATTAACGAAGCGCTCAACGAGCGGCGGCAGCGAACTACCGCGAAGACCAGAACCCGCTGGGGTGAGGGCCTCGGCGGGCAACGCGCCCCGGACTACCTCATCACGGTCACCACCGGCCGCGGCCGTAAAAAGCACACCTTCATCCTGGTTGCCGACGACGAAGCGGACCCCGACACCCGCCTGCACTGGGAGCGGGTGACCGAGAAGATCCGCTACGACAAAAGCCTTGGTTATCCGGTACTGCTCAGCCGGTCAGAGCCGCTGCCCGGTGTTGTGCCCCTCGCTCAGGGCGTGGATGTCCGGGCGATAACACTCGTCATCATCTTTGAGGCACTTGTCAGTAAGGAACACCACCACATTGACCTTGCGAAAATCCACCGGATCGCATCGGATGAGACCCTTGGGGGGCGCATCGCGCGGCTTCACACCCTTTCCCCCGAGCAGCGGCGAATCGCGGAACCCGCGTTGTACGCCGAAATCTTGGCCCGCCTGTCGTAGTATGTAGTTGTCAGTCCTACGTCGGCTGACTTGGAGCCGGGCGAGAACGGTTGAGACCCGGACCCGACACCAGCGGGTGTCGCGGCATTAGGTGCTGATCCTCACGGGTCGGCAATCCCGTCATGGAGACGAGATGCCGCTCACCGCAGCCGAACGTAAACTCCGCGCCCGCATCGCCGGCCTGACCGGCTGGGCCAACACCGCCAACCGCTCGCAGCGCGCCGCCCACGCCGCCCGCGGCAACTGGGAAAAGTTCTACAACGCCACCGATCCCGGACTACCCGAAGACCTGCGGGCCAGGATGGCCGACAGCGCGTACCGCGCACATATGCAGCGGATGGCGTTCCGGTCAGCCAAAGCCCGCCGCGAACGCAGAGAACAACGCGAACAACTCGCCCAACAGCGCAAGGCGGCACGCCAAGCCGAACAACTCGACGGCGGTACCGGCGATGCGCGAACCGCCTAACGAAGTCGGCCCCCGGGACACCACTCCCGAGGGACCCGACACCACCAGCACACCAGCCCCCATTAAGACCAGTAGCCGCCCTCAGTCTAACGGCGACGGGCGACACGAACACGACGACGACGCGGCGCGCGAGCGCCAGTTACGGGAATTCCTCGCCGCCCTATTCGGTGACACACCCGGCTACCTGCATATCGCCGTGGGCCGTGACCCCTATCTGAGCGACAACGGGAAATACAAGCACCGGGACTGGAAACAAACGTCCTACGACTACCCGGCGCACGCCGATCAAGCCGTGAACCACATGCTGCGGGCCGCGCCCGGCGCCGACGTGTACGTGTGCACCTCGGTGATGCGCGGCCGCACCCGCGCCAAGGGCGCCGCCGTGGAACGCACCCGCATCCACGCCGACGCCGACCACGGCCACCTCAACCCCGACAAGGTCACCGCCATCGGCGGATGGGCCATCAGCAGCGGCACACCCGGCAACGGCCACGTCTATGCCGAGACGACCGAACCGCTCACCGTCACCGAATACGACATCCTGTCCCGCGCCCTCGGGGACCACCTCGGCTGCGCCGACTCGAAAATCAGCGACAACGACGTACTGCGCCCGCCCGGCACATACAGCCAGAAAGCCACCCTCTCCGGCGGTGAACCCACCCCGGTGCGCTGGCTCGTCACACCGAGCGGTACACGCCACGACAAACACGCGCTGGCCTTCCAGCTCGGCGTCACCCTGCCCGAACCCGGCCAAGAACCCTGGCGCGCGAGCACACTCGTGCCCGGCACGAACGGGCACGCCGGGCACCCGCCCGCAGCGGGACAACCCGGCGAGCCGTTCGACCTCGACAGCCACTGGGCGGTGGCCACCGCGCTGGCCACGGTCACCACCCCACCGGACCGATCAGCCGACACCTACCGCGTGGTCGCCGCCTGCGCCGACGCCGGCCTGACCCTTGAGCAGACCCGCTGGGCGGTACGCACCCGGGCCGACCTCGCCGGCCGGCTCGACGAACGCAACGACGACGACGTGGGCACCAGCTGGGACAAGATCCGCGCCGACCGGCAAGCCCGAATCACCATCGAACCAGAATGGCCAACTTGCCGGTCTACCGGTGGTGGCTGGCTAAGAATCGCAGGTCAGAAGCTTGCATAGGCAGGCTAATTCGTTGAGCGGCGTCATCATAATTTTAATTACCAGAGTCCTCTTGCAATTAAGTGCGCGTCTCGATCTGCTTTGCGATTTGATTTAGCATTTAATGTAGCTAGGAATTCCTCGCCATTCTTTAAATGCAACCGGTCAACAGCGAGTTCATTCTTAAAAACGCGCATGCTGCCCACTTACATTGCAATGTCAATAATGGAATTAAATGCATGGGCGAGCATCGCAGAAGTTGTGGATTCGGCGCCTAGATCATCTTCAGCTGTCACATTTGTGACACCTGAAAGGCTAATTTTTTCGCATCTCTGCAGGTCAAGACCGGCAAGGTCAGCATTGTATAGTTATAGCAATAAAAAATCTGAAGCGCCGAAATAATTATTCACACGGTGAATAATTTGCCCGATATAAAAGGTAACACGGCGTTACTTTTAGAAGACCTGGAAATCTCCATGACGACAGACCCCCGACGCCAGCGCGGCGAACTCATCTCACACCCAGGACGCGACCCAGTGGGCCGTGCTCGATCGGGGGTTTGCCGCCACGTTCGTCGGTGTGGGCGTTGCCGTTGCCCCAACCGTTTTCACGCATCCAAGCTGCTAGGGCGGCTTCGAAGTCGCCGTTGTGTTCCTCGAGCAACCTGCGCGCCTGCTCGTATATGGCAGGGGTGGGGTGGACGCGCTCGTAGGAGCGGGTCTCGGTGCGCGCCCGCATGGCGCGCAGCTCCCGTTCCACCAGGGCTTGCCGGGCGTGCCGCTCGTCATCTTCGATGGCGGCGAGGACGCCGGGAGGTGGTGGCGGGGCGTGAACGCTAAACGATTCCATGGTTAGTCCTTTCCGATGGTGTAGCGGCCGCCAGTGGATTCACCGCGCAGCCAGGCGTCCATGCGCCTGCTGGCGTAGCCGTCCAAGCTGGCCTGGGTGTCACCGGAGCCCATCACCGCGAACGCGGACATGTCGGCATCGATGAGGCCCTTCTCGCGTAACTGCGCCTGGTGTTCGGTGATCGCCTTGACGCGGCGGCGTGGGTGGGTGGCGGCGACCTTCTCGCGCTGGGTTTGGCGGGCTTGCCGCCGGTACTGTGCATGGCCCTCGACACGGGCCCGCTCGGCGGCGATCAGTTCGCGCGCCAGCTCGGCGTCTACGCAAACCCGGCCGAGGTGGTCGGGGAGCGTTCTGTCGGCGTGGCGGCGCTCTAGTTCGGCTGCGGTGGTGCCGGTGTCGAGCGCCAACACTGACAGCGGGATCAACTCGTTCACGACGATGTCTCCTTACTCGTTGGGTTAATTGTGGCTGGATTTGCTTGCAAATAGGTGTATCCGGCGGGGGTGACCAGCATGGCGTTGTGGTCGGCCGGGGTATGGGATTGGCGGCAGTGGGGGAAGTATTTGGCGTGTAGCCGCGACCAGCTGGTGGTCGTGCAGTGTTGGCATAGGCCCAGCGCGTGGCCGCCGAACGCCCAGAGGTGGCCGCGTTTCCCGATGCGGCGCCGGCATTCTCGGCAGTGAACCGGGGCGGTCATTGGGGCATCTCCGGATCGGTGAGACCGAGGTCGGCCAGGTTGAGCCCGGCGAGGTCACCAGTCAGGTCTAACGGGTTCGGGGTGGGGCATTTGGCCGCGCGGTTGGGGACGGCGCGGCCAGGATCGCAGTCGCCGCATTTGTACATCCCTGGTGGCACGTAGGCCCGAAAGCAGGTGCAGCACAAACGGCGAGGCTGTTCGGTCATGTGGTGGTTTCCTTTTCAGTGGAGGGGAAACGTTAACAATGTAAACGTTTCAGATAGGCCTATGGGCAACAGTGAATCGGCCGCATTCCAGCAGTTCGCCGCAGGCGTAGCAGTGGGCGCGGCCGCAGCTGCAGCGGTCACGCGGGGTGTCGGTGGGGGTGTTGCAGGTGGGGCAATGCGGCGGAAGGTCGATCATCGGTTCGCCGCCTCGCGTGCGGCGAGCACCCCATGCGCGGCCGTGCGTAGGGCGTCGGCCAACGCCAGCGCGTCACCGGGGTTGAGGTAGGTGGCTGATGTGGCGGCTCCGGTGCGTAATTGGATGAGCCGTTCTGCGTTGGTGGTGACGACGACCGGGTCGCCGAAGGCGTCGACGGCTACCGGCTCAATGGCGGCGCGGGTGGTGTCGGTCATGGTTGGGGTTTCCTTTCGGTTGCGAGGGTGTAGAGGCCGCCGCCGCAGTGCGCGGCGACGGGTGTGGGGGGGTCGGTGGGCTGCGGATGCAGATGGGTGCGTCCGCACAGCGGGCATAGGACGCGGACGGTGGGGACGCCGCCGTAGCGGCGTTCGGCGATGACCTCCGCGACGGGGACAGTCATGTGAGTTGTTCTCCTTCGTGGATGATGCGGCCGCCGAGCACCGTGGTGACGTTGGCGACCGCCTCGGTGTGGGTGACCGGGTTGGCGGTGTCTGCGGGCTGGCCGGACAGGCGCCGATTACGGGCAATCAGCTTGCATTCGGCGCACAACTTGGTGAGGTTGTGCGCGTGCAGGGGGGCGCCGCAGCCGACGCATTGAGTAGGGATGCCGACCGTCATGGCGTGTCTTCTAACAATTTTTTCCCGCAGGTCTGACTGCTGCCCACTGCTGCCCACTGCTGCCGGGCAGCAGTCGTGCAAACGGATGGATCTGCTGCCGTGGTAGGCTTGCGCCGATAGGCGCAAACCACGGGCAGCGGTCCGAGCCGAAGTCGGTAGCAAACTCTCATTAGAAATTCTCCCCGGCAGCAGTCGTAACGGCCTGATAGCCGGTAGCTCCGCGCTTCCCGCGCACTTCATTCAGACGGCCGGCAATCACCAGGTCATCGACGGCCATCTTGATCGAGTTTTCGCGGAACGGTTGATCTGCCTGCCGCATCGCCGCATATAGCTTCCGCAGCGAGTCCACCGTGTGATTGGGTAGCGCCGCGATCACCTGGTGCACAATGTCGCCCAGCTCCGGGAGCGTGACGGTCCCCGCGGGGGCGTCGTCCTGCTCGTCTTTCGGGGCGTACAGCTCGAGCAGGAAGTCGGGCCCGCCGGTCATGTCGTCGACGACGAGCACACCCATGAATGTTTTTCCGGGTGTCTTGGTGGGGTTGCCGTGCGCGCGGAGCCGGCCGGGCCGGTCTTTGGTGACGTACACCGAGGACGCCCCGCGCATGTTCCGGCCGAACGGTTCGATGTTCTCCAGCAGAATGCGGGCACCGTCGAGCGCGTTGCCCTTGTGCACGCTGCCGTAGGCGTCGCGGCGGGCGTGGTCGCGCATCATGGGCATGTGGTCGCAGCCGAGTGTGGTGGCGCCGGCTTTGGTGCAGGGGCGGATGAGGCGGCGCCGGAATTCCGACGCCCCGTCGACGTCTTTGATCTCGGCGCCGAGCAGTGTAAACGCTTCGTTGATGCCGTCGTGGACGACGAGCGTGGGGGTGGGCTGGAGGAGCGCGCACAGCCATTCGGTATGGGGTGGCCGGTTGGGGGCGACGAACCGCAGCCCGGTTTCGATGTCTGTGTCCGGTACGCCGAGGAGTCGTAGTCGTTCGATGGTGGAGGCGGCGTCGGCTTCCTCGTAGTGGATGTAGAGGACGTGGTGGCCCATGCGGAGTTCGCGGGCGACGCAGCCGAGGGCGAACCAGGTTTTGCCTAGCTGGTGGCCTGGTTCGGCAACCACGACGACTGGGCGATCGAAACCCGCCGCTCGTATCGGGCCACAATCCGAGGTTTTCTGCGGTGGGCCTACCGCACGAAACGGATGCCCGTGCATTTGGCTGACGAGCTGCCCTCCGTGCGGGAACAGCGCGGGGCGCCCCGCCCGACCCCGGATCGGGTGTGGCGGGAAGCGCTGCTGGCCGCCGATCCACGCCTGAAACTCGTGCTACGCCTGGCCGCCGAATGCGGCCTAAGGCGGGCTGAGGTCGCCCAAGTCCACGCCCGCGACCTCATCGACGGCGTCGACGGGACGCAGCTGCTGGTGCACGGCAAGGGCAACAAGCAGCGCGTCGTCCCGCTGTCCGACTCGCTGGCTGATGCGATCCGAGATCGTCTGCAAGACCCGACAATCCGCGCGGCGGGCGGCTGGCTGTTCCCCAACAACAAGGGCACCGACCATCTGACCGCCCCCTGGGTCGGCTACCTGGTGCGCGAGGTCCTGCCCCGCGGCTGGACCATGCACCAGCTCAGACATCGTTTCGCTAGCCGCGCCTATCGAGGCACCCGCAACCTGCGGGCCGTGCAGATCCTGTTGGGGCACGAAAACCTCGGCACCACGCAGCGTTACACCGCTGTCGACGATGAGGAGCTGCGGGCGGCGATGACAGCCGCCCTCGACGACGCGATCTGAGAAAAAAAGAAAAAAGTGACGAATTTTCGCCACTTTTCACGCTGGTTGGGGCAACCGCTCAAGTCTGCCGGCGATCTTCTGATGTCAACACGTGTGATCTTGTTCGTGTTCGCCGGCCGCAGACCGAACGGCGACGTGCAGTTGCCGTGCACAGGTTCGTCAACTGCGTAATTTTGCGCAGTTGCCAAGTCATAATGAGACCATGACCGGCCCGGATGAACCCCAACCCCCCGAACCTGAACGGCCCTCGCCGCGCACACCCCGCCCCCGCCAGCAGCACCAGCCGGCCCGCCCGGCACCCGTACCCCTCCCGAAGGCATCCTTCGGGCCGACAGTGTCAGGAGCCGGCACAACCCCGATCGGCGGCATCACACCGCCAGCAGGACACGGCACAGGATTCCAAGTTGCCCCACCCGGCAAAAGCGGCCTGATCGGGGCGCTAGAGTCAGCGGTTCAGCCCCCAGGGGCCCGGTCCGGCGGCGCGATCGAGGACGTCACCGCCGCCGCGGGCCACATCACCCCGGAGTCAGTGGCCGCCGCCGCCCGCCACTACCGCGGCGAAATGGACGACGTGGAGCAGTGGGCCGCCCGCAACGGCTACAGGGTCCGATGGGTGCAGCACGACGGCGACCCCCGCGCCGCCGTCGAAGCCTGGGCGGCACGCACCGGCCGGAGGGTCCGCTGGCACGAATAATCGACACACCCGCCCCCAAGGGGCCGGGGTTGCTCAGTTCGGCTCGCGGGACTCACACGCCACACCGTTGTGGTCCTTATCCAACCCCGGCCGGTAAGCCGGATCCCCCTCGGGAATGTTCCAACGACCATCAGCGTGAGCCTCAGCGCAGTTCTTGTAATAGACCACGGGCCGGCTGGTCGTAGTGCTGAAGTGAGTGCTCGGATAGGTGGGCCGCGTGTTAGACGGACCCTGTTTCAACAAGGCCAAGATGACGATCACCACGCAGACCACGATGACCGCAACCAACACTTCGGCGACCACACGCGCCAGCCGGCCGCGCGCCGCCTCACTAAGAGCCAGTCGCCGCATGAGGTGTCGGATGCGGGACATGCCCCGCATCGTCTCGCTACCGCCCCAAAAAATCAGGCAAATTACCGGAATTCCTGCCAACTTGTTCAGAGGGGGTTGCTGCGTTGGCGTCGTGGCCGCCGCCTTCGCAGTACCAGTCGCCGGAATCATCCTCCGCGTCAACATCAATCACTCCATCAGGTGGTCCATTTTCTGGTGATTGCGGACCACCTGCTAAGTCGCGGATGGCGGTCTGATGGCTGACTCCTGTCGCTGCTGCGATGGCGCGCAGGCTCATCCCCGACTCACGCAGCGACACCACGATTTCGCGGCGCTCTGCACGGTCGAGTTCGAGGTCAAGCGCGGAAAACTCATGCGCGTAGTAATCGTCCCCTTTTATTCCAGAGTTGTAATTAAAAGCAGAGTTGTACAAATTGCGAGACATGACCTTGCCGATGACCCCGGACCCGACGAACCCCCACCCGACGATGAGCACATCGGCGCAGGGGACGGCCACAAATCACAAGAATCCTCCGACACCGAACACGAACCGACCACCTGGGAACCCGTCGACCTCGGCCCCTACCTACGCGGCGAAGTCCAACCACCCCAACAAACAGTCGGACTCGCCCGATCAGACGGCATCCGGTTCCTCTACGACGGCCGCGAAAACGTCGTCATCGGCGAAACCGAATCCTCGTCGGCGGTCAGTTCGGTTGGTGTGCCGCCGATTTCGCGGCCCATCTTCGATAGTTGGATGCGCCGCAAGGTGATGGTCGTGTTCGGTTTGCCGGCGGCGGCGAGGGTGAGCAGGTAGTCGTCGATGATCTGTTGCCATTGCGGTCGGGGTTGGCTTTGGTGGGCGTATCGGCGGCGGTCGGGGATGTGGGCCAGCACGGATGGTAGGTTCCCGGTGGCGATCACTTCTCCGGTTCCCCGGAGAAGTGTGTATGTGGTGCCTTGTTTGGACAGGAACAGGCCGACACGGCGGGCGCGGGACTGCGCATTCTTCAACGCCTGCAAGTCGGGGTGCGTCTGGCGCGCCCCACCGTCGTTACCCCCGGCCAAGTGCGGAGTATCTGACCTGCGAAGGGCGTCGCCCTGAGCGACATCCTTACCCTGAGCCGAACTCACCCCATCCGTGTCGCTCATTGCAGCCGGTCCAACTCGTCGGCCGCCTCGACTAAATGCGCGGCTAGTTGGCGCACCTGCCCGGAAGTCATCGCCTCCGAGTCCTCGACGTGGGCGTACAGCGACCAGGTGACGGTGCTGTCCCGGTGCTGGATGCCTTCGAGGTAGATCGCGGCGTCAAACCCTGCGAGGGTGCGTTCTGTGCCGTGGACCTGGCGGGTCCAGGTGCCCGTGTCGTCGGCTTCCCAATGCTCGACCTCGCGCACGCCGGCCGGGACGGGGATGTTGATCATCGTGTCGGTGAGGTTCTGCGCAGCCTCCCAGCGGGCCTCGGCCAGAAACCCGCGGGCGATGTCCTCGGCGGATTCTGGCGCCCACCCGCCGTATTCGGGTTGCCGCCATTTCTCGAGTGATCGCATCGCCATGGTTTCTTGGCGGTCGAATCGTGCGACCTGTTGGGGTGTGAGCTGGTCGGCGATGTCACGCCAGCAGGTCGCGGTGTTGTCGGTGGACACGGTTACGATGCACTCCTCTGACTTGTCAGAGGGCTAAGTTTGTTTGCTGCGGGTCTGCGTTGCGTAAGGATATTTACGCAGGACGCTCCTTAAAACACCAGGTCAAACGGTGTTAGTAGGACGTTTCTCCGCTTCGTACTTCTTCGTCATGTGCGCCACGGCGTCCAGCTGAGATTGCGCGAGGCTCTCCCTTGCCTGCCCGGCCCGCGCGGCGGCATCCAGCGTCGGCCGCGCTTGACCCTGGAAATGCGGCATCACTTCGGCGGCAAACAATTCGGCGGACCGTCTGGTGGCGGCCGGGTTGGCCCACTCGTGGCCCATCTGCAGCATGCAGCCGAACCCGCCGGACTGATCCCACAGCCGCTGCACCTGTTCCCGCGCCCGCTCGGGCGTGCCGATCACGCCCGCCCCGTTGTCGTTGATGACGTCGATCATCTCGTCGAGCTGCTCGCCCGGCATCGTCATCTGCGGGAAGGCGGCGACTTTCTGGAAATAGCGGAACCATGGCTCGATGCCGAACTTGACCTCTTCTCGGGCCTGCTTTTCGGTCTCGGCGAGGTGGAACAGGCCGACCAGGCTCCAGTGCTTGCGGTCAACCTGTGTGCCGAAGGTCGCCGCCCGCTCCTCGACGATGCCCCAGTGATAGGAGAGCGCGTTGAAACCCTCGACGGTCAACGTCGCCCCGATCGACAGCAGGCCGATGCCATGCTTGCCCGCCAGCCGCGCACCAGTCGGCGATGCGACCGCGGCGACCGACAGGGGGATCCCGCCGTCCGAGTACGGGGCAAGCTGCAGCTTGGCGTCGAACAACTGATGCGTGGCCGTCTTGGCGCTCACCGTCTCCCCCGCCAGGAGCCGGACGACGATGTCGAGATTCGTTTCGAGCAGCTCACGTGTGTCCGTGGGGGTGAGTCCGATCATGGACGAGTCGCTGGGCAGCGAACCCGGCCCCACACCGCCGATGATGCGGCCATGGGTCAGGTGATCGAGCAGCATCAGGCGGTCGGCGACCCAGAGCGGGTTGTGATAGGAGAGCGAAATGACCCCGGTGCCAAAGCGAATCCGCTTGGCGCGTTCGGCCGCGGCGGCGATGAAGATCTCCGGCGAGCTGATGATCTCGCTGCCGGCGGAGTGGTGTTCGCCCAACCACACTTCGTCGAAGCCGAGGGTGTCGAGGTGCTCGATGAACTGGAGGTCGCGCTGCAATGCGAGCGTCGGGTTCGTGCCCGCCCGGTGGAACGGGGCGATGAAGTATCCAAACCTGAGCTTCGCCATCGAAGTCCCCTTGCATTCGAGTTGGGCAGAACCATAACTCGAATGCGGTGTTCGGCCTAGGCCGTCACGCCAGAACGCTCGGTGAGCGTGGAGTTTTCAGCCGGCGGGGCCGGGTGATCCCAGCCCCGCCGACTAGGGAGCAAGTTTTTTTCGATTCGCGTGTTACGGCCGGCTCAGCGCGCGGATGTCAGTAGCCGCCGCAGACGTTGCCGACGCAACCGCCGCCGCCACCCGGGCCGCCGCCGCCACCGCCGACACCGGGGATGGTGCCGCCACCGCCGCCGGGTCCGCCACCGCCGGTCGGGCCGCCGGGGACGCCGCCGCCACCGCCGCCGGGTCCGCCACCGCCGCCGGGTCCGCCACCGCCCGTGGGGCCGCCCGGGGTTCCGCCGCCGCCACCGGGCGTCGATGGTGCGACGCTCGACGAGGGCGTCGTCGTCGGCGTGGTGGTGCTGCTCGGCCCCTTATTGCCGCCGCCACACCCGACCGCCAGCACGAGCATGGCCGCGCCGCCGAAGAGCGCGACCGAGGTCCTTGCTGCAGATCTCATCGGAGTCCCCAATCCCCACGTGCACCGCGTGGTCCACTTCTCCTTACCCCGGCAGGAGTCGCGGCAAACGAGTTTCGACGCGGGACTCCCGTCCACGAAAACGCCGATGGCCCATCACGGGGATGGGCCATCGGGACAACGGTGGAGCTAGCAGTCGAGACCCGACACGCAGCCGGCCAGTATGGCCGCATGGGTGGTTGCGGGGGTCGCCACCGTCGCGGCGGGGCTGGATGACGAGTGCGTCGCGGTCGCCGCCGGGCCGGCACCGCTGCCACCGAATCCGAGCGCCAAGGCCACCGCGGAGATCCCGCCGAACACTGCCACCGCTGTCTTCATCTGCGCCCTCATCGGTCGCTCCTTTCTGTCACCGCGCGTCCGGGGGTGGCGCGCATCCATACGGTGATTCTACACCTGTGCAACTGTTGCAACAGACACATTTTGCGGTCGCGAAGATGCCGCACCCAAGCCTGCGGCATCGACCGCAATCCGGGCTGGTTCAGGTGCTGGTGCGAACGGAAACGCGAGGGCGTCAAACGCGTTGGGGGCCGATGGCCCATCTCGGGCTAATGGGCCATCGGTGAGCCAAATCGTATCCGCTGACAATTGTTGTCATGCGGAAACGTACGAACCGGGCGATAAGAAATTTTCTTATTCGTAAATTGGACAGCTCGTCCGGCCCGGTGGGCGGCCGGGCCGGATGGCGTTGCCGTCCAACGGCTTCGCGCGTCTCAACGAGTGGAGCGGTACAGCTAATCGTCCTTGGTGATCAGCTTTCGCAGCGCCACCCGATCGGGTGTCAGCAGCGCGGCGATGCGTGGTTTGTTCACCTCGGCGACGATGATCTCGCCGACCTCCTGGTAGACCTCGCTGAAGATCCCGTGGGACTTCATCTTCTCGGTCTGATAGAGGTTGTCCTCGGTCGGCGTCACGTAATACACCGCGTCGGCCTTGAACCGGTGCACCAGCCAGAGGTGGATCAGGGTCATCAGCCGCTTCTGGCGCAGTTTCTCGGCAAAGGTGTTCTGGTCACGGACCTGCAGGATGCTGCGGCCGTGCCGGTCCTTGATGGGATCGACGACGACGTTGGCCAGCTGCTCGTCGCCATTGCCGTAGATCCCAAGCTCCAGAACGTCGGAACCGGCGCGGCGGGGCCGCAGCTGCACCCGCAGCTTCTCGCCGAGCTGGTAGTGCTCGCTCCACAGCGTCAGCCACTCCTCCAGCAGTTTCTTGGGCACCTCGGTCTGCGCAAGGTGCTGATGCTGGGTCGAGCCCTTGCCCATCGCCTTGGTGGTCGCCGTGCGCCCGGAGGACGCCTGCAGTGCAGCGTCGCTGCGTGGCCCGCCGACCAGCGTCTGCGGCGTCCGGTACGGGGACTCGACCAGGCGCATTTTCCGCTGCAGCCGAGCCAGCGCCAGCATGCCGTCCTGCTGCAGCGACGTGGCGAACTCCTCGGCGGCGACGCCGTCGATCTGGTGACCGCCGTAGGTGATGAAGTTGAAGACGAAGCCCATCTTGCCCAGCTCCTCCGGGAAACGCTTCATCTCCTCGTCGGTCATACCGGTGGTGTCCCAGTTGAACGACGGGGAGAGGTTGTAGGCCAGCATCTGCTCGGGGAATTCGGCGTGGATCGCGTCGGCGAACTGGCGCGCGTCGGCGAGATCGGCGGTCTTCGTCTCCATCCAGAGGATGTCGGCGAACGGCGCGGCCGCCAGCGACTTGGCGATCGCGTACGGAATGCCGCCGCGGATCTGGTAGTAGCCCTCGGGGGTCTTCGACAGCTCCGGGTCCCACGGCGGATCGACGCCCAATTCCTTCGCCTTCTCCCGGGCCGTGTAGAGCGACGCGCGCGCCGCGAACTGGCGCCACTCGTCAGGGGTCATGCTCGGCGGCTCGTCTTCGCTCTCGCCGAAGGCGAGTACCTCCGCCACGGCCTCGCTGTAGGTCATCAGCCCGGCGTCGTCCTCCCACGCCGCCACGAATCGCGATTCGACCTGGTCGAAGAGGTCGTCGATGGAGTCTCGTCCGTCCTCCCGCCGGGCGTTCACCGCTTCGGAGATCAGCCCCTGGATGCCCTGGCGCTCGAGCCAGGCCGTCGCGGCTGCGTACTCCGAGTCGGCGAGAGCGTAGAGCAGGTGACCGTTGAGCTCCTTGACGCCCAGCTCGTAGAAGCGCCGGACCAGCGCCAGGAAACACGCCTTGTACGAAGGGATGTTGAGGTTGGTGGCGCCGAGCAGGAACGGCTGGTCCCGTTCGTCTGCGCGGCTGTCGATCAGGTTGGCCGCCTCGGCGTCGGTGCGGGCGACGATGATGCCTGGCACCCGCATGATGTCCAGCTGGAAGCGGGCCGCGTTGAGTCGCTTGATCTGTTCGTCCGACGGCACCAGCACCTTGCCGCCCTGGTGACCGCACTTCTTGGTGCCCGGGCGCTGGTCCTCGATGTGGTATCCGGCCACACCGACCTCCACGAAGCGGCGGATCAGGTTGCGCACGTGCGGATCGCCGCCGTGGCCGGTGTCCGCGTCGGCAATGATGAACGGGCGGTAGTCGTAGGCCGGTGTGGTGGCGCGCTGGCGCTCGCTCATGTTCAGCCGCTGGTACTGCTGGTTGCGGTCGGCGGTGAGCAGGGCGCGGACGAGTACCGCGGCGTCGTCGGGCACCTGGCTCAGGGGGTAGCTCGCGAGGTCGGGGCCGGGGTCTTCGGTGGTGGAGCCCTTGGCCGAGGTTGCCCAGCCGCCGAGGTAGATGCCCTCGATGCCCATCCGTTTCATGGCCACCGCCTGGCCCGGCGAGTAGGGCCCGAACGTGGTGATGCTCTTCTTGGCGGCGAACAGTTCGCGCAGCCGGTCGTAGAAGGCCGTCGCCGCGTTGCGCGCCACCGGGTAGTCGGTGGGGATGGTGCCGCGTTGCTCCACTACCTGGCGCGCGGTGTAGAGGCGGGTGATGCCGGCGAAGCGCGGGCCGTCCATGTAGCGCTGCGTGGCAGCCAGCTCGTCTTCGAACGAAGTTCGGACCTCGACGTCCGAGTCAATGATGGCCATGGCCTTACGCTCCCTTTTCGGCACGATTCCCTTGGACGTGAGTCTATCCCCGGGGATGACGGTTCAATCAGGGGTCAAAAGACCTATGCCAAAACTATTGCCGCATGCCCTACTCCGGCGCGTTCCGGCCGTTGAAGCCGGTGGGCACACAAGACCATCGGTATCGCCCGAACGACCATAACCGGCTCGGACCATTCTGGGCCGATGATAAGTCTTTGAAACGCAACACCTTTCAACGATACCCACCACCCCGAACCCGCCGGCCGGCCGAGCGGAAATGCGAAAAAACGACAAGCGCAGCAAACAAGAGGTAGGGTCGGCGCCATGCAGACCGAATTGCGCTATGACCGGTGGTACCTGCCGCTTTCAGTTCCGGTCGGACTGGGGCCCAAGCGCAGCGAGATAAGGGTCGACGGCGAGACGCTGCACGTGAAGATGGGCTGGGCGTTCGCCGCGGACATTCCCTTGGCGTCGATCACCGGCGCCGCGAGGGCGCACGACCGGGCCTTCACCCTGGGGGTGCACTACTCGGGCGGACGCTGGCTGGTCAATGGGTCGGGTAAGGGCTTGGTGGCGTTGACGATTGAGCCACCGGTGCGCGCGAAAGCTGTAGGCCGATCGATATCCCTGCGTGAGTTATGGGTCAGTGTCACCGACCCGGATGCCCTCATCGCCGCCTGCACCGGTCCGCGCGTTTAGCCCGGGTCGGCGCCCGTGCGTCGGGCCAGCCACTCCCGCTGGCGGCGGACGAACCCCGCGTCGACCACTCTGCCGTGGCCCGGCACGTAGATGGCGTCGGGCCCGCCGACCGCGAGTATCCGATCGAGCGTCGACGGCCAGGCCCCCACATCGGAATCGGCATCGATAGAGGGGTCGGCAGACTCCTCGACGAGATCACCGGTGAACAGGACAACCGGATCGCCTTCGCCGTCGGCGCCGGGCGCAATGACGACCAGGTCTGCGGTCGTGTGTCCCCGACCCAGGTGAGCGATCGTCACGGTTCGGTCGCCGAGGTCGATAACGGCGTCGTAGACACCGCGCCGCGGCGGCTTCAATGCCGCGATCGCGCGGTCGACCTCCGCGGCGTCCGCGCCATAACTCACGGCGTGCGAGCGAAGGTCATCGACGGCGGACGACAAGTACTCGACAACGTCGGGTGCACACAAGATTTCAGCTCCGCCGAACGCCGACGAGCCCAGGACGTGGTCGAAGTGCTTGTGCGTCAACACGACATGAGTGACCGGTCCTCCCGCGATCTGGCGGACGTCGGCGTCGATCGCATCCGCTTCGACCAGCGTGGTGCCGGTGTCGATGAGCAGCGCCCCGGTACGCCCCCGCACCAGGCCGATGGTGACGTCGCAGAACTTCAGCCGGCAGCGGTGCACGCTGGGCGTCAGCCGCTCCCAGGCGAAATGCATGACCGCGAAGATAGCGGTCACCGGCGCGCGTCGTGAGCACTCGTCGGAAATGGTTGACATGTCGGAAATCCCCGACATATATTGCGCGGCGTGGCTAGCACCGACCGCGTCTTTCTCGCGCTGGCCAACCCGGTGCGGCGGGAACTGCTGGAGATCCTGTCCCGCCAGCCGCTGTCGGCGGGGAAGCTCTGCGAGCGGTTCGACCTCAGCCGCCCCGCGGTCGCCGAGCACCTCAAGGTGCTGCGCGACGCCGGGCTGGTCGCCGACGAGCCGCAGGGCCGCCATCGCATCTACCGCCTGACCGCAGAACCGCTGGCGCAGCTCGGTGAGTGGCTGCATCCGTTCGAGAAGTTCTGGCGGGCGCGACTGGCCAAACTCGCCGAGACGGCAGAGGAGTTGGAATGACCGAGACGTCGATGCCCGCGACGATCCGGGTGGATCAGTTCGTGGCGGCCCCGCCGGCGAGGGTGTGGCGGTTGTTGACCGAGCCCGACCTCATGCGGCTGTGGTGGGCCGAGGGTGAAGTGGCCGCGGTGGTCGGCCATCAGTTCACCCTCGACATGCCGGGCTATGGCAAGCAGCCATGTAAGGTGCTCGAGGTCGATCCCCCGCACCGCTTCGTGTATACCTTCACCCCTGCCTGGACGCTCACCTGGCGCCTTGAACCGGAGGGCGACGGTACCCGAGTATTCTTGGAGCACAGCGGATTTGACCTCGACGACAAGAGGATGGCCGAGGCCTTCCGCCGGATGGGGACCGGCTGGTCGGGCGTCGTCCTCCCCCGTTTGGTCGACGCCGTCAACCAGGCCTGAGCGGCCGGGGAGGATTTCGCCCATGCGCGCAGTCGTCATCACCAAGCGCGGCGGTCCGTCGGTGCTGCGGGTCGAGCAGCGGCCCGATCCCCCGTCGCCGGGCCCCGGGCAGTTGCGGGTCGCGGTGCGCGCGGCGGGCGTGAACTTCGCCGATCACCTCGCTCGCGTCGGCATGTACCCCGATGCGCCGAAACTCCCCGCGATCGTCGGCTACGAAGTCGCGGGGACGGTCGAGTCCGTCGGCGAGGGTGTCGATCCCGGCCGTGTCGGCGACCGGGTGCTGGCGGGCACCCGCTTCGGCGGCTACGCCGAGATTGTCAACGTGTCCGCCAGCGACTCCGTTCCGCTGCCGGCCGGGATGAGCTTCGAACAGGGCGCCGCCGTCCCCGTCAACTACGCGACCGCCTGGGCCGCGCTGCACGGTTACGGTTCGCTGCGCGCCGGCGAACGGGTGCTGGTGCACGCCGCGGCCGGCGGGGTCGGCATAGCGGCCGTTCAGTTCGCCAAGGCCGCCGGGGCCGAGGTGCATGGCACCGCGTCGCCCGCCAAGCATCCGAAGCTGGCCGAGTTGGGCGTCGACCGGGCAATCGACTACCGCCGCGACGGTTGGTGGCGCGGCCTGGATCCGTATGACCTGGTGCTCGACGCGCTGGGCGGCACGTCGTTGCGGCGGTCCTACGCGCTGTTGCGGCCGGGCGGAAGGCTTGTGGGATACGGGGTCTCGAACCTGCAGCACGGCGAGAAGCGCTCGCTGCGGGCGGCCGCCCCACACGCGTTGGCGATGCTGCGCGGGTTCAACCTGATCGACCAGCTCTCCGAGTCCAAGGCCGTCATCGGCCTCAACATGCTGAGGTTGTGGGACGACCGCGGCACGCTCGAGCCGTGGATCACTCCGCTGGCCCGGGCGCTCGACGAAGGTACGATCGCGCCCGTCGTCCATGCCGCGGTGCCATTCGCCGAAGCGCCGGAGGCGCACCGCATCCTGGCCGCGCGGGAGAACGTCGGCAAGGTGGTCCTGGTGCCGTGAGTTTTTAGCGGCGCCGCAGTGGTTATCTATCCTGCATGGCTGTCACCGAATCCCGCGAGGTCGTCATCGAAGCGACACCGGATGAGATCCTGGATGTGCTGTTCGACATCGAATCGCTGCCCGAATGGTCCTCGATCCATCAAAAGGTGGAGGTTCTCGAGCGCGACGATCAGGGGCACCCGATCAGATCGAAGCAAGTGGTCAAACTCGTCGGTGTCAGCGACGAGCAGGAGCTGGCCTACACCGTCCACGACGACGGCGTGAGCTGGACGCTGGTGAAGGCCAAACAGCAACGCGCGCAAGACGGTCGGTACACGCTGACGCCCGCCGGGGACTCCACCCGGGTGAGCTTCGATCTCACCGTCGACCTGTTGATGCCGGTGCCCGGGTTTCTGATCAGGCGAGGGTCCAAGAGCCTCATGGACACGGCCACCAAGGGTTTGCGTAAGCGGGTGCTGGAGCTCAAGCGCGGCCAGTAGCGGCGCCCGGCTGCCCACACCGGGTGTTCCGGACGGCCGCCGCGCGCGCCACACTGTCCCTTATGGAATCGACAATCCTGAACAGCCTTCGCCGGATTTCATCGATGATCGGTGGGCTGGCGATCGTCGGGGCCCTGGCCGGTTGCGGCGGGCACGGCGACACCCGCATGACGGCGCCGTCGACGCCGAAGGTGACCACACTCGGGCGGACCGGCGCGGCGGCGCCCGCCGGCGCGCCGTTGACCATCAGCAGCCCGGCGTTCGCCGACGGCGCGCCGATCCCCGTGCAGTACACCTGCAAGGGGGCCAACATTGCCCCGCCGCTGACATGGTCGGCGCCGCTGGGCGCGGCGCTCGTGGTCGACGACCCCGACGCCGTCAACGGCCTCTACGTGCACTGGATCGTGACCGGAATCGCGCCCGGACCCGGCAGCACCAGCGACGGTCAGACGCCGGCCGGGGCGACCACGCTGCCGAATACGGCCGGACGGCCCGCATACCAAGGCCCCTGCCCGCCGGCCGGAACCGGCACGCATCATTACCGATTCACCCTGTACCAGCTCCCCAACGACTACGGGCTGCCCGCCGGCCTCGCCGGCGTCCAGGCGGCGAAGACGATCGCCGGCGCAGCGACCGCCCAGGCCCAGCTCACCGGGACCTTCGGCGGCTGATCGCGTCAGGCCATATCGTCGAGGGCCTGATAGCCGGCGTTGTAGCCGGGTGTGAACGTGATGCCCGGGCCGCCGTGGCATCCCGCGCCGCCGAGGTAGAGGCCGTCGATGGGTATCGGGAAATCGAGGAATCCCTTGGGCCCGGGCCGGTTGGGGCCCATCAGGTCCGGGTGCAGGAGGCCGTGGCAGAAGTCGCCGGCGGGCGCCCCGAACATCGTGTTCATGTGGTAGGGCGCGAAAGTGATGTGGCGGATCACGATGTCCTTGAAGTTGGGGGCCAACCGGGTGATCTTCTCGATAACGCGTTGTGCCATCTCATTTTTGAGTCGTCCATGGTCGTGCCGGTCGACTTCGACCGGGAAGGCGTACGCGTACGCGCTGGCGGCGTGCTTACCGGGCGGCGCCATGCTCGGATCGTGCACGGACGGGATCTGCATTCCCATCGACGGGTTGTCCGGCACGATCCCCCGTCGGCAATTCTCCCAGTGCAGCTGTTGTTCCTCCGGGGCGCCGAAAATCCCGACCGACTGCTGCATGCCCTCTTCGTTCAAGAACTCATAGGGCGCGGCGAATTCGGGCAGCCCGTCGAGGGCGAAGTGGATCTGCACGAAGCTGGCCCGGTGGTCGCGGCCTGAAAGCCGCGAAAACAGCTCGGCCGGAACGTGTTCCGGTGCGATGAGGTCGGTCACCGTCACGTCCGGCGCCAGGTTGGACACCACGATCGGTGCGGTGATGGTCGACCCGTCCCGCAGCCGCACCCCGGTCACCGCGCCGTGATCGACGAGGATCTGCTCCACCTTGGCGCGGAAGCGGATCTCGCCGCCGTGGGAGACGAAGAGTTCACGCAGGTGTTCGGTGAGCGCGCCGATGCCGCCCCTGAGTTTGGTCATCATCGCGGTGCTGTCGTCGGGAACGGCCAGGGCGAACGCCAGACAGGTGGCGCTGCCCGGGGTGTAGGGGCCGCGATAGGTGGAGTTGATCGCGAGAAACGCGAGCATCCCCCGCATGACCGCGTGTTTGTCCTTGTCGGGCAGGTAGCGGTCGATGACGTCCATCGCCGACCCGAACAGCATTTCGTGGATGGCGCGCCGCTCGGCGTCGTTGGCCGCGCAGGCATACATCTCGTCGAGTGTCTTGGGCGGTGTCCGGACATCGAAGCGGCCCAGGGCCTTTGCGGGCCCCTGGCTCCACCCGATCAGCTCGGCCATGCCGGTGACGGCTTCGATGCCGTGCTTGTCGCCCAGGTGCGTCATCAGCTGCATCGGGTCGCGGTAGAAGACCATCGGCTCCTCGCCGTGGTCGCCGATGTTGGTGGACATCACCTCCGGCTCCACCGTGGGCAGGGTGTCCAGCCCGAGGTCCTTGGTGATCTGGCTTGCCGTCGGGAACTGGACGGAACCGGCGATCTCGTACCGGAAGCCGTCGATCAATTCGACGGTCGCCGCCATGCCCCCCGCATAGGTGTTGGCTTCCAGGCACAGCGTGCGCAGGCCCCCGCGCTGCAGCACCGTCGCCGCGGTCAAGCCGTTGTGGCCCGCTCCCACGACGATCGCGTCATAGTCCGACATGGCTTCCTCCCTGGGGTCGGCGCGTGACAAGAATATGTCAGTACTGACATAATTGGAAGATGTCAGTTCCGACTACTTTCCCAGCGGTGGGATACCATCCCCGTGGGATGAGCGCGCCGACGAACCGCCACGAGCTACGCCGACGATCGACGCACGAGGCGCTGCGCGAAGCGGCATTGAAAAGCTTTGCGCGCAAGGGATTCACCAACGTCACCGTGACCGAGCTGGCCCGCGAGGCCGGCGTCACCGAACGGACCTTCTTCCGCCACTTCCCCACCAAGGAGGCAGTGCTCTTCCAGGACTACGAGACGCAGCTGGATTGGCTGGCCGAGGCGCTGGCCGCCCGCCCCGCCTCCGAGCCGATCTTCGATGCGGTGCTCGCGAGCGTCGCGGCCTTCCCGCACGACCTCGAAGTGGTCCGCCAGGCCGCGACGGCCCGCGCCGAGCTGATCAGCGCGGAGCGCATCGCGGGCCATCTGCGCGTCGTGCAATCGTCCTTCGCGCAGGTGCTGACCGACTTCGTCAGGGACCGCAATCCGGGCGTGCCGAACATCGATCTGCTCGCCGAGGTCACCGGTTCAGCCCTGGCCGCCGCCCTCGTTGTGGCAGTCGAGAATTGGGGCCGCAACGGCTGCGCCGGCGATCTCGGTGAACTGGTGGCGTCCAGCCTGGCGCTGCTGCGCTCGGGTTTGGCGCCGCTCGCCTGATCCGTTGAGTGTGCGCCCAGGGCGGCGACACGCCGTGGAGCCCCGCCGTGGGCGCACACGCAAAGCCATGAGCGCACACTCAATCGGTTTCCGCGGACGCCTCCACGCTTTCGAGGGCCGCCTCGACGAAGCGGCGCAGCACCGCGTTGCGGGCGCGCGGCAGAAACGCCAGCGACACCGGGCTCTGCGGCGCTCCGCGCAGAGCGACGAACCGGACACCCGGGTGGATGTTGCGCCGGACGGCGACGTCGGGGATCACCCCGATGCCCCGATCCGCCGCGACGGATTCCAGCCACTCATCGAAATTGGCAGTCTCCACAACGGTTTTCGGCCCCTCGCCCGCCGGCCACGACCACGGCCCGGTGGTCCCGCTGGCGGTGTTGACGACCAACGGCCAGCGTGGCACCTCAGCCCAGGCCAACTCGGACCTGTTGGCCAGCGGCGAGTGGACCGCACAGACGGCCACCCGGGTCTCGTCGAACAGGTGCACCACCCGGACGGCGGTTGACGTCACCCGCCCACGCACGACGGCGACGTCGACCCTGCCCTGCTGCACGGCGGCCAGCGCGTCGTCGGTGCGGACCAGCCTGACCGTCGTGCCGGTGGCCCGCTCGAAACGGGCGACGGTGTCCTGCGCCCACGGATCGGGAAGCAACCAGCTGAACCCGAGGCCGATGCTCGCCTGCCGGCGTACGGCGCCGAACGCCCGCTCCAACTCCGCGAGGACCCGCTCGACGTGATCCAGGAACGTCCGTCCGGCGCGGGTGGTCTCGACGTGCCGCGAGGTGCGATCGACGAGTGTCACGCCGAGCGCGTCCTCCAGCTGGCGGATGGTGCGGCTCAGCGCCGGTTGGGTGATGCGCAGTTCATCGGCGGCCTGGGTGAACGACTTGAGCCGTGCCACGGCCTCGAACGCGCGGAGGTGGCGCAACTCGACCCTGCCGCTGTCCAACGCGCCCATGCCTGAGAAGCATAGATCGATTACAGCGGGCATTTCACACCCGGCCGCGACGCCCCTAGCGTCGAAGCCAGGACATAGATCAGAGGAGTGAAAATGCCCTTGCTATACATCGACCTCATCGAGGGCCGCACGCCGTCGGAGGTCGGCGCGCTGCTCGACGCGGTTCACGAGTCCGTCGTCGAAGCCTTCGGGGTGCCCCCGCGTGACCGCTATCAGGTGGTGCGCACCCATCCCGCCCACGAAATCGTCGCTTTGGACACCGGCCTCGGCATCACCCGGTCGACGCACCAGGTGATCGTGCACGTGGTGAGCCGGCGGCGCACGCGGGCGATGAAGGAGAAGTTCTACGAACTGCTGGCCGGCAACCTCGCCGGGCGGTGCGGGCTCGACCCGGCCGACCTGATCGTCTCGGTCACCGAAAACGGTGACGAGGACTGGTCTTTCGGCCACGGCCGGGCACAGTTTCTCACCGGGGAGCTGCAATGAGCCTCGACACACGGATCACCAGATTCTTCGGCATCGAGCACCCCGTCGTGCTCGCCCCGATGGCGGGAATCTCCGGGGGCCGGCTGGCGGCGGCGGTGACATCGGCCGGTGGCCTGGGCCTGATCGGCGGCGGTTACGGGGACGCCGAATGGCTGCGGCGCGAGTTCGGCCGGGCCGGCGGCGTAACGGTGGGATGCGGGTTCATCAGCTGGAGCCTCGCCCACCAACCCGCGCTGCTCGACGAGGCCCTGGAGCGACAGCCCGCCGCGATCATGTTGTCGTTCGGCGAACTGCAGCCGTTCGCCGACCGCATTCACGCCGCCGGCGTCCCGCTCATCGCGCAGGCGCAAACGCTCGACCACGCGCGCCGGGCGCTGGACGCCGGCGCGGAGGTCGTGGTGGCGCAGGGCGGCGAGGCCGGTGGGCACGGCATGACCGCCCGGGCCACCTTCACGCTGGTGCCCGACGTCGTCGACCTCGCCGCCGAACGGTCGCCGGGCACGCTGGTGCTGGCCGCCGGCGGGGTTACCGACGGCCGCGGACTCGCCGCCGCGCTGGCGCTCGGCGCCGACGGCGCGCTCGTGGGCACCAGGTTCTGGGCGTCTCCCGAGGCGTTGGTGTCGCCACGGGCACACGAGCGGGCGCTACCGGCCAGCGGCGACGACACCCTTCGCACGCGGGCCTATGACCTGGTGCGGCGGCTGGATTGGCCCGCCGGCTACGACGCGCGGGCGCTGGGCAACACGTTCCTGGAGACCTGGCATGGCAACGAGGACCGGCTGGCGGCGTCGCTGCCCGAAGTCGTCGCCGAGTATGAAAAGGCTGTTGCCGCCGAGGATTTCGAAGCGGCCGCCATACTCGTCGGCGAGGGTGTGGGCCTCGTCCGCGAGGTCCGGCCCGCGGCCGACATCATGGCCGACATGGTCGCGCAGGCCGGGCGGATCTTGAGCCGGGCCACGGGGCCAACCTCAATACAGCGGTGACCAATCCGACGTCCGCAGCAGGCGGCTCTGCCACTGGTCGCGGTATTGCAGGGCGTCGAACATGTAGCTGCCCGGCGCCCGGTGCTCCGGCGGGATCTCCTTGGTCAGCAGGTGGACCAGGGCGGCGTAGTTGTTGGAGTCGTCAATCTTCTGCCACAGCATGGCCTCTCGTCGCCGGTGGCTCCCATGCGCCACCTGGAAGCACGCCTGGATGTCGAGGATGCGCATCCTGGCGGGCGCCCGGGACAGCGGGCGGTAGTAGATCTCGTCCCATGAGCGGATGTAGTCGTCGAGCGGAGCGGACGGCCAGCCGGTGTCCTCCATGAACATCGTCAGCGGGTGTGTCTGCCCCGTGGTCGGCACGCTGGCCAGGTCGACGGTCTGCAGCGGTGACCAGGTCACCGGCAGCAAGAGCTTGCCCGTCACTTCGTGGCGCAGGTTTTCCAATTCACGCATCCACGGTCGCAGGTCGCCACTTTGCGCTCGGCGCGCGAGCCTTTCCCACGCCGCGCCGTCGGCGATGCCGGTGATGGTGACCACGTTGTAGGACAGCCCGGACCCGTGGGCGTGGTTGGTGTACCAGAGCAGCCGCGCGTCATCGCCGGCGGCGAGCATCGGCATCCAGCCCTCGCGGTATGCGGCCTCGAACTCGTCCTGACGTGCGCCGACCACTTTGTGGGTCTCGTGCAGGAACAGCATCGGAACTCCTTGCCGTCAGGACTCTTTGGCGATCAGTGCGGCGAGCTGACGGCGGTTGACTTTGCCGGTCGAGCTGTAGGGGATGTTGTCGACCAGTATCAGCCGCTCGGGCAGTTTGAAATAGGCGATGAGTTCGCGGCAGTGCGACCGCAGCTGGTCGAGAGTCACGGGGGCGCAAGCCACCACCGCTACCCCCACCCGCTGACCGAGCTCGTCGTCGGCGATTCCGGCGACCGCGACGTCGCGTACGGCCGGGTGGGAACGAAGCGCTTCCTCGATTTCGATCGGCCCGAACTTCTCTCCCCCGCGGTTGATGGTGTCGCTGAGCCGCCCGCTCGGGAAGAGGTAGCCGTCGGCGTCCTGCCGGGCGAGGTCACCGGTGCGCAGCCAGCCCTCGGTGACGTTCTGGGCGCTGTTCACCCACAACTCGCCGACCCCTCCCGGCTCGACGTCCTCTCCCGTCGCCGGGTCCACCACGCGGACGTCGACGCCCGGCAGCGGGCGGCCGACGGATCCCGCGCGGGCGGGATCGCGGTGATCGGCGGGCATCAGCGTCGTATAGGCGCCGAGCGTCTCGGTCTGGCCGAACACGTTGGCGAAAGCCACATGTGGGAGAGCGGCCATGGCCCTGCGCACCAAATTGACCGGCGCGGCGGCAGCCCCGTAGGCGATGGCGACCAACGACGACAAGTCGGCGTCGCCGAAGTCGGGATGGTCGAGGATGCGCTGCAGCATCGTCGGAACCAGGAACGTCGTGGTCACCCGATGCTCGGACACCAGGCGCAACCACTCGCCGGCGTCAAACCGCCGCTGTAGCACCGACGTGTTGCCCGAGTACAAACCGCCGAGCGTGCCGAGCGCGCCTCCGACATGAAAGAACGGGACGCACATCATCCCCACCGAGGGTTTGGCATCCGCCCGGAATGGTGCCGCCATCCCGGTGATCCGCCGTGACAGCTGCCGGCCGGTGATGCCGACGGCCTTGGGGAGTCCCGTTGTCCCGCTGGTGAACAGGACCAGGGCATCGCGGTCGGCGTCGTCGGCGGACGGCGCCGCCGAACCGAGGCCCTCCAGCAGATCGTCGCCTGTCAAGACCATCGGGGCACCGGCCTCGCGGAGCCGGTCGGCGGATGGCTCCCCCGCGACGGCCGCGTCGGCACAGCCCGCGTTCGTCAGAAGTCCGTGCAGCTCGGACGGGGTCAGCGCGGGGTTCATCAAGGCGGCCGCGGCGCCGATCCGAGCCGCTCCCAACACGGCCGCGATCGACAGCACGCTTCCCCCGTCGACGACGGCAACGCGCTGGCCGGCCACCACGCCGCGGTCGGCCAACCCGGCGGCGCACCGGCGCACGGTGTCCGCGAGCTCGCCGTAACCGATAGGGCGCCCGTCGATGATGAGCGCGACGCGAGCGGGATCGTCGGTCGCGGCGGCTTCGAGGATCGTTCCGATATTCATGTTTGCGCTCAGTGCAGGGGTGACCACGCGGAGGTGCGCAGCAGCCGACTGGTCCACTGGTCCCGCAGCTCGAGGGCGTCGTGCATCCAGGTCCCGGGCGCGCGAAATTCATGCGGGATCCGGGTCCGCAGCAGTGCGAGCAGTTGCTCGGGCCGCTGAATGCGCTGCATCAGAATGACCTCGCGGTGCAGGTGGCTGCCCAGGGCGGGCTGAAACGCCGCCTGGATCAACAGCATTGACGACGGCCGCGCGAGGCTCTGGGCGTACACGTCGCCGCTGCGAGCGATGTATTCCTCGAACTTGTCCTGGTAAGGCCACATGGTGTCTTCCATGTAGAGACTGAGTTCGTGCTCCCGCCCGTCGACCGGCACCTCCTCGAACGGGATCTCCCCCAGCGGCGACCACGGCAGCGGCGCGAGCAGCTTGGCCTCGACGTCGTAGCGCAAATCGTCCAGCTCGCGCATCCACGGCTGCAGATCACCCCGTTGCACCCGCAGCGCGAGGCGCTCCCACGCCGCTCCGTCCCGGACGGCGGTCACGGTCACGACCGTGTAAGACGGGCCGCTGCCTTGCGCGTGGTCGGCGTACCAGAGCAGCCGCGCGTCGTCGCCGGCGGCGAGCATCGGCATCCAGCCCTGCCGGAACGCGGCCTCGAAGTCGTCCTCGCAGCGCCCGCGCACTTTGTGTACCTCGTGCATGAACAGCATGCCGAGACCTCCCACCGAGTGCGCTCGGCCCTGAGCGCCCTCGTCCAACGGACGCTAACCCCGACCGGCCGCAGTGTCCATGGCGGTTCACCGTGCGGCCGGACCTGACCGCCCTGGACAGCCGAGGTCCGAACTGGTTTGCTCGACTCAGTAATTACCTCACCGCAGGAGTCGCCGATGGCCCGTCTCGACGTGCCGGACGGCCCGGGCGGCGAAGCCGCCATGATCTGGACGCTGCGGCCGCAACTCGGCGACATGGTCGAGCGGATGATTCGCGGCGCATACCAGCAGAGCGTCCTGCCTGCCGACGAGCGCGAGCTGGCCAGGATGCGCATCGCGCAGATCAACGACTGCGCCGCCTGCGCGGGCTTCCGGGCGCGGTCTGTGCTGGACGCCGGCGTCCCGCCTGAGCTGTACGACAACGTCGCGGCGTACGCCAGCTACCCGGGCTACACGCCCCGCCAGCGGCTGGCCATCGAATACGCCGAGCGGTTCGCAACCGACCATGCGTCGCTGGACGACGCCTTCTTCGAGCGGCTGCGGGAGTCGTTCTCCGATCCCGAGATCCTCGATCTCACCCTCTGCGTCGCGGTATTCCTGGGCCTGGGGCGCTCGTTGACGGTGCTGGGCGTCGATCAATCGTGCGCAATCGATCTCTAGTAAGGAACCGAATGGACCTGGCGACCGTCGACGAACTGTTGACGACGACGCGGTCGGTGCGCAAGCGCCTCGACCTGGACCGGCCGGTCGGTCGCGACGTGATCCTCGAGTGCATCCGGCTGGCGATGCAGGCGCCCACCGCGAGCAACGCGCAGGACTGGCGCTGGCTGGTCATCACCGATGCCGACAAGCGCGCCGCGATCGGCGAGATCTATCGCAGCATCGGTGCCGAATACCTTGCCCACGCGGCCAAGGAGGCGTCCGATCCGCAGACCCAACGCGTGTACGCCGGCGCGCTGGCCCTGACTCACACCCTGGCCAAGGTTCCCGTGCACGTCATCCCCTGCCTGGCGAACCGCATCGACAACTCCACGCTGCTGACGGCCGCGTCGGCCTGGGCGTCGATCATCCCGGCCGGCTGGAGCTTCCTGCTCGCCCTGCGCTCGCGCGGCTTGGGGTCGGTGTGGACGACGATGCATCTGGCGAAGGAAAAAGAGGTGGCCGAGTTGCTCGGCATCCCGGACACCGTCACGCAGGCCGCGTTGTTCCCGGTGGCCTACACGATCGGCACCGACTTCCGGCCGGCCGCGCGGCCGCCCGCCGAAACCGTGACGTTCTGGGATAGCTGGGGAGACGGCTGATGCAGTCCTACACCGTGCGATTTCACGTCGAGGCGCCGCCGGTGAAGGTGTGGCGGGTGCTGCACCCGCCCGCGCCGCCCGACGCGCCGCGGCCGCGAGTCCTCACCTGGCCCACCGGCAGCATGGAGATCCTCAACGAGGGCAACGAGGCCGGTGAGGGCCTGGTCCGCACCTGCGTCTACCCGGTCCCCAAGTACCTGCTGTCGGGCGGCAGGGCGCGCTCGTGGGAGACCGTCACCGAGGCGGAAACCAACAAGCTGTCGCGCTACGTGGCCGTCGGCGCGCCGCTGTGGTCACGGGCCGAGGGCTATCACCAACTCGAGGAGCAGCCGGACGGGACCACCGTGTTGACCTTCCACGAGACCTACCACGCCTACAACCCGGTGCTGCGGTTCTTCCTCGAACGCCCCGTGCACGCGAGGATTTCTCGCGACAACCTCGAAACCTACGAGCATGCGCTCGGCTATGCCGGGCGCGTTCGCCGGCTGACCTAGGGTCCACCAAGGCCCGCGACCAGGGGTTACGCGTCCGCGGTGGGCAACCGCGGTACGCCGCATCATGTGATTAACGCGCTCACCCCGGTACGCTGGCGTGCTATGGGGTTCGAGGCTGGTGTTCCTACCGCGGCACGGTTGGCCGTCGCGGGACTGATGATCGCGGGCTGGACCGCGTCGGCGGGATTCGCGGGGGCCGACCCGGACCAGACGCCGGCGCCGTCACCGGCGCCGGCAGCGTCGCAGGGTCCCCCGCCGGGCCCGCCACCGTCGGCGTCTCCGGGGGCTTCCCCCGCCGCCTCACCGGCACCCGGACCGAAGACGAGCATCGACAAGGACGGCATCTACAACGTCGGGACCGACATCGTCCCCGGGATCTACAGCTCGGGCGGACCCGCCAACAACGGCACCTGCTACTGGAAGCGGACGGGCAATCCCGACGGCAACATCATCGACAACAACATGAGCAAGAAGCCGCAGGTGGTGCAGATCGACCCGAGCGACAAGGCGTTCAAGACGTCGGGCTGCCAGCCCTGGCAACTGACCCCGGACGCCGCGCTGCCGCCCAGCGCGCCGCCCGCCAGTGTGCAGGGCACGCTCGGTATCCTCAACGGCCTGCTCGGCGGCGCCCAGGGTGGGCAACAGCCGCCGCCGCCCCCGCACAACTGACGAGGCGCTGACGCGAGCCGGCCGCAACCCCCGGCCACTTTCGCTACGGTGGCGCCGTGGCCAGTGCGCAACAGATCGTCGTCGTCGGTGCCGGAGTCAGCGGGCTGACGTCGGCGGTGTGCCTGGCCGAGGCCGGTTGGCCGGTGCGGGTCTGGACCGCCGCGATGCCACAGCGCACGACGTCGAAGGTGGCGGGCGCGGTGTGGCTGCCGCCGCGGCCCGCCGAACGCGCCGGCGACACACTGGACTGGACCGAACACTCCCTGCGGGTCTTCCGCGAACTCGCCACCGATCCCGGCTCGGGCGTTCAACTGGTGCCCGCGCTGGCCGTCGGTGAACTCACGGCGACCGAGGCGATGTCGGCGGCCGCCGCGTTGATCCCCGACCTGAGGCCGGCCGACCCGAGCGACCTCCCGGACGGCTTCGGTAACGGGTTTCGCGCCACGCTGCCGATGATCGACATGCCGCACTATCTCGACTACCTGACCCGGCGGCTGGCCGCGGCCGGCTGCGAAATCGAGGAGCATCCCGTGCGGTCGCTGGCCGAGGCCGCCGACGCCGCGCCGATCGTGGTCAACTGCGCCGGCCTCGCCGCGGGACGCCTGACCGGCGACGACACGCTGCGCCCCCTGTTCGGCCAGCACGTCGTGCTCACCAATCCCGGTCTGCGGCAACTGTTTCTGGAGATCAACGGCGGTCCGGAATGGACGTGCTACTTCCCCCATCCACAGCGTGTCGTGTGCGGCGGGATCAGCATCCCCGACCGCTGGGACACCACCGCGGACCCCGACGTGACCGAGCGAATCCTGCACCGGTGCCGCCGGATCGAGCCGCGGCTCGCCGACGCCGAGCTGATAGAGACCATCACCGGGCTGCGTCCCGACCGCCCCTCGGTGCGGGTGGCGGCCGAACGATTGGGACCGGCCCTGTGCATTCACAATTACGGCCACGGCGGCAACGGCGTGACGTTGTCGTGGGGTTGCGCGCGCGACGTGGTCCGCCTCGCCGGTCAGCGGGAGGCGCGATGAGCATCGACTATGCGCTGGACGCCCACATCGTCACCATCACCATCAACCGTCCCGAAACCCGTAACTCGCTCGACATGCAACACTTCCGCGACCTGGCCCACGCCTGGGCGGCGTTCCGCGACGACGCCGGCGCCCGGGTCGCCGTGATCACCGGTGTGGGGCAAGACTTCTGCACCGGTGCCGACCTCAAGAAGTTCATCCCCGAGCTCACCGGCGACCTGCCGCAGCCGGCAGGCTGGAACAAGGACGACGCCATCCACGCCGTCCTGCACCGCTTCCCCGTCTACAAGCCGATCATCGCCGCGGTCAACGGCACCTGCGTCGCCGGCGGATTCGAGATGCTCAGTTCCACCGACATCCGGCTGGCCGTGCCGGCCGCCCGTTTCGCGGTGATGGAACCCAAGCGCGGCCTGTTCGCCGGCGGCGGGAGCACCGTGCGGCTGCCGCGTCAGATGCCCTACCCGCTGGCGATGGAGTTGTTGTTGACCGCCGACATGGTGGACGCGCAGCGGGCGCTGGCGATGGGACTGATCAATCGCGTCGTCGCGCCCGAGCGGCTGATGGACACCGCCTACGACTACGCCGAGCGCATCGCGGCGAACGCACCGCTCGCGGTGTTCGCGACGAAGCAGTCGGCCGTCGAGGGTTTGGCGCTCGACCTCGAGTCGGCATACGACAACGAAACCCGGCACAGCGACCGCATTTTCGAGACCGAGGACGCGAAGGAGGGGCCGCGCGCCTTCGCCGAGAAGCGACCGCCGCGCTGGCGGGGGCGCTAGCGGCGGCTGACGTCCCGAATGATCAGCGACAGCAGCCAGCTCACGATCGACAGCACGATGGCGGCCCAGATCGCCGTCCACCAGAAATGATCGATCTGTAGGCCCCAGTGCGTGGTGTGCTCGGTGATCCACGCGGTGATCCACAACATCAGCGCGTTGACGACGACGTGGAACAGGCCGAGGGTGAGGATGTACAGCGGGATCGACAAGAGCTGGACGACCGGCTTGATGAACGCGTTGACCAGACCGAAGACGACGGCGACGACGAAGATGATGCCGACCCGCTGAAGCTTTGTGTCACCGCCGACGAACGTGATCCCGTGGACGAACTTCGTGACCAGCCACAGCGCGAAACCGGTCAGTGCGGCGCGAAGCAGAAAAGGGCCCATGGTCCAAGATCCTGCCACCGGGCGCCGGCCAAGGGCAGCCCATTCGCGTCTGATATTCCGCGCTAAGCGTCGCCGTGCTGGCCTTGTGCTGCCAGGTACTTCACCATCTGGCACAGGTTGACGACAGCCGCGCTCAACTTCTGGATGGTGGCGTCCCGATCTGCCACACACGCCTGCCAATCGGGAAACTCCTGCGGCGGTTTCTGGTTGTCCGCGTTGACGTGGATTTTCTGCTCGATTTGGTCGCACACGTCCGCGAGGGTCAACTGTCCCGGCGCACTGATATCGGAGAACCATTTATCAGTCATGTCAGATTGTCGCCTTCCAAAAAGCCCTGGTGTCACGAGGCTATCGGGTCGTCCGCCGGGAGGATCGATCGGGCTGAATCCCGGGCGGTGAAAGGCCCGAGTTGCCCGGTCGGCGAGCCCGCTAATTCAAGTTGTAGAAGCGCGCCGCGTTCAGCCCGCCGATCTTTTCGCGGGCCTCTTCGCTGATGTCGGCGCGGGTCCGCAGGTGCTTGGTGCTTTCCGGCCATTCGCCGTCCCAGTGCGGGTAGTCGCTGGCGAACATGATGAAGTCGGAGCCGAGCACGTCGATCACGCCCGGCAGGATCGGTTCCTCCGGCTCACACGTCACCCAGATGTTGCCCGCGGCCAGATACTCGTGCGGGTCGCGGCGCCAGCCGCGTTCGACCCAATCGCCCCGCTTTTCGTAGTGCTCGTGCAGGCGATCCATGAAGAACGGGACCCAGCCCGCGCCCGCCTCGAGGAAGGCGACCCGCAACCGCGGGTGGCGCTCGAAGACCCCGCCGGACACCAGCGCCGTCATGGCCGTCATCTGGTCGAACGGGAAACTGATGCAGTGCACCTGAATGTAGTTGGTGAAGCGGTCCACGCCGATCTTCGGTAGGTGTATGCCGGGGGCGCCGTGGATGCCCAGCGGCATCTCCAGCTCGACCGCGGCGGCGTAGAAGGGGTCGAGGTCCGGGTGGTCGAGGTTGCGGGTCTTGAGCGCCGGCGGCACCAGGGTCGCCACCAGCCCAAGGTCTTTCGCTTCGGTCATCACGTCGATCGCCGCCTGCCCGTGCTCGATCGGGGTTACCGCGACGCCGCGTAGCCGGCCTCCCGACGGGGCGCAGTAGTCCGCGATCCACTGGTTGTACAGCCGGGCGAACCCGGCGGCGAACTCGGGGTCTTCGAGGCTGGGCGTGCACAGGCCCAGGCTCGGGTACAACACCATCGTGTCGATGTGGTCGCGATCGGCATCGCCCAGGACGCCGTCGGTCGATCGGCAGTTGATGTCCGGGGCGTTGCTGATGCCGTGCTCGGGCGGACAACCGGCACCCGGGCCCTGATCCTCCGGGTAATTGCGGCCCTCGAACGTCAACCGCATCCGCCCGTCGGTGCTGGGCTTGACGTGCTGCGGCCAGCGCTTGATCGCTTCGATTGCCAGCGACGAGTTCTCGGCGACGTGTCCGTCGGCGTCGATGATGCGCATGTATTCGGAACTTACTCTTGCGGACCGCATGGTGAAACGGCTCGCACGGTCGCATCGGCGCGTAGACGAATGCGATCGACGTCGACCCCATTCAACAGAGCGTTCTACTTTCGGCCCGTTTAGGCGCGTGCCGATTTCGAACCGGTGACGGAAGAACAACGGTTCAAGACAACGGCGATTTGTCCCGTACCCTTTTCATGGCAAACCTAGAAAGGAAATCGATGAGCGATTCTCTTTCGAGGGGAATGGCGCGGCGCGACTTCCTGGCAAGAACAGCTTTACTCAGTGGCTCCGCCATTATCGCGCCATGGATCTCTCCCGTGAAAGCCAGCGCTGCTCCAATTGGCGCGGCCGCCCTGTCTTCGACGGGTTTCGATCCGGCTTTCGCCCTCAATGTGGCCATCCCCTTGGCTTTCTCCGCGTACAGCGCAATGTCCGGCGGCCCGTTGAACCTTCCGCCGGGATATCAAGCGACGGCGCTGATCCTGGGTGACCGTGCTCTCGCCGCCGCATTGGCCGCCCAGCATCCCGTGGCAGCCAAAATGGTGTTGCGAAACAACATCTTCGGCCTGATTGGCAATAACCTCTCCACCGGTACCGCATTCGTGGCGTTTCGTGGCACGGCCGACCTCGACGACGTGCTCACGGACTTGGACATCATCGCCACGCCCTACGGATTCGTTCCCAAATTCGGATGCGTGCAGAGTGGCTTTCACGCCCTCTACCGCATGTTGCGCGCCAGCATCGTGGCCAACCTGGGCGCCGCGTGCGCGGGGTGCACGGACCTCCTGGTCATCGGACACAGCCTGGGCGGGGCGCTTTCCGTTGTCTCCGCGCCCGACATTTTCGCGAACATCCCGCCCAATCTCGCGCCTCGCCTCATCACCTTTGCCGGGCCAAAGTCTGGGCTCACCGATTTCGTCAACCCATTCAATGAGACCATCGCCTCCTGCTACCGAGTGGTGAACTATTCCGATCTCATTCCGTTGCTACCGCCGTGCCCCTACGAGCACGTCGGCGCCGCGATCTACATCAACAGCGGTGGTCTCGGCGCACTATGGCGCCACAGCCTTTACGCCTATCGGCAAGGGCTGCAAAGGTTGGTGGGATGAGCGCCGGGTGACCCCAGCCGTCATGGCGCGCGGGGCGAAAGGCTCGCCATCGAATGCTCGGTACTGCACGATGCTGACGTGACCACACAACGGTTGACCGCCGATCAGCGGAACTCATTCATCGCGGCATCGTTGGGCTGGACGATGGACGCCTTCGACTACTTCATCGTCGTGCTCGTCTACGCCGACATCGCAAAGACCTTCCACCACAGCAAAGCCGAGGTCGCCTTCGTCACCACGGCCACCCTGATCATGCGCCCGGTGGGCGCGCTGCTGTTCGGGCTGTGGGCCGACCGCGTCGGCCGCCGGCTGCCGCTGATGGTGGACGTGATGTTCTACTCGGTGGTGGGCTTCCTGTGCGCGTTCGCGCCGAACTTCACCGTGCTGGTGATCCTGCGGCTGTTGTATGGGATCGGCATGGGCGGCGAGTGGGGCCTGGGCGCCGCGCTCGCCATGGAGAAGGTCCCCGTCGAGCGCCGCGGGTTCTTCTCCGGGCTGCTGCAGGAGGGCTACGCATTCGGCTACCTGTTGGCCAGCGTCGCCTCGCTGGTGGTGATGAACTGGCTCGGCCTGTCGTGGCGCTGGCTCTTCGCCCTGAGCATCGTTCCTGCGCTGGTCAGCCTGATCATCCGGTACCGGGTGGAGGAGTCCGAGGTGTGGGAGGCCGCGCAGGATCAGATGAAGCTCACCAGCACCAGGATCCGCGACGTGCTGCGCGACGGGGCGATCATCCGCCGGTTCTTCTACCTGGTGCTGCTGATGACGGCCTTCAACTGGATGAGCCACGGCACCCAGGACGTCTACCCGAGCTTCCTGACGTCGACCGCCAACCACGGCGCCGCCCTGTCCAGCGCCACGGTCAAGTGGATCGTCATCGTCTACAACCTCGGCGCCATCATCGGCGGACTGGTGTTCGGCACCTTGTCGCAGCGGTTCAGCCGCCGCTACACCATCATTTTCTGCGCGCTGCTGGGGCTGCCGATCGTTCCGCTGTTCGCCTACTCACGCACGGCTGCGATGCTGTGTCTTGGTTCGTTCCTGATGCAGTTGTGCGTGCAGGGCGCGTGGGGCGTGATTCCCGCCCACCTGACCGAGATGTCACCGGACGCCATCCGCGGCCTCTACCCCGGCGTCACCTACCAGCTGGGAAACCTGCTGGCCGCGTTCAACCTGCCCATCCAGGAACGCCTGGCGGAGTCGCACGGCTATCCCTTTGCGCTCGCCGCGACGATCGTGCCGGTGCTGATCGCCGTCGCCTTCCTGACCTTTATCGGCAAGGATGCCACCGGAATTCGGTTCGGCACCGCCGAAAGCGCTTTCCTGCCAACCGAAGTGACGTGACCACTAGTCGGCGGCGCTCAGCAGGCGCCGCAGCAGGTGCATCGCCACCGTCGTCGAGCGCTCCCGGATGTCGGAGCGGTTGCCGGGCAGGCGCAACGTGCGGGTGTCCTTCCGGCCGTCCCCGAGCGCTACCGTGAAACACACCGTGCCAACCGGCTTTTCGGGAGTGCCTCCGCCCGGGCCGGCGATACCGGTGATCGCGACGGCGGTGTCGGCGCCGAACCGGCGTAGCGCGCCGGCCGCCATCGCCTCGGCCACCGGCTCGGATACCGCACCGTGCGCCTCGATCAGCGCCGGGTCCACACCCAGCAGCTCTGCTTTCGCGTCGTTCGAGTAGGCCACCACCCCGCCGGCCACGTAATCCGACGATCCCGGCCGGTCGGTCAGTCGAGCAGCCAGCAGCCCGGCGGTGCAGGATTCGGCCGTCGCGATCCGGCGACCGGTCAGCGCCCGGGCGACCAGATCGTCCACCGTGGAACCGTCTTCGGAGAAGAGCTGCTGAGCATGCCGGTCGCGCACCAGCTGCATCAGCTTCCCGTAGCTGGCCGCGGCGTCCGGCTCGTAGCGCGTGACCATCTCGACTTCGCCCCGCCGCAGGCACGTGGTGATCTCGAGCGAGTCGAAACCGGGTACCGACGCCTCGGCGTCGCGCAGCGTCTCGGCCAGACCCGACTCGGGCAGCCCGAACATCCGCACGGTGTCCTGCCGATAGAGCGTCCGGCCGGCGATCGCCTGCTGGGCGGCCGGCGTCTCGATGGCCCGGCTCCACATCGGCTGCAGCTCCCGCGGCGGCCCCGGGAGCACGATGACCGTCGGCGTGCCGGGGACGACGACGCCGGGCGCGGTGCCGACCGGGTCGAGCACCTGAGCTCCGGCGGGAATCATCGCTTGCTTGCGGTTGGCGGCGCGCACCGCTTCGAAGTCGACGCCCTCGAAGCGGGCCATGAGTTTCCTGAGGATGTTCGCGATCTTGTTCTCGGTGTCGTCGTCCAACACCAATTCGCGACCGCAGAACCGGGCCACCACCTCCACGGTCATGTCGTCGGCCGTGGGCCCCAGTCCGCCGCTGGTGACGATGAGGTCCATGCCCTGCTCGGCCATGAAGTGCAGCTGCGCCTCGATGTCGGCCGGGCGGTCGCCGCAGATGGTGATGTGCGCCAGCTCCACACCCAGCTCCAGCAGGCGGTCGGCGATCCACGGACCGTTAGCGTCTTGGACGCGCCCGGTGAGAACTTCGGTTCCGGTGACGACGATGCCTGCGCGTGCGCTCACCGCCATGAGCCTACTGGCAGGGCCGCAAGGCGGAGCCGAGCCACGGCAGCGCGCTGCGGGACGCCGTTGCGGGCTAGAACAGCTAGCCCTCCTCGAGGTAACGCTCGACGGAGGCGACCTTCCGCGTCATCGCGTCGCTGACGCCGGCCCGCCAGTCCGCCTTGATCACCGTGCTGACCCGGGGCGCCCGGGCGGCGACCGCCTCCACCGCGCGCTGCACGACCGCCATCACCTCTTCCCAGGAATCGCCTTCGATGACCGTGAACATCGCATCCGTCTGGTTGGGCAGGCCGGATTCGCGAACCACCCGGACCGCTTCGGCGACAATCTCCCCGACACCCTCGCCCACACCCATGGGCGTGACGGAGAACGCGACAAGCACAGACACTCAACGAGCCTACCCAACCCTCCCGAGGCGGCCTGGCAGCATCAAGGCCCATGCGGGTCTTGGTACAACGGGTCGCGTCGGCGGCGGTGTCGGTCGCCGGCGAAGTGGTGGGCGCCATCCGGCCGGACGGCCAAGGCCTGCTGGCCTTCGTCGGCGTCACCCACAGCGACGACTCCGACAAAGCGCGGCGGCTGGCTGAAAAGCTCTGGTATTTACGCATTCTCGCCGACGAGAGGTCCGCCGCCGACGTCAACGCGCCGATCCTGGTCGTCAGTCAGTTCACTCTGTACGCCGACACCGCCAAGGGCCGGCGACCGTCGTGGAACGCCGCCGCTCCGGGCGCGGTCGCCGAACCGCTGGTCGCGGCGTTCGCCGATGCGTTGCGGCGGCTGGGCGCCGAGGTCCAGACCGGGATGTTCGGCGCGGACATGCAGGTCGAATTGGTCAATGACGGCCCGGTCACGGTGCTGCTGGAGCTCTGATGCGGCGACTGCGGGTACGTTGGACATCGACTTTCGCGGCCGCATGACGACGGGAGGGGCGACCATGAGCACAACGCCCGAATTCGGTTCGCTCCGTTCCGACGATGACAACTGGGACATCGTCAGCAGCGTCGGTTACACCGCCTTGCTGGTGGCCGGATGGCGCGCGCTGCACGCCATGAGCCCGCAACCGCTGGCCCGCGACGACTTCGCCAAGGTCTTCGTCGCGGCGTCGCGGGATCCGTATCTGGCGGGGGTGCTCGCCAACCCGGGGAGCTCCGAGGACGAGATGGCCTTCCCCCGCCTCTACGGCGTGCAGACCCGGTTCTTCGACGACTTCTTCCTCGCCGCCGGCGCCGCGGGCATCCGACAGGCGGTGATCGTGGCCGCCGGCCTCGATTCCCGCGCATATCGACTCGAATGGGTACAGGGCACAAGGGTTTTCGAGATCGACCTGCCGAAGGTGCTGGAATTCAAGGCACACGTGCTCGCCCAGCACGGCGCGAAACCCAAGGCCCCCAGGGTCGAGGTCGCCGCCGACCTGCGCACCGACTGGTCGAGGGCGCTGGAGGCGGCCGGCTTCGACGTGGAACGGCCGAGCGCCTGGTCGGTGGAGGGGGTGCTGCCCTACCTGACCGACGAGGCCCAGAACACGCTCTTCACCCGGATCAGCGGGCTCAGTGCGCCCGGCAGCCGAATTGCCGTCGGCGCGTTGGGGTCTCGCCTGGACCACGACCAGCTGACGGCCTTGGAAGCGGCGCATCCCGGCGTCAACGTGTCCGGCGATGTCGATTTCTCCGCCCTGACCTACGAGCCCCAGACCGACCCGGCGGAACGGCTGGCCGCGCACGGGTGGGCGGTGGACCCCGTGCGCAACACGCTCGACTTGCAGGCCGGTTATGGGATGACCCCGCCCGACGTCGACGTCAAGATCGACAGTTTCATGCGGTCCCAATACATCACGGCGACGCGGTAAGGCGTGGTCGGCATGGCGCCGGTCACCACCGGCAGTTGCTACGGCGTCAGCAGGATTTTCACGTCGTCGCCCGATCGCGACGCCGCCGTCGCGTAGGCCTTGGACGCTTCCCCCAACGGCAGCGTCGTGGTGAAGATGCCGTCGACGTCGAGCCGCCCGGACTGCAGCAGCGGGATCAATTCCGGCCAGGTGCGCTGCACCGGCGCCGTGGTCATCCGCAGCGTGATGCTGCGGATCAGGCAGCCCAGGGCGTTGAGCGGGAACGGATTCATGTCGTGCACGCCGACCACCGAGACGGTGCCGCCGGGCCGTACCGCGTTGAGCGCGTCGGTCAGGGAGGCATCGGTGGCGACGGCATCGATCACCGCGTCGGCGCCGCGGCCCCCCGTCGCCGCGAGGATGGCCTCGAGCGCTGGCGCCTTGAGGGGCGTTGCGCCCCACCGGGCGGCGCGGTCCAGCCGCCCCTGGACCTGATCGACGGCGAAAACCGTTGCGGCGCCCTGAAACAGCGCGCTGCGCAGCGAACACAGGCCGACCGCGCCCAAGCCGACGACCGCCACGGTGCCACCGTAGGGAATGTCGGCGCGTTGCGCCGCCGCCCAGCCGGTGGCGAGGTTGTCGGTGAGTAAGAGTGCCTGTTCGGTGCTGATGCCTTCCGGCATTTTGAGCAGCTGGAAGTCGGCCGCCGGCACGGCCAGCAGGTCGGCCTGGGCGCCGCCGAGCACGCCCCCGCCGAAGATCTGGAAGCCGTTGTGGCACATGACCGGATCGCGGGTGGCGCACCCGGCGCAGGCGCCGCATCCGGTCACCGACGACACCATGACGGGGTCGCCGACCTGGACCGTGCGCACGTCGCGGCCGACTTCCACGACGGTGCCGATCGCTTCGTGGCCCAGCGCGATCGGGTCCGGCATCGGGAAATCCGCCTCGTAGAAGTGCAAATCCGATCCGCAGATGCCGGCCGCGGTGACCTCGACGATCGCCCCGTCGGGGCCGGGCAGGGTGGGATCGGGCCGGGTGTCGACCCGGATGCTGTGGGGCCCGTCGACGACTACCGTACGCATGGTGGCGAGCTCACTTCCATTGCCGGACGACGAATTGTGACCAGTCGGGCTCGCGCACCGCGGCCCAGTACTCGTTGAGGCGCCACGGGCTGACGGTGTGGATCTCCCCGTCGGCGTTCTTGAAGTAGGAGTGTTTGACCGCGGGGTGCGCCCACACCATCTTCTTGATCTGGTTCTGGGTGCGCTCATGCCAATCGGTGGCGGCGTCGGGCTTCGGTTCCATCGAGTGCACGTGCGCCTCGGCCAGCCGCGCCAGGCACTGGTCGATGTAGCGCATCTGCAGTTCGGACTGAAAGATCAGGCTGCCCCCGTGCGCCAGGTGGGTCCCGGGCCCGTAGATGATGAAGAAGTTGGGGAACTTCGGAACGGTGATGCCGAGGTAGGCGTACGGCCGGCTCCCCCACAACTGGTGCAGGTCCACCCCGTCGCGGCCGGTGATCTTCAGCGGCCACAGCACGTCGGTGTGCCGGAAACCGGTGGCGTACACGATGACGTCGACCTCGTGCGTCACGCCGTCCTCGGTGACGATGCCGCGGGGCGTGATCTGGCGGATCGGTGTGCGCACCAGTTCCACGTTGTCCCGTTGCAGTGTTTGCAGCCAGCTGCCGTTGTCCTGCAGGGTCCGTTTGCCGCAGGCCGGATAGTCGGGCATCACCTTGCTCAGCAGTTCGTCCCGTTCACCGACCTGACTGGTGATCCACTGGGAGAACATCATCTGGGCGGCGGCGTTGATGTCGCTGACGGCATGGTCCTGGTCGGCATAGTCCGGGTCGCTCTCCGCGGCGTCCAGACCCTTGTCGGAGCCGGGCCAGAGCACCAGGAAGCGGTACCACCGTCCGTAGTACGGCAGGTGGCGCATCGCCCAGCGCATGCCCTCGCCGACCTCGTCGTGATACATCGGGTTGGGGAACATCCACTGCGCGGTGCGCTGGAACACGGTGAGGTGCTCCACTTTCGGGGCGATCGCGGGGGCGATCTGGAAACCGCTGGCGCCGGCGCCGACCAGCGCGACGCGCTTGCCGCTCATGTCGACGGAGTGGTCCCAGGCGGCGGAATGGAACGACGGGCCCGCGAACGTCTCGGCCCCGGCGAAGTCGGGAATGTTGGGCCGGTTCAACTGACCGACGGCCGTGATCAGGGCGCGGGCGCGTACCGTGCGCGTCTGGCCCTCGGCGCCGCGCAGCCGGATGCTCCAGGTGGCGTCGTCGTCGACCCACTCGGCGGCCAGCACCTCCGTATTCCACAGCACGTGCTCGGCCAGGTCGTGCTTATTCATGACCCGGGTGAAATAGTCCTGCAGCTCGTGCTGCTCGGCGAAGAAGTGCGTCCAGTCGTTGTTGGGTTCGAAGCTGTAGCAGTAGAAGTGGTTGGCCACGTCGACGCGGGCTCCGGGATAGCTGTTCTCCCACCAGGTTCCACCCGGCCCGGGGTTCTTCTCCACGATGGTGAAGGGAATGTTGGCCTGCTTGAGCCGGATTCCGGCCAGAATGCCCGATTCGCCGCAGCCGACGACGAGAACCGGGACGTCTGCGGCGCTTTCCGGCGGCAGGGCCGGCGGGCGGCGCGGATCGACGCCGTCGAGGTCCATCTCTTCCAGGACCAGGGGCAGGTAGTCGTCACTCACGTGCTCGCAGGCCGCCCAGTCCATCATTTCCCGGATGAGGTCGACGCCGAGCGGTTCCGGCTCGGGACATCCGCGGTCCCGGTAGTCGGTGATCACCGGCAAGGCCGCCGCCCGGGCCCGCGCCTTGTCCTCCTCGGACATGAATCCCTGGATCTCGTTGAGGAAGACGCCCATCTGCTTGAAGTCGCGGATGAAGCGCGGGTCGCCGGTGATGTGCACGAGCGACAACAGCAGCGTCGGAATGCTGACATCCGCCAGGGCGGCTTCGATCTCCGCCGTCGACGTGGTGAAGGGAACGCCGGCGTAGGCGCTGCGCATCGAGCCGATCCTCTCGGTGAACGGGGCCGCAATTACGCTACTAGCCGTGTCGTAATTGGCAGCACTACGCTACCCGCTGGCGAGGGAGCGGATCAATAGCGTGATCGCTACGGCGCGTCAGCGTCCTCGTCCCTGCGTCTTGCGCACTCGCCGCCTATGTGGTTCGTGCCGTTAATCCGTAATGCGGCTCGCCACCAATCACGTGAGAGCCGTCGCCGGTTATGTCTCGTGTCCAGAGTTCCGTAACGGCCACAGAAATGTCGCTACGGTCGATGGTATGGGGAGCGGCTTGTGATCACGTTGGACCGCTTAGTGAATGTGTTGGGCGATTACGGAGTCCGCCTTAAATGGTCATCTGTGCCGCGGTCGACGGAATTGCGCAGCGTCGTCATCCACGAGTCCGTCGGAAACCGCGCCGTCGTCGGCGATGTCTTGTTGGCCATCGGTGCCGACACGGTGACCCAAGCTGTGCATTGGGCAACCTCGGCTCGGGCCACCGTGGTGCTACTGCGCGGCCACGGCCAAGAGGTGACCTTCGCCGGTGCGTCCGACGACCTCGCGATCATGGTTGTCGACGAGGAGATGGCCTGGAGCGAGGTGGCGGCGGTCGTCTATGGGCTGGTGCTGGAGGGCCGTGAGACAGAGTCCGGTCGTGGTCCCACCGATTTGTTCGCGCTGGCGGACAGTCTGGCCGACGCCATCGGCGGTGCACTAGTTATCCACGATCGGCTGTTGCGGGTGCTGGCGTATTCGAGGCAGCAGCAGGACGCGGACTCTGCGCGGGTGGCGACCATCCTGGAACGACAGGCACCGGAACAGCTGCGCGCATTATTCGAGGCCCGCGGAGTCTTCGCGCACCTGGCGGCCTCCGACGATCCACTGTTTGTCGCCGAGGACACCGAGCAGGGGATGACCGGCCGGATGGTGGTGGCGGTGCGCTCGGGACGAGAACTCCTCGGGTCGGTGTGGGTCGCGTGCTCGGCGCCGCTGGACGGGGTCGCGCTCATCGCCTTGGCCGACGGCGCGCACACGGTGGCCTTGCATCTGCTGCGGTCACGAGCCAGCGCGGACCTGGAGCGCCAGGTCGAGTCCGAGCTGGTGATCCGGTTGTTGGAGGGCGCCGCTGACGCCGCCACGCTGGCCAGCAGGCTGGGCCTGCCGCACAGTCAGTTGCGGGTGATCGCACTCCAAGCGTTCACCAGCACCGAACGCGATGCCCCTCTTCTGCTCGCGTTCGAGCGCGCCACCACCGGGTTCGGTTGGTCACGTCCAGGCCGCAGCGCCTTGGCAGGCAACACCGTCTACACCGTGCTTCCCGGCGACCAGGTAATGACGGCCCGACGCTGGATCACCGGCTTGCGGGCGGCCCTACCCGAGCGGGTAACGGTGTTGGCCGGCATCAGCGGGGTAGCCGAGGTGGCGGACCTCGCAGCCGCCCGCCGCGAGGCCGATGAGTGCCTCGCGCTGCACGAGGCGACGTCGCGGGTCACGCCTCCTGCTTACGACGAGTCATGGGATGAAATCCTGCTGCAGCGGCTGCGCATCGGGTCGCGGTCAGGCCGGTCCCCCGACCGTGGACCGGTGGCCGAGCTGCGTCGCCACGACCGCGCCAACGAGACCGACTACGTGGCGACGCTGCGGGGCTGGCTGGAGGCCCAGGGCGACCCGGTCGAGGCCGGTCGGCGTTTGGGAGTACACGAAAACACGGTGCGATACCGGCTACGCAAGATGGCCGAAATCACCGAGCTGCCGTTGGACGACGCCAGAAAGCGGCTGGCCATGATGATCGACCTCGCGGTCGCGGACGACGATTAACCGTCGACGCTATCGAAATGCAACAAAAGGCCGCGACGCCATTGTTGAGTTTCCGCAAAGCCTGCCGGGCCCACTCACGCCACGATGAAGCCATAGCGACCCGCCGACAGGAATCAACCAATGACTACCCCGCATCCCAATTGTGGCCGGCCGACGGGCCATCGGTCGGACGAAGACACGGCGTTGGACACCTTTACCGTGCGCTTGCCGCGGTGGCGATTTGCGCAACTATTTGGCTTCAACCCATTGGTACGCATCGGAGATCGAGTCGAGGCACTCGTTGTGGTGCTGGCCGTGGTCATCTCGGTCATTGCCGTGCCGATCGCTGCCGCCGTGGGCACCGTGGTCTACGACTCCCGCAGCCGCCAATACGCCGAGCGGGCCCAGATCAGTCGCGTGGTCACCGGGACAGTCACCAGCCTCAAGGTCGCCTACCACGAATCGTTAGGACCGACGATCACCGTACTTGCCCGATGGGTTGATGGCGGGACCGAACACACCGGCGCAGTGTCGGCGCCTCGGGGAGTCACCATCGGTGATTCGATCGACATCTGGGTGGGTGAAGACGGTTCGCATGTCGGCCCACCCCCCGAAACCGCTGGCGACGAGGCAGTGGCGGCCGCATTATTGACCTGGTTCGGCGTGGCCATCGCGGCAGGCGTGCTGGTCGCCGGTACCCGGGCGGCCTTCAACCGGGCCCGCCACGCGCAATGGCAAAAGAACTTCGACAATCTGGTCGTCGACGGCGACGGGCACACCAACCAGCGCTAAACCCACTACCCGTATCGTCGCCGCGACTTTCCCGCCGCGGCGTCCGGTGCGGGTCCGAGATTCGCGGTATCGGCTTCCAGGCCACGATCACGAATCCGCGTTGTCGGATGGCGACAATCGACCACCGCGGTGTTGTCCGGTTCTGGCAAACACTGCAGCTTCCATTCACGCCACCATGGGAATTGACGACCAAAGTTCACGCCGAACAGTCCGCCTCCGGCCGGCAACCCGAAGCCCCTGCGCGAGTTCGATCCGCTGCGCCGAAAACGGACGCTGACACCCCGCGATAGCCGCGGGTTCAAACGCGCCGGAATTTGCCCACCACGGGCCCTGCGGGTCGTCAGTGGCGGCTGCCCGCATTGGGCCCGCCCCTGACGACACTCCTCGACAAGAGAAAGGACACCACCCAAAATGACTAGTACCGAACGCATCTGGATGACGCGACTGGACTACGCGCGACTGCACAATGAGCTCGCCGCGCTGCGCTCGCGGCGCAGTATCGAAGTTCCCGACGACTTCATGGATTATGACGCGAATCTCGTCGCGGGCTACGCGGCGCGACGTGCACGCATATGCGAGATTCAGGATCTGCTGACCAACGCAGTCGTCGGTGAGGACGCCGTCGGCGCTCGCATCGCCGAACCGGGCATGGTTCTTACCATCCGCTACGACGCCTCCGGCGAGACGGAAACCTTCCTGCTCGGCCGGCGTTTCGGCGAGGGCGCCGACGTCACGGTCTACTCGACGCTGTCGCCGCTGGGCCACGCGATCGCCGGCGCACGTCCTGGCGAGCAGCGCATCTACCCGCTCCCCGACGAGAGGGGACGGCTGGTGACGCTGCTAGAGGCCGTGCCGTACGAGATGTACGTGGCGAAAAACCCCGACCACAGGCCGCCACCGCGACGCAACGGTGACCCTCGGGCGCCAGAGACCACCACAACGACAGGCAAGCAGCCGAAACGAAGTAGGCGTCAACGACATCGCGTCGCGGCGTAGATCGGCTGGCGGCATCAGCGACCAGGCGCCATTCGTGTTGTGCTACAACGACATACGTCGTGTAGTGGCATTCACCAGCCGTTCAATCCGGCATGGCTGACGGCCCGAGGCAGTGGTGATCGCATGATGTTCGAACTAATCGACCCGGTGGCGATGGTGTTTCTTCTGATGGCGGTGATCGGCCTCATGATGGCCGTTGCGTACGGGCGAATGTAGTCGCCGAGGAAATCGATAGTGCCCAATGTCCCCACGGCTGGGCTGCTGGTGCACGCGCGGCGGTCGCACCAGGTACGCCTGCAGTCAGGGCTGCCGTCTAAGACGGGGCGGCACCACGAAATGTGTCGGGCGCGTGAACGTGGCAGTGCGCATCGAGAACGAGGCCAAGCTGATTCCACTTCGACACGGTGCTGAGAAACAATGGATCCACGTCGAGCGAGTGCTCCCAGTGAGCCGGAGATGGAGGAGCGTCATGGCCTCGTTGCTCACGGCCTGCGCCGGGTTCCTGTTCGCCGTCCTGTGGATGGATCTGATATTCGACGTGCAGGTGCTCCGGTTTCGTTCTGCGCCAGCTGATCTGCCCGAGCCTGTGCTCGCATCCGTCGCGGCTTACTACCACCGCGCCACCACCACGTCCCGCCCGATGAGCCGGCTCATCGCCCTCGTCATGGTGATCCTGTTGGCGGCGTTGACCTTCCAGTCCGCCCGCGGCCTGGAACCGTGGTGGCTGCTGGTGCTGTCGGCCGTCCTCGCGGGGATTCCGATCATGCTGGCCCTGACGCAAACGGTTCCCGACGCGGTGCGACTCGGGCGCCGGGTGGACGATGCGCCCGAGCAGGCGCGGCTGGCCAGGTCGGTCTGCCGGGATCATCTCGTGTGCGCCGGCTGCATGTTCGCGTTCGTGGTGCTGTGGGTTGCCCACAGCGCGGCAGTCTGACAGCCAGCGACGGGTCGTAGTGACAAAACGCAGGTCAGGACCCGCTGGCCACGTCAATGGGGTCCGTACTAAACTAGAACACGTTTCAATTCGGCCGGGTCCCAGGAGTAGGCATGCACACCGCCATCTGCGATGAGCTAGGTATCGAGTTTCCGATCTTCGCGTTCACCCACTGTCGTGATGTCGTGGTCGCGGTCAGCAAGGCCGGGGGGTTCGGCGTGCTCGGCGCGGTCGGCTTCACCCCGGAGCAGCTCGAGATCGAGCTCAACTGGATCGACGAGAACATCGGCGACCACCCGTACGGGGTCGACATCGTCATTCCCAACAAGTACGAGGGGATGGACTCGCACCTGTCCGCCGAAGAGCTGGCCGAAACGCTGCGCAAGATGGTGCCCCAAGAGCACCTGGACTTCGGCAAGAAGATCCTCGCCGACCACGGCGTGCCGATCGAGGACAGCGACGGCGACAGCCTGCAGCTCCTCGGTTGGACCGAGGCGACCGCCACGCCCCAGGTCGAGGTGGCGCTCAAGCACCCCAAAGTGAAGATGATCGCCAACGCGCTCGGCACCCCGCCGGCGGACATGATCAAGCACATCCACGACGCCGGACTCAAGGTGGCCGCGCTGTGCGGCTCGCCGTCGCAGGCACGCAAGCACGCCGACGCCGGCGTCGACATCATCATCGCCCAGGGCGGCGAGGCGGGCGGGCACTGCGGCGAGGTGGGCTCCATCGTGTTGTGGCCGCAGGTGGTCAAGGAGGTCGCCCCGGTGCCGGTGCTGGCGGCCGGCGGTATCGGCAGCGGCCAGCAGATCGCGGCGGCACTGGCGCTGGGTGCCCAAGGGGCGTGGACGGGCTCGCAGTGGCTGATGGTCGAGGAATCCTCGAACACCCCGGTTCAGCAGCAGGCGTACGTGAAGGCGGGTAGCCGCGACACCGTGCGCAGCCGGTCGTTCACCGGCAAGCCGGCCCGCATGTTGCGTAACGACTGGACCGAAGCGTGGGAGCAGCCGGACAACCCGAAGCCGCTCGGCATGCCGCTGCAGTACATGGTCTCCGGCATGGCGGTGCGGGCAACGAACCGGTACCCGAACGAGAGCGTGGACGTCGCGTTCAACCCGGTCGGTCAGGTCGTCGGCCAGTTCACCAAGGTGGAGAAGACGGCGACGGTCATCGAGCGCTGGGTGCAGGAATACCTGGAGGCGACCAACAGGCTCGACGAGCTCAACGAGGCCGCCTCCATCTGACGGCCGCTAGATTTCGTCGTCGTCGACCTCGTCGCGGCCGGTGAACATCTCTTTGGTGCGGTCCACCGCGTACGTGCCGATGTCGATCGAGTTCTGAACGATCCCGCTGGCGCCGCCGGCGATGTCGCCACGGATGATGTCGCTGGCGTGTTCCACGATGTCGGAAGCCTTTTCGACCGCGTTGGTCGCGATATCCCTGGCCGCGTCGACCGCATCCTTCGGGGTGAAGCCCATCTCGATCTCCTCTAGTCGCAGGACAGTTGCTATGACTCTAGCCCGGCCGGGCTGCGCTAGTAGTTCACCAAGGTGCGCCAATAGGATTCGGGGATCTCGGCGCCGGACCGCAAGATTCGGGCCAGCCCGACGGCCATCGCGATGCCCAGCAGGCCGAGCCACAGCCCGGCCATCCCGATGATCCCCCACAGCACCGCGGTGACGGTGGGCCACGGCGACAGCACGGCGAGAACCGGCGCGAAGAAGAAGCCCGTCCCGATGTACCACGCCGAGCCGGCACGATCGGACGCGAGGACGAACCGCAGCCAGCGCGGGATCGGCGTTGCGGCGGGCCGCGCGTCGGCCATGGCTCAGCCGGTCATCCGGCCGGCGGGAAGAACCCCGCCCCGGTGAACCATCCCTCTTGCCAGCCCCGCTCCCCGAGGCACAGCATGGGCAGCCCGGCGTCGGACTGCGCCGCCGCCTGCGGCCCAGGGCACTTCGCGCCCGCCTGCTGCACGCCGTACAGCGGGTACGAGATGACCCAGTACCCGGTGGTCGCCGCAGGGAACTGGTTGGGCGGCGGGAAGTGGCACGCCTCGGCCTGGCCGCTGGGGCCTCGACCGAAGATGAAGCGCTCGTAGTTGTCGCACGGCGCGCCCAGCGACGCCTGATAATTCATGCCCGGCACGTCGCCGTCGTACCCCGCGGCCGCGCACGGCGCCATGCCAATCGCGATGCCCGCTACAGAAGCGGCGCTGAGCAGTTCCCGAATCATGTTCCACCCCGCCTGTCGTCGCCGGTGACCTGCACCAAAGCATATCCATCGGGGCGCCGGCCACAAGACCGTATCGGCCGGCCGGGCGCGGAACGCTGAACACGTTCCAATTCGGCCCCGGCGATCTTGCCGCAATGCTTCCCAACCGTGGTGCGGCAATGGTTTATTTGCACAAAGACGACTAGACCACTTCGTCATCGAGGAGCGGGCCATGCCAACCGTCGAGCCAACCGCCAAGCCGGTCCCCAATCTTCCGCCCGGATTCGACTTCACCGACCCGGACGTCCACGCCGAGCGGCTGCCGGTGGAAGAGCTGGCCGAGCTGCGCCGAACCGCGCCGATCTGGTGGAACGAGCAGCCGATCGGGGCGGGCGGATTCGACGACGGCGGCTTCTGGGTGGTGTCCAAGCACAAAGACGTCAAAGAGGTTTCGCTGCGCAGCGACGTGTTCTCCAGCCTGCAGAAGACCGCGCTGCCACGCTACAAGGACGGCACGGTCGACGAGCAGGTCGAACGCGGCAAGTTCGTCCTGCTCAATATGGATGCACCCCAACACACCCGGCTGCGCAAGATCATCTCGCGTGCCTTCACCCCTCGAGCCATCGAGCGCCTGCGCGGCGACCTCGCCGAGCGCGCCCGGCGCATCGTCGAGGAAGCGGCCGCCGAGGGGCGCGGTGACTTCGTCGAGCAGGTGTCGTGCGAGCTGCCGTTGCAGGCCATCGCCGGGTTGATGGGCGTGCCACAGGAAGACCGCAAGAAGCTTTTCCACTGGTCCAACGAAATGGTCGGTGACCAGGACCCCGAGTTCGCCAGCAACGACGCCATGACCGCGTCCGTCGAACTCATCATGTACGGCATGCAGATGGCCGCCGAGCGGGCGAAGAATCCGGGCGAAGACCTGGTCACCAAGCTGGTCCAGGCCGACATCGACGGCCACAAGCTGTCCGACGACGAGTTCGGTTTCTTCGTGATCCTGCTGGCGGTGGCCGGCAACGAGACCACTCGCAACTCCATCACCCAGGGCATGATGGCCTTCACCGATTTCCCCGATCAGTGGGAGCTGTTCAAGCGGGAGCGTCCCGCCACCGCGGCCGACGAGATCGTCCGGTGGGCCACCCCGGTGACGTCCTTCCAGCGCACCGCGCTGGAGGACTACGAACTGTCGGGCGTGCAGATCAAGAAGGGGCAGCGGGTGGTGATGGTCTACCGCTCCGCCAATTTCGACGAGGACGTGTTCGACGACCCGTTCACCTTCAACATCCTGCGCGACCCCAACCCGCACGTGGGTTTCGGTGGCACCGGTGCCCATTACTGCATCGGGGCGAACCTGGCGCGGATGACCATCGACCTGATGTTCAACGCGATCGCCGACGGCATCCCCAACTTGGAATCGATCGGAAAGCCGGAGCGCCTCCGCTCGGGCTGGCTCAACGGGATCAAGCACTGGCAGGTCGACTACCACACCGTCGGCGCGGCGAAATAACCTGTCGCGCACTAGGCTAAGCCGATGCCGACACATCAAGCCGTGCGGATACAGTCCGTGGGCGGCCCACTGGAGCTCGCCGATGTCGAAACAACGCCGCCCGGTCGTGACGAGGTGCGGATTGCGGTCACCGCGTGTGGGATATGCGGGACCGACCGCGCCTTCGTGAACGGCGGCTTCCCGAACATGTCCTGGCCACTGACCCCGGGGCACGAAATTGCCGGGAGGATCGCCGAACTCGGCGACGGCGTCGAAGAGTTCGCGGTCGGCGACCGGGTGGCGGTGGGGTGGTTCGGCGGCTGCTGTTATCACTGCGATCCGTGCCGCAGGGGGATTTTCATCCACTGCGCGAACGGTAAGGTGCCGAGCTGGCACTACCCCGGCGGGTACGCGGAGTCGGTGACGGTACCGGTCAGCTCGCTGGCCCGGATTCCGTCGGAGCTCTCCGACGTGGAGGCCGCGCCGATGGGCTGCGCGGGGGTCACCACCTACCACGCGCTGCGCCAGACCAACGCCGTGCCCGGTGACCGGGTGGCGATCCTGGGCGTCGGCGGGCTCGGCCATCTCGGGGTGCAGTTCGCTCGTGCGATGGGTTTCGAGACCGTTGCCATCGCCCGTGGTACCGCCAAAGCCGAAGACGCCAGGAAATTGGGGGCCCATCACTACGTCGACTCCACCAGCGGTGATGTCGCAGAAGCGTTGCAGGCCTTGGGTGGAGTCGCGGTCGTGCTGGCCACCGCCGGTAACTCCGCCGCCATGGCGGACACCGTCGGCGGGCTGCTGCCGCAAGGCCAACTGGTCACCATCGGCGTGACCCCCGATCCCCTGCCGATCAGCCCGGTCCAATTGATCACCCCGGGGCTCAGTGTGATCGGTCATCCCTCCGGCACGGCGAAAGACGTCGAAGACACGATGCACTTCGCGGTCCTGTCCGGTGTCCGGGCCTGGATCGAGGAGTTGCCGCTGGCACAGGCCGCCGAGGGCTACGCGGCGTTGGAAGAGGGCCGCGCGCACTACCGCACGGTGCTGACAATGTGATGACGGTCCGTCCGTGACCGAGCTATGGACCCTCACCCCATCCGACGGTGAGTTGTTGATCCGCACCGGCGTCACCGGCAGGGCGGCGCGGATGGGCCATCGGCTCACCATCACGATGACGCGCTGGGAGGCCACCGTGGCTTGGGCGGGCGCCGAACCACTCACCGCGGAGTTGGCCGTCGAGGTCGATTCCTTTGAGGTGGTGCGCGGCGAGGGCGGTGTCAAAGGCTTGTCCGGCCCGGAAAAGACCCTGGTGAAATCGAACGCGTTGAAATCGTTGGACGCCGGCAGGTTTCCCGAGATCCGTTATGCCGCAGACACCATCGAGAAGGCCGGCGACGGGTACCGCCTGACCGGCAAGCTGCACATCCGCGGCAAGTCCCGAACGCACGTCGTCGATGTGCGCACCGAGGATCTCGGCGACGCGTGGCGGATGACGGTCGAATCCGCCGTTCGCCAAACGGATTACGGCGTCAAGCCCTACTCACTGCTGATGGGCTCGGTCCAGGTCGCCAATGACGTTTCGGTGTCCTTCACCGCGACTCACGCGAAAGGCGCCTGAGCCGCCGGCCCGGCGCCGGCGTCAGGGCTGCGGCTGGGTGGGCGGCTGCGGCGCCGAATCACCCGTCGAGTCGCCGGCGTCGGCCGGTATGTGCTCGAGCACTCGCGTCAGGTAGGACTGGCGGCCGTTGGTGTCCGGCTGCTGCACGTCCGGCGCGGCGGGTTCCGTGATCGGTTCTCTGACGGGCGCTTTCGGCTGCGGCGTCAGCGGCGCGACGACCGGGGGCGGTGCCACAGCCTCGGCGACCTGCGGTGGCGGCGCATGTACCTCGTTCCGCGGGGCGGAGTTGCTGGCCGGAGCCAGCTGAAGGCCGACCGCGAGCGATATCGACGAGACGAAGGTGACCACCCCGGCGGCCAGGGTGGTCACAGCCCCGGTGTACGGCAGCTTCCGCGGTGCCGTGGGCGTGGTGACCGGTTCCCCGGGGTGCACGACCAGTTGGTCGTCGGTGAACTCGGTGCTTCGGGCCGCGGTGAGCGCCGCGCCCCGCGCGATGGTCACTTGCGCCATCGTCTGCACGAAAACTGGTACGGGCAGCGTATTTTCGAGATGCCAGGAGAAGCCGTCGATGTCGTTGTGCGCGCCTACGACGACAACGCCGCCCGGCTGCCACCCGTTGCGGTCGAACATGCCGGTCAGCCATCGAGTCAGCCCGTCGAAGCCGCCGCGCACCTGCTTGGTAGCCGTTTGCGTTTCGCCGCCGTGGGTGTCGACCATGACGACGGTCGTCGAGTCGGGTTCGAGGATGCAGACCGCGGTCTGCTGGTAGCCGATCACCGGTGCGATGGCCTGTGCCAGTGTCTCGACGGCCTCGAGTTGGCGGACGGGCACGACGTTGTCGAAGCCCGCGTCGGTCAACGATTCGAGCAGCAGGGCGGCCTGCGCGCATGCGTCGTCGCTCCAGGTGACCCCGATGACCCGCAGCCGGTGGTCGCTCGCAGCCGCCTGCGCTTCCACCCGCGCGATCTCGTCCGCCACCTGCTCCGCAGTACCGACGGCGCGCGCACCGCGGCCGACGTGCAGCGCCAGCTCCTGATGATCCAGGATGGTGCCGTCCGCGCCGTGCCCCTCAGCGAGCACCCACCCCATAGCGGTCGGCGTCACTGATAGCCCAAGTACCGTGTCCAAACTCATGCCCCAATCGGCCCCGGACCTCCGACACCCTCAGCCGCACCCACGCGCACCAGAAAACCCTGGTGAGGTGGTTCGTGAGAGCCGGAACGGACCGAGATAACGTGGTCTCCATCGGCTTGCTTCGTGAGAGCCTACGCGGTCGACAGAAGTCCGGCCGCCCCGGTTCACCATCACCGGTCAATCTGCCGGACGACAACCACCGCATGACGTCGACAAGGCGCGCAGGTCAGAGAACAGCCGTCGGCGCCGGAAACGTCGCGTTCTTCTCGCGGCGATAAACGTCGCGGGGAAACCGAATCGGCGTTTTCGGCGGCGGTTGGACGTCGCGGAGCGGCCCGCCGTCCGGGGCGGGCCGAAAACGGGCGCTTTGTCCATTGGGGCGCACCCGGCGCCCGGCCCCGCTGCCAGGCGTTTCGGGCCATCCGGTGGTGACGGCGGGCCGCCGGGAACGTCGCAGCGCCGTTATCCCGGGCGTGAAATTGCTGCGGGAAAAGCGATACCAAACTGAGATGTCCCCGCGTCCCGATCGACATTCGGCCTATTCGCACGGTAAATTCCTGCCTGAGACGACGATCACACCGACAAGGGGCACGTATGACAGATCTGAGCGAGAAGGTCCGGGCCTGGGGGCGCCGGCTTTTAGTCGGTGCAGCAGCGGCTGTCACCCTGCCTGGCCTGATCGGTCTTGCCGGCGGCGCGCCGACCGCGGGAGCGTTCTCCCGCCCGGGCCTGCCCGTCGAATATCTGCAGGTGCCGTCGGCGGGGATGGGGCGCAACATCAAGGTCCAATTCCAGAGCGGCGGCAACGGCTCCCCCGCGGTGTACCTGCTGGACGGCTTGCGCGCCCAGGACGACTACAACGGCTGGGACATCAACACCCCCGCGTTCGAGTGGTACTACCAGTCGGGCCTGTCAATCGTCATGCCCGTCGGTGGCCAGTCCAGCTTCTACAGCGACTGGTACAGCCCGGCCTGCGGCAAGGCCGGCTGCTCGACCTATAAATGGGAGACCTTCCTGACCAGTGAGCTCCCGCAGTACCTGGCCTCCAACAAGAGCGTCAAGTCCACGGGCAGCGCCGCGGTCGGCATCTCGATGGCCGGTTCGTCGGCGCTCATCCTGGCCGCCTACCACCCGAACCAGTTCATCTACGCGGGTTCGCTGTCGGCCCTGATGGACCCCTCGCAGGGCATGGGGCCCTCCCTGATCGGCCTCGCGATGGGCGACGCCGGCGGCTACAAGGCGAGCGACATGTGGGGCCCGTCGAGCGACCCCGCGTGGCAGCGCAACGACCCCTCACTGCAGATCCCCAAGCTGGTGGGCAACAACACCCGACTCTGGATCTACTGCGGTAACGGCACACCGTCGGAGCTGGGCGGGGCCAATATGCCCGCCGAGTTCCTGGAGAACTTCGTACGCAGCAGCAACCTGAAGTTCCAGGACGCCTACAACGCTGCCGGCGGCCACAACGCGGTGTTCAACTTCAACGCCAACGGCACGCACAGCTGGGAGTACTGGGGAGCGCAGCTCAACGCCATGAAGCCGGACCTGCAGGGCACCCTGGGTGCCACTCCCGGCGGCGGCGGATAGCCTCACCTGTCCCGAGATCGCTACTGCGCCCGACGACGACGCCGTCGGGCGCAGTAGCACGTCATGGCCCTCTGTGGCCGGCCGTTCAACTCGTCCTGGGGAACTGGTCGGTGACATCGGTCCATGCCGCCGCGTCCCGGCGGTGGTCGTTCATGTTGCGGCACTCACCGTAGACGCGCAGGACGCCCAGACGGGGTTCGTCGTCGTGGCGGTAAACGATCACCGTGACCGCGTCCTTGGTGAGCGTCTTGGCGAAGGCGTGGTTGTTGGGGGGCAGGCCCTCGGCCCAGCCGTGCTGGGCCAGCGTCGCCGCAATGCGGGCGAAGTAGGTGTCGGCGGGTGCCCCCGCGGGCAGCGAGAAGGTCAGGTATATCGAGCCTTGATACGGCGGGTCGTCGCGGTCTTTGCAGGACATCAGTGAGTAGCCGGCCGACGACGTCTGCAGGCCCGTCGTGCTGACCACGTTCTGGGCCGACTGGACGGCCTGAGCCCGCGACTGCTCGTCGTTCACCGGGCTGGCGGGATGCTCGAGCGCGTCGGCGGGCGTCGAATGGAGGCGATCGATGAGCAGGAACGCCGCACCCAGCAGCAAGGGGATCGCCAGCGCAAGGGCGAGCAGCGCGCGAATTCGCTTCGAGCGCAACGATTTCCCGCGCTTGCCACCGACCCGGCGCGGGCCGCGGCTGTCCATTGGCGACGACATCAGCAATTCAGGCTAACTCGAAAAGGTCCGGGTAGCGGGGCTGCCGCAGAATCATGGTCATGGCCAACCGCCGCACCGCTCTCGTTGCCCGCTGCTGCGGCGGCATGCTCGCCGGGCTGGCGATCCTGGCGGCGCCGCCGGCGAGAGCGGACGAGACGAGTTCACTCACCGGGCTGGTCGACGCCGCCGCGCAGCGCCTACGGATCGCCGAGCCGGTCGCCGCTTTCAAGTGGACCACCCACGGGGCCATCGAAGACCAGGGCCGCGCCCAGCTAGAGCTCGCGAAGATGGCCGCCCAGGCCTCGGTCCAGCAGATCGACGCCGATTACGTGACCCGGCTCTTCGCCGACCAGATCAGCGCGACCGAGGGGATCGAATACAGCCGGTTCGCGCAATGGAAGCTCGATCCCGGGTCCGCCCCGACCGAGGCGGCGGACCTGTCGGCGTCGCGGTCAGCGATCGACGACCTCAATCAAGTGATGCTGTCCCAGGTGGTGGCCCATTGGGACCTGCTGCATTCGCCGGCGTGCGCCGCGCAGCTCGACGCCGCCACGCGCGGCGTCGTCCGCGGGCGCCGGCTCGACGGCCTCTATCAACGGGCGCTGGCGTTAGCAACGCGGTCATATTGCCAGCAATAATTTAGTTTTTCCTCATCGGTTTCTAACATTTTCTTCCGGTTCCTTGATAAGGCCATTTCCGCAGATAGACGACATATCTCGCAGCATTTTCGAATGGGTAACGCTTTGGCCACAGCGGCCGAAATCCATGACATGAAAATTCTCTGCAAGCCTCTCGTCAAGTCCCTGGCGGTCGGCGGGTTCGTTGCAGCGTCGATAGCTTCGTCCACCGGTGTGGCCACCTCGGCCCCCACGCCCAACTGGGACGCGATCGCCCAGTGCGAGTCCGGTGGCAACTGGCACGCCAACACCGGAAACGGTGAATACGGTGGCCTCCAATTCAAACCGGGCACCTGGGAGCGATACGGCGGTGTCGGCAATCCCGCGGCTGCGTCCCGGGAGCAGCAAATCGCCGTCGCCAACCGGGTTTTCGCCGACCAAGGGGTCGAGGCGTGGCCGAAGTGCGGCACCGCCTCGGGCCTGCCGATCGGGTGGTACTCGCACCCCGCGCAGGGCATCAAGGAGATCATCAACGGGCTGATCCAGGCGGCGACCCCACACTGACGATCAACCGCCCTCGCGGTCTATGACCGAACGCGAAGCTGTGTTTGGATCAGGCCATGGAAGGTTCGGCCACCGTTCACATGGCGGCGTCTGCGGACAAGATCTGGGATCTGATCGCAAACGTCGGCAACATCGGACGGTTCTCCCCCGAGGTGTTTGAGGCCGAATGGCTGGGCGACGCGAACGGCCCGGCCCTCGGCGCCAAATTCCGCGGTCATGTGCGGCGTAACGAGATCGGGCCGGTGTATTGGACGACGTGCGAGGTCACCGCGTGTGAACCGGGCCGCGAATTCGGCTTTGCGGTGCTGCTCGGCGATCGGGCGGTCAACAACTGGCACTACCGATTGGCTCCCAGCGGTGGCGGCACGGACGTGACCGAGTCTTTCCGCCTCAACCCGGCGCCGTGGATCGGCCTCTACTGGCTGTTCGGTGGTTTTCTGCGCAAGCGGCGCAACGTCCGCGACATGACCAAAACCCTGAACCGCATCAAAGATGTGGTCGAGGCGGACTGACGCGCCGTGAAATCGGTCTTCATCACCGGCGCGGGCAGCGGCATGGGTCGGGAGGGCGCAAAGCTGTTCCACGCCAAGGGCTGGCGGGTCGGCGCCGTGGACCGCAACGACGACGGCCTGACCACCCTGCAACAAGAACTGGGTGGCGGCCGGCTGTGGACCCGCCGGGTTGACGTGACGGACAGGGCGGCGCTCGAGGGCGCCCTGGCCGACTTCTGCGCCGGCAACGGTGGCGGCGGCCTCGACATGATGTGGAACAACGCCGGGATCGGTGAATCCGGCTGGTTCGAGGACGTGCCATACGAGGCCGCCATGCGCGTGGTCGACATCAACTTCAAGGCGGTGCTCAGCGGCGCCTACGCATCGTTGCCGTACCTGAAGAAGGCCCCGGGCAGCCTGATGTTCTCGACGTCGTCCTCGTCGGCGACGTACGGCATGCCCCGCCTGGCCGTGTATTCGTCGACCAAGCACGCGGTCAAGGGCTTGACCGAGGCGCTGAGCGTGGAATGGCACCGGCACGGGGTGCGGGTCGCCGACGTCCTGCCCGGCCTGATCGACACCGCAATCCTGACCACGACGACCAACCACTCGGACGGCGGCACGCCCATGACGGCGGAGGAACTGCGCGCCGCCGCGCCCAAGAAGGGCATGCTGCGGTTGATGCCGGCCAGCAGTGTGGCGGAAACGGCATGGCAGGCTTACCACAACCCGAAGCGGTTGCATTGGTACGTGCCCCGCAGCATCCGATTGATCGACTTGTTCAAGGGTCTGAGTCCGGAATTCGTACGACGCAGCATCGTCAAGTCGCTACCCGCGCTGATGCCGAAGCGGCAGTAAGGAGGTCGGCTGGTGCAAAATCGGTTGCTCACAGTCGTTTTGGCCCTGGTGGCGGTAGTCGTCAGCGTCGCCGGGTGCGGCGGTGCGCAGACGGTACCCCGAAAAGCGGCCCGCCTGACCATCGACGGCGCCACCCACACCACGCGCCCCCCGGCGTGCAGCCAGACCCAGCAGTACCGCACCATCGACATCAAGGACCGCGACGGCGGCGTCGAGGCGGTCGTGCTGACCAGTGGTTACCGGGTGATGCCCCAGTGGGTGAAGATCCGCAACGTCGACGGGTTCACCGGCAGCTTCTGGGAAGGCGGCGTGGGCGACGCGCACGCCGACGTCACCAACGACGCGTACACGATCACCGGCAGCGCCTACGGCATCAACAGCAGCAACCCCAACAAAACGGTGACGACAGAATTCAAGATCATCGCCGAGTGCTGACCCGGGCCGGGGCGTTCGGGCCTAGGCTCGGTGGCATCGATCGATGGAGGGGCCGGTGAAGGAACGACTGCACTGGTTGGCGATGCACGGGTTCATCCGGGGCGTCGCGACGCTCGGGGTCCGCCGGGGTGACTTGCACGCCAGGCTGATCGCCGATCCCGGGGTGGCCGAAAACCCGGCGCCCTTCTACGACGAGTTCCGGGCCGCGGGGCCGTTGGTCAAGGGCCGCGTCAGTTACCTCACGGCCGACCATGCGCTCGCCCATGAGTTGCTGCGCTCCGACGACTTCCGCGTGCTGGTGTTCGGCGCGAATCTGCCGCGGCCGTTGCGCTGGCTGGAGGGCCGCACCCGCGACGACCTGCTGCACCCGCTCCGCGCGCCGTCGCTGCTCGCCGTCGAGCCGCCAGACCACACCCGCTACCGCAAGACGGTCTCGGCGGTCTTCACCCCCCGGGCGGTCGCCGCATTGCGGGATCGGGTCGAGGACACCGCGGCCGAGCTGTTGGATTCGCTGGCCGCCGAGTCCGGCTCCTCCCAGGTCGTCGACATCGTCGGCCGGTATTGCTCGCAGCTTCCGGTCGCAATCATCAGCGACATCCTCGGCGTCCCAGAGCGGGAACGGCGGCGCGTCCTGGAATTCGGTGAACTCGCCGCACCGAGCCTGGACATCGGGCTGACGTGGCAGCAGTACCGCCGCGTGCAGCGCGGACTCGCCGGCTTCAGCTCGTGGCTCGCCGAGCACCTGAGCCAGTTACGGCGCGCCCCGACCGACAACTTGATGAGCCAGCTGATCCAGATAGCCGAAAGCGGCTCGGCAGAAACCTATTTGGACGCCAGCGAGCTCCAGGCGATCGCCGGGCTGGTGTTGGCGGCCGGCTTCGAGACCACGGTCAACCTGCTGGGCAACGGGATTCGCATGCTGCTGGACACTCCCGACCACCTCGACACATTGCGCCGACGGCCCGACCTGTGGCCCAATGCCGTTGAGGAGATACTGCGGCTGGAGTCGCCGGTGCAGCTGACGGCCCGGATGGCGCGGGGCGAGGTCGAACTGGCCGGCCAGCAGCTGCAGCGGGGCGACCTGGTGCTCGTCTATCTGGCCGCCGCCAACCGCGACCCATCCGTCTTCGACGAACCGCACCGCTTCGACATCGAAAGAGCCAATGCGGGAAGGCATCTCGCGTTCTCCGGAGGACGGCACTTCTGTTTGGGTGCGGCGCTGGCGCGCGCCGAGGGCGAAGTCGGGCTGCGGACCTTCTTCGAACGTTTTCCCCAGGTGCGCGCGGCTGGCGCGGGCAGCAGGCGCGACACACGCGTGCTGCGGGGCTGGTCGTCGCTGCCGGTGGCACTGGGGCCGGCGCGGTCGATGGCCCGCATCACCGGCTAGGGCTCCACTGGGCCGGCACCACCACCGCGCCACCGAAAAGCAAACAGCGCCAAAATGATCGCCGTCGGCAGGGCGCCCGCCGCGAAGATCGCCAACTGCCACGCCCACCCGATCGCCTTACCGGCCAGGCCTTCGCTGTGGATCACCTCGTCACCGGCCGCCGTCCTGGCCACACAACCGCGGTTCTTCGCCCACCACTCGTCATGCACCAGTCGGTAGCCGTGGCCGTCCACCCATTCGTGACACTCGTGGCTGGCGCCCCAAAATCCATAAGCGATCGCTCCGCAGATCCCGGCGAGGATCGCGCCGACGGCGAAGGCGATGAGGATCTTTGCCCGTCCGCTCATGGAATGCATCCTCCATGGTCCGGACGGTGTTGACACCCGTCCGGTTACCGAGTTTATTTGCGCTATGACAGACGTTTCTATGATTTCGGTCGAGGATGTCGTCCTCGGGCTGTGGCAGGCGCTCTCGCGGCGGGACTGGGAGGCGGTCAAGACGTTCCTGTCCGATGACTGCCTCTACGTCGACATGCCGGTTCCGGCGCTGTCGGCGCGCGGACCGGAAGACATCGTCAAGCGGCTCAAGATGGGCCTCGAGCCGCTGGCGGGCTACGAAAACCACGACGGCGTGCTGGTGTCCAACGGTTCCGACGTCATGTACGAGCATTCCGAGACGTGGACGTTCACGTCGGGCGAGCAGGGTGTGCTGAGATTCGTCACGGTCCACAAGGTCGCGGACGGCAAGATCACCGTCTGGAAAGACTATTGGGACATGAACAGTCTCGTCGCCTTCGCTCCCCCGAACCACTTCGAGAACCTCGCGAATGCGGACACCAGCTGGGTTTTCGATGCCACGGGGATGGTCTGACGCCCCTCCCGCGGCGTTGGCCATCCTGCGTCGGCTCTGCCCGCGCATCGGGCGACTGGTTGCTCATCAGAGCGCCGAAGTGATGCTCCTGGCCGGCACGGCGAAGCTGCGCGCCCGCCTCGACCGGCCCTTCGCTTCGTAAGAGCGGCGTCGATTGGACGCCGTGGGCTGCGCGATGACGGTACTCGAGACGGGTAACTGCGGCGCCAAAGCAGAGACTTCGGGTGCGGTCGTCTGACGACTTCAGGGCGGGCGCCTCAACCGACGCTGGTCGCACCAGATCACGCGATGCTTGCTGAATGGATAGGAAACCCTATCCCTAGAGGCAGACCAATCTGGCTTCCCGGCCATTCCGGAAGCAGTGCCTCGTCCATGACCATTTCCTTCATGAATTCGTCGTGAACCAGGCCACGACAAAGCACATGACCGAAGGAAGTCAACGAGGAGAATGCCATGACCGCCAGTAACATCCGCCCGTCGACAACCGTCGACCAGCAGAACCCTCTCCGGTCGGCGCTCTCCACGATCTTCCGGGTCGCCTTCATCGTGACAGTGACTCTGGGCACCTTGGCTGGGACCGGGCTGGTCCTGTGGCTGTTGAAAGCGCTCGCGGCGAGCAGGTACGGCGTCTACTTCGGGGTCTAGCCCGAAGTGATCTCGGCATCTTGAGGAGGTCCCATGTTGAAGTCGGACATCGCGGTTGTGCTCGCCCTGTGCGCCGCGCTGGCATCCGCGATCGGCGCGGTGAGCCGTCAACGGTCCGCGCATGAGGTCACCGACGAACCAGTCGGCCACTGGGAGTTGTTCCGCATGTCGTTGCGCGACTCCCGGTGGTGGCTTGGCGGCGGCGGAGCCGTTGCCAACTACAGCCTGCAAGCCGCCGCGCTGGAGCTCGGGTCGGTGATGTTGGTGACGGCGCTGCAGGTGACGGCGCTGCTCTTCGCCCTGCCGGTCAATGCGCGGCTGACCCATCAGCGGGTGACCCGCTGGCAGTGGATGTGGGCGACGGTCCTCGCCGTCGCTCTGGCGGTGGTCGTCACGGTTGGCGACCCGAAGGCCGGGCAGTCGCAGGGGTCGCTGACAACCTGGACTGTGGTGGCCCTGGTGTTGGGGCCGCTACTGGTCTGCTGTGTCCTGGGTGCGCGCATTTGGCCCGGTCCGCGTGCGGCTGTACTGCTGGCGGTGGTGGCCGGTTCGTCACTGGCCCTGTTCGCGGTGCTCACCAAAGCCGTTGTCGCGGCGGCCGGACATGGTTTCGCTGCGCTGCTGTGCGCGCCAGAGTTCTATGTCTGGATACTGGCGGCGTTGGCGGGGATGATCTTTCAGCAGTCATCGTTTCGCGCTGGTGCGCTGACCGCCTCAATGCCGTCGGTGACCGTGGCCAAACCAGCGGTGGCATCGGTTCTGGGCATCGTGGTGCTCGGCGAGACCCTCAACGCCGATGGCGTGGGCACGATCGTCCTGGCGTCGGCCGTGATAGTGGTGATTGTCGCGATAGTGGCGCTAGCCCGCGGCGAGGCCGATACGGCGGCGCTCAGTGGCGAACAAAACGCGGAGACCCCTGATCAGGCTACGGGGCCCGAGACGCTAACCCGGCCGCGCGAAACGTTCGGTCCGCCGTGCCATCGACACCTGTTCGTGGCGAGCGCAGCTGCTCGTGCCGCATGAGCGTTCCTACGCGCTGACGGTTCGGGAACCAGTTGCTGCCCGAACCACATTGGGCGACAACTAGGTTGAGCCGATCACCTGCGGCCTCATTCGGTTACGACTCGGCGAGTGTCTTGAGCCGCTTCAACGTCTCGGCGAGCGTGCGGCCCACCTGGCGCACGGCGATCCGGTCGGCGATGTAACCGAGCAGGCCGCCCGGCGCCTGGTACGACAGGCGAAACGTCACCTTCGTCCGCCCGTCGTGGGCGTCGCGCAGCCGGATTCGCCCCCGCAGGGTGATGCCGGTCAGGCCCACGAAGGCCAGGTCGCGGTCGTCGTCGAACTCGACCACCTCGATGAGGCCGCCCACGGGTACGGAGCCGATCTTCCAATGCACGGTGTAGCGCGCACCGACACCGGGGGGCTTGTCGTTCGACGACTCCCACCGCTCCAGGCTCGTCATGAACGACGGGTAGCAGTCGGGGTCGCTGACGATCTTCCACACCGCCGAGCGGGGAGCGTTGATGACGCAACGGCGTTCGACGCGCATCAGCCGAGCACCGGGAATCGCCGTTCGGCGGCCAGCCGGTCGACCCCGGCCTGCAGGCTGGCCATCACCTTGTCGTGCACCGCCTGGTCGTCACCGTCGACCTCGATCGGGTCCTGGACCTCGATCACGATCTTGGTCGGCAGCGGAATGTGGCCCGCCAGGTCGCTGATGTTGAGCCCCCAGGGCAGGGCCAGCGATATCGGGATGCTTTTCAGCCGGAGCAACCGGTCGGCCATCAGCAACTTGGCCAGCCACTGCCCGCGGTTGAGGAACAGCGCGCTCTCCTGGCCGCCGACGCTGGCGACGGGGACGATCGGCACCCCCGCCTCCCGGGCCAGCTTGACGTAGCCCATGCGCCCCCCGAAGTCGACCTTGTGGCGTTCCCACGAGGGCCGGAACACCTCGTAGTCGCCGCCGGGGTAGACGAGCAGCGCGGCGCCGGAATCCAATGCGAGGCGGGCATTCTCGGGGTTGGCCGCGACCGTGCCGAATTTGCGCAGCCAGCCCAGCGGCGGTGCTGACACGACGAGGTTATGGGCCAATTGGTAGAAGGGCCGCTCGACGCCGAAATAGGAGCAGAAGGCCAGCGTGAACACGAAGGTGTCGGGCGGCACGTTGCCGCCGCTGTGGTTGCCGACGAGCAACACCGGCCCCTCGGCCGGAATGCGATGCATGCCCCGCACGTCCGCCCGGAAGTAGAACGACGCCAGCAGCCACGTTCCGGGGAGCTGGTCGCGGATGTAGTCGGGGTCCCGCTGGTCGAGGTCGGCCTTGGGCACCCACGACACGACTTTGTCGCGGGCCCAATCCAAGACACCCCTCGCGGTCGGCATAACCGCCCGTATACCCCGGCGTCGCCGGGGGTCAAACGCCGTAGAGCCCGGCGGCGTTGTCGTGCGCGATCAGGTCGACCACCCGGATCGCGTCGCGCTCGCTCCAGTCGTCATCGGCCACGAAATCACGCAATACGCGATGAATTGCCTTGCGCCACAATGCCGCACCGAGGAAGTGGAGTTCCGCGGGGCCGAACCCGTCCGACGAATAGAGGATCTTGCCGAAGGGTGCCAGCTCCAGCAGCCGGGCGACGAACGCGGGCGCGCGCGCTCCGAGCTGGTTCACGCTCAACCCGCCGTCGACATAGACGCTGTTGAAGGCCTGCGCCAGGTAGCCGGCCTCACGCTCGTAGGGGTAGCAGTGCAACAACACGATCGGGGTGTCCCCCGACCGCCGCAGGAAGTCGAGTAACAGCAGCGGGTTGGTCTTGTGTAGGTCGCAGTCACGGTCGCCGAGTCCCACGTGGAACTGCAGGGGCTTGCCGAGCCGCAGCGCCCGATGCAACCCGAAGCGCAGCAACACCCGATCCTGTAACCGGGTACCGCCGCGGTCGCGCCACCGGCCGGCGGCCTCGGCGACCTGCCCGGCGGACGGTTCGCTCAGGTCCCCCTCAAACCCGCCCCGGTAGGCCAGGATCGACTTGGTGCCGACCGCCCTCGCCGCCTGCCGCTGCAGGATGTCGTCGAACGCCGCCGCGTAGTCGCCCGGCGTGCGCGCGGCCTCCTCGGCCACCTCCTCGAGGCGAACGACCTCGTGCGCGCGGCCGCCGGACAGTTCGGCGATGCCGGCCAGGCCCGCGGTGTCGGTGCCTATCCCGGTGTCCATCAGCCAATCGCTCACTCCCGCCGCCGGCAGGAACGTGCGGGCCAGTTCGGTCTCGCTGAGCCGGCTGCGGTGTTCCCAATAGGATTGGGGATCAACGTGTTTTGGGAGGCCCAGGACGGGCGCGCAGTGGGCGCGCACCGCAAAGCCGAGTTGTGAGTCGAAACCCGAGCCGACGATGGGTTCGGTGTTCGCCTCGTTGAGCGCGTTCTCGAACCGCCGCAGATCCCCCGCCGCCGACCAGCAACCGTGGACGTGTTGATCGATCAGCGTCACTTCGCCGATGTGTTGGGCCAGGGCGTCGGACGTCATCGCGGGACCCGTCACAGGCTCCAGGCCATGCGGAACTTGTCCGCAAGTTCCTCGGTGTCGAGGTCGCCGTAGCGTTCGTGTTCCAGACCGCGGACCGCAACCACCATGTCGACCGCGGCGTCGCCCAGAATGCCCCGCAGCAGCTCCGAACGGTCCAGTGCGGCAATCACTTCGGCCTGCCCCCGTTGCAGGCCGACGACGCCGTCGCGCACCCGGTCGGAATCGGACAGGGCCGCCGGGTCGGTCGTGATCTCGGGCGGCAGCGCGGCCCGGCGTTTGATTCCGTCCACCGCAAGCCCCAGGATCGCCGCCGACGCCAGGTAGGGGTTTGCGGAGGCGTCGACGATCTTCACCTCGACATTTCCCCCCCGCGGGTTGGCCGGACCGCCCGCGATGAATCGCACCGCCGCCTCGCGGTTCTCGGTCCCCCAGCACGCATACGCGCCGGCCCAATTGCCGGGCTGCATCCGTAAGCCGGACACGATCGAGCCGCACAGGATGCCCTGCGCCTCCGGCAGTCCGGCAACCACCCCCGCCACCGCGCTCTCCCCCGCCGCCGTCATGCCCCTGGCGCCCGGGCCGTCGGAGAACAGGGGTCCCTCCGGCATGGTCAGCGAAAAATGTTGATGCGCACCGGATCCGACGCCACCGGCAAACGGTGCGGGTGACAGGCTGATGCGAACCCCGTGGCGGCGGGCCACGCGTCCGACGATGAGCCGCACCAGCACCAGTTGGTCGGCGGCGGCGACCGGGGATTGTGGCGCCAGGGAGAGTTCGAACTGGTTCGGACCGTACTCGGGATGGAACTGCTCGATCGCGATGCCCGCCGCGGCCGTCGACCGGACGACGTCCCGGACGAACGCTTCGTGCTCCAGGACGCCGGCGAGGCCGTACTGCGCCCACAACGTCGACGGGAGGCGGTCACCGTCTGGGGCGACGAGGAGGAATTCGACCTCGTGCCCGATCATCGCCTCGATCCCGGCTTCGCTGAGCGCGGCCTCGATCCGGCTCAGCGCGCCGCGGGCGCAGGCGGGGACGGGTGCGCCGTCCTGGGAGAAAAACGCGGCGGGCGCCCACGCGAGCCCGTCGCCGACGATGCGCAGGGCCGAGAGGTCGATGCGGAGTCGCTGGTCCCCGATCACGCCGACATCGGGGGTGAAGGCGATGCCGCTCTGGTCGATCGCGAAGGCGTGCCACGAGGGGCTGGCCCCGAGGCCGGGATCGGCGAACGTGTTCGTCCGCCGGATCGGGACCGTCTTGGCCAGGGTGAGCCCGGCGGGATTCACGACGGTGCCGATGACTGTGTCGACACCCTCGGACTCCAGCTGGGCGATCGCCGCGGCGGCAAGCGGTGTGCCGGTCATGGCAGCCATTGTGCAGGCTCGAGGCGGTTCCGCCGGCGAATTCAGTTCTGGCGGCCGAGCAACTCGGTGACGAACCGATCGAGGAAACCGTCCAACGGCGCACCGCCCGCCGGCCGGATGACGAATTTCGTCAGTCCCGCGTCGATGTAGGCGTCCAATTGTCGGTGCAGCTGATCCCAGTCTGCGGCGATCAGCTCGGCGGGGTCGACGTCAGGCCGCCGGCTCCGGGCCGCCGCGGCCAGGCCCGGGGGTAGCTCGCCGCCGGCCCCGTCCACCACGGCCAATGAGATCCCGAAGTGATCGGGATCGATCTGCCGGCCCGCTTGCGCCGCGGCCCGTTCGATCGTCTCCCGGCCCGCCCGCGCCTCCGCCGGGGTCAAGAAACTGCCCAACCAGCCGTCGGCCAGCGCGCCGATGCGCCGGAACGCCGCCGGCGCCGAGCCGCCCAACCAGATGTCCAACGGCGGGTTCGGCCGCGGCATGACCGCGGCACCACTGACGGTGAAATACCTGCCGCTGTAGTCGGCCGAATCCTCGACCAGCGCCGAGCGCAGCACCCGCAGCGACTCCTCGAACACCGCGGCCCGCTCTCCGTCGGGGACCACGAACACCTCTCGCTCGGCCGGGATCGCCGACCGTAGGCCGAAGACGGGAAGGACCCGCTTGGGCGCCAGGGCCGCCAGCGAGGCCAATTGCTTGGCGACCAATACCGGGTGCCGCCCCGGAAGCACCGCCACCGAGGTGCCGACCTTCAACCGGGTCGTCCTGGCCAGCGCGTAGGCCATCCCCACCACCGGATCGACCGCCGGGGTGTATACCAGCTCGGAGAACCAGAGCGAGTCGACCCCGCTGGCCTCCAGGTGATCGACGATGGGGCCCAACTGATCTGGAGCGGTGTCCGCACCCAGGCCGACGCCGAAACGAATCTTCACCCACCGAGCAACACCGCGGTGCCGCGGTTTGTGCCCACGAATGCCCGCGGCGAGAGCGGCTATGCGCGGCTGGGGATGGTCAGCTTGCAGGCCTGGCCGATGTCGAGGGTCCGCAACACGCGGCCCATGCCGACCCACAGCGCGCACGACAGGGCCAAGTCGGCCAGCAACTCGTCGGAGAAGTGTTCGGAGCAACGGCTCCAGAAATCCTCGTCGTCGCGCAGCGCGGTGTGGTCGGTGGCGAATCGGTCCGCGAACTCGGCCGCCAGCCGCTCCTGCTCGCTGTAGCCGGGCCAGGTGCGCCACTCCCGGGCGTGGTCGTAGAGCTCTTCGTCGACACCGGCGGCGGGCCCGTCCTCGTCGCGGGTGTTGACGCAGACGACGCATTCGTTGCGGTGGGCGATCACGGCGCGGGCCAGTTCGCGGGTGCGCAGCGGCAACCGGTTCTTGGTGTAGACCGCGTTGCTGAAGCCGCCGAGTGCGCCGCCGATGTCCGGAGACTTCGCGAACCAGCCGGCCAGGTCGTCGTCAGCAAATGTTCCGATTCGGCTCATGGCGTGATGGTACGCCCGGAGCGCCCGTTTCAGGGTGTGGGCACCGGGATCTTCGTGGTGGGACGGTCGTCGTTCCAGTCCCGTTGCGCCAGAACACGACCCGCGACTCGATTCAGCGCCGCTTCGACCACGCGACGATCCGGCCGTCCGTCGAATCCCGGTGACCGGGCGAGCTTGTCGACCAGCCAGCCCACCAGCAGCGAGTGCACGTAGTCCACCTGCTGGGCCCCCGCGGGTGTCAGCCACAACTGGTTGCCGTCGCCCCGGGCGTATCCGGTCGCGATCAGGCGCGAGAAGGTGGGCTCCAAGACCTCGAACGGTATCCGTAGGTAGTCGGCGATGTCGGTGAGCCGGGCCGTGCCGTACATCTCCCCGTAGCGGTTGATGCGTAGGACGCCCCACAAGCCGGCCACGTCGAGTCGGCAGTCGGGGCGCATGGCGATGCTGCGCAATCGCATGCCGGGCGCACCGCGCAGCATGCGTTCGACCGCGCCTTCCAGCATCTGATCCGGTGTCTCGGTGTTCGGCATGCCGAACGCGTCGCCGAGATCGATTGTGCTGTCGTGCATTTCCCGCAGGGGGACCTCCCGCAGGAACAACGCCAGGACGAACCCCGCCAGCGCGACCGGAACCGCCCATCCGAACACGTGGGTGAGCGACTCGGAGTAGGCGGCGACGATCGGAGCGGCCGCCTGGCGGGGCAATCGGTGCAACGCCTCCGGCGACGCAGCGGCCGCGGCAGGCGCGCGGCTGGCCACCAGCGCCGGGCCGATCCGGCTGTGCAGGAAGTTCGTGAACAGTGAACCGAAGATGGCTGCGCCGAACGAGCTGCCGATCGTGCGGAAGAAGGTGACGCCGGAGGTCGCGACGCCGAGGTCGTCGAAGCCCACGGTGTTCTGCACGATCAGGACGAGCGTCTGCATGCACATCCCGATCCCGGCGCCGAGGATGACAAGGAACAGCGATTGAACCAAGACCGATGTCGACGGGTCCATCCGCGACATCAGGAAGAACGCCACCGCCATGACGGCGGTGCCGGCGACGGGAAAGACCTTGTATCTGCCCGTGCGGCCGACGATGACACCACTGCCCATCGAGGTGGTCAGCATCCCGAGCACCATCGGCAACGTGCGCAGGCCCGACGTGGTGGCCGAGACGCCGTCGACGAACTGCATGTACGTCGGCAGGAACGTCAGGGCGCCCAGCATCGCGAAACCGACCACGAAGGACAGGCCGCAGCACACCGTGAACACCGGACTGCCGAACAGCCGCGTCGGCAGGATCGGCGCGGCGGCGCGGCTTTCCACCCAGGCGAAGACGCACAACGCCATCACCGAGCCGACGAACAGGCCGATGATCATCGGCGATCCCCACGGGTAGGTGGTCCCGCCCCAGCTGGTGGCCAGTGTCAGCCCCGCGGCGCCCAGGCCGACGAACAGGATGCCGGTGTAGTCGATGACCGGTCTGGTGCGGTCGGAGAGCGCCGGGATGGCGGCGGCGGCCACGAAGAAGACCACAACGGAGATCGGCACGTTGATCCAGAACGCCCAGCGCCAGGTGAAGTGGTCGGTGAAGTAGCCGCCGAGCAAGGGACCGATCACAGTGGTGACGCCGAATACTGCGCCCATCGCGCCCTGGTAGCGGCCGCGGTCCCGCAGCGGGATCACCTCGCCGATCAGCGCCATGGCGGTGACCATGAGCCCGCCGCCGCCGATGCCCTGCAGCGCTCGTGACGCGACCAGCATGCCCATCGAGCTCGAGAGCCCACACAGCACCGATCCGGCGACGAAGAATACGACGGCGGCCTGGAACACCCGTTTGCGGCCGAACAGGTCACCGAACTTGCCGACGAGGGCGGTGATGATGGTCGAGGCGAGCAAGTAGCTGGTGACTACCCACGATTGATGGCCTGCGCCACCGAGATTGGCGACGATGGTGGGCAACGCGGTCGCCACGATCGTCTGGTCCAGGGCGGCCATCAGCATGCCGAGCAGGATCGCCACGAAGATGAAATTGCGTCGCTGCGGGTCGACCAGCGCGCCGCTGGGCGCGGCGTCCGTCGATGAACCACCTCGAATTGCTGCCGGGCTCGTCATGCCTGCCTTCCGTCGGCGACCGTTGCTCAGGGATGCCCACGGTTAGCCAAAGGCAATCTCACCGCGGCGGCAACGGGGTCGGCGGAGGCGATGTGACGCGGCCGCGGCCCTGACCGAGGCTTAGCTCGGCGGCCTCGAGACGCACTGCGCCGAGTAGAGCTCCACGCCGAGCTTGTCCATCAGCTCCAGCTGCGTCTCGAGGTAGTCGATGTGCTTTTCCTCGTCGGCGACGATCTCTTCCAGCAGATTGGCGCTCGTGGTGTCCTGCTTCTCGCGGCACATGATGATGCCGGGCTTGAGCCGGTCCATCACCTCGTATTCGATGGCCAGGTCCGCCTCGAACTGCTCGCGCAGCGTCTGGCCGATGCGCAGCGAAAAGAGGCGCTGGTAGTTGGGCAACCCGTCGAGCAGCAGAATGCGGTCGGTGATCGCCTCGGCGTGCCGCATCTCATCGAAGGACTCGGCCCGGGTGTGCTCGGCGAGCTCGGTGAATCCCCAGTTGTCCTGCATCTTGGAGTGCAGGAAATATTGGTTGATCGCGGTGAGCTCGCCGGTCAACTGCTCGTTGAGCAAGCGCAAGACATCCGGATCCCCTTGCATGATCACTCCCCTACGGTGACGTGTAAACGGTGGTCAATCCTGGCCATGGTGGGGTGCGCAGGGCTGCGCGCACCTTGCCCGGGCCGTAGTCGCACTTTGCCATGCCGAGGGGCAATCTGCCAGCAAGGTATGGCTGTGCTCAGTGTGTGTCCTGCGCGGCTCTCGTGACCGACGTTGCTGGCGGGTAAGGTTAGACTGCGCTAACGAACTTAGGTTAGACTCAACTAATACTGGGTCTCGGTTCGGCACTTTTTCTGGCGACTCCGGTGACACGGGGTCCCGAGAGGGAGGACGAAGTGCGCTCGCTTGGCCACGCCGTCGACGAAGGGAATGCCGCCCGCATGCAGGGGATGCGCTGATGTACGTGTGCCTGTGTGTCGGCGTGACCAACCACACGGTGTCCGAGGTGGTCGCGCGCGGCGCCTCCACCTCCAAGGAGGTTGCGGCCGCCTGTGGCGCCGGTGGGGACTGCGGACGGTGCAAGAGGACGCTGCGGGCGATCATCGCCGCGTCGGCCAATCTGGAAACCGCTCCGTCGCTCTGAACCGCCACCCGCTCAGCGGGACGTGTTGAATTCCGCCAGGGCCGCGGCGTTGGCCTGCGCCCCCATCAGTTCGGCGAAGTGGGCGTTTTCCCGCGCGGTGGCCGCCGTGATCTCGGGGCGGACCGGTTCCATCATCGTGTGCTTGACCGCCATCAGGCTCGAAATGGGCCGACTGGCAAGGACTTCCGCGTGACGACGGGCTTGGGGCAACAGGTCATCGGGATCGCAGACCCGCCAGACCAGGCCCATCCGCAACGCCTCGTCGGCGTCGACCCACTCCGAGGACATCAACAGCCAGGCGGCGTTCTGCCGGCCCACCAGCTGGGGCAGCAAATATGAGGAAGCCGCCTCCGGCGCCACGCCCAGGCTGGTGAAGGGGCACTTCAGGCGGGCCGTCGATGACATGAACGCCAGATCCGCGTAGCCGAGGATCGTCGCGCCGATGCCGACCCCGACGCCGTTGACCGCGCAGATCAGCGGCTTGGGGAACGCGCTGAGCGCATCGATCAGTCCGGTGAACCCGTGCTTGCCGGGCGTGAAACCCGGATCGGTGATGCGTGCCTGCATCTCGGCGAGGTCGGTACCGGCGCTGAAGCCGCGGCCCGCGCCCGTGAGGAGCACCACGGCGACCTCGGGATCCTCGGCGGCGGCGAGCAGCGCTTCCGCGGTGGCGTCGTACAGGGCTTCGTTGAATGCGTTCAGCGCCTCGGGCCGGTTCAGCGTGAGGGTGCGTACCCGCTTCTCGTCATCGATCTGCAGCGTCACGGCTGCAGCCTAACGAGGTCAGCCGTTGCTGTAGACGCGGGTGGGCGCGATCAGCACGACGGCCCGGCGCTCCCGGGCCATGACGCGGTCGTAGGTGTCCCAGTCGTCGTGGGTACCGCCCGCGGCGGTGAAAACCTCGCGGAGCAACAGCCGCAGCTGATCGTCCGTGGTGAGCCAGGGCTGGGTGTCGTCCGGGCCGGCCAGCTCCGCGCGGCCCTCGACGGTCGCCCACTGCCATCCGTTGCGGAAGGTGACCGCCAGCTGCGGTCGCTCCCGGAGGTTGGCCAACTTGACTTTGCCGTAGGTGGTGAAGCCCAGGACGTCCTGGCCGCTTTCCGGATGCGCCAGCAGGCCGACGTTGACCAGCGACGCCTGCACGGTCGCGTCGGCACGCACGGTGGACACCACCGCCAGCCCGTTTTCCGGGGCGGCCAGCGCCACGGCGTCGCGCAGAGTTGTCATGTGAGTTCCTCGGTGAACGGTGTCCTGAAGACGTAGCGGCTGGTGGGGACGGTGTCGATGTTCTCGTTGGCGCCGAACGCCGTGGTGCTGGCGACCATTCGGCCCAAGCGGTCCTGCAGGTCGTCGTCGTCGGCGGCCCCGAAGAACGCCTTGAGATCGGTAATCGCCTCCTCGGGGAACAACTCTTCGACGATGCCCGCGATTCCCGGTGCGTCAGGCGTAAGGGTCCGCACCACCCAGTTCTGGGTGTAGCCGAAGGTCGACTGCGTCTCGATGGCCACCGTGGTGTGGTCGCGCTGCCACCGGGTCAGCCAGCTCTCCTCGTCCAGGCCCGCGGGTCGGCGCAGCAGCGCGATGTTGGCCAGACCCGTTGTGCGAGTGCCCGATTCGGTTGCCGGCGCCTTCAGCGGGACCGACTCGGTGACCAGGTAGGCGGCGAGGTGTTCGCATTCGGCCTCCAGCAGGGTCAGCGCGGCCGTCATCTGCTCGCCGTAGCACTGTTGGGTCCACATGCTCACCACCGCGGCGACCGGCGGGTCCAGCGTCGTGAGCGTCATCAGCGAATGGCGCACCGCATCGTCGCGAACGTTGACCGACAATCCCGGCAGGCCCGACGCCAGGAGCGCGTCGGCGACGGGGCCGCGCTGGCGGGCGCACCACCGGTCGTCCGAGTCGGAACGCATGAGCACGGCGATGACCTTTTCCATAGGCAGAACCTACCGTCGGCGGCCGCGCTATTTGACCAGCCGCACCTCGTGCCGGCCGCCGATCAAGGCGCCGATCGTCTTCGCCAGCCGGCGATAGGACTCGTCGCGGCCGCTGGACGACCGGTACACCAGGCCGATGCGCCGTCCGGGCCGGGGCGCGGCGAACCGCGCCAGGCCGAGGCGGCTTCGCGTCGCCTCCACCGGCACCGCGCTCTGCGGGATCAGCGTGACCCCCAATCCGCCGGTCACGCATTGCACCGCGGTGGCCAGCGACGCCGCCCGTGTGTTGGCCAGCTCCGCTCGCACGCCCGCCTTGTGGCACACCTCCAGCGCCTGATCACGCAGGCAGTGCCCCTCGTCCAGCAGCAGGAGCGGCAGGTCGGCCAGCGCGGTCGCCGGAACCCGCCGCTTGCCCGACAGCGGATGTCCGGGCGGCAGTGCGAGGACGAAATCCTCGTCGTAGATGGGGATCGCGGTGACCCCGCCCGCGTCGGCGGGCAAGGCGATCAGCGCGGCATCCAGCGCCCCCTCGCGCAACACCGTCATCAGCCGTTCGGTCTGGTCTTCGGTCACCCGCAACGTCATTCCGGGGAATTGCTCGGCGAGGCCGGCCAGCACGGTCGGCAGGACGTAGGGCGCCACCGTCGGGATCAGCCCCAGCCGCATCCCGGCGCGCAGCGGATCCGATGATCCCGCGGCGGCGGCGGTGAACCCGTCCATCGCCTCGATGACGGCCTGGGCGCGCGGCAGCAGCTCCGCCCCCTCGGCAGTCAAGAAGACACGCCGCGTCGAGCGCTCGACGAGCTGGGTGCCGAGTCCGGTCTCCAGCGCCGCCAGCGCCTGCGACAGCGTGGACTGGCTGACACCGAGAGTAGTTGCAGCGGAGCTGAATTGACGCTTTTCGGCGATGGCGGCGAACGCGCGCAGGCCGGCGATCGTGGGCTGATAGATCCTATCGGGCATGCCTATAAGTGTAGTGGGAAATATCACCTTTACTTCAAAGGGGATAAACGGGCACGATGGGCAAGGAAAGCTAATCTTGAGTAAATCCAATTAAGGAGCGACAATGCCTCTGCTGACCATCGGCGACCAGTTCCCCGCCTACGAGCTCACCGCGCTGATCGCGGGCGACCTGTCCAAGGTGGACGCCAAGCAGCCCGAAGACTACTTCACCACCGTCACCAGCGAGGACCACGCCGACAAGTGGCGCGTTGTGTTCTTCTGGCCCAAGGACTTCACGTTCGTGTGTCCGACCGAGATCGCCGCGTTCGGCAAGCTCAACGACGAATTCGCCGACCGCGACGCGCAGGTGCTGGGCGTGTCGATCGACAGCGAATTCGTGCACTTCAACTGGCGCGCCCAGCACGAGGACCTGAAGAAGCTGCCGTTCCCCATGCTCTCGGACATCAAGCGTGAGCTGAGCCTGGCCACCGGCGTTCTCAACGCCGACGGCGTCGCCGACCGGGCGACCTTCGTGGTGGACCCCAACAACGAGATCCAATTCGTCTCGGTTACCGCGGGATCCGTGGGACGCAACGTGGAGGAAGTGCTGCGGGTCCTGGACGCGCTGCAGTCCGACGAGTTGTGCGCCTGCAACTGGCGCAAGGGCGACCCGACGCTCAACGCGACCGAGCTCCTCAAGGCCTCGGCTTAGTCGGCCCGGTCCCATAGGGTCTGATCAGGAGGCGAGATGAGCGTAGAGAATCTCAAGGAGGCGCTGCCCGAGTACGCCAAGGACCTCAAGCTGAACCTGGGCTCGATCACGCGCACCACCGAGCTCAACGAGGAACAGCTGTGGGGCACCCTGCTGGCCTGCGCCGCGGCGACGCGAAACACCCAGGTAATCAGCGAGATCGGCGCCGAGGCGGCCGACGTCCTGTCCGCCGAGGCATACAACGCGGCGCTGGGAGCCGCGTCGATCATGGGCATGAACAACGTGTTCTACCGTGGCCGCGGCTTCCTCGACGGCAAGTACGACGACCTGCGCGCGGGGTTGCGGATGAACATCATCGCCAACCCCGGGGTGGCAAAGGCCAACTTCGAGCTGTGGTGCTTCGCGGTGTCATCGATCAACGGATGCCCGGATTGCGTGGCCTCCCACGAGCAGACGCTGCGCGAGGCGGGCGCAACCCGGGAGACCATCCAGGAGGCGCTGAAGGCCGCGGCGATCATTTCCGGCGTGGCACAAGCCCTCGTCGCCTCCCAAGCGCTGACCACCGTCGGCTGACGCAGTGACGGCACCAGCCTGGGTAGAGCACGCGATCTGGTGGCAGGTCTATCCGCTGGGGTTCGTCGGCGCATTTCCTTCGTACGAGCCGCCGCAGCCGGACGAACACCGGCTGCGGCGGCTCGTCGACTGGTTCGATCACGCCATCGCACTGGGCGCGTCGGGCGTCGCACTGGGACCGATCTTCGCCTCGCGCACACACGGTTACGACACCACCGACCACTACCGCATCGATCCGCGGCTCGGTGACGACGCCGATTTCGACCACCTCGTCTCCGAGGCCCGTCGCCGCGGCCTGCGCATCCTGCTCGACGGCGTGTTCAACCACGTCGGCGTGGATTTCGGCCGTTACCGGGAGGCGCCGAGCAACGAGGCGGCCGCGCGCTGGTTTCACGGACGCCCCGGGCGCTTCCACACGTTCGAGGGCCACTCGGAGCTGATCACACTCAACCACGACAACCCCGAAGTGGTCGACTACGTCGTGGACGTGATGGCGCACTGGCTGCAACGCGGCGCCGACGGTTGGCGCCTCGATGCGGCTTACACCGTGCCAGAACGCTTTTGGGCGTCCGCACTGCCGCGGGTGCGCGAGCGGTTCCCGGACGCCTGGTTCGTCGGCGAGCTCATCCACGGCGACTACGCCGCGGTGGTGCGGGCCGCCACCTTCGACTCGGCCACCCAATACGAGCTGTGGAAGGCGATCTGGAGCAGCCTCAACGACGGCAACTTCTTCGAACTGGACTGGGCGCTGCAGCGGCACGGCGAGTTCGTGGCCGGCTTCGCCCCGCTCACCTTCGTCGGCAACCACGACGTGACCCGCATCGCCAGCCGACTCGAGCGCGCGGAGCACGTGGCGCACGCGCTGGTGATCCTGCTGACCGTCGGCGGCGTGCCCAGCGTGTATGCGGGCGACGAGCTCAGACTGCGCGGCGTCAAAGAGGAACGCTACGGCGGCGACGACGCGGTGCGGCCCGAGTTCGGCTCTCCCCCAATGGAACTAGATGCCTTCGGCGCCCAGATCTGGGCGTTGCACCAGTTCCTGATCGGGCTGCGTCGCCGTCACCCGTGGCTGCACAGGGCGACGACCACCGCACTGCGGCTGGAGAACCGGCACTACGTGTACGAGACCCGCAGCGGCGCCGACGCGCTGCTGGTCGCGCTGAACATCGGCGACGAACCGATGCGCGTTGCCTTGAAGGCGCTGGGCACGGCCCACCGGCAGGTCATCGGCGGGTCCTCGGCGCCACCCCGGGAAGTCGTCGACGAGCTGGTCGTCGAGCCGCATGGCTGGCGGATCCTAAGCGCGGTCTAGGCGCGACAGCGTCAGCTGGTCCTGCCGGCTGCCGTAGTACTTGTCCAGCAGCGCAAGGAAATCCTCGTTGTCGTCGGTGGCTCGCGCGAACAGCGTCATCGACGAGCGCAGCTTGAGGTCGTCGGGCGAGCCGAAGATCTCGCCGGCCGATCTGCCCTGCACCTGGTTGACCAGCCGCGTGCACTCGCGCAATCGCGGCCCGAGCACCTCGTGCCGCAGGTAGGCGCGGGCCTCCTCGAGCGACGAGATGCCGTAGTGCACCGCGGTCGGGCTGCCGCCCAGCCCGCGCAATTGCGGGAAGACGAACCACATCCAGTGGCTGCGCTTGCGCCCGGTGCGCAGCTCGTCGACCACGGTGGGGTACACCGGGGCCTGCGCGTCGACGAAGCGCTGGAGGTCGAAGGGGTCGCTCTCCGGTTCCATGTGACTACGGTTGCACACATGGCCGTCCAGCGACGAGTGCCCAAGGTGCGCGATCTCGCGCCGCTGATCAAGTTCAAGCGACCGCAGTTCGACGCGACCAAGCGCCGCCTCGACGCCGCGTACACCATCGCTGACCTGCGACGCATCGCCAAACGGCGCACGCCCAAGGCGGCGTTCGACTACACCGACGGCGCCGCCGAGGACGAGCTGTCCATCGCGCGCGCCCGACAAGCCTTCCGCGACATCGAGTTTCACCCGACCATCCTGCGTGACGTCACCAATGTCACCGCCGGCTGGAATGTCCTGGGCCAACCGGTCGTCCTGCCGTTCGGCATCGCGCCCACCGGCTTCACCCGGCTGATGCACACCGAGGGCGAGATCGCAGGCGCGGCGGCGGCGGCCAAGGCCGGCATTCCGTTCTCGCTGTCCACGCTCGGCACCTGTGCGATCGAGGACCTGGTGGCCGCTGTCCCCCAGGGCAGGAAGTGGTTCCAGCTGTACATGTGGAGGGATCGCGAACGCTCGATGGCGCTGGTGCGGCGCGCGGCCGACGCCGGTTTCGACACCCTGCTGGCCACCGTCGACGTCCCGGTCTCCGGCGTCCGGCTACGCGACAACCGCAACGGGATGACGATCCCGCCGACTCTGACGCTGCGCACCGTGCTCGACGCGGTGCCGCACCCGAAATGGTGGTTCGACCTGCTGACCACCGAGCCGCTGGCCTTCGCGTCGCTGGACCGCTGGCCGGGGACCGTCGCCGAGTACCTGAGCACCATGTTCGACCCGAGCCTCACCTTCGACGACCTGGAGTGGATCAAGGCCCAGTGGCCGGGCAAGTTGGTGGTCAAGGGCATCCAGACGCTCGACGACGCGCGCGCCGTCGTCGACCGCGGCGTGGACGGCATCGTGTTGTCGAATCATGGCGGACGCCAACTGGATCGGGCCCCGGTTCCGTTCCACCTGTTGCCCTCGGTCGCGCGTGAGGTCGGCAAGGACACCGAGATCCTGCTGGACACCGGCATCATGTCGGGCGCCGACGTCGTGGCGGCGGTCGCGCTGGGCGCGCGGTGCACGCTCGTCGGGCGGGCCTACCTGTACGGGTTGATGGCCGGCGGCCAAGCCGGCGTCACCCGCGCGATCGACATCCTGGCCGAAGGGGTGATCCGCACCATGCGACTGCTGGGTGTCACCTGTCTCGAGGAACTTTCGCCCAAGCACGTCACGCAGCTGCGGCGGCTGGGGCCCGTTGCGCCGCTCGCGTGACGGTCGTCTGCGCCGAGATTGCCGTGAGGGTCATGCGGTAGGTACCCGGCGCGACCATGGCGGCAATCTCGGTGCTACTGCAGGCGGGCGACCCGTTCGGTGCGGTTGCGTACCAGGTCGTTGAAGGCCTCGCCGGGCCCGACGTGCTCGAAGAGTTGCGGCGGATAGTGCGTGACGTACATCGTGCGGCGGCCGCCGGCCCCGGTCGGCCGGGGTGAGGCGTGCATCAGGTCCTGGACGTGGACGGTCACGTCGCCCGGGGCCGTGTCGATGCTCACCACCGGTACCTGTTGGAGCCGCTGTTCCCACCGGTAATGAATGGCCTGACCGTGACTGCCCGGTACCACCTGAAGGTTGCCGGTGCCGGCGTCCGAGCCGGTGAGTTGAATGCCGATGCTGACCGCGGGGCACATGAGAGCGTGTCCGCCCATGCCGCAGTCCTGATGCCATGGGATGTTGGACAGCCCGCTGGTGTTCCCCGGGACTTTGAGCAACACCGCGCTGCCTTCCATCCGGTCGGGCGCGGTGCGCAGCGCGGGATCGATCAGGGTGCCCAGCCTGCGCACCCTGGGATCGTTCTCCAGCGCGGCAAGGGCGGGCGAGCGCAGCGTTGCGTAGACCAATCGGCACAGCACGCTCCCGCCGTCCTCGGCGGTGGCCCACCACGACCGGTCGTCCCCGGGTCGGGCCTGGGCCGCGAGGCGGTCGATCTCGCGGTTGGCGGCCCGCATCTCATCGGCGTCGAAGACCCCCTTGACGTGCAGGTAACCCATGGTCTGCAGCTGAGCGGCCAACTCGGCGTCGTCGGCGTCGAGCGTGAACGTGGCGAGCGGGTCGCGCCCGCCCAAGTCGGCGCGAGCCGGGTCGTACGGCGGGATGCCGGCGTGCAGGTACCGCAGGACCGGGTCCCAGTCGGCCAGCTGGTCGAAGCCGCCCCGCTCGAAGGACAACTCGTCGCTGAGCAGGAGGTTGATGACCGTGCGGATCTGGCCGACCATGTCGTCCCACGACTGCCGGGAAAGGCGCACGACGGCATCTCCGGTGCGCTGCCCCTCGCCGACGCGGATCGTCGAACCCTCGACGGCGTAAGTGACGGCGTCGTCGTCGACGAGGAAGGTGATGGCGCCGGTGGAGGCGAGATCTCTGGCCGCGGATTCGAGGACGTCCGGGTCAAGGGCGGTCGGGGCGGGGTGCGTCAGCGGCACGGGCCGATTATCCAAGACCGCCAGTGTGATCGCCAGCACTCAGCCGCGGAGGGGGCCCGGGAGGGAACAAACCGGCGCCGGGCTGGGTTGAGCGCATCAGACTCAGATTTTGGAGGATTGATGGCTGAAGCCAAGTCAATGCCGGTGCTGTTCGTCACCGACACCGTCGTGTTGCCCGGCATGGTCGTCCCGGTCGCGCTCGACGAGGCCGCGCGGGCGGCGATCGACGCTGCCCAGGCGAGTGAATCCGGGCAGCTGCTCATCGCGCCCCGGCTAGACGACCGTTACCCGTCGCACGGTGTGATCGCCAAGATATTGCAGGTCGGACGCATCGCCGGCGGCGGCACGGCGGCCGTCGTGCGCGGTGAGCGCCGGGCGCAGATCGGGACGGGAGCGTCGGGGCCCGGCGCGGCGCTGTGGGTCGAGGTGACCGAGGTGCCCGAGGCCGAGACGACGGACGAAATCAAGGCGTTGACGTCGGAGTACAAGAAGCTGCTGCTGGCCATGTTGCAACGCCGCGAGGCCTGGGAGATCGTCGACTACGTCAACCGGCTGACCGACCCGTCGGCGCTGGCGGACACCTCCGGGTACGCGTCCTACCTGTCCAGCGAGCAGAAGCGGCAACTGGTCGAGACGGTCGACGTCGCCGAGCGGCTCCGGTTGCTGATCGACTGGACCAGCTCGCATCTGGCCGAGGTCGAGGTCAACGACAAGATCGCCGAGGACGTGCGCGAGGGCATGGAGAAGACGCAGAAGGAGTTCCTGCTGCGCCAACAGCTGGCCGCGATCCGCAAGGAACTGGGCGAAGGTGAGCCCGACGGATCCGACGACTACCGGGCTCGCGTCGAGGCGGCAGATCTGCCGGAGAAGGTGCGCGAGGCCGCATTGCGGGAGGTGGGCAAGCTGGAGCGGTCCAGCGACCAAAGCCCGGAGAGCGGCTGGATCCGCACCTGGCTGGACACCGTGCTCGACCTGCCCTGGAACGTGCGGACCGAGGACTCGACGGACCTGAAGGCCGCGCGCGGCGTTTTGGACGCCGACCACCACGGGCTGGACGACGTCAAGGACCGCATCGTCGAATACCTGGCCGTGCGTGCCCGCCGCGCCCAGCGCGGGTTGCAGGTCGTCGGCGGGCGCGGCTCCGGCGCGGTGATGGTGCTGGCCGGTCCCCCCGGTGTCGGCAAGACGTCGCTGGGTGAGAGCGTCGCCCGGGCCCTGGGCCGCAGGTTCGTGCGCGTCGCCCTGGGCGGTGTGCGCGACGAGGCCGAGATCCGCGGGCACCGGCGCACCTATGTGGGGGCGTTGCCGGGCCGGATCGTGCGTGCCATCGGCGAGGCGGGATCGATGAATCCCGTTGTGCTGCTGGATGAAATCGACAAGGTCGGTTCCGACTATCGGGGTGACCCGTCGGCCGCGTTGCTGGAGGTCCTGGACCCGGCGCAGAACCACACGTTCCGCGACCACTACCTGGATCTCGACCTTGACCTGTCCGACGTCGTGTTCCTGGCCACCGCCAACGTCATCGAGAACATCCCGTCGGCCCTGCTGGACCGCATGGAACTGGTTCAGATCGACGGCTACACCGAGGACGACAAGGTCGCGATCGCCCGCGACTACCTGCTGCCCCGGCAGCGGGAACGTGCGGCGCTGACCGAGGACGAGGTCACGCTGACGGATGCGGCATTGCGCAAGATCGCCGCCGACTACACGCGGGAACCCGGTGTGCGCCAGTTCGAGCGGCTGCTGGCCAAGGCGCTGCGCAAGGTGACCACCAAGCTGGCGGAGACTTCCGAGCCGATCACCATCGACGAGCCGGATCTGGTTGAGTACCTTGGCCGCCCGCGGTTCACGCCGGAATCGGCCGAGCGCACGGCGGTGCCCGGGGTGGCCACCGGCCTGGCCGTCACCGGCCTGGGCGGCGACGTGCTCTACATCGAGGCCGGGGCCACCGACGGCGAGCCGGGTCTGCAGCTGACCGGTCAACTGGGCGACGTGATGAAAGAGTCGGCGCAGATCGCGCTGTCCTACGTGCGCTCGCACGCCGCCCAGTTGGGCGTCGACCCCCAGGCCCTCGACCGGCGCATCCACGTGCACGTGCCCGCCGGCGCGGTGCCCAAGGACGGCCCGTCGGCCGGTGTGACCATGGTGACCGCCCTGGTGTCGATGGCCACCGGACGTCAGGTCCGCTCGGATGTCGGCATGACCGGCGAGGTCACGCTGAACGGCCGGGTGTTGCCGATCGGCGGCGTGAAGCAGAAGCTGCTCGCGGCCCAGCGGGCCGGCCTGTCAACGGTCTTCATCCCGGCACGCAACGAACCCGACCTGGACGACGTGCCCGCCGAGGTGCTCGCCACGCTGGACGTGCGCCCGATGACCGACGTCGCGGAGATCGTCGCGCAGGCCCTTGAACCGGCGGCGGACACCGCTACGCTCGCTGCTTGAGATGAGCTTGGCCGGGATGCGCAGCAAATTGGCTCGCCTCCCGGCCCAGCCCGTTAAGCTCCGTGGATCGCCGTGGTCTTGGGCAGATTGCCCCGCGTTGGCAACCTCCCTGGCGGCTTGCGGGCGGAAGTCGAACCGGAGGGAATCATCCTGGACGGGCCGTCCACCAGCGTTGGGATGCACTTCGGTGAGGCCTGGTGAAGGCGGATCTTTCGCCCAGCGGTCTTGCGATCAACGTTGATGTCGGCCAGGTCGATCCCGCGTTCTCCGGTCAGCTCTCGCTGCACTACAAGACCACGATTCCGGAATCGGTGCTGACCGCTATCCCGCGGCGGTCGCTGACTTTCGGCGTCCACGCGAGTGGGTTTTGCGTGCCGTCGGCGTTCCCGCTCCCCCGACCTGCGTGAGGCCAGCAAATACGCCGAAGAGGTTTTCGCCGTCCATCGGTCGGGTATCTGGGGGTTGGAGGTTCGACTGCCCGTAAGGGCGATGGGGTGAGCGAATCACCAAGTCAATGGTTCAGCTGCGTAGGCAGCCAAACTGCTCGACAAGGGGATTCATCATGAAGTTGAACAGAATCGCAGCCGGCGCGGTCATGGCCGGCACCATCACGTCCGCGGCGTTCGGAATTGGCGCCGGTTTGGCACAGGCCGAGCCCGGTGGCCACGGCCCCGGTCCCAACGTGCCGGGTCCGAACGTGCCGGGCGTCCCGGACCGCGACGGGCCGGGTCAGGCTCCGTACGTGCCGGGGCAGCCGATCTGTAACGGTGGCCCGGGTGTCAACTGCAACGGTCCGGGCAGCCCGCTTCCTCCGGGGCAGGACCGGTTCCCGCCGCCGGGGCACTATGACGACCCGGGCCGCTACGGCCTCCCGGCCACCTGGGTTCCGCCGGTGGGTGACCCCGACGGCACCCAGCTTCCGCTGGTGTTCAACCCGCAGTACAACGCCTGGGGCGTCAACACCTCGACTGGTTTCCAGGTGTACACGCCCGTAGGCGGGACCTCAGGCTCAGGCCAGGTCAGCGGCGGGATCAACCCCGGGACCTAAAGCCGGTACCCAATAGCCGGAATGTGGGCAGCCGCCCCCGAAAGGGGGCGGCTGTTCCCGTCGCACGGTGACAGCGCAAGCAGGCGCGGCGTTGAATGGGCACATGACTCTCAAACGCCAAGTGGTCCACCGCGTGCAACGACTATTCGTCAACCCGGTGGGCCGGCAGATGCCGGGGATCATCCTGGAAACCACCGGCCGCAAGAGCGGCAAGCCGAGGCGGACCGCCGTGGGCGGGCGCGTGGTGGACAACCAGTTCTGGATGGTCTCCGAACACGGCGAGCACTCCGACTACGTCCGGAACATCAAGGCCGACCCCGCGGTTCGGGTCCGCGTCGGCGGACGCTGGCGCAACGGCACCGCCCACCTGCTGCCCGACGACGACCCGCTGCAGCGGCTCGGCGACCTCCCGCGGCTCAACAGCGCGGTGGTACGCCTGATGGGCAGCGACTTGCTGACCATCCGGGTGGATCTGGACTGACGCCCCGCGCATGGCCTACGACGAAGAGCTGGCCAACGAAATCCGTGAGCTCGTCGCCTGCGAGGGCGGCATCGAAGAGAAACGCATGTTCGGCGGGCTCGCGTTTCTGGTCAACGGCAACATGTCGGTGGCGGTCAGCGGCCAGGGCGGTCTGCTGGTCCGCGTGCCGGCCGAGGAACTCGACAAGGTGCTGCGGCGCGCCCACGTCAGCCCCATGGTGATGGGGGGCCGCGACGTCCGCGGCTGGGTGCGGGTGGACGTCGCCGGCGTACGGACGAGGCGCCAGCTCCAGTCTTGGGTGACGCGCGGTGTGGAATACGCGCGCAGCCTGCCGGCCAAGTGACCGCGCGGTTTGCTGAAACTTGGCGCGGGTACGCGATCAGGTATGTCCGAAGGCCAATTGGTGCGACGGTTGCTTGACGCAGCCGGAACCACGTATGCCGCCGAGGCGCGAATCAGGCTCGGCGACAAGCCGATGCCGCTGTTTCAGCTGCTGGTTCTCTGCATGCTGGCCAGCAAGCCGATCGATGCCGCCATCGCCACCAGCGCCGCGCGCGAACTGTTCAAGGCCGGCCTGCGCACGCCCAACGCCGTGCTGGCCGCGCAGCGGCAGACCATGATCGACGCCTTCGGCCGCGCCCACTACGTGCGCTACGACGAAAGCTCGGCGACCCGGCTCGCCGACATGGCCGAACGCGTGCGCGACGAATATTCCGGCGATCTGCGGAAACTCGCCGAACGCAGTCGGCACGACGTCGCCGCGGCGAAGCGTTTGCTCAAGGAATTCAAGGGAATCGGAGATACCGGCGCCGACATCTACTTGCGCGAGGTCCAGGACGTATGGACCTGGGTGCGGCCGTATTTCGACGACCGCGCCACCGCCACGGCCAGGCAACTGGATCTGCCCACGCAGCCGGACAAGCTGGGAGCCCTTGCGCCGCAGGGCAATGCCCGGCTGGCCGCCGCCCTCATCAGGGTGTCGCTGGACGACGACGTACGCCGGCAGGTGAGCGGTTGACCGTACGGATCGGCACCTCCGGGTGGTCCTACAACCATTGGGCGGACGTGCTGTACCCGCCCGGCCTGCCCGCCGCGCGCAGGCTGGCTCGCTACGTCGAGGTGTTCGACACCGTCGAGTTGAACGCGAGTTTCTACCGCTGGCCGAAGGATTCGACCTTCGCGGGGTGGCGCGACCGGCTGCCGGACGGCTTCAGGATGTCGGTCAAGGCGCATCGAGGACTGACCCACTATCGGCGCCTGGCGTCGGCCGGGCCGTGGATCGAGCGCTTCGAACGCTGTTGGGACCTACTGGGTGATCGCCGTGGGGTCCTACTGGTTCAACTGCATCCCGAGCAGCAGCGCGACGACGCGCGCCTGGACGCTTTCCTGGACGGCATGCCGGAATCGATCCGGGTGGCCGTCGAGCTGCGCCATCCCTCCTGGAACGACGCCGCCGTCTACGACCTGCTGAAGCGCCACCGGGCCGCCTACGTGGTGATGAGCGGCGCCGGGCTGGCGTGCGTCCCGAGGGCCACCACCGATCTGGTGTACGTCCGCATGCACGGGCCGGATCAAGACGCCATCTATGCCGGCAGCTACACGAACGACCAGCTGCGGGAGTGGGCCGACCGGATCGCCGCGTGGCGGGGCGATGGCAAGGACGTGTGGATGTATTTCAACAACGACCTGGGCGGGCACGCGGTGCGCAACGCGCTGTATCTGCGCGAACTCCTGGGTTAAACGGCGGGCGCATCGACAGGGACCCACGTCCCGTCGATGACGTCGGGCGGGCGCTGCACCTGCAACCGTTCCCGTTCGGCGCGGCGGCGTTTGATGCGTAGCCGGGCGTCGCCCGGCATGATGACCAGCTCGTCGCACGTCAGGTAGTACACGTCCTCGGCGACGTCGATCAGGTCCGCCGCGACTCGACGGGATCCCAATTCGCGCAGCGTCATCCGCAGTTGATGGGTGAACCGCAGGGTCGTGTCGTGGGCGAGCTCGCGGGAGTCGCGAGCGTTGGTGGCCAGCCGCTGGGCCAGCGTCGACGACGGCGGCTCCGTCGACGCCGCGGCCGCCACGGCGGCATCTCCGGCCGCCCTGAGCAGCATCGCCGGGTCATCGTCGTACGTCGTGCTTGCCAGTTCCGCCTCGCCCGGTCCCCGATGCCCGACCCTGGCCACGGCGGCGTCCACGGCGGCGGCGGTGGTGGGCGACAACGCGCGGATGCTGGCGAGATTGCCTTCCTGGGCCAGCGCGCACAACGGCGGGTCGGCCCGCAGCACTGCCGCCAGCTGAGCGGTCTCCGTCGCGACGCGGGTGCTGTCCATGATCATGTCCACCCCGGGCACGCTGCGCGCCGCGTTGCTGCGCTCCAGGGCCGCCGCGGTGACGCCGGTGTCGATCAGCCACAACGCAGTGAGGATCCAGCCTTGGTGAATGCGGTCCCGCAACAAGGGAATCCGGACTTCGAGGGCGGCGTCAGGCAGCGTCGCCAGCTGCGCCGCGTCGAGGTGTTCCGCTTCGGCGGCCGCGCCGTACGCGTGCGTGTCGGCCTTGAGGTGGCGCAGCAGGGCCAGCGATCGTCCCGCGACGACGGCTTTGGCGATGGAACCGAGCGCTCCGCCCGCCAGCGCGGGCTCACCGAACGGGAGCAGGTCGCCCACCTGCGGCCGGCCGGCCACGGCGTTGCGTGCGACGGCGTCCTGATCCCAGCCGGGCAGCTGGGCCGCCGCGACCATGCTGACCGACACCCCGACGTAGGGCCGGTGACCGAACACGGCGATGGCCCTGCGTCCCCACTCCTCGCCCACCACCCCGCCGAGCGCCAACACGCGACCGAGCACCCGGTTCGCCGTCCGCAATCCGCTCAGCTGGACATCGAGCGTGATCGGGGTGAGTGGCCCGGGCAGCGCCCCCGCGAGGGTGCCCGCACTGAAGACCGGGAAGCGGGGGTCGATCCGGTCGTCGAATTCACCCTCGACGCCCTCGGGCGCCGCGCTGTGCTCCTCGCCGGAGGGGCCGGGGCGCGGGGCGACCTCGACCGGGAGCGCCAGTCGGGGTCCGTGGCCGGTGGCGCCCGCGGCGCCGATCCGGCGGCCGACGAGGCCGCGGGCGGTGTCGGCCACCGCTTCGAGCGCCTGCCACCCGAAGTCGAACGCCCAATCCTCTTGTGCCGCCGCAATATCCATGTCCGGAATGAGCTGGGCCCAGCTGCGCACCCGATTCAGCCGGGATCGCGGGTCGGCGGATCGCAGCATCCGCCATGCCGTGACCACGTTGACGGTGTCCGGAGAGGCGAGGTCCACCACGCCGGTGCGGTCGGCGTTCAACGACGACACCAGGAAGCGCACCAGGTCGTCGACGTGCAGCACCCGCATCGGCACCGACGAGACCCTGGTACGCATCAGCGTGGCCACGGTACGGCACACCGTCCAGTCGAGCTGCCGGCCGACCGGCGGGGCGCTGCGGACGACCAGGCTGGGCCCCCAACTCGTGGACACCAGTTCCTCGGCCGCCCGGTACAGCTCCGGTCGCCCCGCGGCCTGGGACACGAACAGCAGCCGGGCGCCGGCGCGGGCGGCCACATCGGTCACATACGCGAGGCCGTCGATGTCGGTGCTGCCGGGCGCGGTGGTGTCGATGGGGGCCAGGTGGATCACCGCGTCGGCCTCGTCGGCGAGCTCCCGCAGAACGGGGCTGCGCAGCGACGCGCAAACAAACTCGACATTGCGGTCCAGACAGGAGTGCGGTCGCTCAGCAATCCCGGTCACCGTGTGCCCGGCAGCAATCGACTGCCGTGCAACCAGCCGCCCGAGTGCGCCGGTGGCGTCGGTAACCAGGATCTGCACCTGGGCTCACCTCCCCGGACCTCAAACTAAACAATAGGCACGCCGGCATGACCTACGCGACCGTTACGGGGCAAACAACACTGTGAGCTGGCGGGACGTCTCGGCCGGTTTTACTGCAGCGTGGCGGAACCGTCGGCGGCGACGGCCACCTTCGTGCCGCCGATGTCCTCACGCACCGTTGCCTCGGCCTCGGTGCCGTCGGTGATCTGCGCGAGCGTGCGGGAACCGTCGGGCGTGCGTACGGCCAAGAAGGCCTTCTCCGGCCGGCCCTCGCGGTCGAATGGCGTCGTCCACGCCTCGACCGTCCCGACACCCTCCCACTGCACCAGGCCGTCCCGGGTCGGTTCCCGGTCGACGGCCGGCTGCACATCTTCCCAGCGAAACCCGGTGGGTGGCTCGGTGCTGTACACGCCGAAGCTGTGCTTGGTCAGGTAGCCACCGTTGGCGGTGATCAGCCCGCGCCGCCCGGGATTGGCCGCCAGCAACTGCGCCATGGTGGCAATCGAGTGCATCACATAGTTGCTCCAGGGGCCGCCCGCGAACGTCAGTCCCCCGGTGACGGTGAGCGGGCGGGCCGGATCGTCGACCGGCAGGCCCAGTTCGGCCGCCGCCACCTGAACGGCCGAGGGAAAACACGAATACAGGTCGACGTAGTCGACCTCGTCGATACCCACCCCCGCCAGGTCGAGCACGCGGCCGCCGGCGATCCGGATGGCCGGAGAGCGGTGCAGCTCGTCACGTTCGGCGACGGCCGAGGTGTCATGCGCATCGGTTCCCGCGTGCGGGTAGATCCAGCGGTCGGCGGGGACCTGCAGGCGCCTCGCCTGCTCCACCGAGGTCAAGACGAGCGCGGCACCCTGGTCGACCATGTTGTTGGAGTTCATCAGCTTGGTGTAGGGCCAGCTGATCATGCGGTTCTGCGGCCCCGGCTCGCAGATCTCCTCGGCGGTCACCGGTTTGCGGATCCATGCGTGCGGATTGCCGACCGCGACGGCGTTGAAGCGGGCCCACAGTTCGCCGATGCGCTTGCGGTGGTGCTCGACCGACTCGCCGTTCGCGATCCGCAGCGCCTGCTCGAACAGCGGGTAGACATAGGCCGGCCGGTCCAGCCGGATCCTGATCTCCGCGTCGCCGGCCATCGGGACGTCGTCGCCGCTGACCTGTGCCATCGGGACGGAGTCGTCCTGAACGGTCCACTCGAGCTTTGCACCCTTGGCCCGCAGGCCCCTGCGGGTGCGCCACGTCTCGGCCCCGGCCAGCAGCACCACCCGGGCGCTGCCCCGCTGGATGTCCAGGCACGCCTGGTTGACCAGCGACTGCGGCACGTTGCCGCCGACGGGGCTGTACAACGTGGTGAAGTCACCGGCGCCGAGCCGCTGGCCGAGCAGCAGCCCGGGATCCCGGTAGTGCGCGGACAGGATGTTGACCACGCGGATGGAATCCACGGCCTCGATCACCCGAGCATCGGCGGCCTGCCGGGCCGCGGCCACCATCAGGTCCACCGGTTCGACCGATCGCTTTGCGGGGTCGATCTCGTCGCGGTGGTTGACCTGGCCGTAGCCGATCAGCACCGGGGTCCTGGGGTCCACGGTCATACGACGAATTTAGCGGGGCTATCGATCCGTCTGGTCGCGTGGGTTGGATCGCTCCGTTTTACGGCGGCCCGAACAGGACGCCCTCGGCCAAGAGCCGGTCGATGTCCCGGGGGGTCATGCCGAGCAGCCTTCGGCAGATGTCGACGGTGTCCTGGCCAGGCAGCGGCGCCGGCCGCTGCGGGGCCCGCGGGATGTGCTGGAAGGGCGCCGGGCCCGTTTCCGCAGGCAGCGGACGCTCGACGAGCGGATGCAGCATCTCGGAATACAGTTTGCGCTCGACCAGCTGAGGGTCCTCCAAGAGGTCCGGCGGTCGGTTCATCGGTCCGGCCGCGACTCCCGAGGACTGCAGCAGCTGCGCGGCCCGCGCCGGCGTACGCGTCCGGGTCCAGGCCGCCACCGATTCCACCACCTCTCGCCGGTTGGCCAGCCGCGCCTCGCCGGTGGCGAACCGCGGGTCGTCGGCCCATTCGGGGTGATGGAAAACGCCTGCCGCGCAACGCCATTCCTCGTCGGAGTCGATCGAGATGACGCACCATTCGTCGTCGCCCGCGCACGGGTAGACGGCGTGCAGGCTGGCGTCTTCGGAGATTCTCGGCACGCCCGCGGCCAGCGCGGCCTGGGTGATGTACAGGGCGTCGAGCTGATTGATCACGGCCTCGGCCTGGGAGATGTGCACATGCGACCCGCCGCCCGTCCGGTGGCGGTGGATCAGCGCGGCCAGCGCCGCGATGGCGGTGATCCGCCCGACCACGTGGTCGGGAAAGATCGTGGTCGCGTCGTAAAAGGCATGGCGCGCAGCGCCGTCCCGGTTCTCCGGCTCGTCGGCCGTCCAGAGCCGGGTGACGCCCGTGGCGGCGCGGACCAGCGGCCCGTACCCCATGCGGGTGCTCCATGGCCCTTGGTCGCCGTAGGCGCTGCTTTCGGCGAGGACGATCCGCGGGTTCACGGCGCGCAGATCGTGGTAGGAAAAGCCAAGCGCGGTAAGCGTTCCAGGCTTGAAGTTGGCGAAGACGGCGTCGGACTCCGCGACCAACCGGGTGAAGATCTCCTTGCCCGCGGCGCTGCGCAGGTCCAGGCCCATCGCCAGGTGGTTGCGGTGTGTCCAGGCGAACGACTCGCTCATCGCCTCGCCGACCCGGGCCTGCCGCAGCCCGTCCGGGTATTCGGCGCTTTCGATCTTGATGACCTCGGCGCCCAGGTCGCCGAACAGCCGGCTCAGCTCGCCGCCCGCGACGATGATGCCGAGGTCCAGGATGCGAAGTCCCGCAAAGGGATAGTCACCGACGCGGCCGGAGGGCGAGGACACCACGGCCGGGTTTCCGCGCCAGCCCGGTCCGTCCTGTCCCGCGGCGGGGGCCGGGCTGCGAAAGCCCGCGTGTCGTCCGTCGACGACGAAATATCCGGTCGGAATGCTCGCCCGAACGCCCGGGACGAGCTCCGCGTCGGTGATCGCGCCCACCGCCCGGAAATGTTCGGAATCCATCGCCCACGACGGCGTCAGCACCGCGGCGATCGGCACGCCGTGGGCCTGCCCCGCGGCCACCAGCTCCTTCATGGTCTGTCCGGCGAACAGCGCCTGGACCAACTCGCTGATCTGCGGCCACGCGGCGAAGCGCGCGCCGATCACGTCGTATTTGGGATCCTGGAAATCGTCCGGCTCGCCCAGCCAGCGCCGCAGGCCACGCCACTGACGCGGCGCCATCACGCAAAGCCGGACGTAACCGTCTTTGCACGCATAGATCGGGTAGGCGTCCTGGTTCCTCGGGCGCCCGCGCCACTGCCCGGTGCGGCGGATACCGGCGGCGACCTGTCCGTGCGCCCCGAACGCGGGGTCGAGCGACATGACCACCGCGTCGAATCGCGAGAAATCGATGAATTCACCGGTGCCGCAACGCAACCGATTGTAGTAGGCGACGAGGGCCGCCCACGCCGCCTGGACGGCGGCGGTGGCCGACGCGATGCCGTCCGGCGGCAACACGGGGGTGCCGGTGGTGGGGCCGGATCGCGACAGCGAGCCGCACATCGCGTACAACACCGGATCGGTGGCCCGCCACAACGACCGTGGGCCCGTCGCGCCGAAGTCGGTGATCGACAGCACCACCAGATGCGGGTGCTGGGCGGCCAGCTCCTCGACCGACGTCCCGAAGGTGGGAGCCTCCCCGTAGAAACCGTCGTCGACGACGATGTCGGCCTGCGCGGCCAGGTCGAGGAAGACCTCGCAGTCGTCCTCGTCGAACGGGTCCAGCACCACGCTGCGCTTGTTGGCGTTGTGCACGGCAAACGGGATGCTTGCCCCGGCCAGTGTCGGCGGCGCATCGCGCGCCGGGCTTCCGCTCGGGGGTTCGACCTTGAGCACATCGGCGCCCAAGTCGGCGAACAGGCGCGTCACCGCGTCGCCGTTACCGCTCGACAAGTCGAGGACGCGCACGGCGTCGAGCAACCCCTCGGACATCAGCACACCGTACCCGCCGGTGCTGGGCCCGGACGGGCCGACTATTGTGCCGCCGGCCAAAAAGCCAACTGGGCAAGCTGATTGGGTGGATGAATGCGCCGTCGGCTATCGTCACAGGCCGATCGGCGCGGCCGTATCCGCCAAAACGATCCGACGGAGGCACCCCAGATGAGCGCGCACTTGACCTATATCGAGGCCGTGGTGGTCGGCGCGTTTCAGGGCGTCACCGAGCTGTTCCCGGTGTCCAGCCTGGGGCACGCGGTGTTGGTGCCCGCGGTGGTCGGCGGTCGCTGGGCCCAAGACCTGAGCGTCTCCGCCCCCGAATCGCCCTATCTTGCCTTCATCGTCGGCCTGCACGTGGCCACCGCGGCCGCGCTGCTGGTCTTCTTTTGGCGGGACTGGCTGCGCATCGTTGCCGGATTCGTGTCGTCGTTGCGGTATCGCCGGATCCAGACCCCCGACGAGCGGCTGGCCTGGCTGATCGTGGGGGCCACCATCCCGGTCGGGCTGGCCGGACTGGTCCTGGAACGGACCTTCCGCACCACGCTCGGCAAGCCCGTTCCGGCGGCGATCTTCCTGCTGCTCAACGGCATCGCCCTCTACGCGGGAGAAGTGCTGCGCCGCCGCGTCGCACCCGAATCCGACCACGCCCAACCGGCCGGCGACAAAGCCGCGCACACCGGCGAGGCCGTCGACAATCGCCTGGCCCAACTCCCCCTGCGCCGAGGCGTCCTGATCGGCGCCGCGCAGATCCTGGCCCTGCTGCCGGGCATCAGCCGCTCGGGCATCACCATGGTGGCCGGCCTGTGGCGGGGCTTGTCCCACGAGGACGCCGCCCGGTTCTCCTTCCTGTTGGCCACGCCCATCATCCTGGCCGCCGGCGTGTACAAGATTCCCGAACTGTTCGGCCCGAGCGCCACCGGAATCCACGGCCAGGTGCTGGCCGGTAGCGTCGCGTCGTTCGTCTGCGCCTACCTCGCCGTGCGGTTTCTGACGCGGTACTTCCAGACCCGCACCCTCACCCCGTTCGCCGTCTATTGCGCGGTGGCCGGCGGCGCCAGCCTGGTGTGGCTGGCGGTCAGCTGACGGGGCGATCCAGTACACGGTGTCGATGACATCGCGTCACCGACTCGGTCACCAAATGGCAACTGCTGGGTATCGATTCGCGCAAGGGCATATGTGCTGAGCGTGGCGTAGCTCACCATCGACGGAGCAATGCGCGGCGTCTCAACCACAGAGGTGATGCCTGAATGTTCTGTCGCCTTTGTCGGGTGGCCGGCGCCACCGTCGGGGCTGCCATGCTGGTGCTGTCGACGTTCGCCGCACCCAGAGCGGTCGCGGCCGCCACCATGAGCCCGAATCTGTTGGTCAATCCCGGTGCCGAGCTGGGTGATCCGTCATTGTCGGGCTACAGCGGGGTGACGATCCCGGGCTGGGCCGTGACCGGCACGCCGACGGTGATCAAATACAACACCCTGGTCCGGTTGCCGTCGCCGCTGGGGTCGCCAGGCCCGACCATGCCGAAGTTCCTGGCATTCCCCTCCGCCCAGCACGGCCCGCCCGACGGCGGCGCGCAGTATTTCGGCGGCGGCAACGTGGCGACGTCCACCATCACTCAGGTCGTCGACCTGAGCGGCGCCGCGGGGGCCATCGACGGCGGCGCCGTACCCTACACGCTGAGTGGCTGGCTGGGCGGCAACAGGCTGGAACTGTCCGAGGCATCGGCCACCGTCGACTTCCTGGCCGCCAGCCAATTGCCTTTGGGCACAGGCACAATCGGGCCGGTCTCCATACTCCAGCGCGGGTTTCAGACCGAGCTGTTCCCACGCGAGACCACCGGGACGATCCCGGCGGGCACCCGCAGCGCACGCGTCACCGTCACCTTCAAGGACACCCACTGGGCGGGCGGCGCCTATAACCACTCGTACGCCGACAACCTCTCGTTCACCATCGGCGCCCCCCTGCCCGCCCCGCCGCCACCCACGCCGCCCAACTCGACCGTCGGGCCCCTCGACCACGTGTTTCTGGTCTACATGGAAAACCACGGCGTGAAAGACGTTGTGGGCAGCCCCAATGCGCCGTACATCAACAGCCTCATCAGCTCCTACGGATACGGGTCCAACTACTTCGCGCTGACGCACCCGAGCCTGCCCAATTACTACCCGATCCTCGGGGGATCCGATTTCGGGGCCAACTACAACTGCGAAATGAACTGCTTCGATGCGCCGAACCTTGCCGACTCCCTCGAGGCGGCGGGCAAAACGTGGGCCAGCTACGAGCAGTCCATGCCCACCCCCTGCGCTACCGCGTCCAGCGGTCCCTACACCCCCGGCGAACTACCATTTCTCGCCTTCCACGACATCGTCTCCAATGCCGCCCGCTGCCAGGCACACGTGCTGCCCCTGACGCGGATGGCCACTGACCTCGCATCGGCCTCGACCACCCCGAACTTCGTGTGGTTCGCCGCGGACGAAAACAACAACATGGAGGGACCGATCAACCTGCGCTTCGTCGGCAGTGAGCTCACGTCCCATCAGTACAACATCAAGGCCGGTGACCGGTTTCTGCAGCAGGTGTTGCCCACGATCGTGAATTCGCCCGCGTTCCAGACGCAGCGCAGCGCCATCTTCATCACCTGGGACGAGGACTTCAACAACCTGTCGCTGACTCTCGGCAACGAGGGCAACCACATCCCCATGATCGTCATCCCGTCGCCGAATTCCGGTATGCGTCAAGGACATCTGGTGGCCGCCGCGCACAACAATCACTACAGCCTGCTGCGCACCATCGAGGACTCCTTCCAGCTCCCCCGTCTCACCAACAACGACAAGTACGCCCAGCCGATGAACGAATACTGGACGCCATAGCTCTAGGGGCCGCGCCCGGCGCGATGATGTACGAGTCGGCCATCGCATGACAATCGCTGTGCAGCCTGTGAGTCTTTCTCCCAAATAGTCGGATCGGAATCGGATGGTCAGCCCACGGACCAGCGCTTGGACCTCGTTGGGGATAGGCGAGGCCACGGCGGCTCTACGCTGGACGATGGACAGGAGCTGCAGAGGAGGCGAAGTGACCGAGACCGATGGCGCCGTCACGAGTCTGATCGAGCGATGAACCGCAGCAGCCCAACTGGCCGCAAGAGTTCTCGTGGACTCGTTAGCCCGTCGATCCTTGATCAGGCAAACGCCAGATGAGCCGAACAGACCCAACACACGCCGGACCCCCGAGGGAGTCGGTATGGGACTATCCGCGCCCACCCCGCGTCGAGCCGTTCACCGGTGCGATCACCGTCGAGTTGGGTGGCGAAGTCATCGCATCCACCGGCCGCTCCTGGCGGGTGCTCGAGACCAGTCATCCGCCGGCGTATTACCTCCCGCGCGACGCTTTTGTCGAAGGGGCCCTGCGCGAGACGTCCGGGAGCTCTTGGTGCGAATGGAAAGGCCGCGCGACGTATTACGACCTGATCGGCGGCGGCGTCGTCGCCCCGAAATCCGCCTGGAGCTATCTGGACCCAACGCCCGGGTTCGAACCGATCGCCGGGGCGGTCGCGATCATGGCCGGCGACGTCGACCGCTGCACGGTCAACGGAGAGGTCGTCGTGCCCCAGCCCGGCGGTTTCTACGGTGGCTGGATCACCAGCTGGGTGACCGGCCCGTTCAAAGGCGGTCCCGGTTCGGTGGGTTGGTGATGGCGCCGCCTGCGCTACACCGGCTGTAGCCGATAACGCACCAGTCGCAGCGTTTCGTTGCCGAATGCCGCTGCGCGGCAAGCCCCGTCGGGCCACCAGCCGTCGCGCTGGTAGAAGCGCCGGGCGCGGGTGTTCGCATCCAGCACCCACAGCACCGCGCCCGTCACCCCGACCGACCGCAACCGCCCCCGGGCGGCCGACATGAGCAGACGCCCCACGCCCGTTGCCTCATGGGCCGGGTCGACGTAGAGCGCCATCAGCTCACCGAAGTTCGGCAAGTCGCTGTTGCGGCACAGGCCCGTGGTGGCGAAACCGCGAATCGCCGACCCGTCGACCGCGACCAGGGTGGACGGCATACCTAACCCGATGCGGCCGAAGGTGTAACGGTTGACCAACGCCTCCGCGCTGAGGCTCTCCAGGTAGTCCTGGGCGATGAGCCCCCGGTACGCCACCCGCCAAGACCGCGCGTGCAGGCCGGCCACCTCGTAGGCATCCGCCGGGACCGCCGCCCGCACCTCGGTCATCGTCGCAGTATGGACGTGCTGGGCGGGACGGTTTGTCGCGCGGCGTAGATTGCCCTGTTGACACCCGTCAAGAATCCGGAGGGTACGGCAATGGCAGACGCGGCATCGATTGGGCTGAAGGTCGGTGGCAAGGTCATCGTGATCACCGGCGGCGCCCGGGGCATCGGGCTGGCCACCGCCACCGCGCTACACAATCTCGGCGCGAAAGTGGCGATCGGCGACGTCGACGAGGTGCGGGTGAAGGAATCCGGCGCCGCGCTCGGCCTGGATGTCTACGGCAAACTCGACGTCACCGACCCGCATTCGTTCTCGGACTTCCTGGACGAGGTCGAGCGCCAGCTCGGCCCGATCGACGTGCTGGTCAACAACGCCGGCATCATGCCGCTCGGCCGGATCGTCGACGAGCCGGACGCCGTGACCCGGCGCGTCCTCGACATCAACGTCTACGGCGTGATCCTGGGCAGCAAGCTGGCGGCCCAGCGGATGGTCCCCCGCGGATCCGGCCATGTCATCAACGTCGCCTCGCTGGCCGGGGAGACGTACATCGCGGGTGCCGCCACCTACTGCGCCAGCAAGCACGCGGTGATCGGGTTCACCGATGCCGCCCGGATCGAGCACCGCCGCGCGGGCGTGAAGTTCTCGGTCGTCATGCCCACGTTCGTGAACACCGAATTGATCGCCGGGACGTCCGGGGCCAAGGGCATCAAAAACGCGGAGCCGGCCGACATCGCCGAGGCGATCGTCAAACTGGTCGCCCATCCGCGGCCGCGAGTCCGGGTCACCAAGACGGCCGGCGCGATCATCGCGTCGCAGAAGTTCATGCCACGGGCGCTGTCTGAGGGGCTGAACCGCGTGCTCGGCGGCGAGCACGTCTTCACCGATCACGTCGATACCGAGAAGCGCAGGGCCTACGAGGCGCGGGCCCGCGGCGAAGAGTGAGCGCCGCGTCGGGCGGCGTTCACCGCAGGCGCGGACAATCGGCGGGGTGAGCCTAGAAACCCAGACCACCGCTCCCCTGACCGATAACGACCTCGACTTGATCAACGCGTACTGGCGCGCCGCCAACTACGTGTCGGTCGGGCAGATCTACCTGCTGGACAACCCGCTACTGTCCGAACCGCTGTCCCCGGAGCACGTCAAACCGCGGCTGCTGGGCCATTGGGGCACGACCCCGGCGCTGAACCTGATCTACGCGCACTTGAATCGGATCATCCGCGCCCGCGACGCCAGCGTCATCTACGTCACCGGGCCCGGCCACGGCGGCCCGGCGCTGGTCGCCAACGCCTATCTCGAGGGCACCTACAGCGAGGTGTACACCGGCATCGAGGAAGACCGCGAGGGACTGCGAAAGTTGTTCCGGCAGTTCTCTTTTCCCGGCGGCATCCCCAGCCATGTCGCGGCCCAGACGCCCGGCTCCATCCACGAGGGCGGTGAACTGGGCTACGCGCTGGTGCACGCCTACGGCGCGGCCTTCGACAACCCGGACCTGGTGGTGGCCTGTGTGATCGGCGACGGCGAGGCCGAGACCGGGCCGCTGGCCGCCAGCTGGCATTCCAACAAGTTCCTCAACCCCGTCACCGACGGCGCGGTGCTGCCCATCCTGCAGCTCAACGGCTACAAGATCGCCAACCCCACGGTGCTGGCGCGCATCCCCCACCCAGAACTCGAGGCGTTGCTGCGCGGCTACGGCTACCGGCCCATCACGGTCGCCGGTGACGACCCCGCCGACGTGCATCAGCAGCTGGCCGCCGCGCTCGACGACGCCTTCGACGACATCGCGGCCATCCAGGACGCCGCGCGCAGCGGCAACCAGACGCCGCGGCCCGTCTGGCCGATGATCGTGCTGCGCACCCCCAAGGGCTGGACCGGCCCAAAAGTGGTGGACGGCAAGAAGGTCGAGGGCACCTGGCGGGCGCATCAGGTTCCGCTGGCCGAGACGCACGACAATCCTCAGCACCGAGCGCAGCTCGAGGAGTGGCTGCGCAGCTACCGGCCCGAGGAGCTGTTCGACGGCGACGGCAGGCTGCGCGCGGAGCTGCGGGCGTTGGCCCCCAGCGGTGACCGCCGGATGAGCGCCAGCCCGCACGCCAACGGGGGCCTGCTGCTGCACGACCTCGACCTGCCCGACTTCCGCGACTACGCCGTGCCGGTGTCGCGGCCGGCCGCCGAGACCCACGAGGCGACCCGGGTGCTTGGCACCTTCCTGCGCGACGTGATCGCCCGCAACATGGACCGATTCCGGCTGATGGGCCCCGACGAGACCGCCTCCAACCGGCTGGACGCGGTGTACGGGTCGACGGCCAAGGTCTGGCTCTCCGAGCTCGGGCCCGACGACGAGAACCTGGCCGCGGACGGCCGGGTGATGGAGGTGCTCTCCGAGCACCTGTGCCAGGGCTGGCTGGAGGGCTACCTGCTGACCGGGCGCCACGGCCTGTTCAACTGCTACGAGGCGTTCGTCCACATCGTCGACTCGATGCTCAACCAGCACGCCAAGTGGCTGGCCACCAGCCGGGAGCTGCCGTGGCGGCGGCCGATCGCGTCGCTGAACTACCTGCTCTCCTCGCACGTGTGGCGCCAGGATCACAACGGCGCGTCGCACCAGGACCCCGGCTTCATCGACCTGGTGGCCAACAAGAGAGCCGAGTTGACGCGCGTGTACCTGCCGCCGGACGGCAACACGCTGCTGTCGGTCGCCGACCATTGCCTGCGCAGCCGCAACTACGTCAACGTCATCGTCGCCGGCAAGCAACCGGCGCTGGCCTACCTGGACATGGACCAGGCGATCGCGCACTGCGCGCGCGGCGTTGGCATCTGGCCGTGGGCGAGCACCGCGACCGCCGAGCCCGACGTGGTGCTGGCCTGCGCCGGGGACATCCCGACGCTGGAAATCCTGGCCGCCGCCGACATCCTGCGACGCGAATTGCCTGAGCTGGCGGTCCGGGTGGCCAACGTCGTCGACCTGATGCGGCTGCAGCCGGAATCCGAACACCCGCACGGCTTGCCCGACCGGGAGTTCGACGCGCTGTTCACCCGCGACAAACCCGTCGTCTTCGCCTACCACGGCTACCCGTGGCTGATCCACCGGCTCACCTACCGCCGCACCAACCACCCGCACATCCACGTGCGCGGGTTCAAGGAGCGCGGCACCACGACGACCCCGTTCGACATGGTCATGCTCAACGACCTCGACAGGTTCCACCTGGTCATGGACGTCATCGACCGGGTCGACGGGCTGGCCAGCCGGGCCGCCGTGCTGCGCCAGCGCATGGTCGACGCCCGGCTCGCCGCGCGTGCCTACACCCGCGAGCACGGCGAGGACGACCCGCAGATCGCCGGCTGGACCTGGGACCCGGAGTGATCTGGACCGGGCGGGCGGACCCGTTTTGCCGAGATTGCCGTGACGGGTGTCCTTCGTTGTGCGAACACAACCGCGGCGGCAATCTCGGCGAACCGAGTCGGGGGCGGGGCGCGCCGGTAGACTGGCCGGATGCTTGACGACACCGGGACAGCCGGCACCCATCCGGTGCTCTCGCAGCTCTGGGCGCTGCACAGGTTCCGGATCCATCTCGACATCGCCGTCGTCGTGGTCGTGCTGGTGCTCACCAACCTGGTCGCGCACTTCACCACGCCGTGGGCGGGCATCGCCGTCGTTCCCGCCGCCGCAATCGGCCTGGTGTTCCTGATGCGCGCCAACGGTCTGGACTGGGCCGACCTGGGCCTGGGGCGCGAACACTGGAAGTCGGGGCTGGGCTACGCGCTGGCCGCGGTCGTCGTCGTCGCTTCGGTGATCGCCATCGGTGTGCTGCTCCCCATCACGCGGCCGATGTTCCTGAACCACCGCTATGCCACCGTCTCCGGCGCGCTGATCGCCTCGATGGTCATCATCCCGCTGCAAACCGTGATCCCGGAGGAACTGGCCTTCCGCGGCGTCCTGCACGGTGCGTTGCACCGGGCCTGGGGTTTCCGCGGGGTCGCGCTGGCGGGGTCCCTGCTGTTCGGCCTGTGGCATGTCGCGACGTCGCTCGGGCTCACCAGCAGCAACGTCGGCTTCACCCGGCTGTTCGGCGGCGGCATCGTCGGGATGCTGGCCGGGGTGACCGGAGCCGTGCTGGCCACCGGGGCGGCCGGCTTCGTCTTCAGCTGGCTGCGCCGCCGCAGCGGCAGCCTGATCGCACCGATCGCACTGCACTGGTCCCTGAACGGGCTCGGGGCACTGGCCGCCGCCCTGGTCTGGCACCTGACGGCCTGAGGGCCGTCACACCAACAGCACGGCCGCGCCGGCGATGCGGCCCGCGCTCAGGTCGCTCAGCGCGCGATCCGCCTGGCCCAGCGGGTATTCCGGCGTGGTCACCTCGATGTGGTGCTCGCCCGCGAAATCGAGGAACGCCCGCGCGTCCGCCCGGGTGTTGGACGTGACCGAGCGGACCTGGCGTTCCTGGAACAGGTGACGCTGGTAGTTCAGCGGCGGGATGTCGGACAGGTGAATGCCGGCGATCGCCAAGGTGCCGCCGCGGTCCAGCGCTTCCAGCGCGGGCAGCACCAGATCGCCGACCGGCGCGAACAGGATCGCCGCATCCAGCTGCACCGGTGGCGGGTCGGCCGCGCCCTGCGCCGACGCCGCGCCGAGCTGCATCGCCAGTTCGCGCGCCTCGGCGCCGCGGGTCATCACGTGCACTTCGGCGCCCTGCGCCAACGCGACCTGCGCGGTGATGTGGGCGCTTCCGCCGAACCCGTAGAGCCCTAGCCGTCCGCCCGGTGGCAGATCCGCGCGCAGCAGGGAGCGGTATCCGATGATGCCGGCGCACAACAACGGCGCCAACTCGGCGTCGCTGTAACCGGTCGGCAGCGAATGCGCGAAAGCGGCGGGCACCGTGGCGAATTCGGCGTAGCCGCCGTCGGCGTCCCAGCCGGTATAGCGGGACTGCGGGCACAGATTCTCGTCTCCCCGGCGGCAGTATTTGCATACGCCGCAGGTGTGGCGCAGCCAGGCGATGCCCACCCGGTCTCCCACCCGGAAGTCGTCGCCGGCCTCGGGGCCCACCTCGACGACCTCGCCCACCACCTCGTGGCCGGGCGTGACACGGTCGCGGTGCACGGGCAGGTCGCCCTCGGTGACGTGGAGGTCGGTGCGGCACACCCCGCAGGCACGCACCGCGACCAGCAACTCCGACGGTCCGGGGCGCGGCACGTCGGCGGTGACCTCTTCGAGCGGGTCGGTGTCCATCGGTCCGGGACGACGCACCCGCCACGCGCGCATGGTCGTGGTCGTCAGCGGTGGGACCATCCGTCCATCATGCCGCCAACCACCACGGCCGCAACGTGCTAGCCGGTCAGGTCCGTCGCACCATGCCGACGATCCAGAGCAGGATCAGCGAGCCGAGCAGCGCCGTGAAGAAGGTGAAGATCAGGCCACCACCGGCGGTGTTGACGAAGAAGCTCAGGATGAAGCCGCCGATCAGCGCACCGATGATGCCGATCACGATGTCCATCAGGATGCCGGCGCCGCTGCCCCGGATGATCTTGCTGGCGAGCGCACCCGCCAGGCCGCCGATGATGATGTAGCCGATGAGGCCGACGCTCGTGAACGTTGTTGAGCGGGCCAGGTATTCGGTTGCTGCCATGACGTCCATGCGGGTCTCCTTATCGCTGGCAAAGCCCAGCATGTTGCTGGGCCGTCACTTCGGTATACCCGGTTTGCGTAACGAAAAGGATCCGGTTTTCAGACGGTTGGCGCCTCATCCCGACGCGCCGACCGCGCGTCAGGTCGATTGCGTCCGCTGTGGTGCCGGTGCGGGGGTGGGGCTGACCTCTCCCGCCGGCGCCGGAGCCGGGGCAGGAGACGGCGCGGGGGCTCCCGGTGCTGGAGCGGGTGGGGGTGCTCCGGGAGCCGGAGCTCCCGGCTCGGGTTGGGCTCCGGGCGCCGGCGCGGGCGGACCCGCCCATGGCTGGATCGACTCGGCCAGCGCCTTGGCCGCGCCCTTGTCGACCGGGTCGTTGGCCGTCCCGAGCCAGACCACGAACCAGCGTTGCGGTGGTCCGGCGTTGGGCGTGCTCGCCGCGGGCGCCCCGACCACGCCCGTCCAGATCTGGCCGTTGGGCTTGGACGCGTCGCTGAACTTGACCTCGTAGTACGAGGCGCTGCCGGTGATGCCATTGGCCCCGGTGAGCGGGGTCGATTCCTGGTTGATCCGCGTGCCGGGATACGGCAGGAAGAACTCGCCCATGTCGGAGCCCAGCCGCACGGCGGCCTTGGCGTTGTTCGCTTCCGCGCTGGCGTAGAGCTTCTGGTCCAGCCGGCCCATCACGATGCGGGTGTCGTTGGCGACGGGCGGCGGCTGGTCGGGCAGCGGCGGCGGCCCCGTCGTCTTGCTCAGCAGCGCTGAACCGTAGTCGAGGTGCGAGGCGTCCGACTCCACCCAGCCGGGGGGCAGGACGTAACTGAAGCCGCCCACGGCGTTGGCGACCCGTCCGGCGTTCGGGTCGACGGGCGGCGGCGGCGGTGCATTCGGGTCGACGGGCGGGGGCGGTGGCGCGTTGGGATCGGCCGCCGCCGGCGGCGCGCCGGGCGACGGCGTGGTTCCCGGGGCGGCGGGGCCGGCCGCAGGCGGCGGGGCCGTCGCCGTGGTCGGCGGGACCGGGGTCGGAACCTCCGGGTCGGCGTACGAGGTCGCGGGCAATGCGATCGTGACGGCGCTGGCACTGGTCACCGTGGCTATCGCCAGCGTCGCCCACAGGCCTTTGCGACGTGTCGAGTTGGGTTCCACCTGATCCATGGCGACGAACCTACCGTGTTACGGCTGTGACGCAAGGAGCCTTGCGGACAATTGCCACGCCGTTTTGCCGATGTTGCCGATGCGCAACCCGCCGCGCGGCCGGGCGCGTCATTCCGCCTCTCAGTGCGCCGCCGGATACAACGCCACCTCGTGAGCTTTCACGGAGAACCACACCCGCTCGCCGGGCGCCAGGCGCAACTCCGAGGCAGCGTCGAGGGTGATCTCCGCGGCCAGACCGGGGGCGCCGTCGGGTTGCTGCTCGCCACGCACCAGCACCGCCGACCCGCGAATGTCCACCTCCGCCACTGTCACCTCGACGGTGTTGCGCGGGCTGCCGTGCGGTTGGTCCCGGTAAACCGCCACCGCCGTGGGCGGGAAGACCGCGATCGCGTTCTGCCCCGCCGCGAGTTCCTCGCCCCCCTCCGGCACGGTGGCGTGCCAGCGGGCCCCGGAGCGCACGAGCAGGGAGGCATCGCGGGACACGGTCCCGTTGACCAGGTTGATGCCGGCGATGCGCGCCCCGAAGTGACTGCGCGGCGCCGTGAGCACGTCGGAGACCGGGCCGATCTCGGCGATCTGCCCGTCCTCCAGCACCAGCACCCGGTCGGCCAGCGCGAACACGTCGAGCAGGTCGTGGGTGATCAGGACGACCGCGCAGCCGGTGCGGCCGGCCACGCCGCGCAACACCGCGCGGATTCCCGCGGCCGCGGCGACGTCGAGACCTGTCAGCGGCTCGTCGAGCAGCAACACCCCGGGCTCGGCGGCCAGCGCCCGGGCGATCGCCACCCGCTGGGCTTGACCGCCGGAAAGATGGCGCGGCTTGCGGTCGGCGAGCCGCTCGGCCTCGACCTCGCGCAGCCAGCGCAGCGCGGTCGCCTTCTGCGCGGCCCGGGCGGGCCGCAGCCATCCGCGTCGGCTGTGCGGCGCGAAGGCCACGTTGGCGGCGACGCTCATATGCGGGAACAGCAGCGGGTCCTGCAACAGCAGGCCGACCCGGCGGTCATGGGTCGCCACGTTCACCCCGGTCGCGGTGTCGGTGAGCACCCGATCCCCCACCCGCACAAACCCGTGATCCGGGCGGATCAGCCCGGCGATGACATGCAGCGCGGTCGACTTGCCCGCGCCGTTGGGCCCCAGGACGGCCAACACTTCGCCCGCCGATACCGCGAACTCCACGTCCAGGTGGCGGTCGGCCACGACGGCGTGCAGCTGCAATTCGCTCATGGCCCCGGCCGCCCCGCGTCGACCCCGGTCAGCCGGCGCGCGCCCAGCCCCAATACCACCAGCGCCGCCACCGCCACCAAAAGAATCGACAACGCCACCGCCGCGTCGGCGTCGTCCACCCGCTGCAGATAGATCTCGAGTGGCAGCGTGCGGGTGACCCCTTGCCGGGAACCGGCGAAGGTCAGCGTCGCGCCGAACTCCCCCAGCGCGCGGGCGAACGCCAGCACCGTCCCCGACATCACGCCGGGCAGCAGCAGCGGCAGGGTTACCCGCCACCAGACCGTGCTCGGTCGTGCCCCCAGCGTGGCCGCCACGATCTCGAAGTCGGCGTCGGCGGTGCGCGCGGCCCCCTCCAGGGAGATCACCAGGAACGGCAGCGACACGAAGGCCTGCGCCAGCACCACGGCCGCGGTGCTGAAGGCGATGCTGATGCCGGCCGCTTCGAGGTAGCGGCCGAGCAATCCGAGCCGGCCGAACGCGTAGAGCAGCGCGATCCCACCCACCACCGGCGGCAGCACCAACGGCAGCAGGATCAGCGGCCGCAGCAGCCGCACCAGAGGTGCGGTGCTGCGGGCCAGCACCAACGCCATCGGCACGCCCAGCAACACACAGAGCACGGTGCTGGCCGCGGCGGTCTTGAGGCTGAGCAGCAGCGCCGTCCGCGACGACGAGCTGGCGATCAGCGACCAGAAGTTCGCCCAGTCGACCCTGACCGCGATGGCCAGCAACGGCAGCAGCACGAACACGGTCCCCACGGCGGCGGGGACGTACACCCACCGCGGCAGATTCGTATGCCGGTGCATGGTTCAGGGTTTCGCGAAACCCGACTGGGCCAGGATGTTCTGACCGGCGTCGCCGGTCACCAGGGCCACGAACCGTTGCGCCAACGTAGGTCGCGGCGCGTTCTTGAGCACCGCGATCGGATAGACGTTCACCGCACCGGCGGCCTCCGGGAAGCTCACGGTCGTCACCTTGTTCCCCGCGCTGTGGGCGTCGGTGACGTATACCAGCCCGGCGTCGGCCTGTCCGGTGGTGACCTTGTTGAGGACGTCCGTGACGCTCGGCTCCTCGCTCACCGGGTTGAGGCGGATGCCGGTGCTGTCCTCGACGTGCCGGGTCGCCGCTCCACACGGCACCGGCCTCTGGCAGATCACCACCCCCAGCCCGGGCCGGGCGAGGTCGCCGAAGGAGCCGACGTTTTTCGGATTTCCCGGCGCGGTGACGATCACCAGTGTGTTGGACGCGAAGTTCGTCGGGTTGCCGGACACCAAGCCGGCCTTGGCGACGGTGTCCATCTGCGCGGTGTCCGCCGACGCGAACACGTCGGCCGTCGCGCCCTGCGTCAACTGGGTGGCCAGTTCCGAGGAACCCGCGAAGTCGAATTCGACGTCGCTGCCCGGGTTTTGGGCCTTGAACTGCGCACCGATCTGACCGAATGCGGGCTTCAGGGAGGCCGCGGCGAACACTACAAGCCGCCCTGGGCCCGCAGCGCCCGGGGAAGACGGATGCGCACCGCACCCGGCAGCCAGCGTCATCGCCACCACACCGGCCAGGATCCCGATCTGCCGCATGTTTGCACCCTAGCCCGCCGACGATGCGGCCAGCTTGCTGGTCTATTAGTCGCAAAAAAGTGAGGGACGAATAGTTACGCAAATGATCCGCGCGTCGCGCCGTCAAGAATTTCGCCGACTAGCTACTGTCCAGTAACATCAAGGAAGATTGATGCCATAACGCGCTGAGCTCCCAGGCAGGTCCCCCTCAGCGGTCCCGTGGTTGGCCCTACGGAACTGCCCGGGTCTGGGTTCAACGTTGAACACGAGGAGGTCATGGCAGTGGAGGTGTTGGTCACCGGCGGAGACACCGAACTGGGGCGCACAGTGGCCGAGGGCTTCCGCGATGACGGTCACAAGGTGACCCTCGTGGGTGCGCGGCGCAGCGACCTGGAAATCGTCGCCAAGGAATTGGACGTGGACGCCATCGTGTGCGACACCACCGACCCGGCGAGCCTGACCGAGGCCCGTGGCTTGTTCCCCCACCATCTGGACACCATCGTCAACGTGCCGGCGCCCACCCGTGACGCCGGCGACCCACGCACCTACTCCATCGCCGACACCGCCGACGCGTGGCGTGAAGCGTTGGACGCCACCGTGCTGTCGGCGGTGCTGACGGTGCAGACCGTGGGTGATCACCTGCGCTCGGGCGGCTCCATCATCAGCGTGGTGCCCGAGAACCCGCCGGCCGGAAGCGTCGGCGCCGCGATCAAAGCAACGCTGTCGAATTGGGTCGCCGGACAGGCCGGCGTCTTCGGCACCCGCGGCATCACCGTCAACGCCGTGGCCAGCGGGCGCAGCGCCCAGCCCGGCTACGACGGCCTGTCCCGCACGTCCCGGTCGGTCGCCGGCGAGGTCGCGCGTCTGGCGCTGTTCCTGACCACCCCGGCCGCCCGCCACATCACCGGTCAGACGCTGCACGTCAGCCACGGCGCGCTCGCGCAATTCGGCTGAGGGCGTAATCCGGCGCCGAGCCGTGTCGCCCCGCGCGGAGCCGCACTACGGTAGATCGCGTGGCTATCCGACTCGGTCTGCAGATTCCCAACTTCTCCTACGGCACCGGGGTGGCGGAGCTCTTCCCCACCGTTCTGGCCCAGGCCCGCGAGGCCGAGTCAGCCGGCTTCGACTCGGTCTTCGTGATGGACCACTTCTACCAGCTACCCATGCTGGGCGATCCCGACCAGCCGATGCTGGAGGCCTATACCGCCCTGGGCGCGCTGGCCACCGCCACCGAACGAGTTCAATTGGGCACCTTGGTAACCGGCAACACCTACCGAAACCCCTCGCTGCTGGCGAAGATCATCACCACCCTCGACGTGGTGAGTCAGGGCCGCGCGATTCTGGGCATCGGTGCCGGGTGGTTCGAACTTGAACATGACCAGCTGGGTTTCGAATTCGGCACCTTCACCGACAGGTTCAACCGGCTCGAGGAGGCGCTGCAGATCATCCTGCCGATGATCGCGGGCGAGCGGCCGACATTCTCGGGCAAGTGGTATCGGGTCCGCGAGGCGATGGCGAATCCGCGCTTCCGCGAACATATTCCGTTGATGATCGGCGGCAGCGGCGAGAAGAAGACGATCCCCCTCGCGGCGCGCCACTTCGATCACCTCAACGTGATCGCCGGATTCGACGAGCTGCCAGGCAAATTGGAGGTTGTGCGGCGGCGCTGCGAGGACGTCGGCCGCGACCCGGCGACGCTGGAGACCAGCACCCTGACCACCGTGCTGATCGACGAGAACGCGAAACCCGATCAGATCCCGGCCGAAATGGCGCAGCGCATGGTGGTCGGCAGCCCCGATTCGGTCGCCGACCAGATCAAAACCAAAGTGGTGGATGCCGGCATCGACGGCGTGATCATCAACCTGCCCTTCTACACCCCCGGCGTCATCAGCGCCGTGGGTGACGCGCTGCGCCCGGTCGTCGGCCTGTAGCCGCCGCCCGGGTGGGGTCGCGGATTGGCCCCGCCGCGGTAATACTTCTGTGTAGCCGCGTTTACCTGCGCCACATCGGCGCAGCGCAGAAGAAGGCCGGGGAGGACATGAAGAGACGAGCCCTGGCGGCGATGGCCGCGGGTGTGGCATTCGCCGCCCCCCCGATCGCGCACGCCGACAACAACTGGATCGCCATGGCGATCTCGGACTCCACCGGCCGCATCAACATCGCCGATGGAGCGGCCAGCCAGGGCGCGGCCGAGAAAGCGGTCATGGAGACGTGCCGCAAGAGCATCAGCGACTGCCGGTTGCTGGCCAGCGGGCAGGGCGGGTGCGTGGCGCTCGTGTTGAACGCGGCCAAGTCCCGATACTTCGGCGGCTGGGGCCCGACCCGCGAAGAAGCCGAAGCCCAGGCGCTCGAGCGTGCCCCCGGCGGAACGATCCAGGCGGGCCACGACCACTGCGCGGGAGAGGGCTCCAGCCAGTGACGACGGCGGCGCGCCGGGCCGGCTGAAACCCCCTGATAGGTACGCCACACGGCCCGATGCCCACCAGGCATTACGGCGCCGCACACCGTTAGTGTTGCAAACAACACATGCTTATCAATTAGGTTTCCGGGTACTCGCCTGACTAGCGTTGTGGCTAACTGCAGTCGCGTGTCCAAAAGCCCCCGTCAGGAGCAACGGAACCATGAGCCCCCCACCGGAAACCACAGCTGGAACCGAACGTCGCCATCAGGTCGTCATCATCGGTTCGGGGTTCGGTGGACTCAACGCGGCAAAGAAACTCAAGCACGCCGACGTCGACATCAAGCTGATCGCCCGCACCACCCACCACCTGTTCCAGCCGTTGCTGTACCAGGTGGCTACGGGCATCGTGTCCGAAGGCGACATCGCCCCGCCCACCCGCGTCATCCTGCGCAGGCAGCGCAACGTCCAGGTGCTGCTCGGTGACGTCACGCACGTCGATCTGGCCAGGAAGCTCGTCGTGTCCGACTTGCTCGGCCACACCTACGAAACCCCTTACGACAGCCTGATTATCGCCGCGGGCGCGGGTCAGTCCTACTTCGGCAACGACCACTTCGCCGAGTTCGCGCCCGGCATGAAATCGATCGACGACGCACTCGAGGTGCGGGGACGGATCCTGAGCGCCTTCGAACAAGCCGAACGGTCACGCGACCCCGAACGGCGGGCCAAGCTGCTCACGTTCACCGTCATCGGAGCCGGCCCGACCGGCGTCGAAATGGCCGGCCAGATCGCCGAATTGGCGGCCCACACGCTCAAGGGCTCGTTCCGCGGCATCGACTCCACCAAAGCCCGGGTGATCCTGCTCGACGCCGCGCCCGCCGTGCTGCCGCCCTTCGGCGACAAGCTGGGTATGCGGGCGCGGGCCCGGCTGGAGAAGATGGGCGTGGAGATCCAGCTGGGGGCGATGGTCACCGACGTCGACCGCAACGGCATCACGGTCAAGGACTCCGACGGCACCATCCGGCGCATCGAGTCCGCCTGCAAGGTGTGGTCCGCCGGCGTTCAGGCCAGTGGGCTGGGCCAGGACCTGGCCGAGCAGTCCTCGGTGGAACTCGACCGGGCCGGGCGGGTCAAGGTGCTGCCGGATCTGTCGGTCCCGGGGCACCCGAACGTGTTCGTGGTCGGCGACATGGCGGCCGTCGAAGGCGTACCGGGCGTGGCCCAGGGCGCGATCCAGGGCGCCAAGTACGTCGCCAACACGATCAAGGCCGAACTCGGCGGGGCCGATCCGGCGGAACGCGAGCCGTTCCAGTACTTCGACAAGGGGTCCATGGCCACCGTTTCGCGGTTCTCCGCCGTGGCCAAGGTCGGACCGCTGGAGTTCAGCGGCTTCATCGCCTGGCTGATGTGGTTGGTGTTGCACCTGGTCTACCTGGTCGGGTTCAAGACCAAGGTCAGCACGCTGCTGTCGTGGACGGTCACCTTCCTGAGCACCCGGCGCGGCCAGCTGACCATCACCGAGCAGCAGGCGTTCGCCCGCACCCGCCTCGAACAGCTGGCGGTGCTCGCCGCGGAAACCAAGCGGCCGGCGGCCGCCAAGCGGGCGAGCTAAACCGGCTCGAACCGGCGCCGCCGCTGATTTCCCGAAAGGCATTCCGGCGCAACGTCATTCATGGATCGGCGCCGCGGCCTGGGATGGTGCCGTGGGCCGAAGCTCCGCTGGCCTACGCCTCGAGGTTCTGTAGCCGCACCTGCCCGCGGGCGACCACCTTGTCGTCGGCGTCGGTGATGGTGACCAACCACAGCTGCTGGCGCCGGCCGCGATGGAGCGGCTCGGCTGTGCCGTACACCATGCCCGAGCCGATGGAACGCAGGAAGTCGGTGTTGTTGTTGACCCCCACCACATTCCCGCCCCCGCGGGTGGCCAGCCAGGTGTAGGCGGCCACGCTGGCCATGCTTTCGATGATCGAGCAGTAGACGCCGCCGTGCACGAGGCCCATCGGCTGCAACAGCTTGGGGGTGACCTCGAGCTGCGCGCGGGCGCCGTCGGGGCTCAATTCGGTGAATTGCAGCCCGATCTCCTGGTCGAAGGGCGCGGTGAAGTCCGTCGGGCTGGTCGTTTCCGGAGGCTGTGGCACGTTCTGTGTCTACACCATCGATCGGACGGCGGCGCTTTCGGCGGACGCCCGCGTCGGCAACGCTGCTCCAGAAACGGCTGAGCCCCGTGCCGGGGGCACGGGGCTCGCCGATCGAGTAGACCGGGGGTCACTGCAGCCCTCAGGACTCTGCCGCGGTCATTGTCGCTCGACCCGGTTAGCATAGGCAAGGCTGCCCTAATTTCGCAAGCGCCTTTTCGGTGGAAGGGTGAGCAGCTTCGGTACGACCGTCCGTAGTACGCGGAGTAAGATGATGTCGACGCTCAGGAGAGAACGCACTATGGCGAAACTGACCCGGCTGGGGGATCTCGAACGCGCCGTGATGGATCACTTGTGGTCCACGGCGGAACCTCAAACTGTCCGCCAGGTCCACGACGCGCTGTCCGCTCGACGCGACCTTGCCTATACGACGATCATGACCGTCCTGCAACGGCTGGCCAAGAAGAACCTGGTCTCCCAGCTCCGCGACGACCGCGCCCACCGATACGCGCCCGTGCACGGCCGCGACGAGTTGGTCGCCGGGCTCATGGTGGACGCGCTGGCCCAGGCGGAGGATTCCGGTGGCAGGCAGGCCGCACTGGTCCACTTCGTGGAGCGGGTGGGCGCCGACGAGGCGGACGCGCTTCGGCGAGCGCTGGCCGAACTGGAAGCCAGTCAACGCGGCAACGCGCCAGCCGCTGGCGCGCCGGCGGAGGACTGAGGGAGACTGACAGCGTGTCCGCGCTGGCCTTCACCATCCTCGCGGTGCTGCTGGTCGGCCCGGTGCCGGCCTTGTTGGCACGCGCGAGCTGGCCGCTGCGCGCGCCCCGCGCCGCGATGGTGTTGTGGCAGGCCGTCGCGCTGGCCGCGGTCCTCTCGGCGTTCAGCGCCGGCATCGCGATCGCCACTCGGCTGCTGATGCCCGGTCCCGACGGCCGGCCCACCGCGAGCATCGTCGGCGACGCGGGCCGGCTCGGGTGGCTGCTATGGGCGGCATACATCAGTGTTTTCGCGCTGACGGTGCTGGTCGGCGCCCGATTGATGGTCGCCGTGGTCCGGGTGGCCATCGCGAACCGGCGGCGGCGGGCCCATCACCGCATGGTGGTCGATCTGGTCGGGGTCGGTCACGATGCGGCGCTCTCCCAGCGCTGTGCCAGCACGCGCGACCTGCGCGTGCTGGACGTCGCACAGCCGCTCGCCTACTGCCTGCCCGGGGTGCGCAGCCGGGTGGTGGTCAGCGAGGGAGCGCTGAACACGCTCGCCGATGCGGAGGTCGCGGCGATCCTCACCCACGAGCGGGCTCACCTGCGCGCCCGGCACGACCTGGTACTGGAAGCCTTCACCGCGGTGCACGCCGCGTTCCCGCGGCTGGTGCGCAGCGCGAACGCGCTCGGCGCGGTGCAGCTGCTCGTCGAGTTGCTCGCCGACGACGCCGCCGTGCGCGCGGCGGGTCGCGCTCCCCTGGCGCGGGCGCTGGTGGCCTGCGCGGCCGGCCGGGCGCCGTCGGGCGCGTTGGCAGCGGGCGGCACCAGCACGGTGGTCCGCGTGCGCCGGCTCTGCGGGTGTGGCAACAGCTGGGCACTGTCGGCCGCCGCCTATCTGGCCGCGGTCGCCGTGTTCGTGGTGCCCACCGTCGCGTTGGCCGTACCGTGGCTCACCGAGCTGCGCCGGCTGTTCAACCTCTGACCCAGCGCGGGCGTCATCACCCCGGGCGGGCACATGTCCGCTGTGCCACAGTGTGACGGAAAGCTTTTCGGCAACGTTCTCCGACTTGAGAGGCGAAGACATGGGTTCGTCGGATACCGCCCCTGGTTCCAAGACCGCTTCCGCGCAGATCGGCGTGACCGGTCTGGCGGTGATGGGGTCGAACATCGCACGCAATTTCGCCCGGCACGGCTACACCGTGGCGCTGCACAACCGGTCGGTCGCCAAGACCGACGCGCTGCTCAAAGAGCACGGTGACGAGGGCAAGTTCGTGCGGTCGGAGACCATCGCGGAATTCCTGGACGCCTTGGAGAAGCCGCGCCGGGTGCTCATCATGGTCAAGGCCGGCGACCCCACCGACGCCGTCATCAACGAGCTCGCCGACGCCATGGAAGAAGGCGACATCATCATCGACGGCGGCAACGCCCTCTACACCGACACCATTCGCCGCGAGAAGGCGATGCGCGACCGGGGCCTGCACTTCGTCGGCGCCGGAATCTCCGGCGGGGAGGAGGGCGCGCTCAACGGCCCGTCGATCATGCCGGGTGGCCCCGCCGAGTCGTACAAGTCGCTGGGCCCGCTGCTCGAGGAGATCTCCGCCCACGTCGACGGCGTCCCGTGCTGCACCCACATCGGCCCCGACGGCGCCGGTCACTTCGTCAAGATGGTGCACAACGGGATCGAGTACTCCGACATGCAGCTGATCGGCGAGGCCTACCAGCTGCTGCGCGACGCCCTCGGCAAGACCGCCGACGAGATCGCCGACGTGTTCGACGAGTGGAACTCCGGCGACCTGGACAGCTTCCTCGTCGAGATCACCGCCCAGGTCCTGCGCCAGAAGGATGCCAAGACGGGCAAGCCGCTCGTCGACGTCATCCTCGACGAGGCCGAGCAGAAGGGCACCGGCCGCTGGACCGTCAAGTCGGCGCTGGACCTCGGCGTGCCCGTCACCGGCATCGCCGAGGCGGTGTTCGCCCGCGCGCTGTCGGGGTCCGTGACCCAGCGCAAGGCCACCACGGGGTTGGCGTCTGGCGAGCTGGGCGGCAAACCGGCTGACGCCAAGCAATTCGTGGAGGACGTGCGGCAGGCCCTGTACGCGTCGAAGATCATCGCCTACGCCCAGGGGTTCAACCAGATCCAGGCCGGCAGCGCCGAATACGACTGGGGCATCACGCCGGGCGACCTGGCCACCATCTGGCGCGGCGGCTGCATCATCCGGGCCAAGTTCCTCAACCGCATCAAGGACGCGTTCGACGAAGACTCCGACCTGCCGACGCTGATCGTCGCGCCCTACTTCCGCAGCGCGATCGAGGCCGCGATCGACGGTTGGCGCCGCGTCGTCGTGACCGCCACGCAGCTGGGCATTCCGATCCCGGGCTTCTCCTCCGCGCTGTCCTACTACGACGCCCTGCGCACCGAGCGGCTGCCCGCGGCGCTGACCCAGGGGTTGCGCGATTTCTTCGGCGCGCACACCTACGGCCGCATCGACGACGACCCGGACAAGCGCTTCCACACGCTGTGGAGCGCAGACCGCAGCGAAGTACCCGCCTAGCGGGTACTCCGGAGGACACGAGGGGGCACAGCGACAGCGATGAGATTTCTCGACGGGCATCGGCCCGGCTACGACCTGACCTACAACGACGTCTTCGTCATGCCGAACCGGTCGGAGGTCGCGTCGCGCTTCGATGTCGACCTGTCCACCAACGACGGGTCGGGCACCACGATCCCGGTGGTGGTCGCCAACATGACGGCGGTGGCCGGACGGCGGATGGCCGAGACGGTCGCTCGGCGGGGCGGTCTGGTCATCCTGCCGCAGGACATCCCGATCACCGCGGTGCAGCAGACGGTGGAGTTCGTCAAGACCCGTGATCTGGTGCTCGACACCCCGGTCGTGCTGGCGCCCGACGACTCGGTGTCGGATGCCACCGCGCTGATCCACAAACGCGCGCACGGGGTCGCCGTCGTCGTCTTCGAGGGCCGCCCGATGGGCTTGGTGAGCGAATCGAGCTGCCTGGGCGTGGACCGCTTCACCCGGGTGCGCGACGTGGCCATCACCGATTTCGTCACGGCCCCGGTCGGCACCGAGCCACGCAAGGTCTTCGACCTGCTCGAGCATGCCCCGATCGGGGTCGCGGTGGTGACGAACGCAGACGGGACGCTGGCGGGTGTGCTGACCCGCACCGGTGCCGTCAGGACGGGCCTCTATACCCCGGCGGTCGACGCCGGCGGCCGGCTGCGGGTGGGCGCGGCCGTCGGCATCAACGGCGACGTGGGGGCCAAGGCGCGCTCGCTGGCCGAGGTGGGCGTCGACGTGCTCGTCGTCGACACCGCACACGGGCACCAGGTCAAGACGCTCGACGCGATCCGCACGGTCGCATCCCTCGAACTGGGGGTGCCGCTGGTGGCGGGCAACGTCGTCTCGGCCGAAGGCACCCGCGATCTGCTCGGCGCGGGGGCGAACATCGTCAAGGTCGGCGTCGGGCCGGGGGCGATGTGCACCACCCGGATGATGACCGCCGTGGGCCGGCCCCAATTCTCTGCCGTAGTCGAATGCGCTTCGGCGGCAAGGCAATTGGGTGGGCACGTCTGGGCCGACGGAGGCGTCCGCCATCCGCGGGACGTGGCGCTGGCGCTGGTCGCCGGGGCGTCCAACGTGATGATCGGGTCGTGGTTCGCCGGAACCTACGAATCGCCCGGGGACCTGATGCGCGACCGCGAAGACCAGCCCTACAAGGAGAGCTACGGCATGGCCTCTAAACGGGCGGTGGTCGCCCGCAGCGCCGCCGACACCGCGTTCGACCGCGCCCGCAAAGCACTGTTCGAGGAAGGCATCTCAACGTCGCGCATGGGGCTGGACCCCGACCGCGGGGGCGTCGAGGATCTGATCGACCACATCACCTCGGGCGTGCGGAGCACGTGCACGTACGTCGGGGCCGGCAACCTGACGGAGTTGTACGAGCGGGCCGTCGTCGGGGTGCAGTCGGCCGCCGGCTTCGCCGAAGGCCATCCCCTGCCGCTGGGTTGGTGACGCCGGGTCACCATCCCGGTCACGCCCCGGCGGTGGGGCGTTCCAGCGCGTACAGCGACATGCGCCGGTTCGTCGTGTCGTACTCGCCGAGGAACGCGCATCCGACCTCCTCGCACACCCGGCGCGCCGGGGTGTTGCGGTGATCGGGATCGAACATGATGCGGCGGCAGCGCGGCTCGACGGAGAAAACGCTGGCGACGATCCGCGGCAACAGCATCGGGCCCAGTCCCCGGTGCACCAGGGCCGGGTCGGCGATGGCGGCGTGCAGCCCCAAGTCATACGGCTGGGCATCGTAGTGCTCCGAAATAAGATCCTTTGCGCCCCAATATAATTCGAGGTACGCAACATCCCTGCCGCGGACGCTGCCCACCAGCGGCAGCGAGTACGTTCCGTCGAGTTGCGCACCCAGGTGGCGCTCCCATTGGGGCGTCGGCCAGTCGTATTCCCAGGCCGCCGCCAGGTGCGGAAGGTTCATCCATTCCGACACCATGCCCGCGTCGCCGCGCTGCGCGACGCGCAGCGCGAACGGCGGATCCAGCGCGGGAAGCGGGGGTCGGGCCATGCGTGCGATCTCGTCGGTGAGGTCGCGGCGCTCGCGGGGCAGGACGTGGGCTGATCGGGTTTCGGGCGGGGCTTCGGACGCCATAATGCGGCAGCTTAGCTTGGTAAGGTTAGGCAACCCATACTCGGGTTCCCTCATAAGGGGCGCTCGCGGCTTCCCGGAAATGGTGGTCGACCGTGGGCGGGGGCGATCCGGCTACCATAAATCAGCAACGACGGAGGCGACCGCGTCCGCACCGGCTCCAGGCAGCGAAGGGATCGACGTGCCGCAGGCACCCATGCAGGCCATGGGCTTTCGGGCGCGGCGGTCGCCGGACGAATCGCCCGATGCGGAGCCTCCCCCGGCCTATCGCAAGGGCCATCGGCCGGCGGGCGGCGGCGATCGATGAACGTCACCGCCACCACTGTCACCGTGATCAGCGTCGTGGCCATCGCCGTGCTCATCTTCGGCAACGCGGTCTTCGTCGCCGCCGAGTTCTCGCTCACGACGCTGGACCGCAGCGCGGTGGAGGCCAACGCCCGCGGCGGCGGACGGCGTGACCGCGCGATCAGGCGCGCGCACCACAAGCTGTCGTTTCAGCTGTCCGGCGCCCAATTGGGCATCTCGGCAACCACATTGGCGGCGGGTTACCTGACCGATCCGATGCTGGCCAACCTGCCACACCCCTGGTTCGACGCGATGGGGATTTCGGACCGGGCGGCCGACGCGATCATGGCGTTCGTGGCGCTGGTCATCGTCACCTCGGTGTCGATGGTGTTCGGCGAGCTGGTCCCGAAATACCTGGCCGTGGCGCGGCCGCTGTCCACCGCGCGGGCCGTGGTGGGCGTCCAGCTGCTGTTCTCGCTGCTCTTCACCCCGGCGATCCGGCTCACCAACGGTGCCGCCAACTGGATCGTGCGCCAGCTGGGCATCGAGCCGGCCGAGGAGCTGCGATCGGCGCGCTCGCCGCAGGAACTGATGTCACTGGTGCGTTCCTCGGCGCGCAGCGGCTCCCTGGACGCGGCCACCGCGTCGCTGGTGCGGCGCTCGCTGCAATTCGGCGCACTGACCGCCGAGGAACTGATGACGCCCCGGTCCAAGATCGTGGCGCTGCAGACCGACGACACGGTTGCCGACCTGGTGGCCGCGGCCGCCGAGTCCGGGTACTCCCGATTCCCGATCGTCGACGGCGACCTCGACGAAACCGTCGGCATCGTGCACGTCAAACAGGTGCTGGCCATTCCGGCGGCCGAGCGGGCACGCACACCGCTGACCACGGTGGCGCAGCCCGTCCCGGTGGTGCCGTCGACGCTGGACGGCGACGCCGTCATGGCCGAGATCCGCGCCAACAGCCTGCAGACCGCGATGGTCGTCGACGAGTACGGCGGCACCGCCGGCATGGTGACCGTCGAGGACCTGATCGAAGAGATCGTCGGCGACGTCCGCGACGAACACGACGACGCCACCCCGGACGTGGTGGCGGCCGGAACCGGCTGGCGGGTCTCGGGCCTGTTGCGCATCGACGAGGTGGCCACCGCCACCGGCTTCCGCGCCCCGGAAGGTCCCTACGAGACCATCGGCGGGCTGGCGCTGCGCGAATTCGGCCATATCCCGGTGGCCGGCGAGACGGTGAAGCTGCCGGCCTTGGACGCCGACGGGCTGCTGGACACCTCGCTGCGCTGGCAGGCGACCGTGATCAGGATGGACGGCCGCCGCATCGACCTGCTGGAGTTGACCGAGCTGCATGGTCGCAGCGAGGGCCCGGCGGCAGGGGGGCCCCGATGAGCGACCCGATGGGCGTGTTCCTGGCGATCCTGCTGATCGGCGTGAACGCCTTCTTCGTCGGGGCGGAATTCTCGCTGATCTCGGCCCGGCGTGACCGCCTCGAAGCGCTGGCCGAACAGGGCAAGGCCCGCGCGGTCACCGTCATGCGCGCCGGAGAGCAGCTGCCGGCCATGCTCGCCGGGGCCCAGCTCGGAGTCACGGCCGCCTCGCTGCTGCTCGGGCGGATCGGCGAGTCGGCGGTCTCCAGCCTGCTGCGCACGGCGCTGGGGCTCACGGGCATTCCCCCGGCGCTGCTGCACACGTTGTCGTTCGCGATCGCGCTGGCGATCGTGGTGACGCTGCACGTGCTGCTCGGCGAGATGGTGCCCAAGAACATCGCGCTGGCCGGTCCCGAGCGCACGGCGATGCTGTTGGTGCCGCCCTACCTGGCCTATGTGCGCGCCGCGCGGCCGTTCATCGTGTTCTACAACAAGTGCGCCAGCGTGGTGGTGCGCGCGCTGGGCGTGGAACCCAAGGAAGAGCTCGAGATCACCGTCTCCCCCATCGAGCTGAGCGAGATGATCGCCGAGTCGGTGTCCCAGGGGCTGCTGGACCGCGAGGAACACACCAGGCTGACCCGGGCGCTGCAGATCGGCACCCGGGTGGTCGGCGACGTGGCGGTCCCGCTCCCCGAGGTGCACGCGGTGCCCGTGGCCGCCGCGGGCAGCGGCCCGACCGTCGGCGCCGTCGAGCAAGCCCTGGCCCAGACCGGCTACTCGCGGTTTCCGGTGGCCAACGTCAACGGCGACTTCATCGGCTACCTGCACATCAAGGACATGCTGACCCTCGGCGACGACCCCGACACAGTGATCGACCTCGCGATGGTGCGCCCCCTTCCCCGGCTGCCCAGGTCGCTGCCCCTGGCCGACGCGTTGTCCCGGATGCGCCGCAGTAACAGCCATCTGGCGCTGGTCACCGACGCCGGCGGCGACGTGGTCGCGATGGTGGCGATGGAAGACCTGGTCGAGGACCTCGTCGGGACGATGCGCGACGCGTAGGAGGACTGGTCCCCGGGTCGGTCGGCGGGGAGCCCGTATGATTTCAACGGTTACCAGTCAAGAAAGTGCTGGAGGGCGCAGGATCGCCGGCGCGTTGATGCGTTGCTGGGATTTGATCCCCGGGCTCGCCGCAGCGGCATGGTTTTCAGCTGTCAGCGCGGTCTGACCTGGTGTGGTAGGTCGGGCGAATACGCTCACCGGGCTGCTGCTCGGTACGCTGAAGGCATTGCCGCTCCGAGCCAATGGCGGCTTGAAGAGGCTTCATTATGGAGGAGAAACATGACTGATCGCGTGTCGGCGGGGAACCTGCGCGTCGCCCGAGTGCTCTACGACTTCGTGAACAACGAGGCCCTGCCCGGCACCGACATCGACCCCGACAGCTTCTGGGCGGGAGTGGACAAAGTCGTCACCGACCTCACCCCGAAGAACAGCGACCTGCTGAACCGCCGCGATGAGCTGCAGGCCCAGATCGACAAGTGGCACCGGCAACGCGTGATCGAGCCGTTCGACGTCGACGCGTACCGGCAGTTCATCACCGAAATCGGTTATCTGCTGCCCGAACCCGAGGACTTCACGATCACGACCTCGGGTGTCGACGACGAGATCACCACCACCGCGGGCCCGCAGCTGGTGGTCCCGGTGCTCAACGCCCGGTTCGCGCTGAACGCGGCGAACGCGCGCTGGGGGTCGCTGTACGACGCCCTGTACGGCACCGATGTCATCCCCGAGAGCGACGGCGCCGAAAAGGGCACCAGCTACAACAAGGTTCGCGGCGACAAGGTCATCGCCTACGCGCGCAACTTCCTCGACGAGGCGGTGCCGCTGGAAGCCGGCTCCTGGGCCGGCGCGACGGGACTGTCCGTCGAAGACGGCCAGCTGAAGGTCGCGACCGCCGACGGCGCCGTCGGGCTGGCCAGCCCGGAGAAGTTCGCCGGTTACACCGGCGAACTCGGCTCCCCCGACTGGTCGGTGCTCCTGGTCAACCACGGCCTGCACATCGAGATCCTCGTCGACCCCGAGTCGCCCGTCGGCAAGACCGACCGCGCCGGCATCAAGGACGTGGTCCTCGAATCGGCCGTGACCACGATCATGGACTTCGAGGACTCCGTGGCCGCCGTCGACGCCGACGACAAGGTGCTGGGCTACCGCAACTGGCTCGGGCTGAACAAGGGCGACCTGTCCGAAGAGGTCGCCAAGGACGGCAAGACCTTCACCCGGGTGCTCAACCAGGACCGCACCTACACCACGCCCGACGGTGAGGGCCAGCTGACCCTGCCGGGTCGCAGCCTGCTGTTCGTCCGCAACGTCGGGCATCTGATGACCAACGACGCCATCGTCGACGCGGACGGCAACGAGGTGTTCGAGGGCATCATGGACGCGCTGTTCACCGGCCTGACCGCGATCCACGGGCTCAGGACGGGTGAGGTGAACGGGCCGCTGGTCAACAGCCGCACCGGGTCCATCTACATCGTCAAGCCCAAGATGCACGGCCCCGACGAGGTCGCGTTCACCTGCGAGCTGTTCAGCCGCGTCGAGGACGTCCTGGGCCTGCCGCAGGCCACCCTCAAGGTCGGCATCATGGACGAGGAGCGGCGCACCACCGTCAACCTCAAGGCGTGCATCAAGGCCGCGGCCGACCGCGTCGTGTTCATCAACACCGGCTTCCTGGACCGCACCGGCGACGAGATCCACACGTCGATGGAGGCCGGCCCGATGATCCGCAAGGGCGCGATGAAGAACACCACGTGGATCAAGGCCTACGAGGACGCCAACGTCGACATCGGCCTGGCCGCCGGCTTCAAGGGCAAGGCGCAGATCGGCAAGGGCATGTGGGCGATGACCGAGCTGATGGCCGACATGGTCGAGCAGAAGATCGGCCAGCCCAAGGCGGGCGCGACCACCGCGTGGGTGCCCTCCCCGACGGCGGCAACCCTGCACGCGATGCACTACCACTACGTCGACGTCGGCGCCGTGCAGGACGAGCTGGCGGGCGAGAAGCGCACCAACATCGACCAGCTGCTGACCATCCCGCTGGCCAAGGAACTGGCCTGGGCTCCCGAGGAGATCCGTGAGGAGGTCGACAACAACTGCCAGTCGATCCTCGGCTACGTGGTGCGCTGGGTCGCCCAGGGCGTCGGCTGCTCGAAGGTGCCCGACATTCACGACGTGGCGCTGATGGAAGACCGTGCCACGCTGCGGATCTCGAGCCAGTTGCTGGCCAATTGGCTGCGCCACGGCGTGATCACCGAGGAGGACGTCCGGGCCAGCCTGGAGCGGATGGCGCCGCTGGTGGACGCGCAGAACGCCAAGGATGCGGCCTACCTGCCGATGGCGCCCAACTTCGACGACAGCCTGGCGTTCCTGGCCGCCCAGGACCTGATCCTGACCGGCACGCAGCAGCCCAACGGCTACACCGAGCCGATCCTGCATCGCCGCCGTCGCGAAGCCAAGGCCCGCGCGGCGCAATCAAATTGAGTTCGTGCCTTAATCGGGCTCGCCACGCATCGAGCCCGCTGGTGACTAAGATCAGCGGCGGGTTGACAACAAGTCGGACGGATCAACGGAAAGGCGACGGGCACCGCTATGGGTAGGCACAGTTTGCCCGACCCTGAGGACTCCGCCGACGAGCCGTACCAACGCGGCGAGCCGGACGACCGTCACCCCGTCACCGACGACTACCCGGACGAGGGTCACTACCCGCCCGACGAGGACTTCTCGGCGGACGACTACTCCGCCGGGGAAGACCTCTACGCCGAGGACGCGTTCGAAGACGGCACCGCCGACGAGTACCCGGAGTTCCCGCCGCGGCAGCCGGGGCCGGCGGCGTCCGAGCCGCCGGCCTCCTCGCCGTCGCTGTTCAGCCGCGGCCACCGCGGACTCGGCGATTGGCGCGGCGGTCATCGCAGCGAGGGCGGGCGCCGCGGAGTCAGCATCGGCGTGATCGTGGCCCTGGTCGCGGTCATCGTGGTGGTGGGCACCGTGATCCTGTGGAGCTTCTTCGGTGACGCGCTGTCCAACCGCTCGCACAAGGCCGCCGGGCGCTGCGTGGGCGGCAAGGAGACGGTCGCCGTCATCGCCGACCCGTCGATCGCCGACGTGGTGCGGCAGTCCGCGGAAAGCTACAACTCCTCGGCCGGCCCCGTCGGCGACCACTGCATGGAGGTAAGCGTCAAACCGGCGGGCTCGGACGCCGTCCTGAACGGTTTCATCGGCAAGTGGCCCGCCGAGCTCGGTGGGCAGCCGGCGTTGTGGATCCCGGGCAGCTCGGTCTCGGCCGCGCGGCTCGCCGGGGCCACGGCGCAGAAGACGATCACCGACAGCCGCTCGCTGGTGACGTCGCCGGTGGTACTGGCCGTCCGGCCGGAACTCGCGTCAGCCCTGGGCAGCCAGAACTGGGCGGCGCTGCCCGGCCTGCAGACCAACCCCAGCGGGTTGGCCGGCCTGAACCTGCCGGCGTGGGGGTCGCTGCGGCTGGCCGTGCCGACGAACGGCAACGGCGACGCGGCGTTCCTGGCCGGGGAAGCGGTGGCCGCGGGCACGGTGCCCCCCGGCGCGCCCGCGACGCAGGGCACCGGCGCGGTGCGCACCTTGCTGAGCGCCCAACCCAAACTGGCCGACAACTCGCTGACGGAGGCGATGAACGCGCTGCTCAAGCCCGGCGACCCGGCGACCGCGCCGGTGCACGCGGTGATCACCACCGAGCAGCAGCTGTTCCAGCGCGGGCAGTCGCTGCCAGACGCCAAGGGCGCGCTCGCTTCCTGGCTGCCGCAGGGACCCGTGCCGGTCGCCGACTACCCCACGGTGCTGCTGAGCGGCTCGTGGCTGACGCAGGAGCAGACCTCGGCGGCCAGCGAGTTCGCCCGCTTCATGCGCAAGCCCGACCAACTCGCCAAGCTGGCCAAGGCCGGCTTCCGGGTCAACGGCGTCACGCCGCCGAGCAGCCCGGTCACCACGTTCCCGGCGCTGCCGCCGGCGTTGTCCGTGGGTGACGATGCGATGCGCGCCACGCTTGCCGAGGCGATGGCGGCCCCGTCGAGCGGACTGGCGGCGACCATCATGCTCGACCAGTCGATGCCCGGCCAGGAAGGTGGGAAGTCCCGGCTGGCGAACGTGATCGCGGCACTTCAGGACAAGATCAAGGCGTTGCCGCCCACCGCCGTGGTGGGGTTGTGGACGTTCGACGGCCATGAGGGACGGTCCGAGGTGGCCGGTGGGCCGCTCGGCGACCCCGTCAACGGCCAGCCGCGTTCGGCGGCGCTGACGGCGGCGTTGGACAAGCAGTACTCGTCGGCCGGCGGGGCCGTGTCGTTCACCACCCTGCGGATGATCTACCAAGACGTGCAGGCGAATTACCGCGCGGGGCAGACCAACTCGATTCTGGTCGTCACGGCGGGCCCGCATACCGACCAGAGCCTGGACGGCCCCGGGTTGCAGGATTTCATCCGCAAGAGCGCCGACCCGGCCAAACCGATCGCGGTGAACGTCATCGACTTCGGCGGCGACCCGGACCGGGCTACGTGGGAAGCCGTGGCCCAGCTCAGCGGCGGTGGCTACCAGAGCCTTGCCACGTCGGCGTCCCCCGACCTCGCCGCGGCGATCAACGCCTTTCTGAGCTGAGGTCCGGCTACGCTCGCGTAAGAGCGGCAACGCCAACGTCGCGGCGGGGTCTTCACGGGCGGGACGCCACGTTGGCGCTACGCTCGATCGAGGTTGATTCCACGGCCGGCGCTATGGGGAGCGTGCGAAGGTTCGGAGCCGAGCGCCCTCCTGTCCGTCGGGAGGGTGCCCCGATGACGCGTGGGGCCGTGAAGACGGCCGGGGTGGCGCTGCGAAAGGATGATCCACGACAGCAATGACGAATCTGATTACTGGGCAGGCGCTTCCGAACGTCGTCGTCACGGGGATGGCGATGACCACCGCATTGGCCACGGATGCGGAGACCACCTGGAAGTTGTTGCTCGACTGCCAAAGCGGAATCCGTGAGCTCGACGACCCGTTCGTTGAGGAGTTCGACCTGCCGGTCCGCATCGGCGGGCACCTGTTGGAGGAATTCGACAGCGAGCTGAATCCGGCCGAGCTGCGCCGGACGGGCTACCTGGCGAGAATGTCCGCGGTCGTCAACCGGCGGGCGTGGGAGAACGCCGGCGCCCCCGAGGTCGACCACAATCGCCTGCTGGTGTCCATCGGCACCGGATTCGGTTCCGGCGAGGAGCTGGTGTTCACCCGCGACACCCTGCGCGCCCGCGGCGTCAAGGCCGTCTCGCCGCTGGCTGTCAGCAAGTACATGCCCGACGCCGCCGCTCAGGCGGTGGGGCTGGAACGGCACGCCAGGGCCGGCGTGATGACACCGGTGTCAGCGTGCGCGTCGGGCTCGGAGGCGATCGCCCGCGCCTGGCAGGCGATCGTTTTCGGTGAGGCCGACGTCGCGATCTGCGGGGGCGTCGAGACCAGGATCGAGGCGGTGCCCATCGCCGCCTTCGCGAACATGCGGATCGTGATGTCGACGAACAACGCGAATCCGGCCGGCGCCTGTCGCCCGTTCGACAAGGACCGCGACGGTTTCGTGTTCGGCGAGGCCGGCGCCCTGATGGTGCTCGAGACCGAGGAACACGCCAAGGCGCGCGGGGCGCGCATCCTGGCCCGGCTGATGGGGGCCGGCGTGACCTCCGACGGCTACCACATGGTGGCGCCGGACCCGAGCGGGAATCGCGCCGGGCACGCGATGACGCGCGCCATCCAGCTCGCCGGGCTCACCCCTGACGACATCGACCACGTCAACGCCCACGCCACCGGAACGCAGATCGGTGACCTGGCCGAGGGCAAGGCCATCAACAACGCGCTGGGCAGCAACAAGCCGGCGGTGTACGCACCCAAATCCGCGCTCGGGCACTCGGTCGGCGCGGTCGGCGCGGTGGAGTCGATACTGACCGTGCTGGCGCTGCGCGACCAGGTCGTTCCGCCGACGTTGAATCTGGAAAACCTGGACCCCCAGATCGATTTGGACGTGGTGGCGGGGAAGCCGCGGCCCGGCAACTACCAGTACGCCATCAACAATTCGTTCGGGTTCGGTGGCCACAACGTCGCCCTGGCGTTCGGCAGGTACTGAAAAAGCACGAGATCGGTGTTGTCACCGTCGGCGCCTAGCATCGCGAGCGCTAGCGAAGGAGCGCCATGACCATCGATTTCACCCCCGACCCCAAGCTCTATCCGTTCGAGTCGCGCTGGTTCGACAGTTCCCAGGGGCGCGTGCACTACATCGACGAAGGCCCCGCCGGTTTCACAGGGCCGCCGCTGCTGCTGTGCCACGGCAACCCGACGTGGAGCTTCCTGTATCGCAACATCGTCATCGCGCTGCGTGACAGGTTCCGCTGCGTCGCACCGGATTATCTGGGGTTCGGGCTTTCCGATCGACCCGCGGGGTTCGGGTACAAGGTCGACGAGCACGCCCGGGTGGTCGGCGAGTTGGTCGACCACCTCGGCCTGGACGACTTCGTGACGATGGGCCAGGACTGGGGTGGCCCCGTCAGCATGGCGGTCGCGGTGGAGCGTGCCGACCGGGTGCGCGGCGTCATCCTCGGCAACACCTGGTTCTGGCCCACCGACGAATTCACGACGAAGATGTTCAGCCGGGTGATGTCCAGTCCGCCGCTGCAATACGCGATCCTGCACCGCAACTTCTTCGTCGAACGCCTGATCCCGGCGGGCACCGAACACCGCCCAAGCGACGCGGTGATGCAGCATTACCGCGCGGTGCAGCCCAGCCCCGACGCCCGCAGAGGCGTCGCGGAGATGCCCAAGCAGATCCTGGCCGCCGCCCCGCTACTGGCGCGACTCGCCCGGGAGGTACCGGCCAAGCTGGGTGCCAAACCCGCCCTGTTCGTCTGGGGGATGAAGGATTTCGCGTTCCGCCCCGGCCCCACCCTTCCGCGCATGCGCGCCGCGTTTCCCGACCATGTCCTGGTCGAATTGCCCACGGCCAAGCACTTCATCCAGGAGGACGCCCCGGATCAAATCGCGGCGGCCATCATCGAGCGTTTCGGCTGACCCGCGTCGCGGGCCACGCGGATTCAGGCGAAGGCGTCCACCGGCGGGCACGAGCAGACCAGGTTGCGGTCGCCGTAGGCGCCGTCGATGCGCCGCACCGGCGGCCACACCTTCGGCCGGAAGTTCTTGCCCAGCGGATACGCGGCCTCTTCGCGCGTGTACGGGTGCTGCCAGTCGGCGACCAGCAGGCACTCGGCGGTGTGCGGCGCGCCGCGCAGGGGATTGTCGTCCACGGGCCACTCCCCCGACCCGACCCGGTCGATCTCACCGCGAATGGCGATCATGGCCTCGCAGAAGGCGTCGACCTCGGTCAGGGTCTCGCTCTCGGTGGGCTCCACCATCAGCGTGCCGGCCACCGGAAAGCTCATCGTGGGAGCGTGAAAGCCGTAGTCGGCCAAGCGCTTTGCGACATCGTCGACGGTCACTCCGGTGGACTTGGTGATCGGCCGCAGATCCAGGATGCATTCGTGGGCGACCATGCCGTTCTCTCCGGTGTAGAGCACCGGGAAGTACTCGTCGAGCCGGCGGGCGATGTAGTTGGCCGACGCGATCGCGGTGAGCGACGCCGCCCGCAGCCCGTCGGCGCCCATCATCCTGATGTAGGCCCAGCTGATCGGCAGGATCGAGGCGGAGCCGTAGGGCGCCGACGACACCGGGTGTCCCTGGGGCAGCTCGGGGGCGTGCGGGTGTCCCGGCAGGAACGGGGCCAGATGCTCGCGCACCGCCACGGGCCCCACTCCCGGTCCCCCGCCGCCGTGCGGGATGCAGAACGTCTTGTGCAGGTTCAGGTGGCTGACGTCGCCGCCGAACTTCCCCGGCCGGGCCAGGCCCACCAGCGCGTTGAGGTTGGCGCCGTCGACGTACACCTGGCCGCCGGCATCGTGCACGGCCGCGCAGATCTCGGCGATGTCGTGCTCGTAGACGCCGTGGGTGGACGGGTAGGTGATCATCAGCGTCGACAACCGGTCGCCGTGCTCGGTGACCTTGGCGCGCAGGTCATCCAGGTCGACGTCACCGTTGTCGTGGCAGGCGACCACGACCACCCGCATGCCGGCCAGCGCCGCCGACGCGGCGTTGGTGCCGTGCGCGCTGGACGGGATCAGGCAGATGTCGCGGTGCGGCTCGCCCCGGCCGGCGTGGTAGTCGTGGATGGCCAGCAGGCCGGCGTATTCGCCCTGCGAGCCGGCGTTGGGCTGCAGCGAGACGGCGTCGTAGCCGGTGATGTGCACCAGCCAGGTCTCCAGGTCACTGATGAGCCGGCGCAGGCCCGGGGTGTCCGACGCCGGGGCGAACGGATGCTGGCGGGCGAACTCCGGCCAGGTGATCGGTTCCATTTCGGCGGCCGCGTTGAGTTTCATCGTGCACGAGCCGAGCGGAATCATGCTGCGGTCCAAGGCGATATCCTTGTCCGCCAGGGTGCGCAGGTAGCGCATCATCGCCGTTTCGGTGCGGTACTGCGTGAACGCGGGATGGGTCAGGAACTCCGAGGTGCGGGTCGCGATGTCCGCACCGGCCGGCTTGCCGGCCGACGACGCTCGAGCCACGCCGAAGGCCTCCAGGACGGCCGCGACGTGGGCGTCGGTGGTGGCTTCGTCGCATGCCACCGAGACGTGGTCGGCGTCGACGCGCCACACGTTGACGCCCTTCGCCTTGGCGGCTGCCACCACCTCGTCGGCGCGTCCGGGCACGCGAGCCAGCACGGTGTCGAAGAACTCCTCGTGCACCAGCGCGTCGCCCAGCGCGGCGGCGAGGGTCTCGGCGTGGGCGTGCACGCGGCGGGCGATCCCGGTCAGTCCGTCGGCGCCGTGATAGCTGGCGTACATGGCGGCCATCACCGCCAACAGCACCTGCGCGGTGCAGATGTTGCTGGTCGCCTTGTCCCGGCGGATGTGCTGCTCGCGGGTCTGCAGCGCCAGCCGGTAGGCCGGGGAACCGTCGGCGTCCATCGAGACGCCGACCAGCCGGCCCGGCAGCTGCCGGGCATGATTGGAGTGCACCGAGAGGTATCCGGCGTGCGGGCCGCCGAATCCCATTGGCACACCGAATCGTTGGGTGGTCCCGAACGCGACGTCGGCGCCGATGTCGCCGGGCGGAGTGAGCAGGGTGCACGCCAGCAGGTCGGCGCCGACGGCGACCAGCGCGCCCCGGTCGTGGGCCTGCTTCACCAGGGGCGCCCAGTCGGTGATCCGGCCGCTGGCGCCCGGCAGCTGGGCGACGACGCCGAAGAACTCACCGTCGGGAAGGCCGTCCCGCAGGTCGGCGGTGACGATCTCGATGCCCAGCGGCCGCGCCCGCGTGGCCAGCACGGCAGCCGTCTGGGCGAAGAGGTCCGCGTCGACGGCGAGGCGGTTCGACGCGCCGCGCGTCGCGCGGTGCATCAGCGTCATGGCCTCGGCGGCCGCGGTGCCCTCGTCGAGCATCGAAGCGTTGGCGACTTCCAGTCCGGTCAGGTCGGCGACCATCGTCTGGAAATTCAGCAGTGCCTCCAGCCGGCCCTGGCTGATCTCGGGCTGGTACGGCGTGTAGGCCGTGTACCAGGCGGGGTTCTCCAGCACGTTGCGCACCAGCACGGGCGGGGTGAGCGTGTCGTAGTAGCCCTGCCCGATCATCGAGACCGCCACCGTGTTGGCCTCGGCCAGCGCCCGCAGCTCGGTCAGCGCCTCCGCCTCGGTGGCGGCCGGCGGCAGCTCGTCCAGACCCGGTGCCACGCCGCTGCCGGTGAGCCTGTCGAGGATGCCCGCGGGGACGGCCTTGGCGGCCAGTTCGTCCAGCGAATCGACTCCGATGACGGCCAGCATCGCCGCGACGGCCTGGTCGTCCGGTCCGATGTGGCGGGCTGCGAAAGTTGCTTGATCGGGCACTGGCGAAACTCCTGGTGGCGTCGACAAAGGTGCAGAAGGAAGGGACTACCGCCCTCTCCCTCTGTCTTCACCCGTTCGCCGGGCGCCTGAGAGATTCGGCGCCCGTTGGTGTCTGAGCGCCTTTCCCCATCGGCGGGCGCCGACCGCTAGGGGTCGGCACCGCTTTCCAGAGGCATCGTTAACTCGCGCGGTCCGGGTGCCTGAGAGGTTAGCGGAGAGGTGTTGCTCCTTCGGCGTCCGTGGCTGGCCGCCACGGAACTCTCCCGCACGAGTGCGATGCGTGACCCAGTTTACCCGGCCGGGCCGCGCCGGTCCGCTTAACCGATCTTGCGGTCGCGGTGCTTGCGCCGGGAGGCCAGCTCGTCTTCCGGGGCGGCGATCGACTCGCCCCCGTCGGCCCGCTCGCCGGGGAAGTCGGCGATGACCCCGGTCAGCTCGCGCATGGCGCCGGACACCGCGATGCCGAAGACGCCCTGCCCGCCCTGGAGCAGGTCGACGACCTCTTCGGCCGACGTGCATTCATAAACCGTGGTGCCGTCGGAGAACAACGTGATGTTGGCCAGGTCCTGCACGCCGCGCTGGCGCAGATGATCGACCGCGACCCTGATGTTGTGCAGCGAGATCCCGGTGTCGAGCAGCCGCTTGACGATCTTGAGGACCAGGATGTCCTTGAACGAGTAGAGCCGCTGGCTGCCCGAGCCCGCCGCGCTGCGGATCGACGGCACCACCAGCGACGTGCGCGCCCAGTAATCCAGCTGACGGTAGGTGATACCGGCGATCTGGCAGGCGCTCGGGCCGCGGTACCCGACGAGTTCGTCGGGCACGGAGTCGTCGGGGAACAGCCCGGGCTGCACGGGCGCTTCCGGCGCGGTGGTCGCGTGGTCAGCTAGGTCCAGCTGTTCTTGGCGTGGCTGCTCGCCCACGGTGCTTCCTCTCGCCGATCGCGCTTTCGTTTCCAGCTGCGTCACTGGCTGCGTCGCAGCCACGTTTGCTCGGGCCCGAGTGCTTGAGAGCTTACGCTGTTCGATAGCTACCGCGCCCTTAAGTCGTGATCAAAGTATGGCCGCCGCCGGGCTAACTGGGCGCGCTATCCGCCAGGCGTGTCGACATCCCACCGCCAGTTGAGACGGATCCGTGATGTCGACGCCCAGGTTAGTACGCGTCCCGGGCGCCCCGCGAAGCCAGTAGGACGCCGCCCGACGGGCCCGCAACCGCCCGCAAAACCGACTAGGTGGCCTTGAAATCGTCGGGAGACACGCTGTCGAGAAATTCCTTGAACTTCTCCACCTCGTCCTCGCGGACGGTGGTGCCCCCCTCTTCGTCGGTCTCGTCGGGGATCAGCAGGCCGGCCTGGGCCAGCACGGCCTCCTCGACGTAGATGGGAACGCCCACCCGCAGCGCTATGGCGACCGAATCCGAGGGTCGCGCCGACACAGTGATATTGCGGTCGAAGACCAGGTCGGCGTAGAAGGTGCCCTCTTGCAGGTCGACGATCCGCACCTCTTTCAGCGAATGGCCAAGCGCGGCAATGACATCCCTGATCAGGTCGTGTGTGAGCGGGCGGGGCGGCTCGACCCCCTGCTGCTCGAGCGCGATGGCGGCAGCCTCCGATTGACCGATCCAGATCGGCAGGTATCGGTCACCGTCGGTCTCGCGCAGTAACAGGACCGGCTGGTTCTGCGGCTGCTCCACGCGAATGCCGACAACACGAACTTCGCCCATTTGTGTCTGCCCTCCGCATGTGCTGCCGTGTCGGTTCTTGGCGCAACGACGACGCCGAATTCTCGCTCTGCCGCCGAAAACCAAGCTATCGACGAAGTCTAGTCCTCAGCGATGCAGAACGTCGCGAACGGCGGATTTGATCAACGACGTGTGCAAGGTGATGGCAAGGGCCGCCACCTCACGGGCCAAGTCGTCGGCGCGATCGCGGGCGCCGGCCTTGTCGGCTTTGACTACCGGCCCGGCGATTTGGGCGATCAGGTCCGATTGCCGGTCCGCCGCCGAGCGGAAAGCGCGCAGATGCCGCGGCTCCACGCCATAGTCCGACAGCGCCCGCGCGCATTGCAGGATGACGACGGCGTGCTCGTCGAAGAAGCCGCCCGGGCCGGTGGTGATCACCCCCGCCTTCAACAGCGCCGTCAACAGGTCGCCGTCCACCCCGGAGCGCTCCAGCAGATCTTCGCGGCTCAACCGGATGCTCGACGGGGCCACCGCGGCCGTATCGGATCCGGCGCCGGGGCCCGGTTCGGCCTCCCCCACCCCCGCCACCGACACCAGGCGCGGCGCGGCGTAGGGCGAGCCGAAGGGCGGTAGCTCCCCGTCGGGTTGGGCGTCCAATTGCGCCCGGATGACCTTGAGCGGCAGGTAATGATCGCGCTGCGCGGTCAGGATGAAGCGCAACCGGGCGCAGTCGTATGCGGTGAATCTCCGATAGCCGGACGCGGCGCGCTGTGGCGTGACCAGTCCCTCGGCCTCCAAGAAGCGAATCTTGGAGATCGTGACGTCGGGAAAGTCCGGCCGCAACAGTTCCAGGACCGTCCCGATCGACATCCCGGCCAGTGCCGGGCTATCGGGTGCGCTCACTAGCCTCCGGATCCTCCATCCTCACCCTGCTTGGGCCCGGTCAAAAACACCAAGCGGAACTTGCCGATCTGCACCTCGTCGCCGTTGGCGAGCACCGCCGAGTCGACGGGCTCCCGGTTGACGTAGGTCCCGTTAAGGCTACCGACATCGACCACGCTGAATTCGTTGTTTTCCAACCTGAATTCGGCGTGGCGGCGGCTGACGGTGACGTCGTCGAGGAAGATGTCGCTGTCGGGATGCCGACCGGCCGACGTGATGGGCTGGTCGAGCAAGAAGCGCGACCCGGCGTTCGGTCCCCGCTTGACGACCAACAGCGCCGAGCCCGCCGGGAGGCCTTCCACCCCGGATACCGCACTCTCGGTGCCCGCCTGCGCGGGGGCGTCGAGCTCATTGAGGAAGTCGGCACGGAAGACCGAGGTCGTCTCCACCGTGACTTCGTCAGAGGTCTGGTCGTTGTCCATGTCCGTCACGCGCTGCTCCTCACTGGCCGCTGTGGCGTTGTCTGACCGGGCCGCTCGGCCGGCTGCTCGCTGGGTTTCTCCGCCCGGTACTGCCGATTACCGAGACCGGTGCCTTCAAGTGTCGATGTGTCGACGGTACCGCGCATAGGTCTGCAATGTGCCCCCCACCCGACGATCGCAAGACCGAGTGCCCGCCTTCCCCCCGCCGGCCTGCCGCGCCGCTCGCGTCGCCGCGCGGGGCTGGCAGGCACATTAGCAATCGTCATTCGGTCAGTGTTCCGCGGTAGGCCTCGGCGTCGAGCAACGACGAAATGGCCGACTCCAACGCGGCGACGTCCGACACCTGGACGTCCAGCAACCACCCGGCCCCGTACGGGTCGGAGTTGACCAGCTGCGGACTGCCCTCCAGGTCGGCGTTGACCGCGGACACCGTGCCCGACACCGGCGCGTACAGGTCCGAGACCGATTTCGTCGACTCGACCTCTCCGAACGATTCACCCGCGGTCAGTTCGGTGCCCACCTCGGGCAGCTGAACAAAGACGACGTCACCCAGTGCCGACTGGGCGAAGTCGGTGATTCCGACCCGCGCAGTGTCCTCACCGCTGCGGCGAACCCACTCGTGTTCGGCGGTGTAGTGCAGGTCCGGTGGGATATCGCTCACGAGTAGTCCTGTTCTGTTGGGTGATTGCTCACTTGACGGGCTGAGCGTATTGGTGCGGTTTTGGTTGTCGCAAGGTGGTCACGTCCACCCGGTCGGCCTGCCGGACGGACATCCTCGCCCCCACGCGCTTGATGCTGTCCTCCGCGCCGCCCGGAATGTTCATCGCCGCGGCCAGGGTGGGTGGATCGCCTATCGCCAGAATGGAATACGGGGGTGACAGCGTCTTGGCGTCGATGGTCAGCGAGCCGGGCATGCCCACCACCCAGGTGTCCACGCCTACGCGCACCGACTGGTGCGCATCGTTGATCTCGATCGCCTCCGCGCCGGCGGCCCGCAGTTCGTTGACCACGTCGAGCATCGCCTCCGGTGCGACCCCGGGCCCCGGGTCGTCGATCGTGACGGTGACGCCCGGCCCGGTGGCCCCCACGGCGCCGGCCAAGATGGACAGCGCCGCCAGCCGGGCCTGCGCGGCCGCAATGGCGGCCTGGTCGTTGTTACCGGACGCCTGAAGCGAATTCAGCGTTTTCTGCAATTCGTTCACTTCGGCGTTGAGGGTGGCCTCCCGCTGCCGTAACGAATCCAGCAGCACCAACAAGTCCGCGGGGCGCGCGGTTTCCAGCGAGTCGCCCGACTCGTTCTGGCGGACCTGCGTGACGATGGCGACGCCCAGCAGCAGACACAGCAGGACCGCCAACGTCCCGAACGCCATGCGGGACCGGCCGCCACGGACCAGCCCGGAAAGTCCCGTCCGGCGTACCGGCCCGATCTCCGGGCGGGGGCTGTTCGTCGGCAGTTCATGGCGGCCGTGCTGCGCGCGGCTTGCCGCTTCCCGGCTTTCGGCGGCGCCGTCCGGCGGGTCCTGGCTCATGCTGGCCCCATCCCGGTCACGCCCCGAACAACCGGCGCCGCAGCGCGGCGGCATTGCCGAAGATGCGGATGCCCAACACCACGATGATCGCCGTGGACAACTGCGTGCCCACCCCCAGTTGGTCGCCCACATAGACGATCAGAGCGGCCACGAAAACGTTGAACACGAACGAGATCACGAACACTTTGGGGTCGAAGATCCGCTCCAGATAGGCGCGCAGGCCGCCGAACACCGCGTCGAGCGCCGCGACGACCGCGATGGGCAGGTACGGCTGCACGACCTCGGGCACCGCGGGGTGAAAAACCAGGCCGAGCACGATGCCGATCGCCAGCGCGGCGATGCCGATCATGCTCGATTCCCCGTCCGGGACTCGCACACGGGGCGCCGTCTGCCGAGGAGGACTTTTCTCACTGTGGCCCAATCTGTTTGGCGAACTTGATATCCCTGATCGATCCGGCGGGGAGCGTCAGCCCGTCGGCGGCGTCCACGGTGACGACGACGCCGTAGGAGGCCTCGAGCAGCTTGAGGCGCTGTCGGCCCGCGCTCTGGTCGAAGGCGTCCCGCATCGCCCGTGGCGGCCCCACCGCAAGGATCGTGTACGGGCTGCGGGTCGGGTTGTTGTCGACCAGGATCGCCCCGCCGGCCTGCCGGATGGTCGCGTCGGGCCCGATGCGGACGCCGCCGACCGAAATCGCCTCGGCGCCGCTCGCCCACAACGAATTCACGACGAGCTGCAGATCCCGGTCCAGGATGATCTGCCTGCTGCCGCTGACTCGTTGCTTGGACACGTCGGAAAGGTTCGGGCTGGCGCCCGGATCGGTCACGGTCACCTTCAGGCCCGGGCCGATCACCGCCGTGCTGGCCGCCGCCAGGCCGAGGGCGTCGAGGCGCGCCAATAGCCGCTGCCCTTCGGCGTCGTCGGCCAGCGCGCGGCGCTGCACGTCGTCCACTCGCGCGGACAGCGCGCTGCGCCGCTGGGCGAGTGTCGTCGCGGCGTTCTCCGCCGAGCGCACGTTGCCCAGCAGAAGCTGCTGTGCCGAGCGCACACCGGGGGCCACCGAGCGTGCCTGGGCGACCGCGGCCGCGAAGACCGTGGCGATCAGCAGCGCCGCCAACGCCTGCCAAAGCCAGTCGGCGGCGCGTCGGCGCCGACCGGCATCCGGGGCGGCGTCGGCGCGTTTGGCGGCCGCCGCGGCGTAACCCGGATCCAGGTGTTCGGACAGCAGCGCGCGCAGCAGGGAGGGCACCGGGATCAGCTTCGGCCGCGAGGCCACGTGGGCGCTGCGGCCGGCGTTCGGGTCGTAGCCGCCGAGCAGGCGATCCCCGTCAGCCACGCTCGACCGCCTTCGGGGTCGGGGGCCGGCGCGCACCGTGGTCGAGCCGGGGCATCCGGCGCACCACCAACGTCAGCTGCACCACGTACAGTGCGAACGACCACAGGTAGGCGTACATGCCCCAGATCAGGAACGCCCAGCCGCACGCCCCGACGACCCGGCTCCACAGGGCGTCCCACGTCCCCAGCAGCACGAGCGGAAAGCCGGACATCAACGCGAAGGTGGCGGCCTTCCCGATGTAGGTCACCGGCAGCGCGGACAGCCCCCGGCTCCACAGCAGCGGCAACGTCGCGGCCAGCACGCCGTCGCGCGCCAGCAGGACGGCGACGAACCACCACGGCACGATCCCGCTCAACGCCATCACGACCGGGACGCAGACCATGTAGAGGCGGTCGACCGCCGGGTCGAGCAGCACACCCAGCCGCGAAGACTGGTTGAGCAGCCGGGCGATCTTGCCGTCGGCCCAGTCGGACGCGCCGCTGAACATCAAAATCCCGACCGCCCAGCCGTTGGCGTGCGCGCCCAGCAGGGCGTAGGCGAACACTGCGATCAGCACCAAGCGGAGGGCGCTCAGCGCGTTGGGCACCGTCAGCACCCGGTTGGGCGGAAGCGCCGGCTCCATAAGCCGTGACCTTAGCCCGACGACGATGCGGTCCGCAGCGCGGACCGTGGAGGAGTCGGGCAATTGGCTTAGCCCGACGACGATGCGGTCCGCAGCGCGGACCGCGCGCCATCGACCTAGCGGAAGACCCCGGGCAGGCTCAGCGTGGAAAGCGTGTCGTCCGAAAGCGGGTTGTCGTTGACCATGTAGGTCCAGGTCGACGTCGGCCGGGCCAGCTTGGACAGATCCAGGCCCTGTTCCTCTTCCAGGACGTTGGCGGTCTCGAACGTCTGCTGCGCAGCCTCGATCGCGTCCGCGGCCAGCGACGCGAACGCGTCGACCGCCAGCCGGTGGAACTCGTCCAGCGGGTTCTGCCGGCCCAGCGCCCGCAGGTGGATGCTTTCCCGGATGTCGGCCAGGTACGCCAGATGATCGGCCCAGCCGCGGTCGAGGTGATACAGCATGATCTGCCGGCAGATGGTCTCCAGGCGATCTTCGGGGATGTCTTTGGACAGCTCCTTGTACCGCTTGGGCGCCAGTTCGGCGAGCTCCTCGCGCGCGGTTGCGGTGCGCAGCAACGTGTTTCGCCGATCGACGATGATGGCGCGCTGTTGGGCGATCAACTGGTTGTACCGCCACGTGTTGGCGTGCACGTCGAGCATCCGGCCCTCGGCGACCCGCTGGGCGTGGTCGAGCAGACCGGCCGCCTTCGGGCTGACGATCCGGCCGTCCTCGTCGGTTTCCATCGGCAGCTTGTTGTGGTCGAGGTTGGCGGCGACGACGTCGTCTTCCCAACTCGAGAAGAACACCGACGAGCCGGGGTCGCCCTGACGCCCGGCGCGGCCACGCAGTTGGTTGTCGAGCCGCTCGGTGTGATGCCGTCCGGTGCCGACCACGTGCAGCCCGCCGAGTTCGGCGACCCGGTCGTGGTCGGCTTCGTCGGAGCCGCCGAGCCGGATGTCAGTGCCCCGCCCCGCCATCTGGGTGGACACCGTGACCACCCCGTATTTGCCGGCCTCGGCGATCACCTCCGCCTCCTCGGCGTCGTTCTTCGCGTTGAGGACCACCGCGGGCACGCCGCGGCGCAGCAGCCGCTCGTGCAGCTCCTCTGATTCGGCCACGTCGCGGGTGCCGACCAGCACCGGCTGCCCGGTCTCGTGGACTTCGGCGATGTGCGCGACGATGCCGTCGTTCTTGGCGGCGGCGGTGATGTAGACGCGGTCGGACTCGTCTTCGCGAATGTTGGGCTTGTTCGGGGGAATTGGGGACACCCCGAGCTTGTAGAACTGGCGCAGCTGCTCACCGGCGGCCAGCGCGGTGCCGGTCATGCCGCACACCGTTTCGTAGCGGTTGATCAGCGCCTGGACCGTGATGGTGTCGAGGACTTCGCCGGTTTCGGTGGTCTCGATTCCCTCCTTCGCCTCGACGGCTGCCTGCAGGCCGTCGGGCCAGCGCTGCAGCTGGGCGATGCGCCCACGGGAGGCGTTGATCAGGTGCACGGCGTCGTCCCGGACGATGTAGTGCACGTCGCGTTGCAGGAGCACGTGCGCGTGCAGCGCGACGTTGACTTCGGTCAGGGTGGTGCCGACGTGTTCCTCGGAGTAGAGGTCGATGCCGCCGAGCGCCTTCTCCACCTTGCGCGCGCCGACGTCGGTCAGATGGACGTTGCGGCTGTCGGAGTCGGTGTCGTAGTCGGTCTCCGGGGACAGTTCCCCGACCAGCTTGATGATCTCGAGCCGCGGCGTTTCCCGGTGCGTGGTGCCGGCCAGCACCAGCGGCACCAACGCCTCGTCGACCAGCACCGAGTCGGCCTCGTCGATGAGGGCGACGTCGGGATTCGGTGACACCAGGTCGGCGACGTCGACCACGAGTTGGTCGCGCAGCACGTCGAAACCGATCTCGTTGACCGAGGCGTAGGTGACGTCGCAGCCGTACGCGGCGCGGCGCTCCTCGCTCGTGGACTCGGCGGTGATCCAGCCGACGGTCAGCCCCATCGCCTCGATGAGCGGGCCCATCCATTCCGCATCGCGGCGGGCCAGGTAATCGTTGATGGTCACCACGTGGACGTGCCGACCGGCCAGGGCGTATCCGGCCGCCGCGATCGCCCCGGAGAGCGTCTTGCCCTCACCGGTGGCCATTTCGATCACGTCGCCGGCGAGCATGCGCAGCGCCCCGAGCAGCTGCACGTCGAATGGGCGCAGCGTGGTCACGCGTTCGGCCGCCTCCCTCGCGATGGCGAGGAACTGCGGGATGTCATCGGACTCGGCGAGGTCGTCGAGATCGAGCAGCCCGGCGGCCTTGCGTAACTGCTCGTCGCTGAGGCCGGCGGCTTCCTCGTCGTATTCGGACGACTCGGTGACCTGGGCGAGGGATCGGCTGCGGTTCTTCTCGGTGCTGGCGCCGAGCAGCCGCCAAAATCGGCTGCTCAGGCGGCCGGGTTGCGCACGGGTGGTCTTTGGCACAGGTCAACGGTACGCGAACCGTGGGACGGCCCCGCGGGGCGCGACACGCCGCCCGCTGGGCCCTCAGGCCAAGTTGGACCGGCGGGGATAGGCGACGTTGGGGTCGGTGAGGACATTGACGACGGACGGCAGGCCGCTGGTGAAGGCGCGTTCCAGCGCGGGCCGCAACTCGGCCGGCGCGGAGACCAGCTCACCGTGGCCGCCGAGGGCGCGCACCACCTCGTCGTAGCGCGTTCCCGGACGTAGCTCGGCGACCACCGAGTAGCCGTACAACGCCTCCATGGGGTGCTTCTCCAGCCCCCATATGCCGTTGTTGCCGATCACCGAGACGACGGGCACGTTGTGCCGGACCAGGGTGTCCCATTCCATGCCGCTGAACCCGAACGCGCCGTCGCCCTGCAGCAGGACGACCTGACGGTCGGGACGGGCCAGCTTGGCGGCCAGGGCGTAGCCGGGGCCCGAGCCCAGGCAGCCGAAGGGGCCGCTGTCCAGCCAGCAGCCCGGCTGGTAGCTGTCGATCACCCGCCCGGCGTAGGAGCCGAAATCACCGGCGTCGATGACGACGATGGCGTCGCGGTCCAGCATCGGCGCGAGCTCCGCGTACACCCGCATGGGGTGCAGGGGGACGCGGTCGTCGGCGAGTTCGGCCTTTTCCTTGCCGCGCGCCGCCGTCTCGGCCGTCCGCAGTTCGTCGATCCAGTCCTGGTGATCGGCCGCGCCGCCGGCGGCCAGCGCCGCCAGTGTCGACAACAGGTCGCCGTAGAGCTCGGCCTCGACCGGGCGCGGATGCTTGCGCTCGGGTTGCACCCGGTCCGCCACGATGAGCCGGGTTTGCGGCCCGAACACCGCGCCGAAGCCGAGCCGGAAGTCCATGGGCACGCCGACGATCAGCGCAACATCGGCCTCCCCCAACGCTTTTCCGCGCACCCGGGAGAACGCCAACGGGTGATCGGCTGGCACCGCGCCGCGGGCCATCCCGTTCATCAGCACCGGGATCCGCAGTTCCTCGGCGAGACGCAGCAGGGCCGCCTCCCCGTGTCCCCACCAGACGTTGGTGCCCGCCATGATCACCGGCCGCTTCGCCGCGGACAGCAGGGCCGCGGCCCGGCCGAGCGCGTCGCCGTCGGGCGGGGGTCCGGGCGGCAGGTCGGCGAGCGCCCCGGGGCGAGCGTCATCCTCGGACGTCGAAAACACGTGATCCATGGGGAAGTCGACGAAACCGACGCCCGAGGGCGGACCGACCGCCGCCCGCAGCGCCTCGTCGACGAGCCGGCCGGAGTCCTCGGCCGAGGGTGCCGTGGCGGCGAAGCGGGCCAGCGGCGCCACGAACGGCACATGGTCGATCTCCTGCAGCGATCCCATGCCCCACCGCCCCGCGGGCGCGCGACCGCCGAGCACGACCAGGGGCGACTGGTTCTGCTGTGCGGCCGCCATCGCGCTCATCCCGTTGGTGACGCCCGGCCCCGCGGTGAGCGCGGCGACGCCGGGCACCCGCGTCACCTTCGACCACCCTTCCGCGGCGAACGTCGCGGTCTGCTCGTGGCGGGTGTCGATCAGCCGGACGCCCTCCTCGCGGCAGCCGTCGTAAACGGAGAACAGGTGGCCGCCGGACAACGTGAAGACGGTGTCGACACCGCTGGCCCGCAGGCGCCGCGCGATGAGCCGGCCGGCGTGCAATGTTTGTGTGGGGATGGCGTCGGTGCTCATAACCGCAGCCTATCCAGATCCGTCCGGTACCTTCGCCGGAGGATTTGAAGTTCCAGCCGAGTCCACCAGCTCGACCGTGAGGAGACAGCGACCATGGGCCCAAAGCCGTTCAAGCCCTCGATCAACTGGTCGACGGCCACCGTAGATTCCTTGCGGTGGGTAGCCATCGCGTGGCTCATCAGCGCGGTGGTGCTCTTCATCGTCCTGGTCGCCTTCAGGTATCTCACGCCGTGGGGCAGGCAGTTCTGGCGGATCACCCGCGGGTATTTCGTCGGTGCGCGCAGCGTCCGGGTGTGGCTGATGCTGGGCGTGCTGTTGCTGTCAGTACTCCTGTCGGTGCGACTGATGGTGTTGCTCAGCTACCAGGGCAACGACCTGTACACCGCGGTGCAAAAAGCCGTGCAGGGCCTCGCGGCCGACGACGACGCGGTCAAACAATCCGGCATTCACGGCTTTTGGATGTCGATCGCGATCTTCAGCGTGCTGGCCGTCTTGTACGTCATCCGGTTCATGATCGACATCTACCTGACGCAGCGGTTCATCATCGCCTGGCGCATGTGGCTGACGGCCAATCTCACCGACGACTGGCTGACCGGCCGGGCCTATTACCGGGACCTGTTCATCGACCACACCATCGACAACCCCGACCAGCGCATCCAGCAGGACATCGACATCTTCACCGCGAATGCGGGTGGCACCCCGAACATCCCGTCGAATGGGACCGGCAGCACCTTGCTCTTCGGCGCCGTCAACGCGGTGGCGTCCGTGATTTCGTTCGCCGCGATCCTGTGGAACCTGTCCGGAAGCCTCACCGTGTTGGGGGTCGAGTTCCCGCGCGCGATGTTCTGGACCGTCCTGGTGTATGTACTCGTCGCCACGCTGGTGGCGATCTGGCTCGGCCATCCGCTGATCTGGCTCAGCTTCAACAACGAGAAGCTCAACGCCGCGTTCCGCTACGCCCTGGTCCGATTGCGGGATGCCGCTGAGGCCGTGGGCTTCTACCGCGGTGAGCGAGTGGAGCGGGCCCAACTGTGGCGGCGCTTCACCCCGATCATCGACAACTATCGCAAGTTCGTCCGCCGCACCATCATCTTCAACGGCTGGAACTGGTCGGTGTCGCAGGCGATCGTCCCGCTGCCGTGGGTCATCCAGGCGCCGCGCCTGTTCGCCGGCCGGATCGACTTCGGCGACGTCGGCCAGAGCGCGACGGCCTTTGGCAACATTCAGGATTCACTGTCGTTCTTCCGCAATAACTACGACGCGTTCGCGGCCTTCCGGGCGTCGATCATCCGGTTGCACGGGCTGGTCGACGCCAACGACAAGGGTCGCGCGCTGCCGACCATTCTGGTCAAGCCGAGTGAGGAGGCGACCGTCGAGCTTCGCGACATCGAGGTGCGCACGCCGGTCGGCGATCGGCTCATCGACCCGCTCGATGTTCAACTCGCCGAAGGGGATTCGCTGGTGATCACCGGGCGCTCCGGTGCCGGCAAGACCACGCTGCTGCGCAGCCTGGCCGAATTGTGGCCGTATGCTTCCGGCACCCTGTGCCGTCCGGACGGCGACAACGCGACGATGTTCCTGTCCCAGTTGCCATACGTGCCGTTGGGCAGTCTGCGCACCGTCGTGTGCTATCCGAACTCGCCGGACGAGGTCGCCGACGCAGAGCTGCGCGAGGTGCTCACCAAGGTCGCCCTGGCGCCCCTGATCGATCGCCTCGACGAAGAACGGGACTGGGCCAAGGTGCTCTCCCCGGGCGAGCAGCAGCGTGTTGCCTTCGCGCGCATCCTGCTCACCAAACCCAAGGCGGTGTTCCTCGACGAGGCCACCTCGGCGCTGGACGAGGGGCTGGAATACGCGCTCTACCAACTGGTGCGCGCCGAACTGCCGGACTGCGTGGTCGTCAGCGTCAGTCACCGGCCCACCGTCGAGCAGCACCACGAACAAGAGCTGCAATTGCTCGGCGGCGGGCCCTGGCGGCTGGGCCCGGTGCAGGAAGAGAAGGAACCCGCGCGGGTCTAGCGCCTGCGGGCGGCGTGCGCTCCGGCTGGTTCTGAGCGCGCCTACGCTCCCGCCGCCCTGCGGGCGGCGTGCGCTCCGGCGCGGCGCCCGAAGAACGAGCCCTCCCCCAACTGTGTGCCGCTGGCGTAACCCTTGCCGTCCTGGGCGATGTTGGACGCGCAGGCCCCGGCCGCGTACAAGCCGGGCACGACGGTGCCGTCCTTACGCAGCACCTCGCCGTCCACGGACGTGGCGAGCCCACCGATGGTGAAACCGGCGTACATCGCCTTACCCAGCGACATGTCGAACGCGCCCCATGGCCCCTGGTCTTGTGCCGCAAGGAATTCGGGCTGCTTGTGGAAGTCGGGATCCTCGCCGCGGGCGGCGTTGGCGTTGTACCGATCCAGCGTCGCCACCAGGTTGCCTTCCGGAATGCCAAGCGCCGCTTCCATTTCCGGGACGGTCTCCCATCCGTCGATCAGCGGGACCAGCGGCATCTTGGGGTGTTCCAGGTGCGCCTCGTCGACGATGAGGAACGCCGCGCTGTCCGGCTGGTCCATGATGAACCCGGCAGTCCGCGAATGGTATGAATCCTCGGCAACGAAGCGCTGTCCGAGCTTGTTCACGATGATCCCCGTCAACAGGATCGACGGCGGGTACGGCGGGGCCGTGATGAAAATCTGATCCATGTGCTCGGTGGCGCCGCCCGCCGATACGCCCATCCGGATGCCCAGGCCGTCGTCGTAGGTGTTGCCGAGCACGAACGGTTTCTCGGCGAGCTTCGGGGTGTATTCGGCAACCATCTCCGGGTTCATCACGAACCCCCCCGCAGCGATGATCACCGACTTTGCCTTGACCGCACCGGTTTCGGAGAACCGCTTCCACATGACGCCGGTGACCGCGCCCGAACCGTCCACGATGAGCTCGGTGGCGCCCGTCTCGTACCCAATCTGCACGCCCAGGCTCGCGGCGCGCTTGAGCAGCAGATCGATCACCATGCTGGCGCCGCCGGTATCACCGGGCACCGGCACCTTGTGGCCACGCGGGGCCGGCACCGCCTGCTCCAGGAAGGGCCACACCTTCTCGTTGCCGGTGAACATCAGGCCCTCGGTGTTGGGCTGGATGACCGCCTTGCCCGGGAAGTAGCTGCGCTCGAATTGGAAACCCAGGTCTTCCAGCCAATCGAAATGCTCGACGCTGCCCTCACAGTAGGCCCGGATCTTGTCATGATCGGGCTGCCGGGACACGGCGACCAGGTATTTGTACATCTCCTCGGGCGAATCGGGGTGACCGGTGGCCTGCTGAACCGCCGTTCCCCCACCCAGGTAGAAGTGGCCCCCGGCCAGCGACGTCGTGCCACCCGCCGCCGCGGCACGCTCCAGCACCAGCACCCGCGCACCGGCGGCCGCCGCGCTGACGGCGGCGCAGCCACCGGCGATGCCGAAGCCGATCACCACCACGTCGACGTCATCGGACCACGATGTGACGTCGTCCACGCTGACCGTTGCCGGTATCTCCGTGCTCATTTGCGCCACTCCTCTCCCCCGCAAGCGGGGCGTGCCCCCACATCACCGCATCCCCCTCGCCGCTGAGTGGCTGGGGGTGCTCCCAGTGCGTCGTCGCTGGGACGGCTCACCGCTGCTCCTGTTTGATGTAGTCGTAGAACGCCCTCATCTCGGGCGCGATGTAGGCGATCTCCACAAACGGCACTGCCGCCTGCGGCGCCGACACGTAGGCGAATTCGATTCCGCCGGGCATCACGCCTCGCTGCACCACCGCCGCCCCGGACTTCACGGCCCCCGCCAACGCCGCCTCCAATTGTTCGGGGCTTTCCGCCTCCATGCAGATGTGGTGCAGACCGGGCCCGGATTCACGCAGAAAGTCACTATAGATGTTCTCGCCGCGGACCGGTTGGATCAGCTCCAACTGCATGTCGCCGAGGTAGCTCAGTGAGATGCTGGCGACGAAATCGGCGGGCTTGCCGAGGTAGCTGCAGGAATCCGGAGCAAAGTGCACGTCGGGTATCCGGATCCATTTACGCACACCTAACAAGCCGGTGAGAGCGGTTTCGGTGCCATCCAGGTCGGGGGTCACCCACGCGATCTGCGTCGGCGATTGAACGGGAAGGGTCATCGTCTCGCAGGATAGTCCAGTGGCTCGGCCTCCAGAAAGGGCCGGGAAAACTTTGCCATGCCGAGCCGCCGCGGTCACGCCACGGCTGGGTGAACATGTTCTAATTTGCGCCCGCGGCCGTCAGTGCCGGCCCAGCACGTCCACCAGCAGCCGAAGCTGCGCGTCGAACACCGCCTCCGGGTCGGTGAGGGTGTCGGCGCCGTATTGCCCGAACACCTCGAGACTGATCGCGCCCAGTACGCCCGCCCAGAGCAGGAAGCACTTCGTGACCACCTGGTCGTCGCCGGGAAACCCGAACTCCTGGCGAATCCGGTCAAAGTCCGACGACATCGGTTGGGGCGCAACGTCATCCGTCAGCCTGATGTCTCCGGTGGCGATCCCGGACGCCACGGCGTCGAAGAAGGCCGCCACCACCCGGGTCCCAACGCCCACGGTGCGCTCGGGCGGCGCGTGATACCCGGGCACGGGGCTGCCGTAGAGCAGGGCCCAGCGGGCGGGGTGAGCGACGGCCCAGCGCCGCGTCGCCCGGGAAATGGCGACGACGTCGTCACTCCACAGCTCCCCGACCTCTTCGCGGGCGCGGTCCACGGCGTCGGCCAGGTCGGAGTAGGCGTCGACCAGCAGCAAGGTCACCAGCTCATCCCGGCTGGACACGTACCGGTACACGGCGGACGACACCATCCCGAGATCCCGGGCGATCGCACGCACGGACAACCCGGCCGCCCCGCGATCGACCAGCTGCTGGCGGCCGAGCTCGATGATGCGCGCCTCGATCTGCTCCCGCGTCTCCTGGCGTTTGCCCACGCGGTCAGTCTGGCATAACCGAGATCACCGCTCTTGCTTTCTGGCCAGGACTGTGGCAGCCTGCGAATCTAAGAGAGCAGTGCTCTCGGTTGCTTGCGAGAAAGGACGCGACATGTCGACCCGATACGAAGAGCCGAACCGGGCCGCGCGGGCCGCGAACGCGGTGATCCGCTGGCTGGCCGAGATGGGGGTCAGCATCGCCGGGACGCGCGCGCTGCGGGTCCGCGGGCGCAAGAGCGGAAAACCGCGGGCGGTGGTGATCAACCTGCTCACCGTGGAGGGCGTGCACTACGTGGTCTCACCGCGCGGCAACACCCAGTGGGCACGCAACGTCCGGGCCGCGGGCGTCGTCGAGACGGGCCCGCGCTGGCGCAGGCGGCGCGCCCGGGCCAGCGAGGTGGCCGACGCGGCCAAGCCGGAATTGCTGCGACGCTATCTGGACCGCTGGTACTGGCAGGTCAAGGACTATGTCGGGGGCCTGACCCCGGACAGCACCGACGAACAGTTCCGCGCTGTCGCGCCTACCATCCCGGTGTTCGCCCTCGCGGAGGCGGACGCGCCCCGCTGAAATCGCCTAGCGCGCGCCCCGCGCCACCCCGAGGTCCTCCCGGACTTCTTCGGACGTGGCCCGCCACGACACCGCGGCCGGAAAATCCCCCCAGACGCTGTTGAAGATGCCCACGAGCAGCCCAGGACCGCCGCTGGAAGGCAGGTAGACCGGGCCGCCGGAGTCACCGTTGTGGCTCTGCACGCCGTGCGACATGGTGAACCAGCCGTTGTTCACGCTTTCCACGGTCCCGCACGTTTCGCCGGTGCTCACGCCGAAATGGCAGATCGCCTGTCCGGGGGCCAGCGCCGCCGCCGGATTCGAGATCAGTTGACGCCCGCCCGGCAGGACGTTGTTCGCCATGACGCCGTTGTCCAGCACGATCGCCTCGTAGTCGGTGATCAACTGGTCGGTGGCCACCGTCGTGCCGCTGGGGGTGTTGTCCCGGAAGGCCGCCAGGCGGCCGATGACCGCGCCACCCCGGTCGGTGACGACCCCCTCGCCGCCCCGGCAGTGCCCCGCCGTGAACGCGATCTTCATCCCGGGGTCGACGTAGCCCAGCGTGCAGACGCGGTTGCCCTGATGGATCTCCATGCCCGGATAGACCATGACGGGGTCGGCTTCAGCCGGCACAGGCGGCAGCGATTGCGCAAGTGCGGCGACGGTGATCGACGCGGTGAATGCGCGCATTGCCAGGCGACGCACCATGAACTCCGATCCGTCGGGGCCAAATCTCGACCGATTTGAGATTACGGCGTGACTTTCCGTTACGCAGAAGTCTTCGCGCCGTCCGCGGCCGGTGTTACGGCGACGTCGCCACCGGGACGGCCGCCTCGATCTGGCTCGCGGTGCGCGGCGCCCAGCCGGGCGGACCGAAAACGTAGCCCAGCCGATCGCGCAGGCGGGTCGCCGAACGCCAGTCGTGGGCGATCGCGACGTATTCGCGGGTCTGCAGCTTCCAGATGTTGAAGGTGTCGACCTTCTTGGTCAGGCCGTAGTGCGGGCGGAACAACTCGGCCTGGAAGCTGCCGAAAAGCCGGTCCCAGATGATGAGGATCCCGCCGTAGTTCTTGTCGAGGTAGATCTGGTCCATTCCGTGGTGCACCCGATGATGCGACGGGGTGTTGAGGACGAATTCGAAGGGCCGGGGCAGCTTGCCGATCCGCTCGGTGTGCACCCAGAACTGGTAGATCAGGCTGATCGAGAAACTGAAGAACACCATCCAGGGTGGAATCCCCAACAGCGGCAAGGGGACCCACATCAGGATCTCGCCGCTGTTGTTCCACTTCTGGCGCAGTGCGGTGGCGAAGTTGAAGTATTCGCTGGAGTGATGGGCCTGGTGCGTCGCCCAGATCAACCGGACCCGGTGCGCGATCCGGTGATAGGCGTAGTAGAGCAGGTCGACACCGATGATCGCGATGACCCACGTGTACCACCGGTTCGCCGAGAGGTGCCAGGGCGCCACGTAGGCATAGATCGCGGCGTAGCCGAACAGGGCCAGCGTCTTCCATGCGGCGGTAGTGCCCACCGAAACCAGCCCCATCGAGATGCTGGCCAGCGAGTCGCGGGTGAGGTACGCACCGGACACCGGACGCTGCCCGACGATGCTTTCCAGCTTGCGGGCCGCGGTCCATTCCAGGGCCAACAGCAACAGGAAGAACGGAACGGCGAGCAGCACCGGGTCCCTCAGCTGCGGGGGCAGCGCCGACACAAAGCCTGAAAGCGTACTCACAGGCATAAGAATACGACGACCAACCGGACGGTTGGGTCGCTCTGGTCCCTAGCGAAGCCCGTCCTGCTGTGCCTCGTCGCCGGCGTACCACTGCACCGCCCGGACTCCGGGCTGCAGGGACAGCTCCGCCACCAACCGCTCCAACCGGGCGGGAGCGTCGCCGTCCATGAGGAGGTGGGCGGTCAACATGATCTCGTCGTCGCCGGCCTGCCCGGTATGGATGCCGCGGAGCGTGATGTCGTTACCGCTCGCGTGCTGGATGATCTGGGCGCGCGCGTACTTCTCGTGTTTTGGCCGCGAGATCACCTGGACCAGGTAGGGCCGCAGGCTTTCGTCGTCGTCGCCGGTGTTGTCGCGGTCGATCAACCGGCCCAGCGGGCGCCCGAGCACGTGAATGGCGATGACGGTCCCGGTGCCGATCAACGCGAAGGCCAGATGTCCGGATGCGGCCAGGACACCGATCGCCGCCGAGCACCACAGGGTGGCGGCGGTGTTGAGGCCCCGGACGTTCACCCCTTCGCGCAGGATCACGCCACCGCCGAGGAAGCCGATCCCGGACACCACGTACGACGCGACCCTGGTGGGGCTGGTGTCCGTGGTGGCGGCGGCGTACAGCACGAAGAGCGTCGCGCCGCCGGCGACCAGCGCGTTGGTGCGCAGGCCGGCCCGCCGGGCCCGCCATTGCCGCTCCAGACCGATGAGGGCTCCACAACCCACCCCGACGGCCAGTCGGAGCGCGAAATCGGCGACACTCAACGTGTCCATCGGCACTCCTTCCCCCCGGGCCAGGCACAGCAGCCCGGAGCTAACCACGCACAAGTAAACAACGGGTGCACCGCCTCGGAACCGGATTCGATGCGGCCACCCGCGCGCAACCTGCGGGCAACCGGCGGATGCAATGGCGGCGCCCAGCTAGCTCCTGTTGAGTTGCTGGGGACAATAAAATTTCGCGGCGATCGCCAGAAACGACGTTGCGTGGTCCGTGGTGAGCCCGGGGTTTTGGCCTTTCAAATCGTTGACCATCTGGGGGCCGTACTCGCCATTGCCCATGGCGCTACACACCGCCTGGGCGAACTGGACCGCCGCCTCCGGCGTCTTGTAGGTGATACCCGCGCTGCGCAGCGACGCCAGAAAGCTCGCCTCGTCGACGCCGGCGGCGTCCGGGTCAGCGCCTGCGGGGGCGGCAAGCGCAATCACGGCCGAAACGCCGATCAACGCCATTGGCAGCCTCATAACCGGTGATTGTCTCATGTTGCGCTAGCGACCGCAGCGCTGGCTTCACTTACCGTAATGCCCTACCGGCCAATGTAATACGAGAGCCGTCCAACCGCGATCAGGCTTTGCTGAGTTGATGCGGGCAATAGTATTTCGCGGAAATCATCGCGAAGTTGGAGGCCATCTCCATGTCCATTCCCGGGTTGTGTGTCTTCACGTCGTGAACCAGCTCCAGGCCAGATTCGCCGTTGTTCAGGCACGAACACACCGCCCGGCCAGCCCCGACCGCCGCACCCGGACTGGCGAAGGTGAAGCCGGCCTGATGCAGGGCGGCCAGGAAGGCCCCGTCGTCACCGTCGGGCACGGGCGGAGGGTCGGCGTACGCCGGTGCGGCCAGGCCGATCATGGCGGGGACAGCCAGTAGCGCTAGCAGCCGTTTCATTTCTACTTACCTTCTCTCAGGGCGACGGGAAGATGTCTTATCCACATCAGCCGCCGCGCGTTTTCCTGGTCGACGACGAACACGTTTGCTGTCAACCTAACTGGGCATCGGCGGGTAAGACTTTGGACTTGTCTCCCTTTTTCAGGTGCACAGCGTGGATGCCGGGTTTCTTCGCCAGCTGCTCGAGCAGGGCGTCGAGACCTTCCTGGTCGACGTTGTGGTGCTGCACGGTTTCGGGCTTCTCCGATATCTGCGCGACCAGACGCTTGAGTTGTTCGGGAGATTGTTGGCCCTTGAGGTCCTTGATCGGTTTCATCCGGTTGCGCACGCCGGCACCCACGACGGTGGGCCCCCCGGAGCCGAGGGCGCTGCCCAGCATTCCGGCCATGCCCATCGAACTGAACAGGCTGCCCTCACCGAGCGCGGCCGCGGGCACCGCCTCGGGTCCGGCGGCCGACAATGCGGCGGCAACCGTCCTGATGGCGGGCGTCGAGGTGGCCCAACTCGGGGGGACCGATAGCTTGCCCACCAAGGTGCCGGCGTTGCCCATGCTCGCTATCGGGCTGATCGCGCTGTACAGCGTGCCGCGGCCGAAGCCCAACGCCCCGAGCCCGGCGCCCAGCGCATCCTTCGGCAGCGCGCCATAGGCGGCGGGCGGGGCGAACTTGAGCCACTGCGACAGGGGGAAGTTGATCAGCAGCCCGACGTCGTTGAACTGCGTGGTCAGGCCAAGCGGCACCTTCACCGCGTTGTACATCGCGGTGATCAAGGGGGTGCCGCCGGGCGTTGTGCCGAAGCCTTTCAAGAAGGTGTTGACGGCGGTGTTGTATTGGGTGGCCAGCTGGGAGAGCCATGCCAGTATCGGATTCCCCGGGCCCGCGGTCAGCGAGGTGGCCGCCGCGTTGATGGTCGACGCCACATTGCCGGTCGACGTGCCCGCCGCTTGGCTCATCGCGGCCGCCTGCATCGTCGTGCCCGTCCCGCTGGTGGTCTGCGGCGGGTCGGTGAACGGCGTGAACCGGGTGGCCGCCTGCGACGAGCTGGCGTAGGTGTCCATCGCCACGGCGTCCTGGGCCCACATTTCGCCATACTGGGTCTCGGTCGCTGCGATCGCCGCCGTGTTCTGCCCGAAGAGGTTGCTCGCCATCAGCTGGGCTAATAGCGCACGGTTTTCCGCGATCACCGGGGGCGGTACGTGGGCCGCGAACGCCGCCTCGTAGGCCGCCGCCGCCGACGCGGCTTGGGTCGCGGCTTCCTGGGCCTGGGTCGCCGTTTGCTGCATCCAGGCCACGTAAGGGGCCGCCGCGGACGCCATTGCGATCGACGAGGGACCCACCCATGGCCCACCGGTCAGGCTCGCGATCACCGACGAATAGGCAGTGGCGGTGGACTGCAGCTCGGTGGCCAGGTTCTCCCAGGCAGTCGCCGCCGCGACCAGCGACTCCGCTCCCGGCCCGCTGTACATCCGGCCCGAGTTGAACTCTGGCGGAAAGGCTCCGTAAAACATTGCTATCCCCTTACTCAGGCGCTTGGGTCGACGGCGCCGGACCCCGGTACGTGGTGATCATCGCTGTCACTCCTCGATGTAAGGGATCACGATGATGGTGGCTGCGGCGGGGTCGGCCTCGGCGACCGCGCCGCCCAATGAGGCGGCCGCCGTGGAGGTGCCGCCGACGGAGTGGGTCCCGGCAGCCGCAACCGCGCGTCCCGCCAAGCTGGACAGGGCCATCTGGCTGAAGACGCCTTCTTCGCCGGCCAGCGCCGCGGGGGCGGCCGCCATGTTGGTCGGCAACACCTGGGCGATCGTCCGGATCGCCGGAGCGGCTTCCGTCCACCCCTGTGGTACCGACATGCCGCCAACCAGGGCCGCCTTGCCCAGAGACCCGGACACCGGCCCCACGGCGGAGCTGAGCATCGGCCTGACCGCGCTCGGCCCACTGGTCAGCGGAGCGAGAGCGCCGGAGATCGCCTTCGGGCCGGCCAAATAGGCAGCGGCGCCCTGGCCGTTCTGGCCCCAGGCGTACGCCTGACCGAACGACAGGAACGGGCCGCCCGGAACGCTGGCCCATGACTGGGGGGAATACGGGCCCGTCAGCACCGACCAGATGTTGTTCCAGTAGTCCAGGTTTTGCCCGATTCCGGTGGTGAGTCCCGTGCCCGTCGTCCCGGCATTCGGTGCCGCGTTGCTGACGTTGCTGACGGCCTGCATCGACGTGCTCAGCTGCGACAGCTGCGCGGCGGTGTTCGAGCTCGACTGGGCACTGGACTGGGTGACCGCGGCCGCCTGCGTCGGTCCGGCCGACTGGTTGGTGGTCTGCGGCGGCTCGGCGAACGGGGTCAGCTGCGATGCGGTCGCCGACGAGGCCGCGTAGCCGTACATCGCCGCCGCGTCCTGGGCCCACATCTCCATGTATTGGGCTTCGGTGGCGGCGATCGCCGGGGTGTTCTGGCCGAGGATGTTCGTCGCGATCAAGGTGGCCAGCAGCGCGCGGTTGGCCGCAATCACCGGGGGTGGCACCGTGGCCGCAAAAGCCGCCTCATAGGCGCCCGCGGCCAGCTTGGCCTGGGCGCCGGTCGCTTCGGCCTGAGCGCCGGTGGCGTTGATCCACGCCACGTATGGGGCCGCGGCGGCGGCCATTGCTATCGACGACGGCCCAGTCCACGGTCCCGTAGCCAGCGCTTCGACCGCCGAGCTGTACGACGCTCCGGCGGCCTGTAATTCCGTGGCCAACTCGTCCCACGCCGCCGCGGCAGCCAACAGCGGACCCGATCCCGCACCGACATACATCCGCCCCGAGTTGATCTCCGGCGGAAGCGCCCCGAAATCCAGCATCTACTACCTCCGGTCCCCTAAGTGGCCGCCATGGTAGGCGTGGCTTTGCTGCCCTGGCCGCATCCGGACCACGGTTCTAATGAAACGCATCAAATTCGTCCTTGAACCCATGAGCTCATTTCACATGTGTCTGACAACAGACCATTTCTCCTTAACTGAAGGCGCCCGGGGAAGATTGATGCGCAACCGACCTCTCCGGCCGCTCCACGAATATAAGGGAATCGTGACCGCACTGTATTCGGTCGCAGTTCCCCGCAGGTAACGACGTGTAAAAAACGAATGTCACTATGTCGTTGGGTTGTGTGAGAAGTTTGTCCTCCCAGCTATCGCGTATATTGCGTGGACTCAATGGTTAACGTTGCTTCGTGGCGCACATTAGCAACGGTATGTGAGGCAATTAACAACCGCGTCTTGGAACGCAGTTGTTGTACGAATCGGCGCCATTTCGCCGGTTCGCTAAATCAATTATTTCCTAGGTGACACGAAATCGCAGCCCCCGAAGACCTCCTATTTCCATACCGCAAAAACAGCACGAAACCCGCATGCGGCAGCGCCGCAAACGTCGATCGGTTCAGACCGGCAAGCTCATAGCGAGCGTGTCAATCCGAAATAAACACCGCCCTCAATTTCACCCGTGATTACGCCCAGCTGGACCCAACGGCGCTGTCGGTGCTGGACATGTTGCTGCCGGCGCTTTGCACCTTCTGCCCATGGGCGGTGCCTGCTCGGCCTCCAACGAGGCCGCTTGGGCGCGGATGGTGGCGCCATGGGCGTCCACGGTCGCCGAATTGATAGTTGATTGTCACGCCATTCCCCTACCGTTCATCAAGACGAAGGTTAAACGGGCTACTCTGCCGCGCCGCTGATTAGCTGCTGACAGTTTCCTGGGAGCCAGGTTTTCGCTGCTCATTGCGGTTTTTGGGCAGGGTCGGTGGCCCTGTTGCAACCGTCAGAAGGTTGCCGAAGGGTCGACTTTTCTCAAAAACGACATGTAAAAACCTGCGGACCCGCTGGCGCGCGGTGCCCAGCCACAAGGTTGCCGGCACCGCCGGCGGGCCGCCTCAGGCGTCCGGCGGCCCCTGGTGACATCGGAGCCGGATCCGCGGCGGGCGCGGCGTCCATGGCCGCAGGAACGCACGCCCTCCGCGGCGCGAGGGGCGCCGGTTTACGTCGTCTTGTTCTCGGCGACCGCCGCGCTCAGGCCCTCGGCGAGATCCTCGTGGGTCAGCTCCTTGAACCGCAACAGCTGGCGTTCGGTGAACTCGGTGACGTCGCTGGCGAGCACCGCATCCAGGTCCTCGTCGTCCAGCCGGAAACTGCGGTGATCGCGGGCCTTCTCCACCACATTGCGCACGAAACCGGCATTGCCCAGCGTATCGATCCCCCGGATCAGGTCCCCGTCCTCGGAGTAGCTCTCGTCGAGATAAAACCTGGTGTACGAAGGCAACAGGGACTGGGCGGCTTCCTCGGTGATGACGTCCTCGTTCTCCTGGCCCATCAACCGGGTCAGGGCGACCAGCTCGTCCGGCGTGTAGCTGAAGAACTCGATGACGGTCGAAAACCGCCGCCGCAGGCCCTGATTCACGTCGAGCATCTTCTCCATCGCCTTGGCGTAGCCCGCACCGAAGACCACGAGTTCGTCGCGATGGTTCTCCATGTACAGCAGCAACGTATTGATGATCGCGTTGCCGTAGGGATCACCTTGCTGGTAACCCTTCTCGTGCAACGTGTGCATCTCGTCGAAGAAGACGGCCCCGCCCAGAGCTTCCTCGAGCATCTCCTCGGTGTTCTTCTCCGCGTCGGCCATGTAGCGGCCCAGCAGCTTGGTGCGGCTGGTTTCCACCACCACCGGCTTGCGCAGCACCGTCAAGCCGCACAGTTGCTTGCTGAAGGCCCGTGCCACCGACGTCTTTCCGGTGCCGGGCGGTCCCAAGAGCAGGGTGTGGCGAGACGTCACCGGCACCGGAAGGCCCATCTTGGCGCGCGCCAGGTTCACCTTCGTCGTCGCCTTGATGAGCTTGATTTCCCGCTTGGCCCGCTCCATGCCCAGCATCGCGTTGAGTTCGGCGTCACCCTCGGCGAGGTATCGTGCGGCCTCCTCGGCATGGCGAGCGGCCTCGGTCTCGGCCCGGGTCGGCGCGCTGTCCGCGTCCCACGGATCCGTGCGCGCCTCGATGGTTTCCGGGTCGGTCAAGACCAGTCGAAAGTTCGGGTTGTCCAGCGCTTCACGGGCCGGGCTGAACTTCGGATCGCGCGAATACACCCGGCGCAACAGTTCGACGGCCTCTTCCTCGCGGCCGAGATGCCGCAAGCACATCCCCTGGGTGTACAGGGCGATGTTGGCCGCGCCCGGGACTCGGTCTCCTTCGATCGCGTCCTTGCCTCGCCGGATCGCCTCCTCGAAGACGCCGAGCGAAGCCAGCGCGGTCGTTGCCATCGCCGCACCGGCGGCCTTCAGTTCGGGCTGACGCCAGACCTTGCCCTCCGGGAACTGATTGAGCACGTCCGGCCACCGGCCGGTGCGGAAATACAGCACGCCCCGCACGTAGTCCACCAGCTCCTGCTCGAAGGGCTGGCGGGGTTCGACCCCGTCGAGCAGCTCCGAGGCCTCCTCGTAGCGCTTGGCCTCCGCGAGAACGGCGGCGTACGCACACGCGAGCGACTCGACGCTGGTGACTGCCAGCTGCAGGAACAGCCCGTCGGAGACCTGGGGGCGGAAGTGCAGATCGGTGACCCCGAGCCGGCGGGTCTCCCACCCGAACGTCCGGATCGACGCCCAGGCGCCGGCGAGTACCTCGATGCTGCGCTCCCCCGCCAGCAACCGTGCGAGCCAGGCGTCGCACATCCCAGGGTCCAGGTTGCTGGCCGTGGTGAACATCTGCGACGCCACCTGCGGGTTGTGACTCGGTTGCAGCCCGTTGACCGATATCCCGGATGCCAACAGGCCGGCGACCATCGCATTGCGGGCGCCCTCAGCGGTTGATTGTGGCCGCGTCATTGCGCTACAGGCGCGCCGGCCGGGCTCCCTCGCAGCTGATCGACCGACAGCACCAAGTCGTCGTCGTCACGCAGTCCGCGGCTCGGCACGACGAGCGGGGCGCGTGGTGCCGGGGCGGGCAGGCTGGCGCGGACCGCGGCCAGCTGACGCCCCGTGAGGCGGTTGAGGCCGGCCGACACGTCTCGGGGCAGCCGCTTCTCGGTGTGGTAGCGCACCCAGGCCGAGACCTGCGGCCGGCCCGCTCGCGCGGTCAGCCTCACTGTCAGCACGGTGGCCGCCGTGTCGGCCTGCCACAGCTCGTCGAGCGTGTCGGTGGTGATGTCGGAGGGCGTCACCCAGAAGCTGGTCGTGAAGCCGTTGAAATGCTTGAGGTGACGCCAGCCGGGCCGGCTCCACGTCGGCTCCAGGTCTGCCAGCACCGCGCGGTCGACCCCGGCCAGCTCCTCGGCGGTCAACGGCTTTGCGGCACAGGTCAGTCCGTCGAGATCCTGGGCAAGCCGCTCGGTGGCCGCCACCAACGTCGAGGCCAGCGAATCGCGGACCGCGACCGCGGCGATGTTGCGCTGCGGGTTCATCCGCAACACCAGCCAGGTTCGGCGGACGTACGAGGTGGGCTCACCGTTGGCGACCTCCCACTCCTCGGGGCCCCAGTCGTCGAGCTTGGACAACTCGGCGGCGTTGCCGCCACGGCGCACCTTGACCGACACGATGTCGACGTCGTCGAGGTGAATGTCGAACTGCCGCAACCCGTCAGCCACCGCCTGCACCAGCAGGGTGGGCGGCGCCGCGCGGTGGCGGTGACGCGACGCGGGGTCGTCCTCGCCGCCGTTGACGGCGATCACGGTCACCAGCTGGCCCTCGTACTCGCGCACGCCGACCTTGTCGCGCCCGAATCGGCGCTGGTAGTCCAGCGCCGGCGTGCAGCCCGCGCCCAGGGCCGTGCCCGGATCGGCGGACCAGTCCCACAGCCAGGTCCCCAGACCTGACGTCACGGTGATGCCGTGGTAGGTGACCAGCGAGAAGAGCGCGATCAACGCCGCGAGACCGACACCCACCCAGAACGCGATGCGATAGGTGCCCTGCCACGACTCCGGGCAGTGGCTGGCCACCACCATGATCGCGATGTCGACCAGGAACACCGCCGTGACCCGTGGCCACGACAACGACAACCCGAATCTGCGCTGAGCTTTCATGACCGTTGCTGCTCCGCCCTCATTGCTGCTTCCGCGATCGCTTCATCAGCATCGCCGTACCAAACACGCCCCCACCGATCAACAGCGCCCCGAGCAAGCCCCCGGCGGCCACCCACACCGGCACCATATCCCGGGGCGGGGCCGGCTTCGGAATGTTGAGCGGCGCCGAAAGCTGCTGTGGCGGCTTGAGCGGCCCGTCGGGCACGTCCCACGTCAGCGCCGCCACCGGGTCGACGATGCCGTGGCCGATCTGGTTGTCCACGCCGCGCGCGGGTGCGCGTGCGGTGCGGGTCAACCGGTTGATGACCTGGTATGCCGACAGTTGGGGGAACTTGGCGCGAACGAGCGCGGCGACGCCGGACACGATCGCCGCCGAGAAGCTGGTGCCCGACGGAACCAGCAGCGTGTTGTCCGGTCCGTCGATCGCGTTGACGACGCCGTCGTCCCGGGGGGATAGCCCGACCACGTCGGTGCCCGGTGCGGCGATGCCCACCCACGGGCCGGCCACGCTCGTCGATGCTTGACCCTGGTTGCCCTGGGTCAACGGCCGACCGTCTTCGTCGACCGCACCGACCGTCAGCACGTAGTCGCTGAACCAGGACGGCGTCACGACGGTGGTGACGGCATTCCAGTTGCGAGGGTCGTTGGGCTGCAACGGATCATGGGGCGGGTTCTGCTTGCAGTCCTTCTTGCTGGTGTCGCCGGCCGCGGCCACGATGACCGCGTTCTTGTCGACCGCCGCGTAGCGCACCGCGGCGCCCAGCGCGCGCTGGTCAATGATGTTGCGCGCGCTCATGCAGGTCACATCCGAGATGTTGATCACCTGTGCGCCCATGTTGGCGGCGTGGACGATCGCCCGCGCCATCGTCTGAACGTCGTCGATCTTCGCCCTGGTCTGCGGGTCCTCGTCGCCGGTGTAGGCGTCCTTGAGACCGAAGGCCTGGCTGGACTGGCGAATCGCGATGATGTCGACGTCCGGTGCGATGCCGCTGAACGCGTCGGGACCCGCAGTCGGCGCCGGTGGCGGCGGGGGTGGAGGTGGCGGTGGGTCGAGCGGGCGCGGGTGGTCGACCCGGACCACGTGGCCGCCGCCGGCGTAGCTCGGTATCGTCACCGTGCCGCCGCCGTGGCTGCCCGCCGGGGCCTGCCCGCCTTGCGGTGGTCCCGGTGGTGGGCCCGCGGGCGCCGGCGGCGGCGCTGGCGGTGGCAGCCCGAACGGTCCCGGAGCCGGTTGTTGATCCTGCGGAGACGGGGGAACCATCGTCACGGTCTGCGGCAACGGCGACAGCGTCACCGTCTGGGGTGGCGGCGCTTTCGGTGGCGGTTCGGTGGTGGGAATGGTCACCGGTCGGCGCGGCGCGGCCGGTGGCACCCCGGCGCCGTTGGCCGGGGCGGCACCGATCATCGACGCGACCATGGTGCCGTGCGCGTCGCAGTCCGACAGCCCGTCGCCGCCCATGACGTAGTCACCGCCGGGGATCAGGTGGGGAAACCTCGGGTGCGGGCTCACGCCGGTGTCGATCACGGCCACCTTCACGCCGGCGCCACGGCCGAACTGCCATGCCTCCTGCAGGTTCAGCATGTCCATGTACTTGGGCTGCAACCGGAAGTCCGTGCCCGGCAGCACCCCGACCTCGGTGCAGTACGAGTTCTGTTTCATCGGCGCCGGCGGACCGGGCGGACCATCGGGCGGCACCGCGCCCGGGTCGATCGTCGGCGGCGAGATCGCAGAGGCGGGCGGCAAGCCGGCCAGTGCTCCTGAGGCGAGCAAGACTGCGGCGAGGGCCGCAGCGGATGCGCGCCCTCGCCACACCTTGCTACTACCGGTAGCGGATGGCTGCATAGACATTCATCAACCACAATGCCAGCGGGAAGATCGGCATCAGGCAGAGGTATTCGATCCATTCCACGAACTTGCGGAACAGCGGGCTGTAGATCGTGTTGGGCACCACGGCCGCGGACGTCAGGCCGGCCGCCGGCAGCAGAACCAGGATCGCCGCGCTGACGGACACCGCCAGGGGCGACTGCAACACCAGCGCGTACCGCGCCACCACGGCTCCGACGATGAGGACGGCGGTGACGGCCAGGGTGATCGCCTGCCAGCGGTCGACGTAGGAGCGTCCGCGCAGCATCAGGAACCCGGCGCTGAAGCCGGCCAGCAGGAGCGGCAGCCAGCGCTGGCCGGTGTGGGGGTCCGACAACGCCGTCAACGAGACGACCATCAGCACACCGAGCCCGATCAGCAGGCCCGTCAAGAAGGAACGGGCGCGCTCGGCCTGCACCAAGACGTCGCGGACGGACGCGGGCCCCTCGAGCACCGGGGGTCCACCGTCGGAGCGAACCACGGTGGTGGGCAGGTCGGGCCGGGCCTCGAACACCCACCGGCTGGTCGCCGAGGGGAACACCGGCAGACGGATGCCGGCCAACCGGCGCGAGAGCGCCGGAGCGGTGTGGTACACGAGCACGCACACCAGGACGACGCTGGTCAGCAGCGTCACGGCGCTGGTCATCGCGACCATGCGGGCCAGGGCCGCAAGCGCCGTGACCACGCTGACGGTGATGAGCGCGGTGTAAAGCCCCAACCGGCGTCCGGTGAAACGCACGGCGAGCATCGCGGCGATGGTGAGCACGCCGAAGCCCAACACCGCGTGCGGGGAACCGACTCCCCCGGGGGGAGCCGCCGCGGCGGCGACCGTGAGCGGGGTCAGGCCGCTCAGCAGCATGATGTCGGCGATGCGGCGGTCCTGATCGGTGCGTGCCCGCATCAGCAGCATCAGCGAAACGCCCAGCACCGCCGCGGCGATCACCGCGGAGTATGCCGTCGGCATCCAGGAGTTGTGGTGCCACCGGTACCAGAGCAGCAAGCCCGAGGCGGCGGTGACGCCCGCGGCGACCATCGACGCGCCGACCTGCACCGCGACGACGGGGTCGATCGCGGCGAACCGCTTGCTAAGGTCCGCCGCGACGGCGGTGGAGATGTGCTCGATGACCTGCGAGCGATGCTCGGTGTCCTGGATGAATCGGATCCACAGCCGGTCGCCGTCGTAGACGTCCTGTTCGGTCAGGGACTGGGTAGCCCGCAAGGGGCTGCCGTCGACGAGGCAGAGAGCCCACCTGCCGCGGCCCGTGGCCTCCAGCGGGGTCTCGCCGAGTTCCCTGAGGCGGCTGTTCACCACCTTCAGCAGCGGCTCGGTCATCACCGAGACGGGGGCGTTGGCGTCCAGCAGGACGCCGATCTGTACGCCCGCGCCGGCCATGACGCCGACCACGACCGCCCGAGGCTGCGAAATTCCCTCAACGTCAGGCTGTAGCGCTTCAACAACCGCAGTCATCGCCCTGAACCCCTTACCGTCGTGAACGTGTAACCCCGCGCCGCCAGCCGGGCGAGGGTGTGCGCCGGCCCGCTTTCCGAGGGGCTGCGGCCCCCGGGAAAGTGCAGCTCGACTATTCCGAATTCCATCTACCCCGCCTTGCGATTAAACCTGTGGTGACAGTGGTTAGAGATTTGCTGAACCTCTTAGAGAAGTATGCCGTGTTGGCTTCTCAACCGCATGTTGAGTGCAAAGACATTGGTGAACTTTATGTTTCGTCGAATGTCAGACCCTGCTGTGGGTTTTCCACTCGCCGTAGGGCAGCGTGTCCAGCACGGTCTTGACGCCCACCTGCACCAACTGGGGGGTTGCCGGGCAGATGGCCAGCCAGGCTTCGCCCGACCCGGCCGTCCGCGCCTGCTGGTAGAGGGCGATGCGGCCACCGGAACCGTCTTTGAGCGACAGCACCGAGGCGCTGGGGCCCTTCGCATCGTCCCGGTATTGGCGCGCGTACACCGCGACCTCGGCAGCCGGATCCGAGAGGGCCTGTCCCAGCGCGGCCACGGTGGCGGCGCTGACGCCCATCCGCCGCAGGTCACCGCCGGAAAACACGTTGAAGCCCGACTCCTGCCACGACTTCGTCGCTTCCAGCATCTCTTCCAGCGGCACGTTCACCGCGTTGATCGCCGCGGGCTCGGCGTGGTGTATCGACTCCAGCGCGTCCAAGACCAGGGAGGCGATCGAGGCGCTGTCGGCGATGGCGACGTCGTCGACGGTGATGTCGCTGCCGACGCGTACCGCCGACACCCAGTGCTGACCACGACGCGCGAGCACCACGCGGAACTCGTTGTCGGGAATGTCGCGCGAACCGGGTGGCTGGTTTTCGTCGTCGACCACGCCGTAGAGCAGCTTGCCCCGCGACAGCAGGGCGATGACCTCGAGGTCCGGCGCGGCGAGCACCCTCATCCGAGCGGCCACATGTTCATTCACCTGATCGTTTTCGACGATGCCCTGCTCGCGCATCACCGCCATGCCGGGATGCTCGTTGAGCCAGTCGCTCGAGTCGGTAGAAACAAATGGCCGGCAGCGCAACTCCGGCGCGACGTGCCGGATGTCCAGAAGGGCCTGGAGCATCCAGAAACCGTCGACGTTAACGGTGATGTCGGTGCGGGCGGTCTGTTGGTCCATCACTACCTCAAGGGTTCAAAGTGCACGGTAACCGCAGGACGCGGCAGCACACCGGTGTGTGGTGTGCTGCCGCGCCTGAAGTTGGGGTTAGGCCCAGCTGGACCCAACGGCGCTGTCGGTGCTGGCCATGTTGCTGCCGGCGCTCTGCACCTTCTGCCCGTGGGCGTTGGCCTGCTCGTAGATCACCTGGAAGTTGCGACCCAACTGGGTGATGAACTCCTGGCAGGCCACCGAACCGGCGCCGCCCCAGAAGTCACCCGCAGCAAGCACATCACGAACGATGGCCTGGTGCTCAGCCTCCAAAGACGCGGCCTGGGCGCGGATCAAGGCACCGTGGGCGTCGACATCGCCGAACTGGTAATTGATTGTCATAACGGTGTTCTCCTAATGTCTGGAATGGTACGCAGCCGCGGTTTTTAGCGCTAGCTGCCGAGGATTTGCTGCGAGGCCTGCTCTTGCTGCTCGTAGTTGTTGGCGTCGCGGATCAGCCCGTCGCGCACCCCGTGGAGCATGTTGACGATGTTGCGGAAGGCCTGGTTGACCTGACCCATGGTGTCGTACGAGGTCGCCTGCGCCTGACCACTCCAGCCAGAGCCGGCGATGTTCATCGACGACGCCCACATCTTGCGGGCCTCGTCCTCAACCGTCTGGGCGTGCACCTCGAAGCGGCCCGCCATCGCCCGCATCTCGTGCGGGTCCGTCATAAAACGTGTTGCCATGCTGGCTGTCTCCTTAATAAGTGAGTACTCAGATACTTGCTGTGGTTACGACGATGGCCGGACCGGTCACGCGCTGGCGAACCGCCGAGCCGAATACAAAAGGATGATCCCCCCTTCCCGTCAGCCGGCGGCCACCGGTCGCTGTAACACGGTGAGACGGACGTCAAACCCGAACCCCGGCGTTTGAGTTGTCCGGCCGTCAGCCCCCGAGATCATCGGTAGCTGGGCGGTCGGGCGGCGGAAGACCACGTCGATGACGTCCGTCCCCAAACCATCCAACCGCCGGTCCGATCAGCCCGCAGCAGCTGCGTTGGCTGCCTCGGTCGCAGCGTAGGAGCCCGAGCTCATCGACAGAGTGTTCACGAACGCCTCGTGAATGGCGGCGGCCTGAGCGCTGACCGCCTGGTACATCTGCGCGTGCGCCGCGAACTGCGCCGCCGTCAGCGCCGACACCTCGTCGGCCGCAGCCGGAACCACCCCGGTCGTGGGGGCGGCGGCAGCCGCGTTCTGAGCGCTCAGCGTTGAGCCAATGGCCTGCAGGTTTCCGGCCGCCGCAGCCAAAGCCTCCGGCTGTGTGGTCACGAAAGACATGCTTGATTCCCTCCTAAGTTCAATCCCCGACTCTGCAGAGAGTAGATGACAGCGGCCTGTGAAGCTCTTTCGGAAGCCGCCTGTTTGCAACTGTTCACGTGACGGTACGACGAATTCATTTTTAGTAACGCCACAGTAACAGCGTTTGGCCCGGACCGCCTCCCTTTCAGCTTCGTCACAGCAAACTGTGACGCAGTCGGTGGGTAAAGAACCTGGTCGACGCCTGCCGGGGCGCTGCCGCAGGGCAAGCCCCTTAAAAATCCGTTTGCCGTTATCTCCCGACGATCCGCTAGCAACCGGTGGATGGGCCGCCCGCGATGGCCCCAAGCCTCATCGCGACGGGCCCGGGACCGCGGCGTCCCCGCCCGCGTCCGACCCCCTCTGTTAACCCGTAGGTCATGTCGAGCCATCAACGGGGTTATCCGGCGAAGGGGGGTCGGGCCATGACGGTGGGGCGGAACCCGTATCGGGGTCCGGCACCGGCGTGGGTGCCGCTGCCGACGCCGGCCAGGGGCATGCCACCGAGCAGGTTGCCCGGTCCCCCGGCCTCGGGCGCTGCGCTGATGGCGCTGACCGGAATCGCCGAGTGGGTCATCGCCGGGATCGCCGGGCCGCCGGTCCAGGCCACCGGCACCGACAGCTTGCCGCCGATGGAGGCGGCCCCGCCGATGGCCGCCGCCGGGTGCACCGCTCCGGCACCACCGCCGAGCAGGCCACCCAGCCCGCCCAGGCCGGGCAGGGCCTTGGCCGCCGCCGGGGCCGCACCGCCGATCACTCCCAGGGTCTTGGCCATCTGCACACCGAAGTTGCCCATACCGACACTGAAGTACGGCAGACCCTCGGTGTTATAGAAGAGGCCGGCGAACGGGGTGTAGCCGTTCACGAGCGCCCCCAGGTTCGTCGGCAAGACGGACTGCCCGGTCAGCAGGAACCAGATCTCGCTGAACGGATCCGTCTGCGTTGTCGCGGCCGCGAGCTGAGGGGCCGCGGTCGCGGTGGTCGTCGCCGCGTTTTGCGCGGTGTTGGCCGTGTTGCCCGCGGCGGTGCTGGCCGTGGTCCGGGCGACCGTCCCGGCCTGGGTGGCCGTGCCGGCGTCGTTGGTGATCTTCGGTGCGGACTGAAACGTCGACAGGCTCTTGGTGGCCGTCGCCGACTGAGCCGCATAGCTGTACATCGCGCCGGCGTCCTGCGCCCAATACTCTCCGTACTGGGCTTCCAGCTGCGCGATCATCGGGGTGTTCTGCCCCAGCACGTTGGTCACGGTCAGCTGCGACGTCTGTGCCCGGTTGGCCGCGATCACCGGCGGCGGCACCGACGACGCCAGCGCCGTCTCGTAGGCTGCCGCCGCCGCCTGAGCCTGGGTGGCGGCCAGCTCGGCCTGGGCGGCGGTCGCGGTCAACCAGTCCAGATACGGCTGCACCGCCGCGGCCATCGCGCCCGACGCCGGCCCCAGCCACTCCTCACTGCTGAGCGCGGTGATCAGCGCGTCATAGCTCGACGCCGCCGCATTCGACTCGGCAGCCACCGAGTTCCACGCCGACGCGGCGGTCATCAACGACCCCGATCCCGGACCGGAATAGATGCGCGCCGAATTGAATTCCGGCGGAAACGCCCCGAAATCGAACACCGATTACCCCTTAAATCCGTAATGGATGTTTGCTTGAGTAGTCACTGACGGTAATGCGAATGTGGTCGGCTGCCAGTTGCCGAATTCGGTGATCGCGGCGACGCCGGGCGCGTGGACCTCTCGGCCGGCGGCCACAGCGGCGCCACCAATAGCGGGGGAAGCGCGGATAGGCCGGCCGCCAGCGGGGCTTGAGCTGGAATAACACCGTTGCGGCGGGCACCAATGAAGAGCGCCGAACCGCGCGCGAGAACGCCAGATTTTGCCGCGGCCGGTCCTCGGCGCAGCCCGCCGGGGATAAAATCCGGCCGCGCCGAAAACGGTTGTGGTGTGCGCATTTCCGATTGCTATCCCGCCGACGGCGGGCGCGTGAGCACGCTGTGGCGAAATCCGTATTTGTGTGAGTAACCGGCGGCACCGGTACGCCGGCCGACCGCACCGGCCGGAATTCCACGCAGCAGCGCGTTGCCCGGCGGATTCGCGGCGGCCCCAGGATGCACGTCGGCGAACTCCGTCTCGACGGCGTTGGCGGGGCTCACCGCGGAGGTCAGCGTGGCCCAGTGCTGGGGCACCGACAACGCTCCGACCTGGGCGGCCTGCCCGGTACCAGCAGACACAGCGCCGCCGCCGATACTGCCGAGGTTGCCAAGACCCAAATGGGCGAACTGCGGCGTCGGGAACCAGGCACCACCAGCACCGGCCGTGGCACCACCGGGACCGGTCGTCAACTGCTGCGCGATCGACATCCCGAAGTTTGCCAGGCCGTTCGAAAAATACGCCAGACCGGTCGTCTGCTTGAGGACTGCCGTGTACATGGAGGGTGCGAGCCCCAGGTAATTGTTGGTCGGGGTGGGCGGCCCGTACTGCAGGAAGTCCCGGATCGCGTTCCATAGCCAGGCCAGCGGCCCCGGGTCCGACGCGTTGATCGTCGTCGCGGCTTGAGGGGCGGCGACCGTGGCGAACGGCGAGGTGCTCGAGACCGCGGTCCGGGCGGAGTCGACGGCCGGGGCTTGCGCGGCCTGTGTTACCGCTAACACCTGATGGGCCACCCCCTCGGGGCTGGTGGTGTTCGGTGGCGAGGTAAACGGAGCCAACTCGGTCGCGGCCGCCGAGGCGGCGGTATAGCCATACATTGCCGCCGCGTCCAGGGCCCACATCTCCATGTAGGCGGCCTCGGTGGCCGCGATCGCCGGTGTGTTCTGTCCGAAGAAATTCGTTGCGACCAGCGTCGCCAACAGCATCCGATTGGCCGCAATCACCGGCGGCGGCACCGTCATCGCGAACGCCGCCTCGAAGGCCGCCGCCGCAGCCCGCCCCTGGCTAGCCGTCTGCTCGGCCAAGGCCGCAACCGCACCCAACCAACTCACATAAGGCGTCACCGCCGACACCATTGACCACGCCGCAGGCCCGACCCACGGCCCACCGGTCAGTTCCGAGACCACCGAGTTGCAGCCACTGGCCGCCGTCGCCACCTCCGCGGCGATCTCGTCCCACGCGGCCGCCGCAGCCATCATCGGCCCGGAACCCGGGCCCGCATACATGCGGCCGGAGTTGATCTCCGGCGGTAACGCCCCGAAATCCATCTGCTACGAGACGCCCGGTTCGAACGGCATGTGCAATTCCTCGCAACTGGTCTTGGTCGAACGACCTCAAGCGTTCGCTTGCTTGTTGCGAAGGCTAAGTTGACGCGACGTCCGGGTGCCGCCTCGACGAGACCGCCCGGGCGGGTTATCAGCTCGCCGGCCGGCGTTCGCGCACCGGCGCGCACATCGGGACCGGGTGTCCGTCGCGTCGACGATCGACGCCGCTAGCTGCGGGAACACCGCGACTGGGCGGATGCTCCTGCTCGGCTGCCCGGGCCCGCACGTGCGGAACGGCCGGGTGGGGCCGGAAAAAAATCCGGGCGCAGAAAAGTCGCCGCGGCAAGACGGCGCTCAGCTCGCGACGGCAGATCCGCGCCGGCGAGTCCCGTCCGGTAGCCCACGCCGAAAGACGCTTTAGCGCGGCACTTTTCGCGCGCTAAAGCGTCTTTCGCGTGCTGCGTACGGTTATCCGGCGAAGGGGGGTCGGGCCATGACGGTGGGGCGGAACCCGTATCGGGGTCCGGCACCGGCGTGGGTGCCGCTGCCGACGCCGGCCAGGGGCATGCCACCGAGCAGGTTGCCCGGTCCCCCGGCCTCGGGCGCTGCGCTGATGGCGCTGACCGGAATCGCCGAGTGGGTCATCGCCGGGATCGCCGGGCCGCCGGTCCAGGCCACCGGCACCGACAGCTTGCCGCCGATGGAGGCGGCCCCGCCGATGGCCGCCGCCGGGTGCACCGCTCCGGCACCACCGCCGAGCAGGCCACCCAGCCCGCCCAGGCCGGGCAGGGCCTTGGCCGCCGCCGGGGCCGCACCGCCGATCACTCCCAGGGTCTTGGCCATCTGCACACCGAAGTTGCCCATACCGACACTGAAGTACGGCAGACCCTCGGTGTTATAGAAGAAGCTGGCCCACGGGCTGTAGCCGTTCAGGGCGGCACCCAGGTTCGTCGGGATGGTGGACTGGCCCGTCAGCAGGTACCAGATGTAGCTGAACGGATCCTGGGTCGCCTGCGATGCGGCCGTGGTCACGTTGCTGGTGTTGCTCGCGGCCGGCTGAGCCAACGACTGCAAGACTTTCGACGTGTTGGTCGCGGTCGAGTTTGTCGTCGCGCTCGTGACTGCGGCGCTCTGGGTGGCCGGGGCGGTGTCGTTGGAGATCTTGGGGGCGGCGCTGAACTGCGTCACCTTCGTCGCCGTCGCCGACTGACCCGCATAGCTGTACATCGCGCTGGCGTCCTGCGCCCACATCTCGCCGTACTGGGTCTCCAGCTGCGCGATCATCGGCGTGTTCTGCCCCAGGACGTTGGTGGCCATCAGCTGGGCGGTCTCGGCGCGGTTGGCCGCCACCAGCGGCGGCGGCACCGTCGCCGCCAGCGCCGTCTCGTAGGCGGCCGCCGCCGCCTGAGCCTGGGTGGCCGCCTCTTCGGCCTGAGCGGCAGTCGCCGTCATCCACGTCACATACGGCTGGGCCGCGGCGGCCATCGCGGCCGACGCCGGCCCCATCCACTCCTCGCTGTTGAGCGTGGTGATCAGCTTGTCATAGCTCAGCGCCGCCGAGTTCAGCTCCGCGGCCAGCGCATTCCACGCCGACGCCGCGGTCATCAACGACCCCGACCCCGGACCGGCATACATCCGCGCCGAATTGACCTCCGGCGGTAACGCCCCGAAATCCAACATCATTGACTCCTTTAACCCGTCGCGGCCGCGTTGGCCGCCTCAGTCACGGCATACGACCCCGAGCTCATGCTGAGGGTGTTTACGAACATTTCGTGAACCGTCGCCGCCTGCGCGCTGACGGCTTGGTACATCTGGGCATGCGCGGCGAACTGCGCCGCTGTCAGCGCTGACACTTCGTCGGCCGCGGCCGGGACGACCGCCGTGGTGGGGGCCGCCGCGGCTGCGTTCTGCGCGTTGAGCGCCGAGCCGATGCTCTGCAGGTTGCCCGCCGCCGCGGCCAGTGCCTCCGGCTGCGTCGTCACAAAAGACATCTGAAGTCCCTCCCTACTTTCCCGGCTCGCTGGCGCTCGAGGATCGGTTCGCCTTCGGGCCCACCGGGGGCTTGGCTTACTCGTGAGATTAGATGGGTCACGCGGTGCCTTGCCTCCCTAGTGCCGACTGTTCATTACTGGACAACTTCCGTTCACTTGGACGTTCCCTATCCGGCCGATGGCGGGCGGGTCAGGACGCTGTAGCGGAAGCCGTATTTGTGCGTATAGCCGGCGGCGGCGCCGGCCCGCCGGCCCACCGCGCCGGTCGGCATGCCGCGCAGCAGGGCGTTGCCCGGTGGGTTGCTCGCCGAAACGGTCTGGATCGGGGCGGCCTCCGCCTCGGCGGCGTCGGCCGGGCTCACCGTGGAGGCCAGCGTGGCCCATTGCTGGGGCACCGACAACCCGCCGACCTGGGCGGCCTGTCCGGTGCCCGCGGTCACCGCACCGGCGGTGTGGCCCAGGTTGCCGAGGTTGCCCAGGCCCAATTGGGCGAACTGCGGGGTCGGGAACCAGGCACCACCGGCACCCGCCGTGCCACCACCCGGACCGAAGGTCAACTGCTGGCCTATCGACCAGCCGAAGTTACCGATACCCACCCCGAAGTACGCCTGCAGCGTCTGCTTGATGATCGCGGTGTAGTTACCCGGGTTGAGCGACCACCAGTTCGTCGGGCTGGGCAGGACGTCCTGCAGCGAGGTACCGGTCGTGGTCGGTGCCGTGGCCGCGGTCGTGAGTTGCTGCGTCGTTTGCGATGTGGTGGCCGACAACAGCTGCGGCGTTGCGAGCTGCGACGACGTGTTGGCGGCGGTCTGCGCGGTGTTGCCGGCCTGCTGCGTGGTGGCCTGCGTGACGGCGGCGAACTGTTCGGATTCGCCGTCCGGCGTGGTGGTCTGCGGCGGCGCCGCGAACGGCGTCATCTGCGACGCGGTCATCGACGAGGCCGCGTAGGCGTACATCGCCCCGGCGTCCTGCGCCCACATCTCCATGTACTGGGCCTCGGTGGCCGCGATGGCCGGCGTGTTCTGACCGAAGAAGTTGGTCGCGATCAGCGTTGCCAGCAACACCCTGTTGGCCGCGATCACCGGCGGCGGGACCGTCATCGCAAACGCGGCCTCGAAGGCGGCCGCGGCCGCACGCGCATGACCGGCGCTCTCCTCGGCCTGACCGGCGACGGCACTCAGCCAGGTCACATAGGGCGTGACAGCCGCCACCATCGACGTCGAAGCCGGGCCCACCCAGGGCCCGTTCGTCAGCTCGTCGATGATGGAGTTGTAACCGCTTGCCGCCGTGCCCAATTCGGCCGCGAGCACATCCCAGGCGGCCGCCGCGACCATCATCGGCCCCGAGCCCGGACCCGCATACATCCGACCGGAGTTAATCTCCGGCGGTAACGCCCCGAAGTCAAACACCTGTTCTCCTCAGTTGGTCGCGATCTCTGCAATCTCGACCGTCGCATCGGAATCAGTGGTGGCCGTAGTCACGGCTTCGTAAGCAAACGCCACCCCCCGGGCCCCTGACCTCTGGAATCATCGACCCAGACCTCGCGGTCCACCACCCCGGCCGACGGGCTCGCCGGCGCATCCTGCATATCCCGGACGCGGCGCCCAAATGTGGCCTGCAGCCACGCGTTTCGGACGTCCGGTCAGGAACAACGTGCACCCTTAAGCCTCGATTGATCCCCGTTGTCAGCAACCGAGCGACAGCTCGCATCTATCCGAACTGTCGCTCGCGAATGAGATTAGTTTGTTACCGCGGGTGCGCCGATACGCGAAGCCAACTGTTCATTCCAGGCCAGCCAATGTTCACTCCCCGTCGACTGGCGTTCATGTCCGGCAACCGGTTGTTCATCGGCGGTTTGCCTGTCGCGCACGCCGTCAGTCCTCTTCGAGCACCAGGGCCATCTCGGGGCAGGAGGCGACGCCGTCGCGCGTCAGCTGCTCGTCTTCGGGCCTCACCTCGTGTTCTTCGAGGGTCGAGTAACCCGAGTCGTCTATCGGGAACAGATCCGGGTCGACTGCGTAGCACTGCGCGTGGCCCACGCACTTCGACTTGTCGAGACGAACCCTCACCGGCGTCCTCCCTGGACGACTCACTGAACAATCGAGTCGTAGATTAGTCGCTCGGTGAAGCCCGCGACACGGTGCGGCCCGTCGCCGGACACAGTAAACCGTGCGGTCGCCCCGCACGCGGATTCGTGTCCCTTTGCCGCACATGCGATATTGATGTGCCGGCAGAACCAAAGACAAGCGGAGACTGGGCGCATGACCACTCCTGGCCAGGGCCAGCAAGGCACGTTCCACCTGCCGCGGCTCGATTACGAAACGCTACCGATGGCCGCGGACCGAGGTGTGGGGTGGAAGGTGCTGCGCGACGCGGGGCCGGTGGTGTTCATGAACGGCCACTACTACATCACGCGCCGCGAGGACGTGCTGGCGGCGCTGCGCAACCCCAAGGTCTTCTCGTCGACGATACTTCAGCCTCCCGGCCACCCATTGCCGGTGCTGCCACTGGCTTTCGATCCCCCACAGCACACGCGCTACCGGAAGATCCTGCAGCCGTTCTTCAGCCCGCACGGACTGAGTGCGTCGCGACCGGTGCTCGAACGGCACGCCGCCGAGATGATCGCCGGGCTTGCCGGCCAGGGCAAGTGCGAGGTGATGGCAGATTTCGCGCGCCTGTACCCGTTTCAGGTCTTCATGGATCTCTATGGTCTGCCGCTGGAGGACCGCGACCGCCTGATCGCCTGGAAGGACGCCGTCGTCGCGGACAAGCCCTATCTCACCCCGGGCGACCTCGAGCAGGGCCAGCACCTGCTGGCCTACCTGGTCGACGTGATCCAGCAACGCCGGCAGAATCCGGGGCCTGACATGTTGTCGCGGGTCATGGCCAGTGAGGGCGACTTCAGCGACCTGGAACTGCTGGGTATGAGCCACCTGCTGATACTGGCGGGTCTGGACACGGTCACGGCGGCGATCGGATTCTGCCTGCTCGAATTGGCCCGGCGCCCACAGCTGCGCGAGTTGCTTCGCGACGATCCGAAGCAGATCCGGGTCTTCATCGAGGAGATCGTGCGACTGGAACCGTCGGCGCCGGTGGCGCCCCGGATCACCACCCAATACGTCGAAGTCGGCGGCATGACGTTGCCACCCGGCACGTCGGTGCGGCTGTGCATGGCGGCGGTCAACCGCGACGATAGCGATGCCACGTCCGTCAACGAGCTCGTTATGGACGGAAAGGTGCACCGCCACTGGGGTTTCGGTGGCGGGCCGCACCGCTGCCTGGGTTCCCACCTCGGCCGGATCGAGCTGACGGTGATCGTCGGCGAATGGCTGACCCAGATCCCCGACTTCCAGGTGCCGTCGGACTACGTTCCCGAAATCAAGTTCCCGTCAAAGAGCTTCGCGCTCAAGGAATTACCGCTGCGCTGGGGCTGATCCAGCCAACCCCGGCGCAGCGGTAACCGGCAATCCTATTTGCGCAAGTCCGTCGCCGCGACCTGGACGAACACGCCGGTGTCCTCGGCCATCAGCAGGCCTCGACCGCGGGGCAGCGGGCCACCCTTCATCTTGCCGCGGATGAAGCCCTCGTCCGGGTCGGCGTCCATCACCAGCAGCGGCGCGTTCGCCTGGGCAAGCGCCCGCAACATCGGGTCGCTGCCCGCGGACGACCAACCACCGAACGTGCGCGTGACGATCACGTGCAACCCGACGTCGGCTGCCCTGGTCACCCACGGGGCGGCCTTGTGCAGCGGCGAATCGAATCCTGCCGGCAGCTGCTGGATGTCGTCGACGATCAGGAAGATTTCGGGGCCGCTCCACCACGACCGCGACAACAACTCTTCCGCGGACAGACCGGGCGGGGGTTCGCGTCCGGCCAGGACCGCCGCGAGCTCGCCCATCATCGCCTGGACGCCGTCGAGGTTGTAGGCGAACTTCTCGACATAGTCCGAACCCAGTGCGGTCAGCAGCTGACGTCGTGGGTCCACCAGCCACACCTGCGCCGACGGCTGGCCCGCCGGCGGCGGCGGTGCGCTGCTCGCTCCCGGCGCGTACAGCCGGCCGATCTCGGACATGATGGTGGCCAGCGTGGTGGTCCGCCCACATTCCCGTCGGCCCGTGACCATCAGGTGCGCGTTCTCGGCGAAATTGAGGTAGACCGGCGACAGGTCCAATTCGGAGATGGCCCAAGCGATTCCGCCCACGCCGACCCCTTGGCGGGTGTCTTGCGCCGCCAGCTCCCGCAGCTGCGCCACGTCGAACCGTGCGGGCAGGCGCCGCACCGGCGGGGCCTGCCCGGTCGTGAGGCGACTGACCGCGTCGATGACGCTGTCGGACTCGAACACGTAGTCGGGAGTGGTGGCGAGCGCGGGGCGGGCCACCAGCGTGTGCAGACCGGCCTGCGGGTCGGAGTCCAGTCGGACGTAGTTGACGGCGACCATGCCGCGGCCCGGCTTGACCGGAACGTCCTTGGCGAACCGGGAGCGCACCAGCTTGGCGTCTTCCACCGCGGCCAGCCGCAACTCCACCCGGGAGCCGAAGCCGCTGCGCACCGGTGGCCGTAGCTCCGATTCGCGGTCGGCGGTGACCACCACGTGGACCCCGAACGAGGGGCCCTGGTTGATGATCACGTTGACCTGCTCGATCAGCACCTCGTTCTCTTCGGCCAGCGCCCGGTAGTTGTCGACCACCAGGTAGACGTCGCCGAATCCGTCGTTGGGGACGGGGCCGGGCTCACCGCCGAACTTGCGGCGCCGGAAGACCTCCATCGAGGCGATTCCGTACTCCAGGAAGGTCCGCTTGCGCTCGCGGACCAACGCGAGCAGTTCGGCCACCGTCCGGCGCACGCCGTACGGGTCGGTCGGACCGGCCACCTCACCCACGTGCGGGAGCCGGGCGACGGTGGTCAGCGCGGTGCTGCTGTAGGCGAGGCAGTAGAACTGGACCTGCTCGGGAGTGTGGGTCAGCGCGGCCGAGCAGATGAGGGTCTGCAGGGCCGTCGTCTTGCCCGAACCGCCGGCGCCCAGGATCAGGACGTTGGCGCCCGGCCCCGAGGTGTCCACGGTCCACGGCGGCTGGTCGTGCTTGAAGGGGCGGTCGATGATCCCGATCGGGAAGGCCAGATCCCGGGCGGACCCATAGTCCTCCTGCCACGGGTGGCCGAGGAACCGGTTGACCAACTCGTCGATCGGGACGGGCTGGTTCAGCGGCGGCTGCCACAACCGGTACGGCTCGAAGTCGATCTTGCGCAGCTGATCGATGATCACCGTGCCGACCTTCGGAACCCTGATGCCCTCGATGTCCTCGTCTTCGCCCACCACGCCGTCGGCGTCCAGCGTCTCGCCGTTCGTGATGGCCGCCGGGGTGAGTTCGGGTCCGCCCACGCTGACCTCGAGCGGGGTGAAGGAGTTGGTGAACAGCTGCGGCCGAACGTAGTCGATGCTGTGCACCAGCGCCGGGGCTTCGTCGCCGTCATCGGTCAGCCCGCGGGGGAAGTAGTCCCGCCACAGGAACTCCGCCTGGAACCGGACGATGTCCTCCAGGCTGCGGCGGAAGTAGCCCAGACCCGCCTGCGCCGGCAGGTTCACCGCGTTCGGCACACCCGCGGCCTGCGCCGCACCGGCGGTGCGCGCCTTCAGCACCAGCCGGTAACCCATGTTCTCCATGAGCTTTTCGGCGCGGCTCTCGATGGTCTGCGACGCCATCATCAGGTGGATCCAGTAGGCGCGGCCCTGCCGGCCGATCGAGTCGAGCACGTCGACCGCCGTCGGCATGATGCGGAACCATTCGTAGAACTCGTCGATGACCACCACGAGCATCGGCAGCGGCGGCATGTCCTGGCCGCGGGCCTGCATCCTGAGCCGGACCGAGTTGTACTCCTTGGCGTCGTCGACACCGGCGCTGTCGCAAATCGCCTTGCGCCGGGCGATCTCGCCCCACAGGGCGTCCAGGAAGCGCTCCATCAGCGCCTGGTCCTCTTCCAGGTCGGTGATGATCCGCGACACGTGCGGGACCCCGGCGAACGGCTTGACCGCCGATCCACCCTTGAGGTCGGCCAACACGAATTGCAGTTCCTCGGGCGGGTGGCTGAGCATCAGCGACTCGATCACGGTCCGCACCAGGGTGGATTTACCCGAACCCGTCGTTCCGGACATGACGCCGTGCGGGCCGTCACCGCCCTCGTCCAGTGACTTCATGTCCAAGAACAGCAACTCGCCGTTGTCGGAACGATTGCCGAACGGCGCCCGCAACCGCGACCGGCCCATCGTGTCGGTGCGGGCGCCCCAGAGCGCCTGGAAGTCGATGCGGCCCGGGTCGTCGATTCCGTAGTAGGTCAAGATGTCTCGGGCGCCGATGTGGGCCACCCGCTGACCGATCTCTTCGTAGGCCTCGGCGAGCCGCCAGCGCGCCAGCGCCTGCGCGAACTCTTCGGCCTCCGCGACGCTGACGTGGTCGGTCAGCGCGAAGAACCACGGCTTCTCGTCGATCACCATCCAGGTGTCGCGGTCGCGGGGCAGCGCCTCGATCACGCCCTTGTCGTCGAACCGCAGCGTGCGCTCGGGGACCGACGTCCACATCGAGGAGCCGGTCAGGTCGAAGAAGGTCACTCCGTCGATGCCTTCGGCGCTGATCACGAATTCCCACTGGGGGTCGACGACGTCGGCGACGATCACCGTGTGCGGCGTCGGGGTCTGCGCCGACGAACTCGCGTGCCGGGGCGTGAACGACCCACGGCCGGAGAACAATTCGGCCTGCTCCGCGGCGAACTCGCGCACCGAGCTGTAGACCATCCGCGCGTTGCCGGCGGCGTCCTGGCGCCGCGGGTCACCGAAGTGCGGAAGCCACTTCACCCAGTCCCACTCATCGAGGTCCGAGGTGACGACGACCATCTGCACGTGGTCGGGCCCGTGCGAGAACGCCAGCTGGCAGATGATCGCGCGCATCAGGCCCAGGACCTGTTCCCGCTGGCCGTCGAGCGCGTACCACGGTTCGACGAGCAGCGAAATCATCTTGGGCAGGTTGTAGACGACGCTCTGGTAGCGACCGAACTCCTGCAGCGCCTTACCGGTCACCGGCTCCAGCTCGATGTCGGTCGGCATGTTCTGGGGCTCACCCCAGGTCACCTCGGGACGCGTCATGCCGACGCCGACTCGCACCACACCGAAGTTGAGGTCCTTGCCGTCGGGCTTGCGTTCCCACATGCGCGGGGTTCCCACCGCGGCGGCCAGCGTCGTGGGCGCCGGGTGGAACCACCGGTAGTTGGCGTCCATGCTGTCGGCCGACTCGTGGGCGGTCTCGCGCAGCATGTCCAGCATCAGCATGAACTGGGCGCGCATCGAGTCCAGCTTGGGCCGGCTCATCTGCTGCTGCCCGCCGAACCGCCCGCCGAACATCATCATCGCGACGCCGCCGATCATGAAGATCGGGAAGATCGAGCCGGCGCCCCCGAAGACGTGTGAGCCGCTGGCGAAGGTCATGGCGACCATGCCGATCAGCAGGCCGACCACCACCACGCCGACGACGATCAGCCACCAGGGCTTGCCTTCCGGCGGCGGAATGCTGAGGGGCGTGGGAAGGACGATGTTCTCCGGCTTGATGACCGGAGGCTTCTCCGGTGTCGGCCGGGCAAACCCGCGTTTCACTTTGGTACCGCCAATTCTGCCGGGGACATATCCATCGGTAAGGTGTCGTGCTCCACGAGCGCGTCCGCCCGCGACAACGTGGGACCTTGCGGGAGCAGCCGCAGCGCCACCCATGGCGCCAGGCTCGGTTTCGACTTCAACCCCAGCGCCTCACGCACCTCGCGGGTGTCGTCGACCCCGAACCGGGCGCCGGCATCCGTCAGCCACCACAGCGATTCCGTCGTCTTGGCGCCGGGGTCGTTGCCGGTGACGGCGACGAAGTTGCCATAGTCGGGCCCGAAGAAGACCTGGTCGGCTTCGCGGCCGGTGGTGTCGGCCTTGACCAGAGACACGACCTTGCTCTCGTCCTTGGCCGCGACCGGGATGGTCGCGCCCGACACGACCTGGATGCGGGCCCGGTTCTCGCCGGCCGTCTTCTGCCACCACCAGCACGTCGCCGGGTTCTCGCGGATGTCCGCCACGTTGAGCGGGGCGTCCGGGTAGGAGGACAGGTCCAGCTTGTTGACCACCGGCATCTTCGCCAGGGCGGACGGCTCCACCGTGACCGGTTTGGTGTTGCCCGGTCCGGCGTTCTGCAGGATCTGGGCCACCAGCGGCGGCAGCGTCTGCACGCCGTCGGCGAGCACCAGCGAATACTGTTGCGGCCCACTGATTTGCGGCGTGACGATCACCGTGCCGATCGGGCCGGGGGCGCCGGGGAACGACGCGCCGGTTCCGGCGTTCTGCACCTGCGGCACGGTCAGTTCCGGGCCAACCGGCAAGGCGTCGAACAGGGCGCGGCTCATCGGCTTCGCCTGGCCGACCTGCTCCGGCGTCAGGCCCAGCGGCAACAGCACCGAGCGGTTCGTGGCGTCGATCCGAGACCGGCGTCCCTCGCGGATCACCCACGCGTCCCCGCCGTAGCTCAGGACCACGGCGTCCGACCCGCTCAGCACGCGGCGGTGGTTGCTCAGGTCGGGATTCCCGTCGATGACGGTCACGGTCACCCCGGACGGCGCGCCGACACCGGTCGAGGTGGCGACGGTGTCACACACCAGCCACGACGACGTCGACGGACTGGTGGTGTGGAAGTTCGACGGTGCACCCGGGATGCCCACCATCGGGCCGCGCGGCAGGGTGGCGATCTGGCTGGACCGGACCAGGTGCGGATTGTCCGGCCGGCCGGTGATCAGGCGTGCCGAGGCCAGGTTCAGCGCCGGGTACAACCTGTCGCCGACGCGGACATACAGCGCGCCGGAGTCCCGGTCGGCGATGATCGGCGATTCGTTGATCTGGCCGGAGGGGCTGATGAACGACCACAGCAGGGCACCGAGGCAGATCACCATCGCCGCCGACACCGAGGCCACCACGGCCAGCGTCTGCCGCCGGCCCGGCTCGACCTCCATGCGCACGCGCCACCGGGTGAGCGCCATTGCCGTGCGGCGAGCGAGGAACTGGTAGCCGGTTACCTGGGTCCGGGTCGACAACCCGAGGCCATACCCCGACCCGCGTTGCCCGCGACTCTCTTCCGCCACGTTATTTCACCGTCCGGTCTGCTAGAAGGCCTGGATATTGTCTCTTCAATACTGATCCAGCGCGAATTACATCGACAACCGTAAGGCACCGATACGGGCCTCGCCACGCGGCGCCGATGGCGTTCGCTGCCACATCTGTTTATGCGCAGGTGTCCGGTCGTCGGCGGCTCGCGGGATCGCGCCGACGTCCGCACCGCGCCAGGCGCCGTTGAACTGGCACTTTCGGATTCCCCCGCCGCTCCCCGCCCGGACTCCTGATCTCTCCTCAGGGCATCGTAATGGCGAACGGCCGGCACGTCCTGTTGAGCGTGCGCCCTCGGCGAACTGAAGGGCGCGCCGAGTCGCCGCCTCTCCCCGATTAGTCGGGCGGCGAATTCTGGCAGCAAGATGAGCGGTATGAGTGAGCTCGCGCCGTCGCTGGTCGAACTTGCCGGGCGATATGGCATCGCGACCGAGTACGAGGACTGGACCGGGCGGCGGGTGCAGGTCCCGGCGTCCACCTTGGTGGCGGTGCTGGCCGCGCTCGGCGTGGCGGGCGGCACCGAGCAGGAGCGCAACGTGGCGCTGGCCGCGAAGCTGCGGTCGCACTGGGCGCGCCGGTTGCCCGCGACCATCGTCGGCCGCACCGGTGAGCAGACGCGGTTCTGGGCGCACGTGACCCACGGTGATCCCGCCGAGGTCTGGTTGCAGCTCGAGGACAGCACGCTACGCGGTGGCATCCAGCAGGTCGACAACTTCACGCCGCCGTTCGACTTGGACGGTCGCTGGGTCGGCGAAGCCAGCTTCGTGCTGCCGCCCGACCTGCCGCTGGGGTATCACCGGGTGCATCTGCGGTCGGCCGACGGTGAGACCAGCACCGCGCTGATCGTGACGCCGGATTGGCTCGGGCTGCCCGAGCGGCTCGGCGCCCGCCGGGCCTGGGGGCTGGCCGCGCAGCTGTACAGCGTGCGGTCCAGGCAGTCGTGGGGGGTCGGCGATCTGACGGATCTCACCGACCTGGCGGTGTGGTCGGCGTCGCAGCACGGCGCCGACTACGTGTTGGTCAATCCCCTGCACGCCGCCGCGCCGACGTGCCCGATGGAGCCGTCGCCCTATCTGCCGACCTCGCGGCGCTTCATCAACCCGATCTATCTGCATGTCGAGGCGATTCCCGAGTTCGCCGAGCTGCCCAAGCGCAGCCGGGTGCGGCGGCTGCGTTCCGACGTGCAACACAAGGCCGCCCGACTCGACGCCATCGATCGCGACAGCTCGTGGGCGGCGAAGCGCGCCGCGCTCGAGCTACTGCACCGCGTGCCGCGGACGGCGGGCCGCCAGTTGTCCTACGAGGCCTTCCGGGCCCGTGAAGGCGGCGCCCTCGACGACTTCGCCACCTGGTGCGCCCTGGCCGAGAAGTACGGCGACGACTGGCACACGTGGCCGGAAGCGCTGCAGCATCCCCACGCCCCCGGCGTCGCCGCCTTCGTCGAGCAGCATTCGCAGGCGGTCGATTTCCATCGCTGGCTGCAGTGGCAACTCGACGAGCAGCTCGCCGCGGCGCAGTCGCGGTCGGTCCGGGCCGGAATGGCGCTGGGCGTGATGCACGACCTGGCCGTCGGCGTCCATCCCAACGGCGCCGACGCGTGGGCCCTGCAGGATGTGTTGGCCCTGGGCGTCACCGCCGGCGCGCCGCCCGACGAGTTCAATCAGCTCGGCCAGGACTGGTCCCAGCCGCCGTGGCGGCCGGATCGGTTGGACGCGCAGGAGTATCGCCCCTTTCGGGCGTTGATCCGCGCGGTGCTGCGGCATGCCGGCGGCGTGCGCATCGACCACATCATCGGGCTGTTCCGGCTGTGGTGGATCCCGGACGGAGCGCCGCCCACCCACGGCACCTACGTGCGTTACGACCACGAAGCGATGATCGGCATCGTCGCCCTGGAGGCGCACCGCGCCGGGGCGCTCGTCGTGGGCGAGGACCTCGGCACCGTCGAGCCATGGGTCCGCGACTACCTACTGTTGCGCGGCCTGCTCGGCACCTCGATCCTCTGGTTCGAGTTGGACCGCGACGGCTCCGGCGGCCCACTGCCGGCCGAGCGCTGGCGCGAGTACTGCCTGTCCTCGGTGACCACCCACGACCTGCCGCCGACCGCCGGATACCTGGCGGGCGACCACGTGCGGCTGCGCGAATCCCTCGGTTTGCTGACTCGCCCGGCCGAGGACGAGCTCGCCTCCGACCGGGCCGAACTGGCGGCCTGGATGGCCGAACTCAGGCGGGTCGGGTTGCTCGGCGACGCCGAGGACGACGCGGAAAGCGTCGTGCTCGCCCTGTACCGGTATCTGGGGCGGACGCCTTCGCGGCTGGTGGGGGTTGCCCTGACCGACGCGGTGGGTGACCGGCGGACCCAGAATCAGCCGGGAACCACCGACGAATACCCCAACTGGCGGGTACCGCTGACCGGCCCGGACGGACGCCCGATGCTGCTCGAGGACGTGTTCACCGATGCTCGGGCGGCGACACTGGCCGAGGCGGTGCGCCGTGCGATCGCGCCCGCGGCCGTCGAAAGCGAGCCTGTTAGCTTCTGAGGCCATGAAGGTCTCAGTGGTGGCCCCGGTCGCCGACGGTGTCACCGCGGATCCCGAGTGGATGGCGGCCTTCGCCCGCCACCTGGAACGCTGCGGTTTCGAGTCCATCGTTGTCGTCGAGCACACCGTCCTGGCCACCCGCTACGACAGCGTCTATCCGTATGACAGCTCCGGACGCGTCGGGCTGGCGGCCGACTGCCCCATCCCCGACCCGCTCGATCTGCTGGCCTTCCTGGCCGGCCACACCACCACCCTCGGACTGGCCACCGGGGTGTTGGTGCTGCCCAACCACCATCCGGTGGTCCTCGCCAAGCGCGCCGCCACGGTGGACGCGTTGTCGGGTGGGCGCCTGCGGCTGTGCGTGGGCGTGGGGTGGCTCAAGGAGGAGCTCGAAGCGTGCGGCGCGGATTTCGATAACCGCGGCAGACGCGCCGACGAGCAGTTGGCGGTCTTGCGGGCGCTGTGGGCGGACCAGCCGCAGGGGGCCTGCTATCACGGCGAGTTCTTCAACTTCGACAACGTCATGTGCTACCCCAAACCCATTGCGGGCGAGCGTCTCCCGATTCATATCGGCGGGCACAGCCCAGCGGCGGCGCGCCGGGCGGGACGTCTCGGCGACGGCTTGCAACCGCTCGGCGTGACGGGGACCCGCCTGGCGTCGCTGATCGCGCTCATGCGCGACGAGGCCGCATCGTCGGGTCGCGACCCGGCGAATCTCGAAGTGTCACTGGGCCATGCGGTCGACAAGATCGATGCCGAGCGTGCCGGCGGCCTGATCGAGCAGGGTGCCGACCGGCTTGTGTTGGCCATGCCGGCGACCACCGACATCGGGCAGGCCCAGGACATGCTGTCGGCGTGTGCGCAACGCTTGTCGCTGATTGCGTGACCCCGATGGCCCCGCCAACCGACCACCGATCCGCCCTCAGCGATTTGGTGCACCGCTACGCGGCCTACACCGATGAGCGCCAATTCAATGATGTGGCTGCGCTATTCACCGAAACCGCCGTGCTCGCGGTGCCCGAACCGCCCAAGGCGCTCGAGCCGATCCACGCCCATCACGGCCGAGCGGCCATCGCCGCCGCGGTCGCCACCGTCGCGGCCGTAGCCCGCACCGAGCACGCCATCGTCGGTGAGGTCTACAAGCGGGGCGCCGGGCCGGACGCGGCTCGCGGCCGCATCGCGTGCATCGCGCACCACTGGGACCAGCGCGGCGACGAACTCGTCGACGTGGTCTGGCATCTGCGCTACGACGACGAGTACGAGCTGACCGACCGCTGGCGGATCGGCCGCCGGGCGCTGACCATCAACGCGATTGAGACCCGTTCGGTCCGCCGGGTGCGCCCACACGACCCGGCCTAGCCCGCTTGCAGAAGACTTTGCGCAAACTCACAGCCACTGCGCATGAACCGAATCTGCGGCGAGAATGCGCGGTTCGTTGAGCAGTTGCGGCTACCGCCGCGCCGGCCGGGGCGGAATTCGCCCATCCCGCGCCGAGGCCGGCGCCCATGGGTCGCGGCGGGGCCGCGGACGGCGCATTTCTTCCTGATCGTGTCCAATTTATACAAGTCGATCCGTGTATTTTCGGCCGCGTGACGAACACCGAACATCGGACCATGAACGTCAATCCCGCGGAGTCCACGGCCGCACAGGCGACGCCGAGCGGCGAGGTATCGACACTGGCGGTGGGCGCGCCGCTGGGAACCCCTCCGGATTACCGCAGCGAGATTCACACCGCCGAAGACGTCATCGACGTCGAGACCTACGGTGGCGGCTTCGATCTCAGTCGGCGGGCCACCGCCCCGAAGCTGCGTATCGGACGAGACCGGTGGTTCAACCTGCTCTGGTTGATCCCCATCGGCTTTGCCCTGCTGATCGTCGGGGTGGCCGTCGGCAAAGGTCTGCACAACATGCCGGCCGTGCAGGCGTTCATCCAGCGTCATCCCGGGACGGACAGTTCCGGTGTCACCCCCGGGCTACCGGCCTGGATCGGTTGGACGCACTTCTTCAACCTCTTCATGATGATGTTCATCATCAGGACGGGGATCCAGATCCTGTGCGACCATCCCCGGCTCTACTTCAGCCGCAACGCCACGCCCGGCAAGGACGAGTGGCTGCGGGTCGGGCCGCCGGTACCGGACGACGAGCTGTGGACCGCCAACGCCGACACCGTCGCGCTGCCACCACAATTCGGGCTGCCCGGATTCCGGCACTCCATCGGGCTGGCCCGGTGGTGGCACCTCGGCGTTGACGTCCTGTGGCTGGTGAACGGCGCGGTCTTCTATGTGCTGCTGTTCGCCACGGGGCAGTGGCGGCACATCGTGCCGACCAGCTGGGACGTGTTTCCCAACGCGGCGTCGGTGGCGGTTCAGTATCTGTCGCTGGACTGGCCGACCGACAACGGCTGGGTCGCTTACAACGGCCTGCAGTTGTTGTCTTACTTCACCACGGTTTTCGTCGCCGCCCCCGCGGCGTTGATCACCGGGCTGGGCATGTCGCCCGCGTTGTCGCAGCGCGTTCACTGGCTCAGCAAGCGGCTGAGCATCCAGCATGCGCGGTCGCTGCACTTCGTGGTGCTGGTCTATTTCCTGTTCTTCATCCTCGTCCACGTCACCATGGTGCTGACGACCAGCGCGCTGCGAAACCTCAACCACATGTTCGCCTCCCGCGACGACAACAGCTGGGTAGGCTTCGGGATCTTCGCCGCGGCCATGGTGCTGACGGCGATCGCGTGGGTTTGGGCCACTCCGTTCACCATTCGCCATCCGCGCGTGATTCAGCGGGTCGGCTACGCGCTGGTCGGCCCGTTCCAGCGCATGCTGGAACAGCTCGACCCCAAGCCCGGTGCGTTCACCGAGAAGGACATCTCACCGCACCATTGGCGCAACGGCCGGCTGCCGGAGACCGTCGAGTACAAGGAACTCGAGCAGAACGACTTCCGGGACTGGCGGCTCAAGGTCTACGGTCTCGTCGAACACCCGATGGAGTTCTCGCTCGACGACCTGAAGGCGCTGCCCTACCACGAGCAGATCAGCCAGCACTTCTGCATCCAGGCCTGGTCGGGCGTCGCCAAATGGGGTGGCGTGCAGATGAAGACGATCATGGATATCGTCAAGCCGCTCCCCGAGGCCAAGTGGGTGGTGTTCTACTCGATGGGCCTCGGCGCGACGGGCGGCATCTATTACAACGCCCACCACATCGGGCAAATGGACCATCACATGACGATGCTCGCCTACAACATGAACGACCAGCCCCTCCCCTACATGCACGGCAAGCCGCTGCGGCTGCGCAACGAATTGCAGCACGGCTTCAAACTCGTCAAGTGGATCAAGGGGATCGAGTTCGTTGCCGACTACCGCGACATCGGCAGCGGTTACGGCGGTTACAGCGAGGACCACAAGTACTTCGGGCGACACCAGACGCTGTAGGGCGCGGCCCTCGACCGACTGCGCCGGGCCCCTCGGCGTCGAAGCTTCACGTCGTTTGTCACGACGGCAATCCGGGTAGCACAACGGAAGCCGCCGAGCGGATGTGACAGCAGAGGAGACGCCGATGAGGCACAACCCTGTCGACCATGATCGGACGATCCATCGGCATGACGCCGGGCCGGCGTCAGACGTCGAGCGCACGCCCGGGCTCGTCGTCGTCGGGGCTGCCGCCCTGGCATTCGCGGTATGCGTGGCGACATTTGCGCTCGGAGACGCCGGTGCGGGCGTGGCCGCCGCGATCGTCGCCCTGCTCGGATTCGGGGCCGGCCTGGCCTGGCTTGCCATGGACCGCAGGCGGATTCGCCAGGAGGAACGGCGGGGGTGGCCGATCGGCCACCCGGCGGCGCGGTAGGGCTTATTGCAGCGCGACGAGGTTGCGCACCGACTTCTCCACGTCGGAGCGGAGCACGCGGGCGACCAGCCCCCCGATCGGGCCGCTGAGCAATCCGCCCCTGAGATCCGCGGTGAGATGGAAGTCGGTGCCGGAATCGTTGTCCGTCACCGTCATCGCCACCCCGAGGCGTATCCCGCCGCGGCCGCGACCTTGCAGCTCAATCGCTTTCGGCTCGTCGTAGCGGGTGACCGTCCAGTGGATGACGTTGCGGAACCCCTTGACTTTCACACACGACGAGACGCAGGTGCCCTCCTCGATCGTCTCCGGGACGGGTCCGCGCCAGCCGGCGAATATGGTCATCCACTCGCCGAATCGGCTGAGGTCGGACGCCAGCTTCCACGCGGCCTCCGGCGCTACCTGCGACGTCACCGAAACATCCACTCGTGCCAACTCTTGTCGCTCCTCCCCGGACGATGATCGCGGTCGGCGCCGGTACGGCCCGCGCACGACAATTCGTGGGGTACCCGGGGATGGCCGCAGCTACGCGTCGGCGCCGGGGCGTCAGGGCCAGGCCTGCGCCAACTGCTGTGCCACGTCGATCACCTGCGCGGATTGGGACTGCGGCGCGTCGATCTCCTCGGCGACGTACTGGGCGACGAATCGGCGGATCTCGCCGTCGACGCCGGCGAGGATGCGCAACACCTCGCCGCGGAAGGACTTCGATGACACGTTGACGGTGATGTCGGAGGGCCGCGGTTTCGCGACGTCGACGATCAGCAGCAGCGGCTCGGCCGCTCGCGCCGTGGCCCGCAACGCAATGTCGCCCGAGACGACGAACCGCTGCTTGTCGAGCCGCAGGTCGAGCAGCAGGTCGATCGACAGGGGGATGTGGATGACGAACGTGATGCTGTCGCCGATGCGGCGCGTGACTTTGGGTTCGTGGATCTTGACGTTGGCGCTGACTTTGGCGATCCCGCCGGGCCCCTGCGCTATGGGCTCCATGGCGAACTCGTTGCCGGCGATGTCGGCGAATGCGGCGGCGACACGCTCGGGGGTGACAGCGACCTCGAAGAATCGGCGGCCGAACTCTTCGTAGGTGACATAATCGTGAGTCTCCATAGACTTATACCGTCTCATGTCGGCCGCCGGAACCGTCGCTGATCTGCACGCGTCGCACGAAATCGGGGCCCCAGGCTCGCCCTCCAGGTTCGCCGGCGATCCGGTCGCGTTGTGAAGCACGCCACACGCGCGGGGTTTCAATTCGATGCGACGGGGGGTGGCCTGGGAGGCTTGTTGATTTGGGAGGTGTTTTTCGATGTGCGCCCAGAAAGTCACCGAGCGGGGCTCCCAGATGTCGCCCGCGAGCGTGCTCAACTGGCTTGGCGGCGGGCAGCGGCGGGAGCCGGCTGAGCGCCGCGAGCGCTCCGGTCACGCCGCCGAAACCGGGGTCGGCGCGGTGGTGTTGTTCGGGGCGGTGCTGGCCTGGCTCGTCGCGACCCTGGCCGTGAGCGAGTCGACTCGCTGGTCGCTCCTTTCCGCCCTGCCGCTGACCCTGGTGTTCGGCCTGCTGGTCGGCGCGGTCACCCGCGCCACCGCCGCCGGGTTCAACGGGGGCCGGGCCGGGCTCGCAGCGCGCGCGGTGGTCGCCGCCGCGCTCGGCGCCGTCGTGGGCGAACTGGCCGCCATCGTCCTGCTGTCGGGCTCGATCGACCACCACCTCGACGAACGCGCCCTGCGCAATGCCGCCTCGGCGCCGGCGGTCGCGCAGGCGTCGGCGTCGCTGCAACAGACCAGGGACGCGCGCGCCGCGCTCGACAGCGCCGTCGACCGGGCTCACCAGCAGCAGGATCAGGCCCTGGTCGTGGCCCGCTGCGAATACCATCCCAGCCCCGCCTGCCCGCAAACCCGGATCACCGGTGTTCCCGGTGCGGGACCCGAAACACGAACGGCCAATGAGCTTCTGGCGGACGCCCAACGCGAACTGGACAATGCGCTCGCGGCCCGCGACCGCCAAGCGCCCGAGTTGGACGCCCAGATCTCCCGCGAGCAGCAAGCGCTCGACGAGGCCCGCCACGGTGTGGTCGCGCACGCCGATCGTGGCCTCGGCGCGCGCTGGGTCGCCCTGAACGACCTGACCTCCGCCGCCTTGGGGGCGCTGACGTTGCGGCTGATGACGATCGCGTTCTGCGTGCTGCTCTACCTCCTGCCGCTGATCCTCGGGCGGTGGCGCCCAGAGACCTCTCACGATCGCCACGCGGCGGCGCGCGCCGAGCGCGAACGCGCGGAGCTCGAAGCCGACACCGCGATCGCGATCAAGCGGGCCGAGGTCCGCCGCGAAGCCGAGATCATGTGGGCCGAGCACCAACTCACCCAGGCCCGGATGGCGATCGAGGCGCAGACCGAGATCGACCGCGAGCAGCAACGCCGGCGAATCGAGGAGGCATTCGAGCCACCGGTGCCTGCGCCGTCGCAACGCGCTTTCGAGCCGGCCGCCGAGGACGTCTACCTGCCGATCGCCGCCGAAGCGGAGGCCGCCAGCCGGGCGCTCCTCGGCCTGCCCGCCCCGGCGCAGGCCCCCGGCGCCGAGAACTTGCCGGCGCCCGTCCAGCGCGAGGTCGCGCCGCGCGAAGACCGTGGCGCGTCGCTCATTCCCTCGATTCCCGACGCCACCAAGGCCGCGGCGCGGTGGGTTCGCCCGCTGGTACCGCCGTTCGTGGCGCGGGTGCTCGACTCCACGACCGCGCCGCTGCGCACCGCGCGTCACGTCTTCGAAGAGGTCGAGGAGATCACGTTCGCCCTGCGACGCACGCACAGGGTCACCACGGACTCCGAAACCTCCGACCCCGGCGAGCGGCACACCCGTCCCGCCGCCACGGCCGGCGAATCCCCCTCCCCCGCACCAGGATTCGTCAACTCGTCGCGCGTAGACCGCACCGCCGTGCCCCAGGGTCGCTCGGGCGGCCAAGAGCCACTCGCCCCGTCGCTGGGCGCGTCGCAGCGCCGACACGATCCGGAATTGACCAGGCGGGACGGACCGGCCGAGCTCGACTCACCCGCGGGCCCGCGGCAGCTGCCGCCCGCTTAACGACCCGCGCCGACGCTTATTCGTGGCCGAAGGCTTCGTGGAGTTCCGGCAGGAACGCGGCCAGGTGATTCATCTCCTGGGCGCAGTGCACCATCAGGTTGCGAGCGCTGGACTGCGCGTCGCCCAGCACCCGCGACGCGATCGGGCGCACCGCCCGCGACGCGACGCCGGGAACGTTGCGCACCTCGATGTGCCGACCGCCCATCCAGAACCGCGACCGCATCTCGGCCCCGTTGGCGGTCGACCGGACGTGGTGAACGAACCATCCGACGTCGACCGGGGCCTCGCTGGACCCCAGCCGGGCGCAGATCGCCACCGCACCGTCACTGTCGGGCGGGCAGCCCATCCTCGCCGGATCGACGAATTGGATTGCGCCCTTGAGCATCGTCGAGCCGATGTACTCGCTGATCAACGACGAGCGGCCGATGTAGCGCTGGGCGCCGCGGCGGCCGGCGTCGTCGCCGTCTTTCCAGGCGGCGTGCAGATGGGCCCGCGGATGCCACAGCTTGTAACGGCGGGTGTCGCAGCCGTGCCAGCCGAACCACCAGGACCACATCGCGGGCGTGACCCCGGGCATGTCGGTGCGCACCGACACGTGATAGCCGCCGTCGTCGAGCACGCCGTAGCCGTTCTCGGTCTGCTGGTAGCCATCGGCGGCGATGCGCGCGGCGTCATCGAACGCCAACAACGCCATGGCGCCCTGCGGCCCGTGTTCCAGGGCCTCGACGACATGGCGTGGCAGCGGCGCCATCTCGGGCGTGAAGAACTTGCCGAACGGGGTGCTGGCGTCGTCGCCGCGATAGCCCAGATAAAGGTCGTCCACCATCAGAGTCGCCCCATCCAGCTGTTGAACACGCCGTCGGGGTCGTACTCGGCGCGCACGCGGTCGAGCTTGGCCATGGCGGCGTCGCTGGCGAACCGCGCCGGGCGCTGGCCCAGGTTCTCATCGGCGAGCTGAATCCCGATGGCGAATTCGGACATCGCGGCCATGTTGGACCGCGCCCAGTCGGCGTATTTCGCCTCGTCGGCCGGGTCCTTCCACGAACCGTAGAGGGCCAGGTAGATGTCCCCTTCGATGCTGTAGGCCATGTCCTGGCGGGGAGGGCACGGTCCCCAGTTCAGCCACAGGAAGTGCGCCGGGTGCGGGGGCATCGTGTCCAGGATGGTCCGGATGCCCGGCAGCAGCTCTTCAGCCGACGCCGACGTCCACATGTTGTCGACCGCGTAGTGGTGGTCGGACAGGTAATGGCTCATCGCGACGTCATACCACGTCGGCAGATCGGTTGGCAGGTAAGGAATTTTGACCAGTGCCCGGTCGGCGGCCGGGCAGGTGCCGAAGAGGGCGAGCGCCTTTTCGGCCTCCTCGTCGGAATCCGCGAACGCGGGTGATGCGAGCGAGATGACGGGGGCATCGATGCCCATGTTCGGCTCACCGCGCGAGGCCACGGCCTGCAGCTCGACCCGGGGGTCCACCTCGGCGCTGACCGCGCGGGTCCACGTGAAGACCTCGTCGGCAAGCTCGAACGGATACACGTAGACGCTGGTGCCACAGGCACCGGGGCGCGGATAAAGCTTCAGGTAGAACGACGTGACGACGGCGAAGAAGCCGGGACCGGCACCGCGGGCGGCCCAATAGAGGTCGGCATTGTTGCCGGCGTCGCAGTGGATCTGTTCTCCGTCGGCGGTGACGACGTCCAGGCCGACGACGCTCTCGCAGGCCGGGCCGAAAATGCGGCTGTTCCAGCCATACCCGCCCTGCAGCAGGTAGCCGCCGAGGCAGACGCCCTTGCAGTGACCGCCGGGAAAGAACAGGCCCTGAGCCTCGAGTTCGGCCATCAGAAGGCTGCCGCCCTTGCCCGGACCCACTCGGGCGAGGCGCTTTTCCGTGTCGATGGAAACGTGGTCGAGCCGGCTGACGTCGAGCAGAACGGAGCCGTCGCGCAGATGGCTGGCCGCGAAGCTGTGTCCGCCCGAGACGATGCTGACTTTCAGGCCGTGAGCGGTGGCGTAGCGGACGCCGGCGACGATGTCGTCGGCATCGACGGCCTGCACGATCACTTCGGGATAGCGTTCCGGCACCCGTTGGTGCCACACGGTGCCGCGGCGGGCCGCCTCGTAGCCGTCGTCGCCGCGGAAGTGGTGCCGCCCGGTCGGTAGCCCGCTCATCTGCAGTCTCCCTTGATTCGCAGTCCGGATCTTTGTGATTCGCGATGCGGAACAATATAGTGGGCAAATGCCGTCTCCGGGGGAGAATCTTCCAACTGGTCGCGACGAAGGCATCCAGGTGTTACGGCGCGCCGCCGCCGCGCTGGACGAGATCGCCGCCGAGCCGGGGCGGCTGCGCCTGGTCGACCTCGGCGAGCGGCTGGGGTTGGCCAAGTCGACGGCCCGCCGGCTGCTGGTGGGCCTGGTCGAGGTGGGGCTGGCCAGTGTCGATACGCAGGGGCGTTTTTCGCTGGGCGACCGGTTACTCGGCTTCGGCCATTCCGACGGGGCGCACATCGCGGCGGTCTTCCGGCCAACCATCGAGCGCGTGGCGTATGCGACCGACGGGGAGACGGTCGACCTCTCGGTGCTGCGGGGCCAGCGGATGTGGTTCGTCGACCAGATCGAATCGTCGCATCGCCTTCGCGCCGTCTCGGCCGTCGGTGTCCGGTTTCCGATGGAGTCGACCGCCAACGGCAAGGCGGCCCTCGCGGCCCTCGAGGAGGGCGAGGCCAACGCGGTGATCTCCCGCCTGGGTTCCGAGGCCCGCGAGCGGCTCCGCGCCGAGATCGCCGAAATACGGCGCACCGGAATAGCTTTCGACCGCGATGAACACACCCCGGGCATCTCGGCGGCCGCGGTCGCACGACGCACCATGGGCGACAACCTGGTCGCTATCTCGGTGCCGGCACCGACGGAACGTTTCCTCGAGAAGGAACAGCGCATCGTCGCCGCGTTGCACGCGGCGGCCGAATCGCCGGCCTGGGCGCGTTAGCCTCATCGGACCAGGTTGATTCCGTAGTCGATTTCGGGTCCGGACGGCGTCGGCAAGCGACCCCTGCGCCGACGCCGGAGGAACCGCCCCCGCGTCGGCCATTTCAGCCTCAGCGCCCCGGCATGACCCGCCGAACGCGCGCGGGTATCGATCGGGTTGGAGTTGGGGACGGCCGGGTTACCCCTCGAAAGCTCGGCCGTCCCAACGTCTCGGTGTTCGCTCAACAGGACACTGCGGCGGAGGAGAACAACGGGCCCCATTCGTGCCGGGCCGCGGACTGCGCATCGGTGAAACTCGGTGTCTTCTCGCCGTCGCCGGCCAGGTGTACCAGCGCCCAGGCCATCGCGAACACCGGCACCTTGTGCCGCAGGGCCGCGTTGTGCAGTTCGTCCAGGGCGGCTTCGGACGGGCACCGGCGGAGCCCGATGAGAATGCCCCGCGCGGTGTCGAGGATGCGACCGGAATGCGGGCCACACGAAGTCTGGGCGGGGACCCAGTTCGTCGTCATGCTGTGGATACCTCCTGCAGCGCCGTCGTGAATCCGCCACTGCTCATAGCGGACGAGGAATTCCTGCGCTACGCATCGTCGCGGCCGCAAACCTCAAAGGCGCCCTGTGCCATGATTTGTCGATTGGTCGCGTTGTGCCAGAGCGCCGCCATGATTGATACATCCCTGTGACCGTTTCGGAATCGGCTGCTAATCAAGAACTCCCGCATCATCTCTGTCCATGCTGGAGCCCGCTAGCTTCGAATTAGGTTGCCAGCGCCAGTATTTCGTCGAAGCCGGCGGCGATGGCGTCGTGGAAGACGTCGTAGTCGGGGATGGCGGTGGTGTCGATGTTCATGCCGAGCCCGCAGGTGTCCACGTACGTGAGAAGTGTGACGTTGACGGCCGAACCGATGGTGGGGCCGAAAGCGTATTGTGCGCGAACCGCGGCGCCGCCCAGAAAAACAGGCACCGGAACGCCGGGCACGTCGCTGGCCACGAAATCGACGTGGCGCAGGACGGAGCCGATGTACCACCGGGGCGCGAGATTGAGGACGCCGGCGATCAATTGCGTGTAGGGCAGCGATCTTTCGTTGCGCACCGCCGCGGTGCGCTGCCGTATCGCCGCGATTCGCTTTGCCGGGTCTACCTCCCCGACGGGCACGTCGAAGCGCATCAGGGTGATCCGGTTCCCGCCGATACCGTCATCCTGGGTGCGCAGGCTGATCGGCATCGTGATGTGCAGGTCGCCCACCGCCACACCGTGCTTTTCGTGGTAGAGACGCAATCCACCCGCGACCCCGGCGACGAAAGCGTCGTTCAACGCCCCACCGCCGCGGTGCGCCGCTTCGCGAAGCGGACGCGTCGGCACCTGATGCACCCCGAGACGTCGAATCAGGCCGCGGTCGGTTGCCAGCGGCGAACCGGGCCGGCTTATCGGCCGGACGGTCCGATAGACCGATGCCGCCGTGCTCGCCGCGGACCGGATGGTGGCGACGGGACGCCGTACCCCCTCGTACATCAACCGTGGCACCCGGGAGGCCGCGCCGGCCAGGGCGGTGTTGAGCAGGCCGGCGTCGTAGCGCGCGGCATCGCGGTAGCCCCCCAGTAGCGCCGGTCCCGCGACCTCCGGCTCCGGCGGCAGGGGTTCGATGGGGTAGAGGTCTTCGGACAGATCGAACAGGTGCATCGCGATCTGGACCCCGCCGACTCCGTCGGTGAGCGCGTGGTGGAACTTGCAGATCAGTGCGGCGCCATCGTTTTCCAGGCCGTCGATGAACGTCGTTTCCCACAGGGCGCGGGCCCGATCGAAATCCTGCATCTCGGCCACGCGTGCCATCTCGAGCACGTCGTCGAGGGTGCCGGGACCGGAGATGGTCGCTCGCCGCAGGTGGTAATCCAGGTCGAAGTCCCGGTAGTGCTCCCACCGCGGCGGGGCCGGTGGCGGTGACGGCACCACGCGCTGCCTGAACATGGGCAGTTTGCGGCTGATCAGGTCGAATCGTTTGCGGACTTCGTCCCAGTCCGGGGATCGGTCCAGCAGGACGACACTGACCACGGTCGATCGCAGCCGTGGGTCGCTTTCCATTGCCCAGGTGAATGCGTCACTGGCGCGCATAAATGCAGTCATGTCTGTGCTCCTCGCACTGAACGTACGACTGCCGGCGCCCCAGGTCATCGGGTAGTCGGCAGTCGATGACTTTGGTCCCCACAGATGACGGCTTTGGTCGACTGCCCGCCGGGCCCCTACAGAATCGCCTTGAGATCCTTCGCCCTGGCGATGTCGTCCCAGTCGACGTCGAGTTCCAGCAGGATCTCCTCCGTGTGCTGGCCGTGTTCCGGCGCACGCGCGGGCGCCGGCGGAGTCTCGTCGAACTGCACGGGCGCGGCGACGATCCGGTACTTCTCGCCATGGTCGTCGACGTTGGTCACCACGTATCCGTTGGGTTCGACCTGCGGATCGTTGAGGGTCTCCCGCGGCGTCGCCAGAGCACCCCACACGCCGGGTTCGTCTTCGAGCGCCTTCTGCCAGTGGGCGAGGTCGTGCCGGGCGAAAACGTCGGTCAGGATCTCGGTGGCCACCGCGGCGTTGGCGATCAAGTTGCTCGACGGCACGAATCGCTCATCGGTGGCCAGCTCGGCCAGGCCCATGCGTGTGCAGAAGCCTGCCCAGAACTTGTCGGGTTGCAGGAAGACCAGCTGGATCCACCGGCCGTCGCGGGTCTTGTACCTGTTGACAAGCGGGTTGATGGCCAATCCGGGCGGCGCGCCGGGGATCCCGTCGATGTCGAAGAAATCGGCCGCCGAGATGGACGGCGCTATCGCCCACATCGCCTGGGCCAGCAGCGAGGAGTCGACGATCGTCGGTTCACCGGTGCGTTCGCGATGAAACAGCGCGGCGCATACTCCCCCGGCGAGCGTCGCCCCGGCCTGCAGGTCGCCGAATCCCGGGCCTTGCACGGCGGGCGTATCGGTGCCGAACGGCGTGAGCGTGTACGCGACGCCGCCCCGCGCGAGGTATGTGGCCGCGTCGAACCCGCCGCGGTCGCGGTCCGGACCCCGCACTCCCAGCCCGGTGCCGCGCGCGATGATGATTTTCGGGTTGAACGAGCGGATGTCGTCCACCGTCAGCCGGGCCCGTTCCAGGGCGCCCGGCAGCCAATTGGTAAGCAACACATCGGCACTGGCCAACAGGCGGCCGAACAGTTCGCGACCGGTGTCGGATTTGATGTCGATGGCGATGCTGCGCTTACCGCGGTTGCCCAACTCGAGGATGAAGTCGGCGTCCGGGCGGGCCGCCTGCCGGGTGAACCCGCCGACCACCAACGCGCGCCCCGGATCACCCGAGGCGACCCCTTCCACCTTGATCACGTCGGCGCCCCAGTCCGCCAGGGCCGCACCGGCCGAGGGCACATAGGTCCACGAGGCCAACTCGACCACCCGCACCCCCTCGAGGACACCACCGCGTACGCCGGACATCGCCACTCCCTCGGTCGCCCCGCCATTCCTTGCTATTTTAGATATTCTAGCTAGTCTAGGGCGTAGTGGTAGCCCAGCTGCAGGTCAGCGCTGTTTTCCTGGAAGAGATGCGATGGATCCGACCGTCGGCCCGATTCCGACATCCGTCACCGCGCGCCGTACGCACGGCGGCGGCCCGGCCGATTCATTCCCCGAACTGAATACACGGACGGAGGACGGGCGATGGGCAGGGTAACGGGCAAGGTGGCCGTCATCAGTGGCGCCGCGCGCGGTCAGGGCCGTTCGCATGCGCGGATGCTGGCCGCCGAAGGGGCGGACATCATCGCGGTGGACCTGTGCGCCGACATCGAGACCAACGAGTATCCGCTGGCCCGGCGGGAGGACCTGGACGAGACGGCCCGGCTGGTGGAGAAGGAGGGGCAGCGCGCGTTCACCGCCGTCGCCGACGTCCGCGATCGCGCGGCGCTGTTGGCGGCGATCGATCAGGGCGTCGCCGAGTTGGGGCACCTCGACGTCGTCGTCGCCAATGCCGGCATCTGCCCGCTCACCGCGGGCCTGCCGCCGCAGGCCTTCGCCGACGCCGTGGACGTGGACCTGCTCGGCGTGCTGAACCTGGTGCACGCGAGCCTCAAGCATCTGCACGCCGGCGCGTCGATCATCGTGATCGGCTCCAACGCCGCGTTCATGTCCTCGATGAACACCACGGGCATCGACGGCGGCCCCGGCGGGGCCGGGTATGCCTTCGCGAAACTGGCTGCCGCGCACTACGTCAACGATTTCGCCCTGGCGCTCGCCAGGTTCTCCATCCGGATGAACGCGGTGCACCCCACCAACGTCAACACCGACATGCTGCACAGCCCGCCGATGTATCGGGCGTTCCGCCCGGACCTGAAGGATCCGACCCGCGAGGATGCCGAACCCGTCTTCCCGCTCGTGCAGGCGATGCCGATCCCCTACGTCGAACCCGAGGACATCAGCGAGGCGGTGCTTTTCCTCGCCTCCGACGCGGCGCGCTATATCACCGGGCAGCAGCTCCGCGTCGACGGTGGCGGCTTCCTCAAGGTCAAGCCATGGTCGGGTGCGTGATCGCATGAACGACGGCCCGGACGTCGAGCGCCGCCTGTACGAGCTGATGGTGCTCATGAAGGCGGCCGACGACCGGCTGTCCAAAGGCATTGGCACCGGCGAGTTCATGTGCGTGTACTGGCCCTCGCGCGGCCAGGAGGCCATCGCCGCGGCGATGGGCGTCGCCCTGCGGGACGACGACCAGTTGGTGACCACCTACCGCGGCCTGCACGACCTCATCGGCAAAGGCGTCCCCCTGGAGGAGATCTACGGCGAGATGATGGGCCGCACCGTGGGCGCGAGTCGCGGCAAGGGCGGCACCATGCACATCGCCAATCCCGGTAGGGGCGTGATGCTTTCGACCGGGATCGTCGGGGCCGGTCCGCCGGTGGCGGTGGGATTGGCCATGGCCGCCAAACGCAAGGGCTCCGATCGCGTCACGGTGGTCAGCTTCGGCGACGGTGCCACCAACACCGGGTCCTTCCACGAGGCGGCGAACATGGCCGCGCTGTGGGACCTGCCGGTGGTGTTCGTCTGCCAGAACAACCTGTACGCCGAAATGACGCCGACCGCCGACACGATGAAGCTCGAACACGTCGCCGACCGGGCGGCGGGCTACGGCATGCCGGGAGTGCGCGTCGACGGCAACGACCCGCTGGCGGTCAAGTCGGCGCTCGACGACGCGCTGCGACGGGCCCGCGCCGGCGAGGGGCCCACGTTCATCGAATGTGTGACGTTCCGGTTCCGGGGCCACTACTTCGGCGACCGGATGCCCTACATCCCCAAGGAGCAGCTGGCCGCCGCGATGGACGCCGACCCGGTCCCCCGGTTCCGCGACCACCTTGCCGACTCCGGCATCTGCGCGGGGGACGACCTCGACCGCATCGACGCCCAGGCGGTGGCGGCGGTCGAAGCGGCGCTGCGCACCGTGATGGGCGCGGATACCCCGTCGATCGACGAGCTGGACTCCGACGTGTACGCGACCCCGATCAAGTTCCCGGTGTGAGCATGGAAGAACGAGAGATGACGATGCGCGAGGCGCTCAACCTCGCGCTGGATCAGGCGCTTGCCGCCGATGACAGGGTGTTCCTGCTGGGTGAGGACATCGCCGATCCCGGCGCGTCCGGGCCGACGGCCGGCCTCTCGACGAAGTACGGCCACGACCGCGTCCTGGACACGCCGATCTCGGAGGCGGCGATCGTCGGAGCGGCCATCGGCGCCGCCATCGACGGCCTGCTGCCGGTGGCCGAGATCATGATCATGGATTTCATCGGCATCGCCGCCGACCAGCTGATCAACAACGCGGCCAAGCTGAGGTTCATGACCGCCGGACGCACGACGGCGCCGCTCACCATTCGCACCCAGGTCTACGCCGGGCTGGCCACCGGGGCCACGCACTCGCAGAGCCTGGAGGCGTGGTTCATGCACATCCCGGGCATGAAGGTGATCGTGCCGTCCACACCGCGCGACGGGAAGGGTCTCCTGACGGCGGCGATCTTCGACCCCGATCCTTGCCTGTTCGTCGAAACGATCCGGCTGCAGGGCAAGAAGGGGCCCGTCCCCGTGGATCCCGGGTTCTCGATCCCGTTGGGGCAGGCCGACATCAAGCGGCCCGGCACCGACGTCAGCCTGATCGGCTACGGCCGCTGCGTGCACGACGCGCTCACCGCCGCGGCCACGCTGCAGGACCAGGGGGTGAGCGCCGAGGTCGTCGATCTGCGCACCCTGGTGCCACTCGACGTCGAGACCATCATCGGCTCGGCCCGCCGTACCCGCCGGGCGGTCGTCGTTCACGACGCGGTCCAATTCGCCGGTCCCGGAGCCGAGATCGCCGCGATCCTGCACTCGGAGTTGTTCTCCGAGCTGGCCGCGCCCGTCGAACGGGTGGCCGCCCGGTTCGTCCCCAACCCGGCCGCGGCGGCGCTCGAGGCGCAGGTGTACCCCTCCCCGGCGCGGATCGTCACGGCCGCGCAGCGCACCCTCGAGCGGACCGGCGCGGGGGCGAGGGTGCATGGCTGACTTCGTCATTCGCATCCCGCGCGTCTCGGTGGCCGTGTCGGAGGCCGAGCTCACTGACCTTCTGGTCGACGCCGGCCAGCACGTGGAGGCCGGCACGCCGATCTACGTCATCGCCACCGAGAAGGTGGAACAGGAAATCGAAGCCGGAGCGTCGGGCACCGTGCAATGGACGGGCCAGGTCGGGACCATCTACGACATCGGCGCCGAAATCGGTGTCATCACGTCGTGAACCAGGAAAGGTGAGCACGCATGGATCTCAACGAGACTCGCGAGAGAATCATCTACCAGAAAGAGGGGCCCATCGCCCGCGTCACGCTCAACTGGCCGGAGAAGGCGAACGCCCAGGACCAGAAGCTGGCCGAAGAGGTCGACGCCGCGCTGCTGGACGCGGACCGCGACTACGACATCAAGGTGCTCGTGCTCAAGGCCAACGGCAAGGGCTTCTGCTCGGGACACGCGATCGGCAACAACGCCGTCGACTACCCGTCGTTTGTGGAGAACGCCATGGTGACCGGCCACCCGTGGAAGGCGCAGTCGGACCTGTTCGTCAAACCGACCCTGAACCTGTGGGAGTTCTCCAAGCCCACCATCGCGCAGGTGCACGGCTACTGCGTGGGCGGCGGTACGCACATGGGCCTGACCACCGACATCGTCATCGCCTCCGAGGACGCCTATTTCTCGTACCCGCCCCTACAAGGTTTCGGCATGCCATCCGGTGAATGTTCCATCGAGCCTTGGGTGTTCATGAACTGGCGTCGCGCCGCCTACTACCTGTTCACCGCGGAGGTGATCGACGCCAAGAAGGCGCTGGAGGTCGGCCTCGTCAACGAGGTGGTCAAGCGGGAGGATCTCGACGACCGGGTGGACGCCATCGCCCGGCACATCGCCCAGGCCCCGTTGACGACGCTGATGCTCACCAAGGCCAACCTGAAACGGGCCTGGGAGCTGATGGGCATGCGGGTGCACTGGCAGAGCTCCAACGACCTCGTTGCGCTCGCCTCGATCAGCAAGGACGTCCAGCAACTGATTCAGACCGTGTTCAAGGACAAGGTGCTGCCGTCCGAGCACGCTCGGCGCCAGGCCGCGGCCGCCGCGGCGGCCGACGGCGCCACGGCCACTTAGGTTTCGCGGGGCTCGCCGGTGAACATCGCCGACCACGCCATGAGGGCCGGACAGGCGCCGGCCCTCATCGTCGCGGGCGGTGACACCATCTCGCACTCCGAGCTGTATGCCCGCAGCCAACGCGTCGCCGCGGTGCTGCACGCCGCCGGGCTGCGCCGGGGCGACGGGGTGGCACTGATCTTGCCGAACCGGCCCGAGTTCCTCGAAATCACCTGGGGCTGCCAGCTTTCCGGTCTTTACTACACCGCGGTCAACACCCACTTCACCCCGGACGAGGTCGCCTACGTGATCGACGACTCCGACGCGCGGGCGGTGTTCGTCGACGCCACCATGCCCGAACTTGCCGCCCACGTGCGCGCGGCCAACGCGGCCGTCACCGTCCACCTCGCGGTGGGGGGACCCCTGGCCGGCTGGAGCGCGTACGAGGATGCGGTGGCGACCGCCGGTGACGCGCCGCCGGTGTCGGACGGGTCGGAGATGCTGTACTCGTCGGGCACCACGGGGCGGCCGAAGGCCGTCCGTCGGCCCCTCCCGACCGACGGCAACGGCTCATGGGCTCAGGCGGTCCTGGAGCTGGCGCTGACCCACAAGTACGGGATGAACAGTTCCAGCGTGTACCTCTCCCCCGCGCCGCTGTACCACGCCGCCGGGGTGAACTACACCATGGCGGTCAACCGGGTGGGGGCGGCGGCCATCCTCATGCGCAGGTTCGACGCCGAGACCGTGCTCCGGCTGATCGAGACCCATCGAGTGACGCACGCCCAGTTCGTGCCCACCATGTTCGTGCGGATGCTGAAGCTACCCAGGGAAGTTCGGGAACGTTACGACGTCTCGAGCCTGCGGTGCGTCATCCACGCGGCCGCACCCTGCCCGGTCGACGTCAAGCACCAGATGATGAAGTGGTTCGGGCCGATCATTCACGAATACTACGGTGGCACCGAGGGGTTCGCGGGCACCACGATCGGCCCCGACGAGTGGCTCGCCCATCCCGGTTCGGTCGGCAAACCCATGTCGCCGGTGCACGTCATCGGGGACGACGGCGTCGAGCTTCCCACCGGCCACGCAGGCGAGCTCTTCTTCGAGGGCGGACCGGATTTCGAGTACTTCAAGGACCCCGACAAGACCGCGTCGGTGTCCAACGACCGCGGCTGGCGCACCCTGGGCGACGTGGGCTACGTCGACGAGGATGGATACCTCTACCTCACCGATCGGTCGACGTTCATGATCGTCTCCGGCGGGGTGAACATCTACCCGCAGGAAGTCGAGAATCTCCTCATCATGCATCCCAAACTCGTCGACGCGGCCGTATTCGGCGTCCCCAACGACGAGTTCGGCGAGGAGGTCAAGGCCGTCGTGCAACCGGTCGACGGTGTCACACCCGGCCCCGGTCTCGAGGCCGAGCTCATCGAGTACTGCCGCGCACACGTGGCGGGTTACAAGTGCCCGCGCACCGTCGAATTCGTTTCGGAACTGCCCCGAGACCCGAACGGGAAGCTGTACAAGAGACACATTCGCGAGCGTTACTGGCAGGGCCGGGCATCGCGGATCGTGTGAATCGAACGAGGGATGGCGAGATGGCTGCCAAGACAGATTCAGTGACAGGCGCGGTGAACTGGACACCGCTACCGGTGCCGTGGGCGGTCCAGACCGCCGATCGCATTCCCAAGCAGCGCTACTACGACGCCGAGTTCTACGCGCTGGAGGCGGAGACCTTCTGGCCGCGCGTCTGGCAGATGGCCTGCCGGCTCGAGGAGATCCCCAAGGCCGGCGACTTCGTCGAGTACGAAATCCTGGATGAGTCGATCATCGTGGTGCGGATCGACGCCGACACGGTGCGGGCCTACCACAACGCGTGCCGCCATCGCGGGGTGAAGCTGGTGGAGGGCAGCGGATCTCGGCGGACCTTCGTCTGCCCCTTCCACGGCTGGTGCTGGGGCATCGACGGACGCAGCACCTTCGTGTTGCGACCCGAGGTGTTCGCCCGGGAGAACTTGGATCCGCAGGATTTGCAGCTGGTTTCGGTCCGGTGTGAGACCTGGGGTGGCTGCGCGTGGATCAACCTCGACGACGGGGCCCCCGCGCTGCGCGACTGCCTGGAGCCCTTCGCGTCGATCTATGACGCGTGGAAGGTGGAGTCGCTGCGGGTCGAGTGGTGGCAGTCGTGCCGGTTGCCCGTCAATTGGAAGCTGGCGACGGAGGCGTTCATGGAGGGGTACCACGTCCCCCAGACTCATCCGCAGTTGATGCCGTCCGCGCAGAGCGGCGGGGCGGCGAAATCCGCGGTGCACCCGGTCATCGCGAGCAGCCTGTACTTCATGCGCACGCTCGGCACCGGGATGGGCGGCATGACCCACGACAACGACGTCCGGATCGCCGAGGGGCTGCAGCACATCGAGCTGCCGGCCGACCCGGCCGGGGCGGCGGGCGCATGGCGCGCGGCCCTCAACGATGCCGTCGTAGCCTGGCATCGGGCCCGGGGCAGCGATATGCCCGACCTCAACGACTTGGTCCGCCGCGGCATCACCGACGCGATCGGGTTCTGCTTTCCGCACTACTTCATCCTGCCCACCTACAGCAGCGCGTCGTCGTACCGGATCCGCCCGCTCGGGCCCGAGGACACGCTGTTCGAGATTTGGTCACTCACCCGGCTACCGGACGACATTTCGGCGGGCAAGCCCCAGCCCCCCGAGCCGATGGCGCCCGACGACCCGCGCTGGCCGCCGATCCCCGCCCAAGACTTCTCCAACCTGCCCAGGCAGCAAAAGGGGTTGCACTCCAAGGGCTTTGCCTACATGCGACTGTCCGACCAGATCGAGGGGCTGATCTCCAATTTCGAACGCGTCGTCGACGGCTTCCTCGCCGGCCTGCCGCATGACGAGCTGGTGCCCGCGATCCAGAAGACCAACACCACCATCGACGTCCCGGTCGCCGACCTCGGTTTCAGCGCGGGGCCGCGATGACCACCCAATGGGACCGCTCCGTCGATCTGCTCATCGCGGGCAGCGGCGGCGGCGGCATGGTCGCGGCCCTGGCGGCGCTCGACTCCGGGATCGAACCCCTGGTGATCGAGAAGCAGTCCCTGGTGGGCGGTTCCACCGGGCTTTCCGGTGGCATGGTGTGGCTGCCGAACAACCCGCTGATGCGCGCCGCCGGCGTCACGGACTCGCACGAGGACGGTCTGGCATACTTCGACGACGTCGTCGGCGACATCGGCCCGGCGTCGTCGCCGGCGCGGCGCGAGATGTTCCTGACCGCCGGGTACGAAATGATCAACTTCCTGACCCGCAAGGGTGTCCGGTTTGTGCGGTGCCCCGGCTGGAGTGACTACTACCCGAATCACAAGGGCGGCAACGAGGCCGGCCGCGCCATCGAGTGCGTGCCGTACGATGTGGCCGCGCTGGGCAGCTGGCGGGACAAGGTTCAGCCCTCGATGGCCAAGGCCTACGGGGGATTCATCCTGAAAACCAATGAGCTGCGGTCGGTGCAGTACTTCAACCGGTCGCCGCGTGCGTTCGCCGTGGCCATGCGGGTGTTCGCGCGCACCAGGGCCGCCCGGCTCCGCCGCCGCGAGATCCTTACCAACGGCGCATCACTCATCGGCCAGATGCTCAAGGTGCTCATCGATCTGCGTGGCGAACCACCGATTTGGACCGGCGCCGCAATGGAAGACCTGATCGTCGAGGACGGCCGTGTCGTCGGCGCCCGTGTGTCGCGTGACGGCACCGCGCTGAATGTCGAGGCCCGCAAGGGCGTGCTGCTCGCCGCGGGCGGCTTCAGCCGCAACGCGGACATGCGCCGCCGCTACAGCGGGGAGCAGCCCAACGAGGGCCTCTGGTCGATCGCCAACGCCGGCGACACCGGTGAGGTGCTGCAGACCGCGATCCGGCTGGGGGCCAAGACCGACCTGATGGACGAGGCATGGTGGCTGCCATCGGTTTTCATCGCCGACGGCGGTGACGCGGCGAAGGCGTTGGGCAGTGGCCGGCAGCGGCCCGGCGCGATCTACGTCGACGGAACGGGCCGGCGGTTCTGCAACGAGTCCAACTCGTACGTCGAGGTCGGCAAGGCGATGTATGCGAACAAGGCCGTGCCGTGCTGGATGGTGTTCGACGAGGGCTACGTCGGCCGATACGTTTCGGGGGCCAACCCGTTCAAGAGGCGTCGCCTCCCCGAAGAACTCATCACGAAGGGCGCGGTCGTGCGGGGTGAGACCATCGGCGACCTCGCGCGCCAGATGGGTGTTCCGGCCGACGCGCTCGAGCAGACGATCAAGCGGTTCAACGGCTTTGCGGCCAAGGGCCTCGACCCGGACTTCGGGCGCGGCCAGTCGGCGTACAACGACTGCCTCGGGGACCCCGGTTACCGCCCCAACGCCGCGCTCGGTCCGCTCGAGCGGTCACCGTACTACGCCACCAAAGTCGTTCCGGCCGACGTCGGGACGTGCGGCGGGGTGATCACCAACGAGCACGCGCAGGTCATCGACGAGGACGACTGCGTGATCGACGGACTCTACGCGACGGGGAACATCACGGCGACGGTGATGGGCCGAAATTACCTGGGCGCGGGTGGAAGCATCGCGTACACAATGGTGTTCGGTTACGTCGCCGCCCGGCACGCCGCCGGCCGGAGGGTCGCCGGCGATCCGAGCCGCTAGCCGCCGGCGTGCGGGTCGTCGCGGCCGACGAACTCCCGCGGTTTCATGCCCGATTCCTTCAGCTGGGCGCGCCGCGCCTGGACGTCGGAGGCGGCGCCGACCATGTTCGTCAGGATGTGGCTCACTTGCAGGTGGACCCGCATGCCCATCAGCTCCCACGCGCGCTTCACGTTGTTCTTCACCGCCATCAGCGTGGTCAACGGGATCTGGGCGATCTTGTGGGCCATCTCCTCGACGGTGGCTTCCAGGTCTTCGCGCGGCACCACCCTGTTGAGCAGCCCCCAGTCGAGGGCTTGCTGTGCGGACAGGGTGGGGGCCAGCAGCAGCCAGTCCATGGTGCGATGCCAGTTCATCAGCAACCACGGCTCGATCATCGTGTGGCCGCCGGGCTCGCCGAGGCTTTGGGCGAGCGGCATCTGAAAATACGCGTCGTCGGACGCCACACAGAAGTCGGTCAGCAGGCCGAGGTAGATCCCGCCGCCCATGCAGTAGCCGTGGATCGCGGAGATGGTGGGCTTGGGGAATTCCCACAGATACAGCGTCGGCCACAGGAACAGATCAGCGGTGCCCTTGTACAGGTCCTCGAACGTCTCGCCGAAGTCCGGATACGGATTCTCGTCGGGACCCCAGCGAGCCACGTGCCCGCCGCAGAACCCTTTCCCGTTGGCCTTGAGGATGACGACCTTGATCTCCTTGTCGCGGTCGGCCTCGTGCAGGCATTCGTCGACTTCGGTGACCAGGACCGCATCCTTGGTGTTGGCCTTGTCGACCCGGTTCAGGATGATCCGCGCGATCGGCGGTTCGCGCTCGTAGATGACCGCTTCGAGGACGCGCCGCTCCATCTGCGTGACATTACCCGGCCGGGAGTCAAAATGGCACCGTCATCCGCGATTTCGGTGCGGTGTGGTCCGCGCGGCGAAAGTGCTTGCCAGTCAGCGACGTTCGCGTCGGGCGCGCGCCAGCAGCCAGGCCTGCCCCGCACCCTCCCCGGCGGCCAGCTGATCGAGTTCGGCGAACGCCGCGGGTAGCTCACCGGCGACCGCGCGAAAGGGCCCCGGGGCGGCTCCGACTTCGCTCAGCACGGCGATCGCCAGCAGCCCCCCGGGTGCCAGCCGTTCGATGATCGCGTGGTCGAGGCGACGGTCCCGGAATCGATGGCAGAGGATGACGTCGGCGGGCGGCCCGGCCGGTAGCCCGTCATCGAGGTCGACGACCGCGAAGCGGCACCGATCGCTCACCCCCACGCGCTGAGCCAGGTCGCGCGCCTGGCCCACCGCCACCGGGGATACGTCGAATCCCTCCACGTGAAGCCCCCGCTCCGCCAGCCAGACCGCCGCGAGTCCGGGCCCGCACGCGAGGTCGAGAGCCCTTCCCGCAGTGGGAAGTACCTCCGCATGGGCCGCCAGGAACTCGGGCGGTCCCACCGCGTCCACCGACGGAGGCGCCATGGTCTGGTACCGCTCGTCCCAGCGCTGCCGGTCCGCCTCGGCCACAGCCGCAACTCTAGAACCCGGAAGGAAGTTGTTGGTGATTTCAGCGCCTTCCTACACTGGGCGGGTGTCTGGAGATGCGGTTCGCCGGTCGGATCGCCGGCCGGGTCAGACGATCCGCAAGGTCCTCGATGCCGGCCTCGAGGAGCTACGCGAGTCGTCGTACGCGAATCTGACGATGCGCTCGGTGGCGACCCGCGCCGGGGTGTCACCGGCCAGCGCCTACACCTACTTTCCGTCCAAGAGCGCGCTGGTGGCTGCGGTATACCTGCGGTTCCTCCGCGAACTGCCGTTGCACACCGACGTCAATGACACGACCGAGGCGCGGGTCAGCGCGACGCTGCGCGACATGGCCGTCGTGGTCGCCGACGAGCCGGAACTGACCGCCGCGTGCGGCGCGGCCCTGATGGCCGACGACCCGGCCGTCGCGCCGATTCGTGAGCAGATCGGCCACGAGGTCGCCGCCCGCATCGGCGCCGCCCTGGGTCCCGGTTGGCCCCGCGCCGTGAAATCCACGCTGCAGATGACCTTCTCCGGCGCCCTGATGACCGCCCGGTTCGTCAGCTTCGACGAGATCGAGGGGCAACTCGACGAGGCGGTCAACCTGATCCTCGGCGCCACCGTCGCGTAAACCGCGGCGGCGCAACGCATTAGCCCAATAGTGTTAGCAGGACCCGGCCGCGGGCTGGGCCGCTGTCGTCATGCTCCTGGACGGCTAGCCCGCCCGCAGGAACCGGCCGAACTTCTGCTTGCCCAACGTCGGTGCGGCCTGGCCCGCACCGAACGCGAACCGCCCCGCCACGAGCACGGCGCTGACGGTGTCGTCGTTGCGGTTGACCATCCGGGACAACCCGCCGTAGGACTGCACCGGGTGCTCGGCATAGCGATCCAGCGAGCCGTCGAGCTTGTCCGGATTGATCACGACAACGTCGGCGCGATCCCCTTCGCGCAGGGTGCCTGCGTCGATTCCGTACCACGCCCCGAGTTCGCCGGTGAGCCGGTGGACGGCACGCTCGACCGACATGAACGGGGCGCCGCGCCTCTGCGCCTCGTGCACGTGGCGCAGCAGACGCAGCCCGGAGTTGTAGAAGGCCATGTTGCGCAGGTGTGCACCGGCGTCCGAGAAGCCCATCTGGACGGTTTCGCTCTGCGCCAGCTTCTTGAGCACCTGCGGCCGGTGGTTGGAGATCGTGGTGCGCCAGCGCAGCTGTTCGCCGTGCTCCACCACCAAGTCGAGGAACGCGTCGACCGGATGCAGCCCGCCGCGGTCCAGGCCCACCCGGCCGAACGACTTTCCCACCACCGACGGGTCGGGGCAGGCCACGATCTCGGCGTCGAAAAAGTCACGGTGCCAGACCCGGGGACCGAACTTCTTGTCGTAGTCCTCGCGAAACCAGCGGCGATAGTCCTCGTCGCGCATGAGCTCGTTGCGCTCGATCTCGCCCTGCAGATGCAGCGCCGCCGCGCCCGCGCCGAACTCCTCGAACACCACCAGCGAGATGCCGTCGGCGTAGACCTCGAACGGCACCGGCAGATGCTGCCAGCGGAAGTCGCCGCCGAGGGCGTTCACCACCCGGGCAAGGGAGTCCATGAGATGGATCACCGGCGGTATGGCCTTGATGTCGGCCGCCGAGAGCAGGCTGGTCTTCAACCGGGGACGGCCGAACCCCAGCGACGTCGCCAACTGCGACACCACCGACAGCGGATTCTTGATGTCCGGTCCCGACTGCAGAATCTTGTTGCGGCGCCGCAAGATAGCGTTGAGCCGGCGCAATTCGCGCGGTCCGGCGTAGGTCGACGGCAGGGTGCGCGACCGGCAGACCTCGCCGTCGAGCTTGTCGAACAGCAGTTGCTGCGACGACATCCCGACGAAACCCTCGTCGAGCGCCTCGTTCAGCATCGACTCCATCCGCGCCAGTTCCGCCGCCGACGGCCGGACGTCCTTGCGCGTTGCCCGGTCCAGCCCCATCGTGGCGGCGCGCATGTCGGAGTGGCCGATGAAGGCCGAGACGTTGGGACCCAGGTTCCGCCGGTCCAGTTCGGCGACATACTCCGCGGGATTGGTCCACGAGCGCGCCGCGTCCAGGTGCTCGATGACATGGTGCCGGGGAATCGCTTCGACCCGGCCGAAGATGTCGCCGGCGTCCACGTTGTCCAGATAGACGGTGGACAACGAACACGATCCCAGCAGCACTGTCGTCACGCCGTGCCGTAACGATTCGGAAAGCTCGGGCTCGCAGAGGATCTCGACGTCGTAATGGGTGTGGATGTCGATGATGCCGGGGATCACCCACTGGCCCGTCGCGTCGATGACGTCGGCGCCCGCCGTGTCGAGCGGTTCCGGGCTGATGGTGGCGACCCGGCCGTCGCGCAGCCCGAGGTTTCTGCGCGCCGACGGCGCGCCCGTCCCGTCGAACCAGCGTCCGTTCGCGATCACGGTGTCGTACTGCAATGTTCGGCCCTTCTGCCGCCGGACGCCCCGGTATCCGCAGTGATCATACATACTTTCCGAAGTGTCTGGCCATGCTCTTCGGGGCCGCCGCGCGGCGTTAACCAGCGACGATCACGGTCCACCAGACGCTATGATCCAGCTGTGGGGTTCACCGACTACGGGTTTGCCACTCGTTAAATGCGCAGTCACGGTTGGGCTGGAAACACGCCCGCCTCCGACGAGGAGGCGATCGAGCGCATCCTCGATGCCGCCGACAGGATCATCGAGGAACGCGGGTCGGCGATGCGGATCGCCGACGTGGCGCGGGCGCTCGGAGTCACCCGGCAGACCGTGTATCGATACTTTCCGGGGACGCAGGCGCTGCTGGTGGCTTCCGCGATGCGGTCGGCCGACGGCTTCCTGGATCGGATGGCCGCCCACCTCCACGGTGTCACCGACCCCGTCGTGGCGATGACGGAAGGAATGGCCTTCGCCATCGAAGAGCTGGCCTCGGACAACCAGGTCGATTTCGTGCTCAATCAGCGCCATCGCGGCGGTCAGAAGGTTTCGATCATCTCGGACACCGCGCTGGCGTTCGGGCGGTCGATGCTGCACCGTTACGACATAGATTGGGAGAGCTACGGTTTCGACGAGGCTGGTCTCGACGAACTGAACGAATTCAGCCTGCGGGTGCTGCACTCGTTCCTCGCCGACCCGGGGCGTCCCGCGCGCAGCGGTGCCGATCTGCGGCGGTATCTCACGCGTTGGCTTGGGCCGGCGATCGCCTATCCGCAGCTGCTGCGCGCGATGGACGCGCTGCAAAGCCCCGAGCCGCCACGGACGCGGCGACGCCCTTCCAAGGCGTCCTGACCGTCATCGAACGACGTTGACGACAACCACAAGGAGCGGGCATGACGGGCCTCGGACAGATCGCGCTCAATAGTGCCCCCGTTTTCGGTGGCGCGATGCTGGCCGTCGCCGCCGGCCAGTTCCGCGCCCCGGATTTCCGGGGGCTGATCAAACAGGACATGGATCTGCTGGACCGGCTCTCGGCCGAGGCGGGCGCCAGGCGCGCCGAGCTGCAGCGCACCATCGACGAGCGCATCGACGACCTGATCGACACCGCGGACCGGAGCCGGGCGCTGCGCAAGGCGGCGTTGTCCTACCAGGGGAACTGGCGGGACTTCGTGCTCGTGCTCTGTGTGGTGCTGTTCACCATCATCTGGTGGGACATCGACCACAGCCGGGGCAACTGGCTGCCGATGTTCGTCCTGCTGATCATCCTGACCGTGGTGACCGCCGCCTATGCGTTTCGCGGCGTGCTGCGGGCCGCCAGCGCATTCATGCACCGGCCTCCCCAGGGGACGGACGCACCGCGGTAGCCCGGCGCCGGCCAAAACCGCATAACGCGCGCACTTCCCCACCCTGTGACAAGATCACGATGTGAAAGCGCATACCCTCGGCGGTCTGATTTGTGCTGCGCTGGCACCCTTTTGGACCCTCCCGGTCCTTCCCAGCGCGGTCGCCGAGCCGTGCCCCGATGTCGAGGTGGTGTTCGCCCGGGGCACCAACGAACCGCCCGGCGTCGGCCGCATCGGCCAGAGTTTCGTCGACTCCCTGCGCTCCCACGTCGGCGGCCGGTCCCTCGGTGTGTATCCCGTCGATTACCCGGCGACCACCGACTTTCCCAGGGCCGTGGATGGCATCAGCGACGCCGGCGCGCACGTCGAACACATGGCGGCCTCCTGCCCCGGGACCAGGATGGTGCTGGGCGGATACTCCCAGGGAGCGGCCGTGATGGGGTTCGTCACCGAAAGCGCGGTGCCGGACGGGGTGCACCTGGTCCAGGCGCTGCAGCCGATGCCGGCCGGCGTGGCCAGCCACGTCGCCGCGGTGGCGCTGTTCGGAAAGCCATCGAGCCAGTTCATGAGCATCCTCAACGAGCCGCCGGTGACGATCGGCGCGGCGTATGCGCCCAAAACCATCGAGTTGTGCGTGCCCGGCGATCCGGTCTGCTCGGACGCCGCCAACCCCGTCGCGCACCGGCAGTACGTCGAGGCGGGCATGGTCGACCAGGCGGCCGATTTCGCCGCCGGTCGCCTGTAGCCCGGCGCTTAGACTGACCCCGTGGCCGGGCTCGAAGGTGTCGGAAGCGCGGCGTTCGACGTCGCCGATCGGTTGGCGATCATCAACTTGTTCGGCGCCTACGCCTATACCTACGACCACAACCGGCTCGACGATTTCCGCACGCTGTTCACCGAGTCGCCGGAGCTGGTCCTGTTGCACGAGGGCCAGCCGCTCTCGGCCGACATCGAAACCGTCATGAGCCTGCTCGCGGCCAGGAAGGCGGCGTTCAAGGCCGAAAACAATCAACGCCGCCACGCGCTGAACTCGTTTTGGTTCGCCAGCCAGGGGCCCGCCGAGGCGACCGGGCACTGCTACGTTCAGGTCTTCGCCATCAAGGAGGGTGGCCCGCCCACACCCGACCTGACCGGGTGTTATGACTTCACCGCGGTCAAACAGGACGGCAGCTGGCGGTTCAGCCGGTGGGTGGTGGGCATCGATCAGACACCACCGGGCGCCGCCGGGTGAGCGTGCGGGGTCAGCGTGGCCCGGTCCCGGCATCGAGGACCTCGAGGGCCGCATCGATGTTCGGGACGATCGTCGGACCGTAGCTGCTCACCAGCCGCCCGAGCGCGCGGGCGATGTGCGGTCCGACGGCGCCGGCGGCGAGGACCTCCTCGGCCAGGACGATGCCGTTCACCACGTGGGCGGCGCTCAGGCGGCCGTCGACCGTGACCTCGTAGCGCCAGTCGCCGATCTGCACCCGCTCCGGCTGCGACCGGAAGAAGCCGCGCCGCGCGGGAACGACGATCACCCCCGGAACCCCGCCGAACACCTTGAGCACCAGCCCGACTCCGCCGGGACCGGACAACGCCGTTCCGACGGCCTGGGCAACCCGCTCGTGATCGAGGCCCGTCATCAATCGCTCATGGGCAGGACGAACGACGGTGTCAGCGTTTGCGCCTCACCGCCGCGGCGCACCGCGGTCCCGGCCACATAGAACTCGACGGTGTGATGCCCCCACGCATAGTTCGAGATCGCGAAATGCACTCCGACGACACCGGTTCCGCCGTCGCGCTCGGCTTCGCTCTGCATGCGTGACATCGCCAGCTCGCGGGCCTGATAGCTGCCCTGCGTCCATTGCGGCATCTCCGCGTTGCGGCCGACCTGGCCGAGCGTGCGCAGGAACCCCTGTACGGCGACGTGAAACACGCAGTTGCCCATGACGAACGCCACCGGGGCGAACCCCGATCGCAGGAGGATGGTCAGATCCTGCCCGGACAGGTGACTGGTGAACGCCTGACCGTTGGGGCGCCGATAGGCGCCGGGCTTCTGCGTGTAGCGCACCGCGGTGCCGACCGCGATGAACTCGAGATGCTCGCCCTCCCCCTGGTGACGCCATTCGAGGCGGACGCCGACCACGCCGTCGGCGCCCAGGGAATCGGCCTCGGCCTGCATCCTCGACATCGCATTCCAGCGCGCCCGGTAGGTCGCGTCGGTGAGCACGGGCAGTTCGGATTGTTGCCGGATCCCGGTGAACTGGTAACCGACGTGGTAGACCGAGACGCCCATCACGAGTTCGATCGGCTCGAACCCGGCCCCGTGCAGCAAGGCGAATTCGTTGATCGACAAATCGGAGGTGAACACTTTGCCTGCGTGCGACAGCCGTTCGCTGGCAACTGGGTCGAGCGGGTTCGGTTGCATTGTCAAAACATCCTCCTGCGGTTCGCAGGACAGCGTAGGACGCGGGGCCGCCACGCACACCCATAACGTGCGACTTTCGGGTGGACGGGCAGCTTCAGCGCGCGGCTTGCGCGGCGCCGATCATGTTGTGCAAATCGTCGACCGACCACGGCGCCGCGTCATGATGATCGCGATAGCCCAGCAGCCGCGGTGTCGGCCGGTCGAAGCAACCGACGAATCCGCCTGCGGCGACGAAGATCTGGCCCGTCACGGCCCGCGCCAGGTCGCTCGCGAGATAGGCGTACAGCGGGGCCACGAAGGCCGGTGGGGCGCTGTCCAACGAGGCTTGCATGGTCACTTCGTCCAGCAGCCCGCGGCGGTGCAGGTCCTCGATGTGCTCTTCGTACTCGGCGCCCGTCGACAGGCGCGTGCGGGCGCCGGGACACACGACGTTGGCTCGCACGCCGTGCGACTTTAATTCGGCGGCGACGGCCAAGGTCAGGGCGTTCACCCCGCCTTTGCCCGCCGGATAGCCGGTGCCGCCGTAGTCGCCCAGAAACGCCGCCGAGCTCGTGTTGACGATGGCACCGTGTCCCTGCGCCGCCATCACGCGCGCCGCGGCCCGCGACGTGTGGAACGCCGAGCCGAGGTGGGCGCTCACCAGGCGGTCGAAGTCTTCGGGCGAGATGTTCAGGATCGAGGAGCCGGGCGGCTCGCCGATCCCGGCGCAGTTGATCATGGCGTCCAGCCGCCCGTGGCTTTGCACGCAGTGGTCGACCAGCGTTTCGGCGACGCGCTCAAGGTCCGCGGGTCCGACCACCGCGCTGGCGTGCCCTCCCGCCGCCGTGATCGCGGCGACGGTCTCCTCGACGGCGTCCCCGTCGCGCCCGTTGACGACCACGCCGGCGCCCAGGTCGCAGAGCAGTTCGGCGACCGCGCGGCCGATCCCGCGGCTGCCGCCGGCCACCACCACGCCGCGTCCGTCTAACAGGCGCCCGCCCTCGTTCATCGCCGTCGGTGCCGTAATGCGTTGTGCGCGAATTGCGTTGGGCATCGATCGGGGCCGCGTCGCGGGAGATCGGTGGTGAACATCAGTCGAACAGTACCCAGCCGGCGCAGAACTGAGAACCGCGGTCGGCAGCTTCTGCCACGCCCCGTGTGTTTTGCGGTCGACGAGCGGCTGGCCCGGGGAACGCAGGCGGTCGGGGCGCCGCGCGGTGACCTGGACATACTCGCGGTAAATGGCCCGGCCGGCGGTCAGCGATCGCGGGCCGATGCGACGAGGCGTATAGTCGCCAGTGATGTCCGTTATGGACGTGTCGCCGTTTAGCTCAAAGCGGCCAGTCAGCCGCACGGCTACTGAGCTTGATATGGCTCCGGCGACGAACACCCCGAGTCATATCCCCCTCTGGTAGGCCGAGCGCGCTCGATAACCAGTTCCACGGATACAGGGTGCAGTGAGGCGACCGTACGCATAGCTGCCGTCTCTCGCTGCAAGCGACTCGAGGAGTGAGTCAGCAATGCAGAAATGTTCGTGCGCAAAACTTTCCAGGGTCAGCCGCGCCGGGACAGGGCGCGTGCGCCTATGACCGATGTAATAACTCCCACGCGTCCGGCTCCATGCCGAGAGACCAGGTCCGACGATTCCTACGACGACGTAGTCGAAATGTTCGTGCTGCTGCGCCAGATGCCCGCCGAGTCGCACGAGTACGGTCGCCAGCGCGAACGGATCGTCGCCCGCTGCCTGCCCCTGGCCGACCACGTGGCCAGCCACTTCGCGCGCCGCGGCGAGGGCCTTGACGACCTCGTCCAAGTGGCGCGCCTGGGGCTGATGAACGCCATCAACCGATTCGATCCCGCCAAGGGACCGAGCTTCATCGGCTTCGCGGTGCCGACCATGATGGGCGAGGTTCGGCGCTATTTCCGCGACTACAGCTGGGGCATGCGCGTACCGCGGCGGCTGCGGGAGTTGCATGTGCAGATCAGCAGGACCACCGGCGACCTGGCCCAGCAGCTGGGCCGCGCGCCCACCGCGGGCGAGCTCTCGCAAGCGCTGGACGTTCCCCGCGAGGAGATCGTCGAGTGCCTGGTGGCGGGCGATGCCTACCGGCTGGACTCCCTGGACGCGCCGGTGGGCACCGACAGCTCGGGCACGCCCCGACTGGTCGCTGATGCGGTCGGCGGCCTCGATCCGCAGATCGAGCACATCACCAACCGGGAAGCGCTACGCGTCCTGGTTGCCGCACTCCCCGAGCGTGAACGCGACGTCTTGCGCATGCGGTTCTTCGAATCGATGACGCAGAGCCAGATCGCCGAGCGCATCGGCGTGTCGCAGATGCAGGTTTCCCGCATCCTGGCGAGCACCCTGCGCTGCTTGCGCGACCAACTCGAGTAGCCCTTCACCGCCCCCAGGGCCTTCGGCGCCGCGCCGGCGCCCCGCCGCAATGTACTGTGCGATTCGGGAACGGACTCGACGGTGGCGCCGGAGGCGGCCTGGAAGGGAGCTCGAGCGATGAGGACTGCACGAACGCTGGTCGCGGGCGTCGCGGCGACGACGGCGCTGACGGTGGCGGTAGCGGGGTGCGGCGGCAAGAGTTCGACGCCGTCGACGTCCAAGCCCGCGTCGTCCAGCTCGGCTACCAGCGCCCAGAGCTCGGCACCGACGTCATCGGCGCCCGCCCAGCCGAGCGAGTACACCGGACTGTTGATCCAGGCGAGCGACATCAACGCGCCGATACCGTTCACGGCCACCCCACCGACCAGCAACCCGAACGGCCAACCGGGCGTCGCGACGACATTCAAAGACGAGGACGGCAGCCACGTCATCAAGGACACGATCCAGGTGTTGGCCGACCCCGGCGCCGCCACCAACGCGTTGGACGCGGCCAAGGGCGCCCAGGGTGACGTGGTCAAGAACCCGACGACGCAGGCCGCCACCGTCGGCACGGGCGGAACGACGCTGTTGGGCAACTCTCCGGACAAGAGCAAGGGCGTGACCATACTGCTGTTCACCGAGGGCAGGGCGTTCGTCACGCTGGAGTTTGACGGGCCGCCCGACACGCTGGCCCCTGCGGATTTCGTCAATGACGTGGGCCAGAAACAAGACGCGGCCATCAAGAAGGGCCTCGGCGGCTGACCGCGGACTGACGCTCACCAGCGAGGAATCACATGACCGTTGTCAACGGGATGCCCGCCCATGTCCTGCTGCTGCACTTCGTGTTGGTGCTGGTGCCGCTGATCGCCGTGCTGGAGATCGCGTGCGCGCTCTGGCCGGCGGCGCGGCGGGGCCAGCTGTTGTGGCTCACGCTGATATTGGCCGCCGGCAATATGGTGTTGACCCCGATCACCATCAACGCCGGGGAATGGCTCATCGACCTGAGGGCCAAACCGAGCCCCATCCTGCAGGAACACGCCGACCGGGGCAGCACGATGGTCTACTTCTCCGCCGCACTGCTGGCGGCCGCGCTCGTGCTCGTCGCGCTGCGGGTGGCCGAACGCCGCTCGGGAACCGGCCGCGGGGCCGTCCGGGCGATCGTCGCGGTAGTGGTGCTGGCTGTCGCCATCGCGTCGATGGTCCAGATCTACCGCGTGGGTGATGCTGGGGCCCAATCGGTTTGGGGCGACGAGATCGCGCACCTGAAGAAATCCCACCCGGGTTAGCCGTCGGGCGGGCGAGTCCCGGCCCGCGGCCTACGGGATCGGCGTGAGCAGGAACAGCCGGAACTGCCGGCGACCCGCCTGAGCCTGGGCGACCTGATAGTTCGGCCAGTGCGCCAGCACCGTAGACCACGCCTCGTCGCGCTCCTCGCCGGCGAGCAACCGCACCGTCGCCACGAAACGGTGGCCGCGTCTGCGGACGGTAACGCGTTGCGTGGCCTTCAGATTCGCCGACCAGGACGGGTGGCGATCCCGGCCCCAGTTGGAGCCGACCAGCAACAGCCCGTTCTCGACGGGTACGTACTGCACCGTCGCCGTGCGGGCGAGTCCCGTTTTGCGACCCGAGGTCGTGACCTGCACATTGGGCAGGCCGGCGAGGTCGAGGACGCCGAGCCGCCCAGCTGTCGCGAACCGCAGCAGCGCCTCGATACCTTCCGCGACCGGCCGGCCATTCAGGACGAGCCGGCGGTAGGCCGCCGGATTGCGCGCCACCCGCTGGAGCGGATTCATACGAAGACTGTATTCCCGGCGGGCCGGCCCCGGGCGTCGGAGCGATGAAATCACCTTGACGGGCCGGGGATTGACGAATCGGGGCGCTGGCCGCTTGCGCGCGGTCCCCCCACGCCCGCTAAATAAATTGCTTGATTTAATCACGGGGGCGGTGTTCACTGAGGCGATGACCGCCGAGCGGGCCGCCCGCTCCGACAGGTCGACAGGAACCCGGGAGGCCATCCTGTCGGCCGCCGAAGTGCTGTTCGCCGAACGCGGCATGTATGCCGTGTCCAACCGGCAGATCAGCGAGGCCGCCGGGCAGGGCAACAACGCCGCGGCCTGCTACCACTTCGGGACCAGGACCGACCTGCTCCGAGCGATCGAAAGCAAACACCGGGGGCCGATCGAGGAACTGCGGGCGCAGATGCTGAGCGCCATCGACGATTCGACCGATCTGCGCGACTGGGTGGGCGCATTGGTGCGGCCGCTCACCGATCACCTGCACGCGCTGGGCACGCCCAGCTGGTACGCCCGGTTCGCGGCCCAGGCGATGGCCGATCCCGCGTACCGTCACGTCGTCACCAAAGACGCACTCGCGTCGCCGCTTCTGGTGCGGACCATCGCCGGCATCAACCGCTGCCTTCCCGACCTGCCCAGGCGGGTGCGTTCCGAACGGATGGTCATGGTGCGCAATCTGCTCATGCACACCTGCGCCGAGCACGAAGGCGCGCTGGCCGAGCACGGCGCGCGTTCGCGTTCGGCGTGGCCGGTCGCCGGGGAAGGCCTGATCGACGCGATCGTCGGCCTGTGGCGCGCGCCCGTCCACGTGGGCGCGGCAGGCGGCTGGTCCACCGAAACCAGAACAGCCCCGACTTGAGGAGAACGATGACCGACGTCTCGACCGCCACCGATATCCCGGAGTTCCCGATGTCGCGTGCGCCCGGTTGCCCGTTCGCCCCGCCGCCAAAGGTGTTGGAGCTCAATGCCGACAAGCAGCTGAGCCGGGTCCGGATCTGGGACGACAGCACACCGTGGCTGATCCACGGCTATGAGGCGATCCGGTCGTTGTTCACCGACTCGCGCACCAGCGTCGACGACCGGCTGCCGGGCTATCCACATTGGAACGAGGGAATGCTCGCGACGGTGTACAAGCGCCCGCGTTCGGTGTTCACCTCCGACGCCGAGGAACACACCCGATTCCGCCGGATGTTGTCGAAGCCGTTCACCTTCAAACGGGTTGAGGCGCTGCGGCCGGCGGTGCAGCAGATCACCGACGACCACATCGACGCATTGCTGGCCGGTCCCAAGCCGGGCGACATCGTCAGCACATTGGCCCTTCCCGTCCCGTCGCTGGTCATCAGCCAACTGCTGGGCGTGCCCTACGAGGACGCGGATTTCTTCCAAAGCCAGGCCCAGCGGGGCATGGGCCGCTACGCCACCGAGGAGGACACGGCACAGGGCGCCGCGTCGTTGGCGAAGTACCTGGCGAACCTGGTGCGAGCCAAGATGCAGACCCCGTCGGAGGATTTGGTGTCCGACCTGGCCGAGCGGGTCAACGCCGAGGAGCTCAGCGTGCGCGAGGCCGCGCAGTTGGCCACCGGCGTGCTCATCGCCGGGCACGAAACCACCGCCAACATGATCAGCCTGAGCGTCGCGGCCCTGCTCGACCATCCCGACCAGCTCGCGCTGATCCGCGACACCGACGATCCGAAGGTCATCGCCGTCGCGGTCGAGGAATTGATGCGCTACCTCAGCATCATTCAGACCGGCCAGCGCCGCATCGCCGTCGAGGACATCGAGGTGGGCGGCGAGACGATCCGCGCGGGCGAAGGCATCATCCTCGACGTCGCGCCGGCGAACTGGGATGGCAGGCAATTCCCCGATCCGGACCGGCTCGACCTGCGCCGCGAGGACGGCCCGCACGTCGGGTTCGGCTACGGCCGGCACCAGTGCGTCGGGCAGCAGCTGGCCCGGATGGAGCTGCAGATCGTCCTGCCCACTTTGCTGCGCCGCGCCCCGACCCTGCGGTTCGCGGTGCCGGTGGAAGAGCTGCCGTTCAAACACGACGCGCTGGCCTACGGGCTCTACGAGCTTCCGGTGACATGGTGAACCCGGGGCGGCTTGAAACTCGCACCCCGTACCCCGAGGGTGTGATCGGCGCGCCCAAGCACCGCCGCGGTCACGCTTCGGAATTCAGCACCGGCCTGCCGTCCGGCACCGAGGTGTTCTCGGCCGACAACCACATCTCCGTGGCCGACGACATCTTCTACGAGCAGTTCCCCGACGACCTGAAGGACTACGCGCCCCGGATCTGGTACGAGGACGGCGCCTACCTGCTCGGCCGGCCGGGGCAGTCGATGGTGGTCGGCGATTTCAGCGCGGTGCTCATGCAATACGACGACCTGGCCGGCGCGGTCAGCAACAACATCGATGCCCGCGTGCGGGAGCTCGCCGAGGACGGCGTCGACAAGGAACTCGTGTTCCCCAACGCGGTCCTGGCGCTGTTCCACTACCCCGACAAGGACCTGCGGGAGCGCATCTTTCGCATCTACAACGAACACATCGCCGCCGTGCAGGAAGGCTCCGACGGCCACTGCTACGGCGTCGGGCTGATCAACTGGTGGGACCCGCGCGGCACCCGGCGCACACTGTCGGAACTGAAGTCGCTGGGGCTCAAGACGTTTCTGATGCCGATAAGCCCCGGCATCGATGACAACGGGCACGCCATCGACTTCTCGAGCAACGCCATGACCGCGGTGTGGGACGAAATCGAGGACGCGGGCCTGCCCGTCACCCACCACATCGGCGAGAGCCAGCCGAAGGTCCCGAGCGAGGTCAACAGCGTCGCGGTGGCCATGATGGTCAACATCGACTCGTTCCGGGAGATGTTCTCCAAGTACATCTTCGGCGGCATCCTGGACCGTCATCCCACACTGCGGGTCGGCTGGTTCGAGGGCGGTATCGCCTGGGTCCCACCGGCTTTGCAGGATGCCGAGCACGTGCTGGCGTCCTACCGGCACATGCTCGCACACCAGCCCGAACACGACGTCCGCTACTACTGGGACACCCACATGTGCGCATCGTTCATGGTGGACGGTCTCGGGCTCGCCCAAGTCGGCGAAATCGGAATCGACAAGGTGATGTGGTCCTCCGACTACCCACACAACGAAAGCACGTACGGCTACTCGGAGCGGTCGCTGGCCGCCGTGGTCGACGCCGTCGGCCCCGAGGACGCGGTCCGCGTCGTCAGCGGGAACATCAGAAACTTCCTGGGACTCTGAGATGACCGATTCACTCACCGCGCACGGCGAGCGGCTGGCCATACCGGACGAACCGGACCGGGCCCGCATGCGTGCCGAGATCGGGGCGCGGCTGCGGGCCGCGATGGCCGACCACGGCGTCGACGCGCTGATCCTGTTGATGAACGGTTATGTGGGGTACGCGACGGGTGCCAGCTGGCCGCTGCTGGACGCGGGCCTCTCACACGTGGAGCGCCCGGTCGCGGTGGTGCTCGCCGACGACGAGTATCCGCACCTGTTCATGCCGTTCCGCGGCGGGGCGTCCGCGGAGGCGCCGGTTCCCGATGCCCATCTGCACGGCCCCGTCTACCTCGAATTCGACCACGGCGTGGACCAATTCGCGCGTGAGCTGGCCGGGTTGATCCCCCCGGGTGCGAACATCGCCGTCGACGAGCTGACCGGGGCGATGCGCAGGGCCGGTCCCGAGTTGTTCCCGGCGGGCGTGCCGACGGACGCCGCGATCGTGCTCGCCGACGCGCAACTGGTGAAAACCCGAGACGAGTTGTCTTGCCTTCGCCGCGCGGCCCGCATCACCGAACAGGCCATGGTGGACGTGCAGCGGGCCCTGGCGCCCGGGGTGCGCCAGATCGACCTTTCGGCCATGCTGGTCCGCCGAGCATTCGAGTTGGGCGCCACCACGAACATGCTGGAGGCCATCTGGCAGGTGATGCCCAGTTCGCGGGAAGCCGGGGTGTGGACGACGCATGGCGACCTCGCGCTGCCGCTGCTCACGACCGATCGTGAGCTGGCCGCCGGTGACGTGCTCTGGACCGATATCAGCATCACCTACCTCGGGTACTGCTCCGACTTCGGCCGGACCTGGGTGGTCGGCGGGCGGCCCACCGCCAGGCAGCAGGATCAGTTCCGGCAGTGGCGGGCCATCCTGGACGCGGTGCTCGCGGTGACGAAAGCCGGCGTCACTTCCGGTGATCTGGCGCGTGCCGCGATCGCCGCCAACGGCGGCCGCAAACCATGGTTACCGCATTTCTATCTGGGCCACGGTATCGGCACCTATCCGGCCGAGGCGCCGATGATCGGAACGGATCTCGGTGAAGAGTTCGACGACAACTTCGTCTTCCCGCCCGGGATGGTTCTGGTCCTGGAACCCGTGGTGTGGGAGGACGGGACGGGTGGTTATCGCAGTGAGGAGATCGTGGTGATCACCGAAGACGGCTACCTGCCGATCACCGACTATCCCTATTCCCCCTATGGCGACTGAGGTTCAGCCCGACGCGTACGAGTTGCGGTCGGGCCGCCGGGAACGGGCGCTGGCCCAAATGGATGCGCACGGGCTCGACATCCTGGTGCTCGGGCGGCAGGCGAACATTCGTTACGTCACCGGCGCACCGCAGCTGTGGATCGCCGGGACGCGGCCGTTCGGCCCGATGTGCGTGCTGGTGCGCGCGACCGGGGACATCTACCTCAATAGCACCGACGACGAGGGCGTTCCGGAGGAGATCGGGCACGATCACCTCTATGGACTGGCGTGGAACCCGATGACCCTGATCGACGTGCTGAAGAAGATCGACGGCGCCGAGACGGCGCGGCGGGTCGGGACCGACGCGATCACACCCACTTTCGCCGCGTTGCTGCCCGAGGCGTTCCCCAATGCCGAACTCGTCGACGCCGAACCGGCGATCCGGGCGGCGCGGCGTGTCAAGACGCCTGACGAAATTGCGGCGATGGATCGGGCGTTGCGGGTCGCCGAACGCGGACTCGTGGCCGCGCTGGGCGAATTCGCGCCGGGAGTGTCGGAGCGGACGCTGGCGGGGGCCATGATGGAGGCCATGGCCGCGGGTGGGGTGAGCACACCGGCCACTCAGGACGCCGCGTGGGTGACGTCGAAGGAACACCCTTGGCGCCGCGCCGATTCGGGCGAGGTGCGGTCGGGCGACCTGGTGGCGTTCGCCGCCGGGGCACTGGCCGATGGCTACGTCGCGGAAGTGGGTCGGACGTGGCCGGCCGGCGACGTGGTCGACGACCGGACCCGCAAGCTGTTCGGGCGGTCGAACACGTTGTACGACACCATGCTTGCGGCCTGCCACCCCGGCGCGCCCACCGCCGACCTGCTCGACGCGTATCGGGCGGCCGGCGAGCCGATACCGCCGATGCCGATCGCGCACGGGTTGGGTTTGGGTTTCGATCCGCCGGTGGTGTCCGAAACATTGCTGTCCGCGGGTGAACTCGACGAGCTCGAGCCCGGCATGGTGCTGGCCATCACCGGTTACGTCTGGCAGGAGGGCACCGGCGCGGTGTTCCGGCGCGACACCGTGCGCATCACCGAGGACGGCGTAGAGGTCATGACGGCCAGCCCCTCATGGCCTGACAGAGACTGATGCGCAGAACATCGCTCGGTCCCTGTCGGACGGTGCACATCTATCCCGCGGCGGTTTGGCCGATTCGCCCCGGAGTTCATCGGGACAGCCCGTTAGCGATGAGGGCAGTGTTCTGTTCGACCCACGCGTCGTCGAGAACTCGTTCGTTGGCCAGCGCCATCACCACCGTGCCGCCGATCATGTCCACCAATACGCGGGCGTCGACGCCGCCGGCGGCGCGTCCCTCGGCTGCGGCCCCGTCGAGGTAGCGCTGCAGCAAGAGGTAGGTGCTGCCCTGAAGGCGGCTGAGCAATCGCGCCGACAGGCCTGGCTCCGAGGGCAATTCGGCCATGAGTCCTGACAGCGCGGTATGCACGGCTGGTCGGCTGAACAGATCGATCGTCGCTTCGATCAGGGTGCGGACAACGTCCGCCGGATCGCCGGTCAACGGGAGCTCAGCACTCGGCGGCGTCGGAAACACCGCCTCATAGACCAACTCGACTTTGGTCGGAAATCGTCGATAGACCGCCGGCGGGGTTGCGCCGGCGCGCGCTGCGACCAACGGGATGGTCAGTCGTGTGTAGCCGATTTCTTCCAGCAGTTCGACCGTCGCGGCAAGCACCGCCTCGTCGATGCGGGTGTCCCTCGGACGTCCTTGTGACCGCACGCCACGACGCCGGTCTTGCTCGTCAGCCTCGCTTATTGACTCCATTACGTTAAGATCGTAATGTTTTGCGCGCCGGTAGCCAATCGCGCGGTAGGCAAGCACGCGGTCCCAGGAGGCGCTTCCCCCACCCATGGCGATCGACTCACCACCCAGGCCGCTGCCTTTCCGGATCCTGAATGGCGGTTACCGGGCGGCGCGTCGGCTGGGTGCCCATCCGCTGCCCCTGCGCAAGGACGCATTGATGGATCGGGGCACACGCCGCGCGAGAGGCCTGACCGACTTCGGTGATCCACGCTTCGAACACGGCCTCGACCGCCTGATCGAATCGCTCGAAAGCGAGGATCGCCTCAACGGTTTCGGGCGGATACTCGCCACGTCGCACATCACCAATCTGTTGCGGCAGCGGCTGCTGTTCACCGAGCACCTGCGCCAGCACCCTGAGATTCGTGACGAGGTGATCGCGAAGCCGGTTTTCCTCGTCGGCGCACCGCGCACGGGCACCACCATCACCCACCATTTGCTGAGCCAGGACGACCGTTTCCGCTACCCGATCACCTGGGAATGCGATGAACTCCATCCGCCGCTAGATCCGGCCACCATGCGTACTGATCCGCGAATCAAGCGCAGCGACAAGCAGATCCGCCGCACCCTGTCGCTGGCCCCAGAACTCGACGCCGCGCATCCGATTGGCGCATGGGAGGCGCAGGAGTGCGCGCTGCTCCACGCCTACGCCTTCCACAGCGCGACTTTCCACGTCATGTTCAACTGTCAGGGCTATGACCGGTGGCTGACCGGGCAGGACCTCACGTGGGTCTACCAGGAGCAGAAGCTGCTGTTGCAGTACATGCAGAGCGGTGGATTACGCCCCACGGAGAGCTGGCTGCTGAAGACACCGCCGCACATGGAGAACATCGACAACATCTTGGCCGTATTTCCCGACGCGCGTTTCGTCACCACCTACCGCGAGCCGACCGAGATCGTCGCCTCCAGTTGCAAGCTGGCCGGGACCGTTTTCGGCATGGTCGAAGATGACGTCGATTGGCACGACCATGGCCGCTACATGCGTTGGCGCACCGGCAGGATGCTGACGCGCAACGTCGAGTTGCGTCGGCGGTACGCGCACGAGTCGAAGCGATTCATCGACTTTGCGATGGAACGGATGGTGCGCGACCCCATGTCGTGCGTGCAAGAGATCTACGACTTCTTCGGCATCGAACTCACCGATGAGGTGCATCGCAAGATGAGCTTGTTCATGGATCAGCGCGGCCTGGCGAAGCGCAAGCCCAACATCTACGACGCGGCCGATTACGGGCTCGACATCGACGAGTTGTGGCCGCAATTGCAGTTCTATCGCGACTTCTACGGAATCGAGGACCGCCGTGACCGGTGACTCACAGTACCTCCTGCGTGCGGCCTGGCGACGCTTTCGAGATCTTCACGATGAGCTTCTCGAGATCGCATTGGCCGAAGGCGATCTCGACGACGGTGCCGCGGCGGCCTTGCTCGGACGCCTCGTCGGCCACATCCAATACATGGGCCTGCAACTTCGGAGCGATCCCGCGCGGCCCAATCTCATCAACGGCCAATACGCATCGTGGAATTGGGGCCACTCCAACCCCGACACGCTGTATCTGACCGCGCGCATCGATGATGGCCACGACTACCGCGTTCACGGGAAACTGGGTTCCGTTGCGCAGACAACCTTCGGCGTCTATGCCGGTAAGGACGATCAAGCCCAAGCGGTGAAGGTACCGTCCGAAGAACTCGTTGTCGGTGCTGACGGTTCGTTTGAGATCTTCTTCAGTCGCCAGAAAATGGGCGACGCGAACTGGTACCCGCTCCCGGCGGGAGCCGACTCGTTCTGTTGTTACCAAACCTTCGGCGACTGGGATAACGAGGCCAAGGGCGCTATCCGTATCGAATGCCTGAACCCGGGCGATCCGCTCCAGCCAGATTCACTCAAGCAGGCCATCGCGGCCTTCGATGCGCACCTCCTGGCGTCCCGCGAGCTATTCACGATGTGGGTCAAGGACATTCCGGCACGGGTATTCGGTTCACTGCCAAAAAACTTCGCCATTCCCCCGCTCCAGCCGCCTTCAGCGATGGCTGGTGCATGGTTCGTCCCCATCTCGTGGGCACTGTCGGACGGCGAAGCGCTCGTCATCGACTACGAGGTCCCTCCCGGTTCGCCGTATGTCGGAATCTGCCTGACCAATCGGTGGAGTGAGATGATCGATTTCGAAACCCGCCAAACCAGTCTCAACCTCGCCCAGTCCCAAGTTGACGATGGACGGGTGCGGGTCTTGCTGTCGACAGAGGATTTCGGCGTACACAACTGGCTTGACGCCCGCGGGTATCGCCATGGCGTGGTGACGTGGCGGGCAAGCACACCGCACCAGCCGGCAACACCGACCCTGACCGTCATACGAGCGGATCAGCTCGACGAACACTTCGGACCGCGACAGCGGATCAGCGCGGAAGAACGACGTCGCGCCCTCGATGCGCGGACTCGTCATTTTGCGAAGCGGAACGCTCTTTAGGTCGCGAATGGCCGTACCTGGCGGCCCGCGTCATCCCGCTGAAATCACTTGCGTCACTTTGGCTTCAGCCGTCCCAGCGAGGCGCTTTTTGTCGGTGGCCGCCGATAGTTTCGGGGTGTGAGTGTTGATCCGGAGGCGTTGTCGGCGGCGTTTGACGTCATCGACGCTGCGGTCAAGGATTTGATCGGCTATGGCTGTGACACCTTGGCCACCCGCGAGCAGCTGGCCATGTTGGCGCGCTGCGAGAAGGTACGCCGGCAGCTGCCGGCCATCGAGCATCCGCTGATCAACAACCTCGCCCGCCAGGCCACACCAGAAGAGCTCGGCGGCAAGCTGTCCCATGCGATCGCCGAGGCCACGCTGATCAGCCGCGCTGAGGCCTCCCGCCGCGTCAAAGAGGCGACCGACCTAGGGCCGAGGCGTGGACTGACCGGAGAGCCGATGGAGCCGCTCCTGGCCGCCACCGCCGCCGCCCAGCGCGACGGCACACTCGGCACCGGACAGGTGGCGGTGATCCGCAGGTTTTTCCATCAGCTGCCCGGCTGGGTGGACTTCGCCACGCGCCAGGCCGTCGAAGCGGACCTCGCCACTCACGGAATGGACTACCGCCCCGAACAATTGGCCGAGCTCGCCCATCACGTCGCCGATTGCCTGAACCCCGATGGCACCTACACCGACGAGGACCGCGCGCGGCGCCGCGGCCTGACGCTGGGCAAGCAGGGCCCCGACGGCATGTCCGAGCTGCGCGCCACCATCACCCCCGAGCTGCGCGCCACCGTGGAGGCCGTGCTGGCCAAACTGGCCGCCCCCGGCATGTGCAACCCGCTCGACGACACCCCGTGCGTGGACGGCACGCCGAGCCAAGAGGCGATCGACCGCGACGCCCGCAGCGCGGCGCAGCGCAATCACGACGCACTACTGGCGGCGAATCGCGCTCTGCTGGCCTCGGGAGAACTGGGCCGGCACAACGGGCTCCCGGCCTCCATCGTCGTCACCACCACCCTGCAAGAGTTGGAAGCCGCCGCAGGGCGGGGCCTAACCGGCGGCGGCACCATCCTGCCGATGGGCGATGTGATCCGCCTGGCCCGCCATGCGCGCCACTATTTGGCGATCTTCGACAAAGGCAAGGCCCTGGCGCTCTATCACACCAAGCGGCTGGCCTCCCCGGGGCAGCGAATCGTGCTGTACGCGAAGGACCGTGGCTGCTCGGCACCCGGATGCGCGGTGCCCGGCTACTACTCGGAGGTTCACCACGTCACCGACTGGGTCGAGTGCCGGCGCACCGACATCGACGGCCTGACCTTCGCCTGCGGAACCCACCATCGCCTGCTCAAACCCGGCGGCTGGACCACCCGCAAGAATGCCAAGGGCGATACGGAATGGATACCGCCACCGCACTTGGATCGCGGCCAACCCCGCACCAACAACTTCCACCATCCCGAGAAATTGCTCCGAGACGGCGACGACGACGAGCCGTAGCTCAGATGGCCCCCTCTGCAAGCGCGGCGTCCAGCAACTCCCCCACCCGATGCCGCTCCCACAGGAACAGCAGGTTCGACAGCATCTGCAACGGCGCCCGCACGCTCTCGTCGTTCCTGATCAATGGATGCATTCGACTGTCCGGTATCGCCTCGAATCGGCTGCGGATCAACGCCGGAACACCCAGCAGCCACGCGACCCCCATCGCCGCCGCGTAGAGCAACGCGTGCCGGAGCAATCGCACCGGATCGAGTTCCGGCCCGCCGCACCGACGGAACTCGGTAACGAACAGCCGCAGCAGCTCGTCGAGATGGTGGTCCCACAGGTCGGTTTCGGCGCCGGACATGGCTCCCCAGAGCGCCATGCCCAGGTTCATCTGGCCGACGCATCCCCAGTCCATCAGGCCGCAGCGCAGCAGGCCGCCGGTGTCGCGCCAAAACCACGCGTTGTCGATGTTGGCGTTCCAATGGCACAGCGCGACATAATCCGAGTCCCCGGCCAGCAGGTGGGCGATCGTCTGCTCGTGCTGCGCGAACCGCGGCACGCCTTGTCGCAGGCGTGCGATGAACTCCGGTGAGCAGGCCGGAAGCAGCCCGGGATTTCGTTCGGCGAATTCGGCCAGTTGGTCCACCCGGCGTTCCAGCTTGACCGGCGAAAGCGGCGCCCGCTCCCCGACCGTCGCGGCCCCCACGTCCGGCGGGAAGGCCGCGGTGAGCTCCGGCAGCCGCCCGGATCGCTGAGTGCCGGCAAGCCGGGCCAGCGCGGTGAGCAGCGCGGCATAGTGCTCGACGGATTCGGGCATCTCGTAGTCGAGGCATTTGTGATATTGCCGTTCGATTCCGTTGCTGCCGAACGCGATTCGTTCGGTGATCAGGATTCCGGTGCCGGTGCGGCGGTGATAGTCGGCGAAAAGCGCCTTGGGCACGGCGATGGGAAATTCGGGCAGGCGCGAGAGGGCGGCGAACCGCACTTCCGGCTCCATCTGCGTCTTCCCCCGATCACGCGCCGGGTCGTCGAAGTCGCGCGAGAACTTGACGAACAATTCGGTGGGCAGATCCGGTGCGGGCCGGGCGTATTCGACCGAGATCACGGCCTTGCGCCCCGTGCTGCCGCCCGCGACCTCTCGATATCCGGTGATCCTCGTGATGCTGTTGTCCCGCAACACCCCCGAGGATTGAAACGCCTCGGTGAGGACGCCCACCCCGCCGCTCCGCAGTGTCGCGGGGTCGGCCGGAAACGGCGATCCATACCGGTCGCCGACGACCCACCTCGCGGCCAATCCCTCACCAGGTCTGTTCGGCCGCACGAACCAGCATGTGATTGACGGCCACCCGGCGGTCACGCGTCACCATGAACAGCACCGCGTCGGCGATGTCTTCCGGCCGCAACTTGACCATGCCCGCGGTCTGGCGCTCGAACGCCTCGCGCGACGACTCCGCAAGGTGGCTGAAGATCTCGGTGTCGACCGTTCCCGGGCCGACCACGCCGACCCGCACTCGCTTGCCGAGGACCTCCTGGCGAATGCCCTCGCTGAACGCGTTCACCCCGAACTTGGTCAGCGAGTACACCGCGGTGTTGGGGCGGGCCACCCACCCGGCGGTCGAACTGATGGTGACCAGATCGGCGACGCCCCGTGGCGAGTCCGCGGCGGCGTCGATCAGGTGCGGGAGCGCCGCGCGGGTGACATACAGGACCCCCTGGATGTTGACCGCCACCATGGCGTCCCAATCCCGTAGCGGCGCCTCGGCAGCGGGCCCGGATTGCATGAGCCCGGCGTTGTTCACCACGGTGTCGAGGCGGCCGAACTCCGCGACGGCGCGCCCCACTGCCGTCGACACCTGCTCGGCGTCGGTGACGTCGGCCGCGACGGCCAGCGCTGTGCCGCCGACGGATTCGATGTCGGCCTGCAGTTCGGCGAGCCGGTCCGCGCGGCGCGCGAGCAGGGCCACCGCCGCGCCTTCGGCCGCCAGCGCTTTGGCCGTCGCGGCTCCGATACCGCTGCTGGCCCCGGTCACCAGGGCCGCGGTGTGGGCAAGTGTCCCCGTCATGCGCCAAGTATTTCGTGTAGCACGTAATCGGTGTGCTCGCCCAGGTCTGGGGCGCCGCGGGCGATGCACGCCGGATTGCGCGCCATCCGCCAGGACGGCCCGACGATCGGCCGCTGGCCCTCACGGTGATCGCCGACGAATCGATACAGCCCGCGGTCCCACAGTCGTTGATCGCCGATCACGTCGAGGGCGGTGGCGCTCTTGACGGCCGGGACACCCGCCGCGCGCAGGCGGTGCGCGAGGTGCTCGGCGTCCTGGCTTCGGGTGAGCTGCGCGAGGTCGGCATCCAGCGTTTCGGCGTGGCGCCGCCGCTCGCCCATGGTGACGTAGCGGCGTTCTCGCGCCAGCGCTCCCGCGCCCAGCACGTCACACATCCCGTGCCACTGTGCGTCGCCGGCGACGGCGATCGCGATCCAGGCGCCGTCCGCGCAGGGGTAGCAGCCGTGCGGGCACAGGTCCGGGTGATCGTTGCCGTTGGGCGCGAGGTGTCGTCCGGTCAGGGATTCCTCGAGCAGGCAGTCCCCGATCATCGACGAGAGGGTTTCCACCGCCGACAGGTCGACGAACTGCCCGGCTCCCGTGAGTTCGCGGTGCAGCAGCGCCACCACGGCCGCGTACGCGGCCGCCGCGCCGACGGTCGAATCGCCGTAGCGCATGCTCGTCCCCAGCGGCGGCCCACCGCGATAGCCCACCAGCGGGGCGAGCCCGGCCAGGGCGGCGAAGCACGGCGCATAACCGGTCTGGTGGCCCAGCGGTCCGTCGTTGCCCCACATCTTGATCGACACCGAGATGATGTCCGGCTTGATCTCCTTGAGCCGCGCGTAGTCCAGGCCCTGGCGCTCCATCGCGCCCGGGCGCAGGTTGTTGATCACGATGTCGCTGCGGGCGATCAGCTCGCGCAACCGCGCCATGCCCTCGGCGGACTTGATGTCGAGGTCCACACTGAGGATTTCCGGGTTGATGCTCAGGAAGTACGGCGCGTGGTTGACATCGGTGCCGCCGTAGGCGCGCATCTCCTCGGGGCTGCCCGCGGTTTCGACCTTGACGACCTCGGCGCCCAGCATCGCCAGCAGCTTGCCCGCGTAGGGGCCGGCCCACACCTTGGTGAGCTCGACGACCCGCACGCCCTCCAACGGCCCACCGCGCGGATCCTTGGGCGGCCTGAGTTGCGCGGACCGGGCCCGCGGCCGCCGGCGCGGGCAGCCGATGCTTTCCAGCACCCGTCCGGTGTGCTCGCCGAGAGTGGGTGCCGCGGCGGTGATTTGGGCCGGTGACGCGCTGAACGCGTACGGCACGGTCGGATATGCGGCGTCGCCCAGCACCGGGTGCGTCACCCGCTGGAAGAAGCCCCGATGGCGGTACTGCGGCGAATCGTGCAGGTCCGCGGCGCCGTTCACCGGCACCAGGGGCACACCCAGGCGCTGGGCCCGCTCGGATGTTTCGTTCTTGGCGAGGTCGCGGATCCAGGCCGCGAAGCCCCGCCGGAATGCGGTGACCTTTTCCGCGGTGACGGAGAACTCCAGCCAGTCGTCCTCGAACGCGTCCAGCCAGTCCGCCTGACCCAGCAGTTCTCTGAGGCCGAACCAGTGGGCGCGACTGGTCATGTAGAGGTAGACGAAACCGTCGGCGCAGGCGAAAAACGCCGCGGGGCCGGCCTGGTCGTAGTCGCCGCGATGGCCGTCGGGCGTCACCTCGCCGGTGATGAATCTCCCGATGATGCAGTCGGCGCGGGAGGCCAGCACCGCGTGTGCGGAAATGTCGATGGCCTCGCCGTGGCCGTTGTGCAGGCGCCCGAAGAGCGAGGCCGTGACGCAGAGCGCGGCCTCCAGCCCGGCTTCGTAATCGGCCAGGAACCGGCCGGGCCCCTGCAGCGGCGGCTTGGCGGGATCAGCGTGGCTGGGCGTGTGGTATCCCCAGCCGCTGGCATGAAAGACGTTGATGCTCTTGGCATTGCCGTACTCGGCGGGCGCGTCCTGGCCAAACGGCGTGATCGAACACCACACCACATCCGGGTGCCGCGACGACCAGTCGGTGGCGCGGGCGTCGATGACCGCGTCCGCGGTGCCGATGAGCCGGTGGGCGGTCTCGAGGCCGTCATCCGAGCCGAGGTCCAGCACGACGGACCGCTTGTTGGTGTTGAGGTACGCGAAAAGCCCGCTGCCGTCGCACCCGTCGGCCACGATGGGCGCCATCGCCCGCGTCGGGCTGCCGCACTCCGGCGCTTCGACCTTGATGATCTCGGCGCCGAAGTCGGCCAACAGTTTTCCGCAATACTCCCCCGCGACCGACCCGGCCAGCTCGATGACCCTGAAGCCCGTCAGCGCGGACATGCGAGGTCGACGGTCAGGGCTTCGCGCGTCCCGAGCGGCTCAGGCGCCACTCCGGCGGGAAATTCAGGTCGTTGTCCTTGACCACGTTGTTGAGCCCCTTCTCGAACGTGCCCGCGGTCAGGTCGACCTCCTCGGCGTCGTTGGCGATCATCGGCAACATGCCCTCGACCATGCCGGTGAGCAGGCTGCCGAAGTATTCACCCTTGTGCTGCTTGTAGAGCTCGAGGAAGGTCTTCTGCACCGCGACGGTGTCGGTCGGGCGGGAGCGGGAGCAGGCCATCGCGTATTTCAGCGTCTCCTCCTCCAGCTTCTCCCGGGGCACCACGCTGTTGACGAAGCCGCACTCGTACATCTCTTTGGCGGTGAAGGGTCGCCCGGTGAACAGCATTTCGGAGAACTTACGCAGCCCCATCGTCTCGGCCCACCACCACAGTCGCGGTCCCCATCCCACGTAGCGGAAGGCCGGGTGCCCGAACAGGGCATCGTCCGAGGACACCACCAGGTCGGCGTCGCCGGCCTGGTAGAAGTGCCAGCCGTAGCAGTAGCCCTTGGCCTCGATGATGCTGATCTTGCGCAGCTCCTGAAGCGGGCGGTTCCCCGCGCGCGCCTTGGCGTAGAAGTCGGTCACGGTCGACAGGTAGCGGTACGACCCGCCCGGCGGGTATTTGACGTCGTCGTCGTTGATCGCCAGCTCGTGCAGCAGGGGCATGCCGGGGTTTTCCAGCATTCCACGCTGTTCGGGCAGGTCGCCGCCGCTCCCGAAATCCTCGCCCTCGCCGCGGATCACGACGACCTTGACGTCGTCGTCGACGTTGCACTTGTGGATCAAGTCGGCGTAGTTCTGCCGCATGCCCAAGGTGGTGGAGTTGAGCTCTTCGGGACGGTTGAAGGTGATGTAGGCGATCCGGTTCTTCTTGTCCTTCTCGAACTTGATGTACTGCTCGGCTTCCTTCTTCATTTCCTCGTAGTCGTATTCGGGCATGGCCTTCTCCAACTTCTCTTGAATTAGCGCTATTTGAGCAAGCTGCCCGCGTCGACGGGAAGCGAAACGCCGGTGACATAACGGGATTCGTCAGAGGCGAGGAACAGGACCGCGTTGCTGATGTCCGCGGCTTCCACCCATGGCACGGGCAGGGTGTGCATGAGCTGCGAGATGGGGGCGAAGTCGTCCGGCCCCGGATTCTCCAAGTCCGGGCGAAAGAGCCGGTAGGTGTTGTCGTTCATCACCATCGTGGTGCTGACCTGGGTGGGGAGCACCGCATTGACGCGGATCATGTGCTGGCCGAGCTCGACGGCGAACGCACGCATCAAGCCGATGACGCCGTGCTTGGCCGCGATGTAGTGGCCGGTGTTCGGGTATGCCTTGCGTCCGCCGACCGAGCTGGTGAGCACGATCGATCCGCCGCGCCCGCCCGAGAGGAGGTGCGGCACACCGGCCTTGACCGTGTGCCAGACGCCGGTCAGGTTGATGTCGATCATGTCCTGCCAGACGTCTTCGCGGATCTTGTGCAGCTTCCTGCCGTCGGTGCCCACGCCGGCGTTCGCGACGATGACGTCGAGCCGCCCGAGTTGTTCGACACCGTTGTCCACCGCGGATTTCAGCGCCTCGTAGTCGCGAACGTCCACCTGCGCGGTCACGATTCGCCGATCCTGGGCCTTCACCAAGTCGGCCGTCTCGGCCAGGTCTTCCGGCGTCGAGTGGGGATAGGCCAGGTTCTCGACCGGCCCGCAGATGTCGACCGCGATGATGTCGGCTCCCTCCTGCGCCAAGCGGACCGCGTGGCTGCGCCCCTGACCGCGGGCGGCGCCGCTGATGAACGCGACCTTCCCCTCGACGCGGCCCGTCATCAGGGCACCACGGTGGGCAGGGTTTCCCAGCCCCGCACCGACGACGTCGGGCTGAGCGTGGCGTTGGCCATGTCGGGCTCCCACTCCGGGAAGCGCTTGAGGATCTCTTCCAGGGCGACACGGCCTTCCAGCCGGGCCAGCGCCGAGCCCAGGCAGAAGTGGGCGCCGACGCTGAACGTGAGGTGCGGGCGGGCCGCGCGGTGAATGTTGAATTCGCCCGCGTCGGGACCGAACTGCCGCTCGTCTCGGCACGCCGACCCGAGCAGCATCAGCATCACGCTGCCCTCGGGCACCGTCCGGTCATAGAGGCTGACGTCGCGGGTCACATAGCGCGCCATGTGCGGCGCGGGCGGCTCGAAGCGCAGCAACTCCTCGATAGCCTGCGGGATGAGTCCGGGGTTCTCGACGAGCTCGCGACGCTGATCGGGGTGCTCCGCAAGAACCTTTCCCGCCCAACCGATCAGCCGCGTGGTCGTTTCGTTGCCCGCTCCGGCCACCACGTTGAGGTACACCAGGATCTCCTCGCGCCTCAGCCGCCGCGTGGTGCCGGTCTCGTCGACGAACTCGACGTTGAGCAGTTCGGTCATGATGTCATCGGACGGATTGTCGGCGCGCCAGTCGATGTAGGCCTCGAACTGCTCCCCCACCGACAACCCATGTTCGGCGGCGCTCATCGGCTTGCCGGGCTCGGTGCGCAACTGAGCGTTGCCGCGGTCGCGGATGTATTCCTGATCTTCTTCGGGGATGCCGAGTAGCGCGCTGATGACCTTCATCGGCATGATCGCCCCCAGGTCGGTGACGAAGTCGAACCGGCCCGAGCCCACCAGTGGATCGAGCGATTGTGCGCAGAACTCGCGGATCATCGGCTCCAGCGCGGCGATCTTGCGGGGGGTGAACATGCGCGACAGCAGCTTGCGGTGCACGTCGTGGATCGGCGGGTCTTCGAAGATCAGCATGCCCGAAGGGATTTCGAGGTTGGCCTTGATCAGTTCCATGATCACGCCCCGCGCGGAGCTGTAAGTGCCGTAGTCGAGGATGCCCTTGTTTACATCGGCGAATCTGCTCAGCGCGTAAAAGTCGTATTCGGAGTTGTAGTACAGCGGCGCCTCGTCACGCAGGCGCTTGAACATCGGATATGGGTCGGCAATCAGCTCGACATCGTACGGATCGAATCGAACATGGCTATCGGTGCTCGCCGTCACGAAATCCCTCCTACCGCAGGCATTTCCGGGTTCCCGCATCGCGTGCGACAGAGCCGGTGCCGCCGGTCTGTCAGCGCCGGATCGGGCTCGGACAATTTATACACTCCGCTTAATCACAATGCTCGTACCCGCACGCGGGTTTTGGCTGAAACGGTCCGCGAACGTGGATTTACTCTATTCTCGTAGAGAACCATACAGCGGGTGCCCTGGCAAGAGCCAGAGCCACGCATCCGTGTCCCGCCCGCAGCCTCACCCGGATCCCGCGGCCCGGCGGCTGCGCGCCGGCGGCAGGCCGTCGCTTCGTGTCAGGCGCCCCTTGTTCGGACTTTTGAGAATCCCCACCGCCATCGCGGACAAGATCCCGTCCAGCTGCTCGGCGGTGTCTATCAACCGGTCCCCATGCGCGAGCCGCTGCAGCAGACCGTTGATGAACGTCAGCGTGACGTTGCTGAGGTCCTCGACCACCGCCGGTTCCAGATCCGCGCCGTGCGGCATCAGTTGCACGAGGATCTCGCGGTGCAACTTGGTGAACTCGTCCGTGGCCTGTTGCAGGATCGCGGCGAGCGCCGGGTCGCGGGTGGCTTGCATCGTCAGCTCGTAGCGGGCCTTGGTCCGCGACAACTGCGGTTCACTGGCGGCCTGAATGACCACCTGCGACAACCGCGAGGGCGAGGCATCGTCTTTCCGGTCGGTCGAGCTGTCCGCCACCGATTGCAGCTCGGCGAGATCCAGCTCGGCCAGCCGCTCGGCCACCGCGCGCAGCAGCGCCGAGCGGGTGCGGAAATAGAACGACGTCGTCCCGTCGGGCACGCCGGCTTTGCGGTCGACCTTGAGATGGCTCACGCCCTTGGCCCCGTCGTCGGCCAACAACTGAATCGCCGCGTCGCACAAGTCGCGGCGGCGCTCCCCGGGATTAGGCTTTCGGCGTCTGTCCATGGCCCTTCGTCTCGGACCAACACTTTACTCTATATTCGTAGTGTTGCTGAAGATCTGGTTTGATGTCCGACGACACCTCCGAGCGAAACGGCTGACGAACAACGGCCGACCACTCACCAACTCTCGACTACATGAATGGTCGGATAATTCAACGCGATTTGCACGCCGCCGCGAGTCACCCGCTCCCGTCCGCATCGCCGATCGCCCGGCCGAGATCACTGATCCGCGTCAGGCCGTGGCGCGCCGCGGTCGCGGCGGTCACGACGATGCCGTTCTTGTTCTCGGCTGGCGCCGGCTGCAGAGCGGCGAGGCCCGTTCCCCGCAGCGCCTGGGCGAGCGCCGCATGGGCTTGGTGCGCATCCGGGATCCCCCCACGGCTGCCGTCCAGGTACGCGAGGAGGCTACCCACGTACTCGGGGACGAGGTCGACTGCGCCGTCGCGGAGCAGCGGAAAGTACGTGTCGCGGTTGCCGATCCCGAGGCGCCGCTCGACCGGGAAGCCGGCGTCCGCCAGCGCGTGGGCGTAAAGCTCGGCCACGGTCACGCTCTCGGCGAAGTTGGCCGAGCCGACGACAATCGCCGGTCGGTTTCTCCGCGATACGCGGGGCGTCGGGCCGAGCCGCCGCTCGGTGAGGAATTCAGCCGCCGCCGCGGGCGATGACCCGAGAAGGACGCGACGATTGAGGTCGGCGAGGCGCTCGGTCGTGAGTTCCGCGCTCACGGCATCGATGGTCGCGGCAAGGTCGGCGCCGTGCGCCATGCGCAACTCTTCGCGCAGAATCGGCGTCACGCTCTCGGCGGGCTGGGCGTGCCGGTCATCCTCGAGCAGGACGAAGTCGCCGGCGAGAAGGCGTGGATCGGTCGTGAAGAGCACGCCAACCTGAATCGCTCCCGTTTCGAGCGCCTCGACGGTGCGTGGCCCCCCGGCATCGGTGACACGAAACTCCTTGAAGGTGAGCCCATACCGCGCGCGCAACAGCGGCAAACAGAGCAGTTCGGTTGGACACTCGGGGCCCGAGCCGAACACCAACGTCTCGGCCAGGATCACGTCCGCTTCCGCCCCTTCACGGGTCGAGCTTGCTGCTTTCGAAGACCAGGAAGCTCGCCCCCTGCGGATCGCGCAGCAAGCTGAAGCGACCCTTCGGCTGCTCCGTCGGCCCCGCGAGAACCGCGCCGCCGCCGGCGATGGCCGCTGCCCCGGCCTCGGCGACGTCGGCCACGACGAAGTAGGGCAGCCAGCGCGACGGCACGCCGGCGTCCGCCGCCGTCAGACCGCGCAGTCCGCCGTTGTCGCCCGAAAGCACCGGCACCGCGGGCGCTCCCACACGGATCACCCAGTAAGGCACGGGCATGCCGGCGAGGAACTCGATGTGCCAGCCGAACAGTCGCGAGTAGAAGGCGATCGCGGCATCGACATCCAGGGTGGCGAGCTCATTCCACGTCAGACACCCGGTCTCGTTCACGCACGTCGCGCCGAAGTGCCGGCCGGGCTGGCAGAGATGGATGACGGCCCCGTGCGGATCGCGCACGACCACCAACCTCCCGCGGTCTCCGGCATCCAGCGGCCCGGCTAAGACGGTGCCTCCCAACGCGCGGGCGCGGGCGGCCGCCGCGTCGACGTCGGCGACCGATACGTGCGAGTTCCAGCGTGGCTCACCACCGGCGGGGTCGGTCGTATGGAGCGCATAGAGCCCAGCGACCTCCTGCTGCTCGCGGCGCAGCACCGTGTACGTGCGACCGTCCGACATACGCCGCTCGTCCGGCGTCCAGCCGAAGAGCGTCCCATAGAACACTGTGGCCGCATCCGGGTCGGAAGTGGCGAGGTCAACCCAGCTGAACGTCCCCTCCGCGTACCCGGTGCGGACTCCCATCCGCCGCAGCCTACCCACGCGCCAGCCGCGCGACAATCGCGTATGCAGGCCGCATCGAGATGCGAGCGTTGGTGCGATGACGCATGACGGCGGACGTGAGTGGCCACCAAGCGCGTGTGCGCCGGCGCGGGCGAAACCGACCGCCGGACAACGACTGGAACAATGACCGAATGGTTCAACGCCGAATGGATGTCAAAGCCGGCGCTTGGCTCGCGTGCGTCGGCCTGCTCGTGGCGCTGACATGCGGCTGCCACCCGACGCGGCACCCGGCCGCACCCACCACGTCGACAACCACCAACGCGGCGCCCACCACGACACCATCGGCCGCGCCGGCTGCACCCATCGTGAAGATCGCGCCGTTGCCCGTCCGCCCGGTCAACAAATCGCAGCCGGCCAGCCCGCCGAAGTGCCCCGCCAGCGATCCGAATCACGGGGTGGCGCCTACTGATGCGCTCACCGCGTGCGACATCGGCCGGACCACCTCGTACCTGCTCGCTCCAGAGACCCTGCAGCTCGGGCTGATACACGTCGACCCACCGAAGTCGCTGACCGCGGGTTTCTACGAGGTGACCCTGATCCTGGACCAGCCATCGGCGGCCGCGTGGGCGTCCTACACCGCGGCGCACCTGCGGGACCATGTGGCCTTCGTCCGCGACAATCTCGTTCTCGAGGCCCCGATCATCGAGGAACCGGTGACTTCCGGCCGAATCGTGCTGACCACCCAAACGGCCGAGGTTGCCGCGCAACTGGCCCAACTGGCCGCCCGGCCCGCCTGAACCCGCCCCGCGCAGAAGCGCGGCGGGTCGGCTCCATCAACGTCCCGGGAGTCAGGTGCAGGGAACGCCGTGCGGGCCACCAACCCAGTGACCGGGCGGCGCCTGCCAGGGACAAATCTGCTTGATTTGCCCAGGTGGCAGCGGGTTCCAATGACCGTCGTCGACGACGTGCGGACCCGGTGGGCCCGGCGGCGGCCACGGCCCGGGGTGGGCCTGTGCCATACCGGTACCGAAGCCGAGCGCCACGGCGCTCAACGCGCCGGCGACCGCGGCTTTACCTGCAAACTTCTTGAGATCCATTAGCTCTGGCCTCCTCTCGGTCCCATGGCTCGCCAGAGGCGGCGTCCGCAACGTGGAGACAGGACCGATTTCACGACCTCACATCGTCAGCAGAGGTTACCCTCGCCCGCGAAACATCAAACCGCCTCCACGGGCCGGCGATCGCTCTTCCCGGCGCCCGGGACGCTGACTCAGCCATCCCGGTCGACGGGCGCGCGGCGCGCGAACTCCGGGGCGTGCTCGGGCCGTACTCCGACGCCGACGAAGTAAGCCGGCACGGCCGACAGCCACGGGAACCGCCGCATCAGGCCGAGCAACGCGGCGGGCGGCGTGGGATCCGCGCCGCGCAGCAGTGGACCGAGCAACAGCCGGTGCAGCACCTGCTGGACCAGTTGCGTCACCACCGTGGGGAACACGCGCCGGCGGTGCACCGCGGCGAGCTCGCGGGTGCCGACCCGGTGTCGCCGCAGCGGTTCGGCCAGCACGGTGGCGGCGGCGACGGCATCCTGCACCGCCAGGTTGATACCGACGCCGCCCAGGGGCGACATCGCGTGTGCGGCATCCCCGATGCACAGCAGCCCTTCGGTGTGCCAGCGGCGCAGCCGATTCACGTGCACGTCAAGATGTTTGACGTCATCCATGGATTGCAACGCCGCCACCGACTCGGGCATATCGGGCAGCAGCTCTTCGACGTCACGCCGGAATGCGTCGATACCGCGCGCCCGCAATTGGGCGTCGATGCCCTTCGGCCCGAGGTACGCGATCTGGAAGTAGCCCTCGCGGGGGATCACGGCAAGACCCTTGCCCGGGCCCAGCCGGGGCAGGAACGAGTACTCGGTTTCCTCCTTGTGCGGCAATCTGAACCACCACACGTCGAACTTCACCGGGAACTCGCGCGCCTTCAATCCCGCCGCCCGGCGCGCGATCGACCAGCGGCCGTCGCAGGCAACCGTCAACTCCGCCCGTAGTTCGCCGGGACCGTCGGGCCCCTGGTAGCGCACCCCGGCGACGCTGCCGGCCTCCCACAACAGCCCGGTGACTTCGGTGCTCATCCGCAGCGAGAAGCTCGGCTCCGCGTGTGCGGCATCGGCGAGCAGGTTCAGGAGATCCCACTGCGGCACCATCGCGACGAAGGGGTGGGGCTGGCGCAACCGCTCGAAGTCGACGTAGGTCACCGACCGTCCGTTGGATTCGAGTTTCGCGGTGCGGACTTCGGTGAAAGGCAAGGCGGCGAAGGGTTCCCACAGGCCCAACTCGTCGAGGAGCCGCATGGTGGTCGGGTGGACGGTGTCGCCGCGGAAGTCCCGCAGGAAATCGCCGTGCTTCTCCATCAGGGTGACCTGCACGCCCGCCCGAGCCAGCAGCAGCCCCAGGACCATGCCGGCGGGGCCGCCACCGATGATCGCGCAGGTGGTTGTCTCAGCCATCAGGACTCATAACTCGAGGTCGAACACCGACACGGGATCGAGGATCACGCCGTTCTCCTCGACGTAGCGATCCCACAACGTCAGCAGCTCGGCCAGCTTGGCGGGGTGCGACTCGGCCAGGTCGTGTATCTCGCCCGGATCCGAGGCGAGGTCGTAGAGCTGCCAGCTGCCCGGACCGTACGGTGCGGGCAGGTGCAGCGCCTTCCACTCCCCCTGGCGAATGGCGCGGCGGCCGAACAACTCCCAGCCCGTGCCGGTGTCGGCGTCATGCACGGTGTCCGCGCCGCCCGACAGGTACCCGACCAGGGAGCGCCCGCGCATCGGTGCCACCTCGCGCCCGCGGTAGGACGTGCCGGGGTGTGCGGCACCCGCCAGTTCGAGAACCGTCGGGGCGATGTCCATGACGGTGCTGAACGCGGTGCCGATCTGGCCCTGCCGGTCAAACCCGGGCCAGGTGGCGAAGCCGACCACCCGGATCCCGCCTTCGGTGGTGAACGCCTTGTGCAGCCGCGACGGCGCGGTGGCGGCCTGCGCCCACCGCGGCCCGTACCAGATGAACGATGACGGCCGGCCGAGGTTGTCGACGCTGTTGTCGCAATGCTTTTCGATCTGCGCGGCGATTCGGGCACCGACCAGTGGCATCGCTTCGACGATGGCGCCCTCGGCGCCGTTGTCGGACAGAAAGATAACGACCGTGTCGTCGAGCTCGCCGCTTTCCGACAAGTAGTCGATCACCCGGCCGACGTTGAAGTCCATGCGGTCGACCATCGCCGCGTAGACCTCCATACTGCGCGCGGACGCCGCCCGCTGTTCGGCGGTCATGTCGGCCCATTCCGGGGCGCCGTCGGCCACCACCGGGTGCGCCTCGACGTCGGGTGGGCACAGGCCCAGCCGCTTGAGCGCCGCCAGTCGCTCCTCGCGCAGGACGTCGGGCCCGGCGTCATAACGGCCCCGGTATTTCGCGATGGATTCGTCCGGTGCCTGCAGCGGCCAGTGCGGCGCCTGGAAGGGCAGGTATGCGAAGAACGGCCGGTCGTCGCCGGGCGCGCGTTCCCGCAGGTATTGCAGGAGCTTGTCGGTGTAGGAGTCCGACGAGTAGAAGTCGTCGCCGACCGTCACGAACCGGTCGTCCTCGGTGTAAAGCGTTGGCACGGGCGAGAAACTGCGGGCCCCGCCGCCCCCGAAGTGGCTGGCCCCGGCCGGCAGCAACGCGAACGAGCGCTCGAATCCACGTGCCCAGGGCGATGTCTCGATCGTGGCGCCCAGATGCCACTTGCCCGACATCAACGTCAGGTACCCGGCGTCGCGCAGCAGTTCGGGCAACGCCACCACACGGTCGTTGAGATAGCCCTCGTAGCCGGGTGCGCCGCGGAAGCCGGGACCCGCGACCTCCAGCATCGTGCCGATTCCGGCGACGTGGTGGTCGGTTCCCGTCAGCAGCATCGCCCGGGTGGGCGAGCAGGCCGGCGCCGAATGGAAATCGGTGAACCGGATTCCCGCGTGGGCGAGCCGATCGAGATTGGGCGTCTCGATTTCGCCGCCGAACGCGCCGATATCGGAAAACCCGAGGTCGTCCGCCACGATCACGAGGAAGTTGGGCCTCTTCACGGTGAAGCATCCTGCCAGGTCCGGCGCCAGGGCGGAATGCTGCCGCGACGGCCCGTCGTTATTGTCGAAGCGGCGCTGTGCGCGCCCGCGCGACGGGAAGGACCCTTCAGATGCTGGCTCAGTTCGGGATGTCCATTCCGCTCGTCGCCGCCCCGATGGCCGGCGGCCCGACCACGCCCGCGATGGTGTCGGCGGCGAACCGCGCCGGCGCCTTCGGCATGCTCGCCGCGGGTTACAAGACCGTGGAGGCGGTCGAAGCCGAGCTCAAGCAGGTCCGCGCGGAGGCAATCCCGTTCGGCATCAACCTGTTTGCGCCCAACCCGCTCCCGGTCGACCCCGAGAGCTACCGGGCTTATGCCGCGGTCGTTCAGCGCGACGCCGACCAGTTCGGCTTGACGTTGCCGCCGGACCCGATCGAGGACAACGACAGATTCGACGAGAAGATCGCGCTGCTGCTCGACGACCCGGTCCCGATGGTGTCGTTCACCTTCGGCATTCCACCCCGCGGCGTGATCACTGACCTGCGCAAGGCCGACACCGTCGTGGTCCAGACGGTGACCACACCCGAGGAGGCGGCGCAGGCGCGCGACGCCGGGGTCGACATGCTCGCCGTGCAGGAGGTGGCCGCCGGTGGGCACTCCGGCACGCTCTCGCCGCGAAAGCCGTTGGCGGCGGTGCCGATTGCCGAGCTCGTGGAGCGGATCGTCGCGACGATCCCGCTGCCCGTGCTGGCCGCTGGCGGGCTCGCCACTCCCACCGCGGTCGCCGAGGTGATCCGCGCCGGCGCGGCCGCGGCGGCGGTCGGGACCGTTCTGCTGCGCGCCGACGAAAGCGGCGCGTCGGCCACCCACCAGGCGGCCCTGACCGATCCCACGTATACCGAGACGGTGCTCACGCACGCCTTCACCGGCCGCCCCGCCCGCGGGCTGCGCAACGCGTTCATCGACGCCCACGAGGCGCACGCGCCACTGGGCTACCCCGCCCTCCATCACCTCACCAGCCCGCTGCGCAAAGCCGCGGCCGCGGCGGGGAGGCCCGACTACGTGCACCTGTGGGCGGGCACCGGATACCGGCATGCCACCGCGGAACCCGCGGCCGAGATCCTGCAGCGGCTGGCCTCAGGGCTGTGATTCAGAACTCGAAGCGGTTGAGCACGTCGTAGTTGCGCGCGCCCGCGTACCACATCAACCGGTAGATCGACCGCACCGCCGTCGATTCGATTCGCTGATAGCCGGCCAGGGTCGACGTCTGCTCGAGCAACCGCAGCCTGGGATTCCACGTCTGCAGCTCCCGCGCGTCTCGAATGCCCCACTTGATGATTCCCCTGGTGAACACCTTCGACAGCAGCGGCGCCAGCGCCGATAGCGTGTCGAAATGCATTTCACCGCAGTCGAATCGGTCGGTCATCCGCCGCAGAAGCTGCCGCACGTGTTGCTCGGTCAAGTACATCAGCAGGCCCTCGGCGATGACCAGGGTGGGACACCCGGTCGGGATCTGGTCCAGCCAACCGGGATCGGTCACCGACGAGCCGATCATCCGGTAGCGCTCGCTGTCGGCGTAGAGCCGCCGGCGCAGCTCGATGACACCGGGTTGGTCGACGTCGAACCACGAGACCGACGGCGGCACGGCGAGCCGGAAGGCGCGGCCGTCCAGGCCGCAACCCAGGTGCAGCACCACCGCTTCGGGATGACGCCCCAGAAACGCCGCGCACCAGTCGTCGAGTTGTTGCGCCCGCAACGCGACCAGATACTGGTTCGACGCCGGCAGCGAACTCCGGTGGATTCGCTTGAAGTCGTAGTCGATCCGGTCCACCGCTTCCGCGGCTGCCGCGTCCCCCAAAATCGGCCGGCTCGACCGGCTTTCGTGAGCGCGTAGATACAGGGTGACGAGGTTGGTCCATTCCACCGAGCCCCACCGCACACCGGTGAAGTCGACCTTGCCCGTCGAAGTCATGGCTTTCTCCTTGCCGCCCGATATTCGGTCCACATCTGCATGAGCTGGTCGCGGTAGGCATTGGTGCAGAACTCGCAGAAATCGCGGAAATCCTCGACGCGCCGGCGCTGAGCGGCACGGTCCTCACCCAGCACGGACAGGGCGAACTCGGCGGGCTCGATCCCCAGCCGCATCAGGGACAACTGCGTTTCCAGAACGCTGGTGAACCCACCTGGCGTGACGCGGTAGAGGTGTTGACGGTTCGGGCTGGGCAATCGCTCCACCATGCCGCCTTCCAGCAGTTGCCGGGCGACGGTGCTGATCGAGGCCTTGCTGACCGACAACGCCTCGGCCAGCTGAGTCAACGATTGGCTGGGTGGATCGCAGATCAGTAGCCACCCATACACCCGGCCCATGGTGCGAGTGGCCCCGAGAAGCTCGAAGAACAGCCCCATGCGGTCGGCGAACTCGGCCTCTTCCGGCGACATGACCCCTCTGACGTCTACGTTCAGAACATACTAAACGTAGTATACGGCCGGGGGAATGTCGTGGAACAACCTCGGGGTTGGCACGTGTGTTCCCTGCGGGGCCGGTCGCCCGCTGACGCGGCTAGAACGCCTCGGGATCGCGCTGCACCTCCGCCGGCACCGGGTGGCGGTACAGGCGGGATGCGTTCTCCCAACTGAACTTATGGATCACGTCGGCGGGCAGGTCGCCGATCTGTTCGTGGATCGTCTGCTGGGTGTGCGGCCAGGTGGAGTCGCAATGCGGGTAGTCGGCCTCCAGCATGATGTTGTCTACGCCGATGCGGTCGCGTTGCACGAACGACGATTTGTCCTCCACGGCGCAGAACCAGAAATTCCGCGTGAAAACCTCCGCGGGCGTCAGGCTCTCGCCCAGCGCCTGCCAGGTGCCGTACATCGCGTGGTAGCTGAGCATGTGGTCGAGGCGATCGAGCAGCCCGGCGACCCAGCCGATTCCGCCCTCCGACAAACAGATCTTCAGGCCGGGGAACCTGCTGGGCAGGCCGGAATACAGCCAGTCGACCGCCGCGGAGATCGCGTAGGCAAAAAACAAAACGCCCTGCACGTCCGGCGGCGCGTCGTCGGTGGTCGACGGCGAGGACCCCGACGAGCCGATGTGCAGGTTCACGACCGTGTCCGTCTCGGCGCACGCCGCCATGATCGGGTCCCAGTGCCCGGAGTGAATGCTCGGCAACCCCAGCATCGCCGGGTTCTCGCTGAACGTCACCGCATGGAACCCGCGCTCGGCGTTCTCGTAGATCATCTGCGCGCCGAGCTCCGGATCCAGCAGCCACGGCAGCTGGCAGGGGATGATCCGTTCGGGATAGGAGCCCGCCCAGACCTCGAGGTGCCAGTCGTTCCACGCCCGCACCGAGGCCAGCGCGAGGTCGCGGTCGCTGGTCACCTGCTGCAGCCGCTGGCCGGCGAACCCGGGCAGGAAGGACGGGAAGTTGAGCGAGGCGTAGATGCCGTTGAGGTCCATGTCCTTGACGCGCTCGTGGATATCCCATGCGCCCCTGCGCATTTCGTCGAACCGGACCGGTTCGAACCCGTACTCCGCAACCGGCCGGCCGACGACGGCGTTGAAGCCGACGTTGGGCAGTTCCCGGCCGTCGTAGACCCAGGTCTGTCCCCCGCTGTCGGTCTCGACGACTTTGGGTGCCCGGTCGGCGAACTTGCGGGGCAGCCGCCCGGCGAAAGTGTCCGGTGGTTCGACGATGTGATCGTCGACCGAGATCACCGTGTAGCGCCGGGGCGCCCGCGGCGGGTCCGGCAGGAACGTGACCGAGCGTTGGCCGCCGGTCTTGGCAGTGGTGAAGTTCAGGTCGGCGGCCAGCTCGTCGATCGATTTCATTCGTCAATCTCCTTGCCGGACGGGGTCGTTGAGTGTGAAGTCACGGCTTCGAGTGTGCGGTGAGGGCGGCGTCCCTCGGCGTGTCGCCGCCGTGGGTGCACACTCGACGACCCCGCTCACGCGAGCACGCCGGGATCGGCCTTGATGGTCATTCTGGCCGCCCCCGCCCAGTACACGTCGGCCGCACGTTCGACGAGCGACCGCTGCATGCCGGCCATGTCCGACCACTTCATGGCCACCGGTTCGATGCCGGTGAGCAGCACGTCGTAGGCCAGTTTGCATACCCGCTCGATCGACGCCGCCCGGTAGACGGCCTCGGCCAGGTTGCGGCCGGTCGCGATGACGCCGTGGTTGGCCAGGATGGTCAGGTTGGCGGTGCCGATGCGGGCGGCCAGTTCCGCCGCGCGCGCGGGGCTGTCGATCTCGCCGTCGTAGGTGTCCACCAGGCAGAGATCGTCGAGGAACAGCGAACCGGTCTGGTGCACCAACTCGGGCAGCCTGCCCAGCGCCGCGAGCACGCAGACGTAGTAGGGATGGTTGTGGATGACCACCCGGGCGTCGTCGCGGACGCGGTGCAGCTCGGTGTGGATGTGGATCGCCGGGGTGACGTCCCAGCGGCCGCGCAGCACCCGCGCGTCGGCGTCGACCACACAGATGTCGGACGCGGTGATCTCCTGCCACCACAACCCCCACGGGTTGACGAGCATCTCCGTGCGACCGTCCGGCTGCCAGGTGATGTGTCCCGCCATGTTCTCGGCGAATCCGATGCCGGCCAGGTGGCGGAAGGCCACGGCGAGCGCCTGCTCGTCGGACAGCTCGGTCCCGAGCGGGGGAACCACCGACGGCGCCCAGACTTCCAGGCCGCCCCGCCGCGCGTCAGGAGCGTTCATGATCTCCCCTCCATTCTGGCTCGAATATCCTCGCGGAGCCGGCCTTTGGCAACCTTCCCGCCGGATGACCGCGGGAGCTCGTCGACCACGATGAGCCGTTCGGGCAACAGCTCCTTGGACACCCCCAGCGCCAGCAGGTGTTCGGTCAGCTCGGGCAGGTCCACGGTGGCCGAGTCGACGAGTTCGGCGTAGAGGCAGACCTTTTCGCCGAACACCGGGTCGGGCATCGCGACCGCCGCGGCAACCGCGATGGCGGGATGGGTCGCGACGGCGTCCTCGACCTGGGTCGCGCTGATGTTCTTCCCGCCGCGCAGGATGAAATCCGACGTTCGCCCGGTGACCGTCAGATAACCCTCGGCGTCGATTTCGCAGATGTCGCCCATGCGCATCCACCCGTCCCGGGTGAACAGCTTGTCGTGATCGGTCCCGCCCAGATAGCCCAGGCTGGTCGCCGGGCCGCGGCACGCGGGCTGTCCCCGTCCCGTCTCGGTGACGTCCCGGTCCCCGTCGAAGAGCCGCACCGCCATCTCGGGGACGATCCGGCCGCCGGTGCGCAGCCGGCGTTCGCGCGGGTCGTCGACCGTGGTGGCGCTGAGCAGCCCGGTTTCGTTCGAACCGTAGAACTGCAGAATCTTGGCGCCGGTGAGCTCCTCGAACTCGGCGGCGGGCCGGTAGGGCAGCGCCTCGCCCCCGGTGAACACGACCCGCAGCGAGCTCAGGTCGTGGTCGCGGGTGGCGGGGTCAGCCATCAGCATGGTCAATTGGGTGCTGACGCAACACAACACGCTGACCCGATGCTCGGATATGGCCTCGCAGGTTGCCCTGGTGCTGAACCGGTCCAGGAGCACCGCGGTCGCGCCGAGGTAGATCGGCGTGGTGTGGCTGGTCCAGAGCCCGAAGCCGAACGGCGTCGGGATGACCGGCAGGAAGGTGTCGGCCGGCGTCAGCCGGCCGTTGGCGACGGCCTTCTGGTGAAAGTAGTGCCAACGATTCTGCGTGTGCACCACGCACTTGGGCAGGCCAGTGGTCCCGGAGGTGGAGTTGATGAGAAAGACGTCGTCGGGCCCCAGGCGGATTCCATCGGCCAGCGGCCTGGGCCGCACCGGGACGTCCAATCGCGGCGTGCCGGCATCGGCGCTCAAGCCCAGGGTGGGCAGCGAAAGCTCGTTGGCGACAGCCGCCGCCGCGTCGCCGCGTTGCCGATCGCTGATCAAGATCTTCGGCCGCGCGCCGCGCAGTATCGCGGCGACCTCACGGGTGCCCGCCCGGGCGCCGATGCCGACGACGACGGCCCCGCAGCGCTCGATGGCCACGAAGAGCACGTGCAGGGCGGCGGAGTCGCCGTGCCACACCGCCACCCGGTCACCGGGCGAAATCCCCGCTCCGGCCAGCTGTTCCGCCAGACCTGTTGCAGCACGATCGAGTTCGCGCCAAGTTAGCGCGGTTCCAGGATGGTCGACGTAGGCGAGACGATCCGGTGCCAGTTGGGCGTTACGGCGCACCGCGTCCGACAGAGTCGTGTCAGACCAAAAGCCGGCGGCCCGGAACCGGGCCGAATCCCCGTCGGTGAATGCCGGCGAGCCCGCGGTCTGCATGAGCAGATGATAGGAAAGCGATCCGCGGCCGCGCCGGCTAATGCCCGTTAGGGGTCCTGCGGGGCGGGAGCGGGCGCGCTGTGTTGCGGGTCGCCGGCTATGGCGGGGGGACGGGGGCGCGGCGGCTGGTGGCAGTTGCGCGTACAACCGCAGTTGAGGCCGATGATGCAGCCGCCCCCGCCGGCGGGTTGGACCGGCAGGGCCCCGCCGGGACTCGGCGGGGGCGTCACGGTCGAGGACGAAGCGGCGGTCGAGGCCCTGGGGGCCACGTCACCGGGCGACCACGCGAATGCGACGACAAGCGCCGCCAGAACACCGCACAACGCGGTCACGGGCTGGGCTTGCCGATACTCCACGATTCTCCACTGTAGTTAGTCGACGGGGGCTGCGCATTTCGTGGCGGCACTAGGGATTCGGCGGCGCCGAGGCGGGAGGGGTGCGCTGCGGATCCCCGGCAACATTCGGAGGACGGGGATGTGGCGGCTGCTGGCAGTGTTGAACACATCCGCAATTGAGGCCGATGAAGCAGGGAGAACCGGGCGGTCCAACCCCGAAGGCTCCAACCCCGAAGGCATTGCCGTGGGCCGACGAGGATGTGGACGGTGCCACCGCGTGCGCCGTCGGCGTCGTTGCCGCCATGTCCCCAAGCGCCAAGACAAGGGCTGCCATGCAGCCGCACATCGCGGCCGCTGCCCGTCGTTGTCCATGAGGCACGATTCCCCACTGTAATCGCCTGTCAGACGATGCGTATCGACACACCCGGCCTCCAAGAACACTCCAAGAAGTCCTCAAGAATCCTTCAAGGACCGCCACCGACGGTGAAGTCGCCCGGCGCTCTTGGGATCGGTAGCGCCACGGGTGGTTTGCACTTGCCCCACCACCCGGTGCCGCCGGCACCGAACTCTTACGGAGGTTCACCGCGGATGAAGACCAAGGTCGTCGTGCTGCTGGCCGGCGCGATGCTCGCGCTCGTGCTCCTGACGCGTTATTTCGCGCTGAGCCGAGCCGGCCTGCCGTTGGGCTGGATGCTCTATCTCGGTCTGCCGATCACCGCCGCCGGCGTGCTGTTCGCGCTGCGCCTCATCGACCTGGGCACGGGGTGGACCACCAAGGGCGGCACCGTGCCGCACAGCGGCGGCAGCCACGCTCACCCGCCCGCGCTCCCGCCGTCCGGGCCGCCGCCCTACGACCGCCTCAAGCAGCTGGAGGATCTGCACGACCGGGGCGCCATCTCCGACACCGAGTACAGCGCCCGGCGGCTACACATCATCGCCGACATGTAGCTCGGGCGCTCCCCCAGGCCGCCGGTGCGCCATCGTCGCGCGGACCGCGTAGACGGCGGCGCTGACCGCGAACAGCGCCGCGGTCAGCAGCAGCCAGCGCCCCAGGAAGGGGTCCTGGGTCTGGCCGGTCGCGGCCGAGTACGTGGGGGTGCCCTGCTTGACGATGCCGGGAAGGAACACCAGCAGCGTCAGGCCCGCGCCCAGGGCGGGCACCCGGATGTGATTGATCACCGGCACGCGTGGCGGCGCGCGCCGAACAACGCTGCGCGACAGCAGCCCGTCCAGTAGCGCATAGACCGGGAACAACACCAGGTCGTGGGCGACGATGGCCGCGGCGAACCACACGATGATCGACTGCCACCACACGTGTGAATTCCAGAGCGTGGCCGGTCCGATGGTGGCCACCACGTAGCCCAGGAGCGCGAACCCGGCGATCAGGGTGAGCAGATGCAGTGGACGGGACCCGTAGACTTTTACGAAAGCCTCTCGCGCGCTATGCATTTGCGGCCACGTGGAAGGCAATGGACTCCACCCACTTGGTGTTGTGCACCCCGGGCAGCGCCGGCACGACGATGCGCGCCGGGAAGCCGTGGTCCGGGGAAAGGTCCGTTCCGTTGACGCGCAGCGCGAGCAGCGCGTCGGGGTGCAGCACCTGGCTCCCCTGCAACGTCGCGCGGCCGAACGCGCCCGAGCGCTCCAGCGAGGAGACGCGCGCCGAGTCCGGTGTGGGAACGCCGGCCAGCCGGGCCAAGTCCGCCAGCCGCACCCCCGTCCAGGTTTGGGTGGTGGACCAGCCTTCCACGCAGGCGATCGGCAGCACGGCGGTGTGCTGTGGCATGGCCGAGAGCGCGGCGCGGTCCAGTGCGACGGCGCGGGGTCCGCCGCTCAACGTGAGCCGCCAGCGTTCGCCGGTGTCCCCGGCGGAGATGCCGGCCACCGCGGCGGTCCGGTTGATCTCGAAGTCGTTGGGCCCGTCCCCGCGGGTGCGGCCACGCGGCAGCAGCAGCGCGGCCGGCCGCGCGAAGCCGCCCAGGGTCTGGCCCGCGGTGATGACCGCCATGAACAGCGCACCGCCACCCACGAGCGCCAGGGCGCCTCGGCGGCTCATCGTGGGCGGGGCCGGGTCCGCGGCGACCAGTCCGTCCGGTTCCCACGCCTGGGCTGCGGTCGCGGCGCGCCCGGTGCGCAGGACGTCGCGCGGTGAGATCGAGCGCAGGCCCGACCACATGGCCGGGATCTTGATCGCGATATGCACGACGAACCCCGCGATGAACACCCACGCGCCGAAGTAATGCGCGGTGTAGAAGCTGAAGCCGAAGACGTAGTCGTACTGGATGTTCAGCACGCCCGTGACGATTTCGAAGAGTACGCCACCGACCAGCATCAGCAGCGAAACCCGTTCCAGCAGTTGGGCAATCGATCGCGCGGGCGGCCACGCGAACAGCCTGGGGATCACCGACCACAGTTTGGCCAGCACCACCGGGATCAGCACCAGCCCCAGCCCGACGTGCAGTCCCTGGGTCAACCGGTAGAGCCATGACGGGTTGGTGGGCCAATCGAACGTCGGCAGCTTCAGCCAGCCGACGTCGCCCGGGATGGCCTGCCCGAACCTCGGCCCGTAGGCGATGTAGGACAGCAGGCCCGTGACGACGACGATCGGCAGGGTCACGAGCAGCACCGAGCCGAACACGGAGGTCAGCCACGGTCCCCGCAGCGGGCTGCGCCACCGTTGCGCCCGCGCGACGCCCGGCGGCGGGTGCTCGTCCAGCACGCGCCACACCCGCGCCGGAAACCCGTACCCGCCGGAATCACCCGTCGGCTCGGTGTCTTCGATATCGGATCTGCGGATGCCGTGCATCATCGATGATCATCCACGAGCGGTCGACGAAAATGGTTCAGACCACGCGACTCGGTGCTAGCCCTGGACCGTCGGCCGGATGGTGATGTCGCCGATCTCGACGTCGGGCGGCTGTTCGACGGCGAAGGCGATGGCCCGCGCCACCGCGGCCGGCGGCAGGCCGAACTCGGTCATGTTGCGCCGGATCTGCGCGCGCGCCTCCGGGTCGTCGATGGAGCTGTCCAGTTGGGTGTCGACGAATCCCGGTGAGATCGACGTGGTCCGGATGACACCGTCGGTGGATTCCTGGCGCAGTCCCTCCATCACGGTGCGAACGGCGTTCTTGGTGGCGGCGTACACCGCCATGGTGGGGACGATCTTGAGCCCCGCGGTCGACACCGTCGTGACGAAGTGGCCGCGTTGCTGGCGCCGAAACACCGGCAGCGCCGCGGCGATCCCGTGCAGCACGCCCCGCAGGTTGACGTCGATCATCGCCGACCACCCGTCGACGTCGAGATCGGACATCGGCCCGACCTTGCTGATGCCGGCGTTGCTCACCAGAACGTCGAGCCGGCCGAACTCGCCGGCGGCCGCGGCGACGAGCCGCACGAGGTGTTCACGTCGCGAGACATCGGTCTCGCAGGTGACGGCTTGCCCGCCGCGCTCGCGTATCCGTCGCGCGGCGTCGTCGAGCCGATCGACCCGCCGGGCGCCCAGCACCACCCGCGCTCCGCGCTCGGCGAGCAGCAGAGCGGTCGCCTCCCCGATGCCACTGCTTGCCCCGGTGATGGCCACCACCTGCCCGTCGATCCCCGCCATTGCGCCCCCTGAGTCAGCAGCCCGAATCCCCTTGCGAATTAAGGCTACTCGGGGCGCCCCGGGTGCCGAGTCAGTCCTTGCCGCGCGGTGGCGGTTGCACCTGGACGCCGGTGCCCTCGTGTTCGGGGCCCGCGGCCGGGTGCTCGGCCGGGACGCGGTCGCGGAACCGGGTGCCCTCGCTCGGCCGCTCGGGGTCGGGACGATGGACGTTGCCGTGGTAGGGACCGGGCTTCGGCCGCGGCTTTCCCCCGGGAAAGGCCAAGCGGAAGATGCTGCGGTGCACCATCAGCCACTGTTTCCCGAACCGCCCGGAGTTGTACGGCAGTTCGTAGCGCTCACAGATGTCTTTGACCTGCGGCGCGATCTCGGAGTATCGACTGCTCGGCATGTCCGGGTAGAGGTGGTGTTCGACCTGGTAACCGAGATTGCCGCTGATGATGTGGAACAGCGGGCTGCCCTCGATGTTCGCGGCACCGAGCAATTGGCGTACATACCAACCGCCGCGCGTCTCGTTCTCGACCTCTTCCTGCGTGAACGTGTAGGTCTGATCCGGGAAGTGGCCGCAGAAGATAATCGCGTGCGCCCACACGTTGCGGACGACGTTGGCCAGCGCGTCGGCGGCGAGCGTGCGCAGGTAGGTGCTCTCGACGCCCGGAGCGACCTTGTCCAGGAGGGTCGCCGCGGCGCCGGTGCGGCCGCCGCTGGATATCTTGCGCAGCCTCCTGCCCAGCCGGGACTTGGCCGGCTGCTCGAGCCGGCCGCGCAAGGCCAGCTGGGCGAGCGCGAAGGCGCCGGCGCTGATGGCCGGCCAGCCGAGGTAGTCCTTGTAGATCTGCGCGCGCGCCTTGACGCCGATACCGCGCAGGTCCTTGCGCACCTCCGACCACGGCTTCTCGCGTTTACGTATCGCGTCGATGTCCATGTCGTGGACGGCCACACCCCACTCGAACAGGAGCGTCAGTAGCAGGTTGTAGATCGGTTGGCCCAGGTAGCGCGGGGCCCACTTCTGGTTGGGGTCGATGCGCATGATCTCGTAGCCGAGATCCTTGTCCTTGCCGAGGATGTTCGTGAAGGTGTGATGGATGTAGTTGTGGGAGTGCTTCCACGACTCGGCGGTCGACGCCGTGTCCCAGTCCCAGACCGAGGAGTGGATGTCGGGATCGTTCATCCAGTCCCATTGCCCGTGCATCACGTTGTGGCCGATCTCCATGTTTTCCAAGATCTTGGCCATGGAAAGGCAGGCGGTGCCCAGCAGCCACGCGGTCTTCGAGCGGGACGCCAGCAACAGCACCCGGCCGGCCACCACGATCTGCCGTTGCGCCGAGATCACGTTCTTGATGTAACGGCGGTCGCGATCGCCGAGATCGGCGAACACCTCGTCGTGGATCGCGTCGAATTCCTTCGCGAGCTTTTCCAGTTCTTGTTCCCCCAGGCGGGAAAGCGGTGACTCCCCAACCCTCTTCACGGCAGTTGTCACAAGCCGCTCCTTTCCATCAGAGTTCGAGTTCGACGTCGCCCTCGGCGGTGTTGATGCAGATTCGGACGTCCTGCTCGGTCGGTTCGATCACGTCACCCGAGCGCAGGTCGCGCAGCTTGCCCGATTTCAGCGTCCCGACGCAGGTATGGCAGATTCCGATGCGACAGCCATAGGCGAGGTTGAGACCGGCCTTCTCACCGGCCTCGAGAATCGATGCGCCACCGTCACATTCGACTTCCTTGTCGCTGTCCAGGAAGCACACCATGCCGCCCTCGCCGGCGTTGGCGTCGCCGCCGATCTTCGGCTGAAACCGCTCGAAATGCAGGCGGTCCCGATCCCCGTTGTCCTCCCAGTGCTCGATCAGCGCGTCGAGCATCTCGCCGGGACCCGAGCAGAACGCCTCGCGCTCGCGCCAGTCGGGGCACACGGCGTCCAAATCCCCGGGCGTCAGCCGTCCCTGTTCGGAGGTGAGGCGCAGATCCAGCCGCATGCCCTCGTGGCGTTCCTCGAGCTCTTCCAGCGCGGACAGGAACATGGCCTGCTCGCGGGTGCGCGCGGAATGAATGACCACCGCGTCGCGCATTTCGTCGCGGTGGTCGAGATCGCGCAGCATGCTGATAATCGGCGTGATGCCGCTGCCGGCGCTGATGAACAGCATCTTGTCCGGCACGGGCTCCGGCAGGGTGAACACGCCTTCGATCTCGCCGAGCCGCACCAGGTCCCCCGGCTGAATCTTGTGCACGAGATACGGCGACACCACGCCGCCGTCGACCCGCTTGGGCGTGACGCTGATCAGCCCGTCCTCGGGCGCGGGATCCGATGTCAGCGAGTACGCCCGCCAGTGGTACACACCGTCGATGACCACGCCGAGGCGCACGTACTGCCCGGGCTTGTGCCCGGGCCACTCGTAGCCGGGGCGAATCAGGACGCTGGCAGCTTCCGAGCCCTGTTGCTCGATGGCCTCGACCCTCCCGCGCAGCTCTTTGGTGGTCCAGAGCGGGTTGATCATCTCCAGGTAGTCGTCCGGCTGCAGCGGGCTGAACAACCGCCGCACGGCCCGCAGGAACAGCCGGCGTCCGCGTGGGACCTGGGGTTCCGCGCCACGTTCAGCCATGGCGCTAGAGTACACAGTTGTACACTGAGTCTAAACGTGCATTTCGAATTGCTTTGTGATGCTTTTGTTTGACAGATGTACGCCGACACAATGGATGCGCTTGGCTGTTCACTGATTTTCCATGGGGTCCTGATCAGTCCCGAAGCCACGCGTAGTTGTCGCGTGCCCACCCGGGCCTTCGCCCAAACATTTGTTCAGAGGATTCCCAGCAAGCCGACCGCCCGCGCGAGCCCTGGCGCAGGCCTATTGTTCGACGTGTGCTGATCGGATTCCTGCTCGCGCTCGGCTGCTCGGTCTGCTACGGCACGGCGTCGGTGCTACAGGCGGCGGCGACGCGTTCGGTGGCGGCCGGCAGCGGCTCGGGTGTCGACACCGTGCTGCTGATGCGGGCCGCCCGGCAATGGCGCTACGCCGTCGGCGTCGGCCTCGACGGGATCGGCTTCCTCCTTCAGGTGGCGGCGTTGCGCATGGTGCCCATCTACGTGGTCGCCGCGGCGCTGGCCGCGTCGATAGCGGTGACCGGCATCGCGGCGGCATGGCTGCTGTCGGCGCGGTTGTCGCGGGCGGAATGGACCGCGGTGGGCGTGGTGTGCGCGAGCCTCGTCGTGCTCGCGCTCGCGGCCGGGCCGGGGCACTTCCGGCACGCCCCGGCCGGGCTCGGCTGGGCATTGCTCGGGGTAGTGGCCGCGATATTCGTCGCCGGCGCCGTGGCGGGCCGGTTGCCGGACCGGCCGCGTGCGCTGGCGCTGGGGCTGGCGGCCGGATCAGGTTTCGGGGTGATCGAGGTCGGCGTGCGGCTGATCGAGGTGATCGATCCGACCAAACGCGCCTTCTACACCAATCCGGCGCTGTATGCGGCGGCCGCCGGCGGGGCCGCCGGTTTCCTGGTGCTGACCTCCGCCCTGCACCGCGGCTCGGTGACCACGGCCGTCGCGGGGATGGTCGTCGGTGAAACCATCGCGCCCGCGTTCGTCGGAGTGGTATGGCTGGGCGACAGCGCGCGCGACGGGCTCGGGTGGCTGGTCATCGCCGGCTTCGTGGTGGCGGTGTCGGCGACCCTCGTGCTGGCGCGGTTCGGGGAAGGGCCGCAGGAGGTCCCTGCTCAGGCCGGCGAAGCCGTCAGCTGACTGTAGGCGGTGCCGCGCGCCGGGCGCGTCCACAAGACACCGCCCTCCGCGCTGACGCCCGCGGCGATCAGCGCACGCTTGAGGATCTTGTTCGTCGCGGTCGTCGGCAGGTCGGCGTTGATGCGCACATAACGAGGCCAAGCTTTGGGCGACAGGTCCGGTTGCGCGGCAAGGAAGTTCGCGAAGCGGTCCGGGGTCAACCGCGCCCCGGCACGCAATACCAGCGCGGCCATCACCTGGTCACCGACCCGGTCGTCGGGCACCGCGTAGACCGCGACCTGGCTGACCTCGGGCAGGCGCCCCAGGATCCGCTCGATCGGCCCCGCCGCCAGGTTCTCGCCGTCCACCCGCATCCAGTCCGCGGTGCGGCCGGCGAGGTAGATCCAGCCGTCGGCGTCGCGGTAGGCCAGGTCGCCGGACCAGTACATGCCGTGCCGCATGCGCTCGGCCGTGGCGGCCGGGTCGTTGTAGTAGCCGGCGAACGGGCCCGCGCCCTCGGTGTTGACGAGCTCTCCGACCGCGTCGTCGAAATTCGTCAGCGCCCCGTGTTCGTCGAACTGGGCGACGGCGCATTCGGTGAGCGTCGTCGAGTTGTACACGCCCACCCCCGGATAGGGCTTGCCGATCGATCCCGGCGGGGTGCCGTCCTCACGGACGACGATCACCGCGAACTCGCTGGAGCCGAAGCTGTCCACCACCCGGCAGCCGAACCTCCTTGCGAATTCGGCGATGTCGCGGTCGGTCGCCTCGTTGCCGAACGCCACCCGCAGCGTGGTGTCCGCGTCGTCGGGCCGCTCCGGGGTGGACAGGATCAACGCGAGGGGCTTGCCGACGTAGTTGAGGTACGTCACGCGGTGGCGCCGCACGTCGTCGAGGAAGCGGGACGGCGAGAACCGGGCCGGGACCATGGTGGCGCCGGCGCCGATGGCGACCGCCCACCCGGCGGCGACACCGTTGGAGTGAAAGAGCGGCATCGACAGGTAGCAGACGTCGGCGGCGGTGATGTCGTACTGGAAGATCAGGCTGGCACCGCACATGATCGCCATCGCGTGGGCGAGCCGGACGACCTTCGGGTCGCCACTGGTCCCGGAGGTGAAGATCATCATCAGGGTATCGCCGCCGGTGACCTCGCGGTGCGGAACCAGGGGCGGCGCCGCGGCCGCGAGTTCGGCGTAGCGCCGGCCGGTGACATCGAGCACCTGAATGCCGTTGAGGTCCAAGCCATCCAACAGGGCGAGGTGTTCGGGGTCGGCGAGCAGCAGCTGACAGTCGGAGCGTCGGATGTCGGCCAGCAGGCCCGCCCCGCGCCGGGTCGTGTTGATCCCGCACAGCACGTAGCCGCCCAGCGCGGCCGCGGCCATGGCGCGCAGCATCGCCGGGGAGTTCGGCAGCAGGGCCCCGACGTGCAGCGGACGGGCGGGGTCGGCGACGGCGATCAGCGCGGCGGCCTCCGCCTCGGCCTCGGCGAGGTGTTCTCGCCAGGTCCACACGCGGTCGCCGTGGGCGAGCGCGGGCGTGTCGTCGTCCCGGCGCTGCCGCAGCAGTTGCTGAACCGTCTCGATCATCGGGTGGTGAACACCAGACCCGCGTAATCCTGGCGCGCCACCTCGTCGCAGTGGCGCCGATAGGTGCCGAACCCACCGGCGTAGGGCATGAAGACCCGTTTCTTGCCTTCGATATTGGCGCCGAGATACCACGACGACGCCGCTTTCGGGAACAGCGTCTGCTCGGCCGCCTTCGCGACATGGTCCGTCCAGGCCTCGGCGGCGTCGCGGCGCGGTTCGACCTCCGTCACCCCGAGGCGGCGGACGGCCGAGATCAGCTCGATGACCCAGTCGACCTGAACCTCGGCGTGCAGCACCATGTTGGCCAGCACCGAGGGGCTGCCGGGCCCGCTGATGGCGAACATGTTCGGCAGGCCGGGCACCATCAGCCCGAGGAAGGTCAGGGGGCCGCCGGCCCACACGTCGCGCAACCGCACCCCCGCGGGCCCCACCGGGTCGATGCGGGTCAGCGCACCCGTCAGCGCGTCGAAGCCGGTGGCGAAGATCAGCACATCGCAGGGATACGTCGCGGCGCTCGTCCGCACACCGCCGGTGGTGATCGCCTCGATCGGTTCGCGGCGCAGGTTCACCAACCGGACGTTGTCCCGGTTGAACGTCGCGTAATAGCCGGCGTCGGTGCAGATTCGCTTCGTCCCGATCGGGTGGTCGACGGGTATGAGGTCGCCGGCGACCAGGGGATCGGCCACGATTTCGCGGATGCGCTCCTCGGCGAACTCCCGCGCGATGTGGTTGGCGGCCAGGTCGGAGTTCTGGTCCGGGAAGGTCTTGGCGAACAGCACGCCGCCCTCGCGCCAGCGCCGCCACAACGCTTCGGTGCGCTCCTGCGGGTCGGTGTCGACCGCGTTCTTGTGGTATGTGCCGTGCGGTGTACCCGACGCCGCGTAGGCGGAGATGCGGCGGCGCTCGGGATACTGCTCCCGGATCTGGCGTTGTTCCTCCGGCGTCCAGGGGCGGTTGGGCATCGGGATGCTGTAGTTCGCGGATCGCTGGAACACCACCAGCCGATCCGCCTGGGTGGCGACGATCGGAACCGCTTGGATGCCAGAGGATCCCGTGCCGACCAGGCCGACCCGCTTGCCGCGCAGGTCGGGGTCCTCGCGCGGCCACGCGGCGGTGAAGTACACCTCGCCGGCGAAGTCGTCGACACCGGGGATGTCCGGCCGGTTGACCGCCGACAGGCAGCCCGTCGCAGCGACGAGGAACTGGGCGGCGAAGGTGCGCTGGTCGCGGGTGCGGACCCGCCATCGACCCTGCCCGAAGGTGGCACCGGCGACGTCGACCCCGAACCGGTAGTGGCGGCGCAGATCGAACCGGTCGGCGACGTGACGCAGGTAGGCAAGGATCTCCGGTTGTGCGGCGAACCGCTCGGTCCACGTCCAGCTCCGCTGGAGTTCCTCGTCGAATGAGTAGGAGTAGTCCACACTTTCGACGTCGCAGCGGGCGCCCGGGTAGCGGTTCCAGTACCAGGTGCCGCCCACGTCGGGCGCCGCCTCGATGCCGATCACCGACAGGCCGGCCGACGCGGCCCGGTGCACGGCGTAGAGCCCGCCGAACCCCGCACCGATGACGATCACGTCGGCCACGTCGGCCCCCGTTTCGCGGTCATGTCGCCGCGCCGGCGGTGGACTGGAGCAGCGCCCGGAGGTCGGCACAGATCAGGTCGAGCGCCGAGGCCGCCGGGGGGAAGGACGGGATGGTCAAAAAGCCGTGAAACAGACCCGGGAAATCACGGTGCACCACGGGCACCCCGGCGCCGCGTAACCGGCGCGCATACTCGCAGCCCTCGCTGTGCAGCGGATCGAGGCCGGCGGTGACGATCACCGCGGGTGGGAGGCCGGCGTGCGAATCCGCACGGGCCGGTGCCACCAACGCCGTTTCGGCCCAGGAGGTTTCGGTGCCGAGGTACTGGCGCCAGTACCACCGCATGGCGGCTGCGGTCAGGAAGTAACCGGTGGCACAGCGCTGATAGCTCTCGGTGTCGAAACTCGGATCGATGACCGGATAGATGAGAAGTTGCGCGGCGGGCCCGGCGACCGCGCTTTCCCGGCACCGGATGGCGGTGGCCGCGGCGAGGTTGCCGCCGGCGCTGTCGCCGGCGATGGCCGTCCGCGCCGGGTCGATGCCCAGTTCGGATGCGTGGTCGACCACCCAGCCGAAGGCCGCGAAGGCGTCCAGTGCGGCCGCCGGAGCGCGGTGTTCGGGGGCGAGCCGGTAGCCGATCGACACCACGACCGCCTGGGTGCCGCGGGACAGGGCACGGCAGAAGCCGTCGTGGGATTCGATGTCGCACAACACGAATCCGCCGCCGTGGCAGAACACGATCGCGGCGCGGTCGTGTTGCGGCTCGCCGTGCGGGTGGTAGATCCGCGCCGGGATGCTGCCGGCGGGGCCGGGTATCGACCGGTCTTCGGTGCGGCGGACGTCGTCGAGATTGTCGACGGGCCGGCGCCGCTCGGCAACGGCCGCGCGGGCCTGCGCGGCCGTCATGGTCTCGACGCGCGGGAATCCCGCGTCCAGCTCGCGCAGCATCGCCCGGACGCCGTCAAAGGGGTCGTCCATGTACACCTCCGACCTCGTCGTCGAGGGTCACGCCGGCCGGTACTTCAGTAGGGTGATTCCGTCTTCGGGCAGATCGTAGAACACCGGCGCTACCCGCATGCCGATATGGATGTCGCCTGGCTCGACGTCGACCAATTCGGTGCTGAATTTCGGTCCGGCGTCCCACCGCACGACGGCGAGCAGCTGGGGCAGCGCCTCCGCCCAGGGCGGGCCGGTGGGCCGGCGGGCGATCGTGAACGTGTACAGCGTTCCGGCGCCGTCGATTTCACGCCATTCCAGGTCGTCGGCCAACGTTGCCGGGGCGAGCGTGCGCGGATAGAACACGTAGCGCCCCAGCGAGGGCGAGTACTGGATCAGGATGCGGTGCCGGGCCAGGGCATCCCAGAAGGGCCGCGACACCGGCGTCGGTTCGGGAACGGGGATGATCATCGCTAGTCCCCCCGCATCAGCAGCGCGACCTGCTCGCTCATGATGCCGCCGTTGCCGGTGACGAACGCGGTGCTGCAGTCGCGTACCTGCGCGTCGCCGGCCCGGCCCATGATCTGCCGGGCACCGTCGACGACGTGGTGCATGCCGCCGGCCATCCCGGCCTGACCGAACGACAGTTGTCCACCGGCGGTGTTGAGTGGAAAGTCTCCGCGGCAGGTGAGGTCGTGGCCGGCGATCCACGACATGCCCTGGCCCTTGTCGCAGAAGCCGGCGTCTTCGAGGCTCATCAGCACGGTGATGGTGTAGCAGTCGTAGATCGACGCCACGTCCACGTCGGAGCGGGTGAGGCCGGCCATCGCGAACGCCCGGTCGGCGGCGCGGGCGATCGGGGTGCGCAGCAGGTCCTCGGCATAGGTGGGGGTCTTGAAGGCGATGTGTTCGCCGAAACCCTTGATCCACACGGGGCGATGGCGGCCGCGCCGGGCGATGTCGGCGTTGGCGATCAGGACGCCCGCTCCCCCGTGCACCCGCATCACGGTCTCCAGCATGTGAATGGGGTCGGCGATCATCGGGCTGGCGAGGACGTCGTCGACCGTGATCGGGGTGCCGTGAAAGACCGCGCCGGGGTGGGCGCAGGCGTTGGTGCGTTGGTCGACGGCGATCTTGGCCACCGCCGCGGGGTCGTAGCCGAACTCGGCGGCGTAGCGCTGGGCGATCTGCGCGTACGGCGCGTTCTGGCCCACGTTGCCGTACGGGATCTCGAATTCGGCCTGCGGCGACCCGTAGGTGTTCGACGACGCCCCGTACCAATTCGGGGCCGGCGGCGGGTGCTTCTCGGACTGCGGCTGCGATGCCGATCCGGGCACCACGGCCAGCACCGCGTCGCAGATGCCGAGCTCCACGGCGGCCGCGGCCCGCCAGATCATGCCCGCCGCGCTGGCCCCGCCCAGGTCGACCCGCTCGCCGAAATCCAGGGCCAGCCCGAGGTATTCGCACAGGGTGGCCGGCGCGAACATCGCCGACTCGGCGATGCCGTGGGTCAGCAGGCCGTTGACGCATGCGGCGTCGACGCCGGCGTCCTCGATCACCATCTTGGCGAGCAGCGCGTACTGGTCGAGGGTGAACAGCGGTGGGCGGGTGGGACGGCGTTCGGCAGGCAGTTCCGCGATGCCGACGATCGCGGCCTCGCCGCGTAGGCCGGTCACGACGGGTTTCCGCGCCGGGGCAGCTCGACGGTCGCCGTTCCCGGCGTCAGCACCGTCTCCGCGCGGCGGCCGGCGATCTCGAGGTCCACCAACCCGGCGCCCTCATCCGAGAGGCGTTTGCCGGTGACCGTGCCGCCGAAGCTCAGTGGCTGGCCGGGGTGGGCGACGGCCCGGTTCTGCACGGAGAAGGAGACCAGCCGGCCGCGCCCGCCGATCCAGTCCCCGATGGCCCGGCCGAGGAGCGCGGCCTGCAACGGGCCGTGGACCAGGACGTCGTCGTAGCCTTCGACCGCGCGCGCCCAATCCTTGTCGTAGTGGATGCGGTGACCGTTGTAGGTGGCGGCGCTGAAGAAGAACAACTGCGTTTCGTCGACGTCCACGGTGAGCTCGGGAATGCGCTGGCCCACCTGGACGTCCTCGTAAAAGACTTGGCCGGTCATGGCGCTCCTAGGGGCGGGCGATCATCGACGTCGACGCTTCGGCGAGCAGGTCTCGGTCCTGGTTGCGGTACACGGTGTGCCAGGTGACCAGAACGAATCTGCCGGAGCGGCCCTGCTTTTCGACGATGGATGCGACGGTGCGCACCATCTCGACCTCGTCGCGGTGGTAGGCGGGCAGGTGGAAGGCGAAGCTCTCCCCGCCGGCCATCCGCTTGGGGGCGCGCGGAAACGCGAGGCTGCCCGAGATCGCGCCGGAGGAGCCGTCGGGCCGCAGGGCCTCGAGGTGCGTGACCCCGAGCACGGCGTACTGCAGGAAAAGCGGCGGGCAGGTGATGTCGCGAAAGCCGTTGGCCCTGGCGTACTCCGGGTCGAACCACAACGGATTGTGGTCGCCGATCGCCGCCGCCCACCGTTGCCAGTCGCGCCGGTTCACCTCGCCCGTCGCCGTGGCGGCGACCGTGCCGACGCGCGACGCCGACTCCGCGTCGATCAGGCTGTCTTCGCTCACCGGCGCTCCTCGGTGTTCTCGTCCAACGTCTCCTCCAGCCACGACGCGGCGACATCGGCCCCGCCTCCCCACGTCGAGCCCAGCCGCGCCCGCTCGGACCACAGATGCAGGTCGGTCTCGGTGACATACCCCATGCCGCCGTGCAATTGGTGGGCGTCCAGCGTGATCAACCTGGCCGCGCCGGCCGCGTGCATGCGCGCGATCGCCGTCTCCCGGGTCGCCGTGCGGCCGCGGCCGATCCAGAAGACCGCCGCATGGGCGGCCAGCCGCGCCGCCGCCAGCGCGATGTGCATGTCGGCGACCAGGTGCTGGGCGGCCTGAAACGACGCGATGGGCCGGCCGAATTGGTGCCGCAGCTTGGTGTAGTCGACGGTGCGTTCGATGACAGCCTGCCCGACCCCCACCAGGTCGAGCGACCCCAATGCCACCGCGGTGTTGGCCAGGCGCCGCAAGGCCGCGGCGGTGACCTCGCCCGCGAGCGCGTCGGCGCCGACCGTGACGTCGTCGAAGCGCACGGTGCACGCCCGCTGCCCGCCCGCCATGGCGAGCGGTTCCATCGTCACCCCGGATGCCCCCGCGTCGACGAGGAACACCAGCGAACGCGATTGCGCCGCAGCCGATATCACGATGACATCGGCGACGTCGGCATCGGCGACGTAGTCCGCGGCGCCGTTCAGCCGCCATCGCGTGGACACCGGCTCGGCCCGCAGCGCGGGCGACACCAGCGCGGCGTCGCGCGCGCCCCACAGCGCGGTGGCGCCGCGGACGGCGCCGGACGCCAGGCGCGGCAGCCAGGTGTGCTTGGCCTCCGCCCGGCCGAGCTGGTCGATCGCGAGGGCGGCCTGGATGCTGCTGTGGACGGTCGTCGGGCACAGCGCGCGTCCCGCCTCGGTGTAGAAGACGGCGAGATCGTCCAGCGACCCGCCGGAGCCGCCGTATTCCTCGCCGATCGCCAGCCCGAGAACCCCAGCGTGGGTCAGTGCCTTCCACAGCCCCGGGGTGCGGCGGTCGGCGGCCGGTTCGTTCAGTGCGCGCACCAGCGACACGGGGCATTCGGTGGCGAGGAGGGCGCCCAGCGAGGAGGCGAACTCGCGCTGTTCGGCGGTGGGTGTCGCCCTCATGCGTCAGCGCCCATAGCTGGGCATCGTGTGCCCGCGCTGGGCGATGATGTCGCGGAGCACCTCGTTGGTCCCGCCGCCGAAACGCATCAGGGGCGCCGCCCGGTAGAGCCGCTCGAAGGTGCCGGCCAGGGGCGCCTGATCGCTGCGGTGCGCCAGCAGGCCGTCCGGTCCGAGCAGGTCGAGGGCGAGCAGGGCGATGCGCTGGCGCAGCTCACTGGTGAACACCTTTTCGACGCTGACCTCCACCGAGGGGATGACGCCGCTGTCGAGGATCGAGGCGGCCTCGTAGCCCATCAGCGTGGCCACCGCCACGTCGGCCTCGGCCTGCGCGAGCCTGCGTCGCAGCGACGGGCTCTCGTAGGGCACCGTGCCGTCCCGGCGCGGGCGCCGAGCGAGCTCGCGCAATTCCTCCACGGCGCGACGCAGGTCGCCCGCGTTGGTCAGCGCGCCGCGTTCCAGATCCAGTGCGCCGATGATGTACGCCCAGCCGCGGTTGACTTCGCCGACCAGGTTGGTGACCGGCACCCGGACGTCGCGGAAGTGCACCTCGTTGGTGCGATAGCCCGACCACGCGTACAGCGGCCGGATCGTCACGCCGGGACTGCCGAGTCCGACGATGATGACCGAGATGCCGCGATGGCGCACAGCGTGGGGATCGGTGCGCACGCAGAGCCACTCGTGGGTGGCGCGTTGCGCGCCGCTGTTCCAGATCTTGGTGCCGTTGATCACCCATTCGTCGCCGTCGCGGACCGCGCTGGTGCGCAGGTTGGCCAGGTCGGTGCCGGCGTCGGGCTCGGAATACCCTACGGCGCATATCATTTCGCCTTTGGCAATCAGCGGCAGCCATTCGGATTTGTTCCGCTCGGTGCCGTGCCGCATGATCATCGGCGCGACGGAGGTGACCGTCAGGTCGGGCCCGGGGACGCCCCAGTACTCGAATTCGCTCATCAACAGATGCAGGTGAACGGCGCCGAGGCCCATACCGCCGTACTCGCGCGGCCAGTTCAGCCCGAACCAGCCCTTCTCCCCGATCTTGCGGCGGAACCGCGCCACCTCGCCGCCGGGGAACTCCAGGTCGTGCTCGGCGAGCTCGGCTCGCAGCTCGGGGGTGACGTTGTCGTGTAGGAACTCGCGGACCTCGGCCAACCAGGCTCGCTGCCCGGCGTCGAGTTCGAAATCCATTCCGGCCCCTTTGCCTTTCTGCCGGCCTTACACCAAGCAGCGCCAGCGTAACGCGGCCGCGAGATTGCGCCCCGGATTTCGCCGTGGCGCTACTCCCGGTGGCAACGATTCGCGGGCATCGACTGTAAATACGCTGTCAAACTCCCGTTAATTCGCATCGGCGCTCTCGCAGATCCGCGGCGTGACTGCAAAAATTTTTCAATCGGCTGGTCGACGGGGACCAGGACCCTTGCCCGGCCGCAGCCCGAGGGAGATGTCATGCCCACTGTTGAGACACGCCTCCGCGAAGACCTGCGCAACTATGCGGTCGAATTGCGGCAACTGGCATACACGCTTCCGCTCGGCGTGGGCGAGCATGCGCTCCTGCAGTTGTCCGACCGCATGCGCGCCGCCGCCGAGCAGGTGATCCGCAAGGGCGCCTGACCGGGCGCGGGCTCAGCCGCCCCGTAGCCGGATCTTCCAGCGGACGAAGCTCAGATAGAACACGCTAATGGCCACCAGCATGGCCATGTCGAACCACCAAGCACCGGGCGTGTGACGCCAGTGCGAGTCCTTCGGGCTGAGCGGACCGGGCACCAATTTGGTCAGGTCGGCGGTAGAGGCTGAGGCCGCGAAGCCCCACCGTGCGGGAGTCGCCCAGGACATCTGGTCGAGCGCCAGCCGCCCGGTCACCGGAATCATGCCGCCGGAGAACACCAGCTGCGACATGACCGCCACCACCAACAGCGGCATGATCTGTTCGTTCGACTTGGCGATGGCCGACAACGCCAGCCCCAGCATCGCCGAGGCCACGCACGTCAGCGCGACGTCGGCGAACAGTTCGAGACCCGGCCGGCCCAGCGCCACGGCCCCCTGCGTCGGACCGCCCTTGCCGATCAGCACGATGATCGTCACGATCGCCGACTGGATGACCGCGAACACCGTGTACACGCAGACCTTCGCCAGCAGGTAGGCGCTGGTGGACAGGCCGACGGCCTGTTCGCGCAGGAAGATCGGGCGTTCGCCGATCAGGTCGCGGATGGTCAGCGCGGTCCCCATGAACACCGCGCCGACGTTGAGCAACACCAGGATCTGCCCGGGCTCGTTGGGCGCGGCGCCGTACGGATTGGGGATGCCGAACCCGACGTTGCCGGGCACCGACATCGACAGCGAGCCCATGATGAACGGCAGCACCGCCAGGAAGACGAAGTAGCCGCGGTCGGAGAAGATCAGCCGGACCTGCCGCCTGGCGATCGTCGAGAACTGCCGGAACAGGCTGGTGTGCGACGGGTCGCCCAGGTCCGCGGGCTGCTGGGCCGGCGGCGGCGGCGGCTGCGGGCCCGTGCGCGCCAGGTAGCGCGCCTTGGCCCCGTCCGGGTCGCCCGCGACCGTGCTGAAGATGTCGGCCCAGTTCGTCGTGCCCATGGCCGGCCCGATCTGGCTGGGCGGCCCGCAGAAGGCGGTCTTGCCGCCGGGGGCCAGCAGCAGGACCTGATCGCAGACGTCGAGGTAGGTCAGCGAGTGGGTGACGACGAGCACCACGCGGCCGGCGTCGGCCAACTGACGCAGCATGGTCATCACCTGGCGGTCCAGCGCGGGGTCCAGGCCGGAGGTCGGCTCGTCGAGGATGAGCAGCGACGGCCCGGTGAGCAGCTCGAGTGCGACCGACGCGCGCTTGCGCTGGCCGCCGGAGAGTTTGTCGACCCGGGTGTGCAGGTGCTGGGTCATCTCGAGTTCCTCGAGCACCCGGGCGACCACCTGGGCCCGGTCGTCCTTGGTGGTGTCGGGCGGCAACCGCAGCTCGGCGGCGTACATCAACGCCTGCTGCACCGTCAGCTGCCCGTGCACCACGTCGTCCTGGGGCACCATGCCGATCCGGCTGCGCAGGGAGGCGTATTCGGCGTGCACGTTGTGGCCCTCGAACGCGACCGTGCCCCTGGTCGGGTGCGTGTACCCCGCGACCAGCCGGGCGAACGTCGACTTGCCCGCCCCGGATGGCCCGATGACGGCGGTCAGCGTTCCGGGCTGCGCGCCCAACGAGATGTCGTCCAGCAGCGTCTTGTTGTTCTCGATCGTCCACGACACGCCACGCACGTCCAGGCCACCGGTGCGGGTCGCCGTCGCGCTCTCGTCGCGGCGGGCCAGCGTGCCGCCGGCGAAGACGAGGTCGATGTTGCCGATCGTGACGACGTCGCCGTCGTGCAGCACGGCCGAGTCGACCCGCGCGCCGTTGACGAAGGTGCCGTTGATGCTGCGGTTGTCGTGGATCTCGGTGCCGTGCGGCGTCGGGACCAACGTGGCGTGATGGCGCGACGCCAGCACCTCGGGAATGACGATGTCGTTGTCGTTGGCCCGGCCGATCTTGATCGCCCCCGGCGCCGACTCCGCCGCCTTGCCCGGCCGCAGGATCTTCATCATCGACGTCGCGATGTTCGACGCGTCACCGCCGACCCGTCCGGCTTCCAGCCCGGTCGGCTCGCCGGCCTGGGCGGGCGGGCCGTTCATGGGTTGCGGGCGGTAGATGTGCGGGGCTTGTTGCGCCCCGCTGGGCGGTGCCGCCGGATGGCCGCCGGTGGGGTACCGGGGCTGCGGGGCTGACGGGTGGCTGGGCATCGATCCGCTCGGCGGATGGATCGGAGCGGGCCCGCTGGGCGGCTGCGTGGGCTGCCGGAACGAGGCCGAGGCCGGCTGCTGGGGCTGGCCCGGCCAGTGCGCGCCGGGCGGCGGCGTGGTAGTCGCGCGGGGGCTGGCCGCGCTGGCCGGGTTGGCGATCGGGATCGACGTCGTCAGCGGGGGCCGCCCGGCCGAACCCTGGTGGCGGCCGACCTCGAAGGTCAGCGCCGGGCCGTCCGGGTTGCCGATGTTGACGCGCAGGCCGTCGTGGATGTCGACCATGGGCACGCGATGGTGGTTGACGAACAGGCCGTTGAGGCTGCCGTTGTCGATGGCCATCCATCGGCCCTGGTCGAATCGGGCGATGAGATGCGTACGGGAGATCAGGGGATGTGCCACGCGGACGTCGGCGCGAAGGTCACGCCCGATCGCGACATCGTTGCCTGCGGCGAATGTGCGCTCGGATCCTTCGTACCGCACGGTCAACACAGGTGGGGCAGGTCGGCTCATTACGACCAACTGTATCGGCAGGCGCGCGAATACGGGTCGGCGAATCCCGACCGGTCCACCGCCACGCGCGCCCACGGCGCGTTGCGGGCGGCGGGTGGCCCGCCGTCCATGGGTGAGGGCGACCGATGCCGTGGAGCAACGAGCCGGCACCACCGACGCCCCGCCCCACGACGTCCGAGGGGCCGTTTTCCCGTCGAGGCCTCCGGCCCCGACCGGCACAAGCACCATGAAACGGTGGAGACTCACTCGGAGGACGGCGACCGCCAGCACGCCCCCATTGGTGTGGGAATTCGACTGCGGGTCAACCGCTTCCGCGAGTTCGCTAGCCCGCCACGGCGGCGGTGCGCAGGCCACGGCGCCACGGCACGCGCACGGCGGTGACGTCCTTGACGAAATCGCCGATGTAGCGAATCGCCCGCCTTCCTTCCGGCAGAATGTCCGCCGCCAGCGGGAAATCGTGAATCTGACCGTCCCACAGGTGCAGATCGCACGGAATTCCGCTGGCCTCCAAGCGCTTTGCCATCAATTCGGCGTCGGGAAGCAGCAGCTCGTCGGAGCTGGCGTGAATGGTCACCGGCGGCAGGCAGGACAAATCGGCGTCCACCGGCGAAGCCACAGTGGAGTCTCCGCCGCCCTCCAAAACCTGTGCCTGGCTGAGATACCCGGCGAACACCGACAACGCCCCGCGGGTGAACATCGAACACTTGCGCGCATTGCGGTGCCGCAGCTTTCGGGCCGGGTCGGCGTCGGTGAACGGGGAGATGGTCGCGATCCCCGCCGGCCTCATCACCTCGCTGCGAATGGCCGACAGCGCGGTCATGAACGCGAGATAGCCCCCGGCCGAGTCGCCGGCGACGACCACCTGGTCACCGTCGAAACCGCAGTCCTGCAGCCAGCGCAGCCCGCTCATCCCGTCGTCGATCGCGTCGGTGATGTGATGCGAGGGCAGCTTTCGGTATCCGAGGGTGAGCACCGCGGCATCCGCCGCCTTCGACAAGCGGGTGACCACCGAGCGGTGCGTGTTCAAGCCGCAGGTGAGGAACGCACCGCCGTGCAGATAGAGGATCGCCCGGTCCGTCGACGCGCCCGGGGCGCAAACCCACTCGGCGGCACAGTTTTCCAGTCGCACGGGTTCGATGTCCGCCGAGATGCCAAACCGCGGCACCAACCCCGCGAAACTGTCGATGTAGTCGAATGGCCAGCGCAAGTTCGGTGTAACGGCCCAGGCGCGCACCGTGTTCTTCACGATCAGCCGGCTCGCCAGCGAGACAGCGACCGATTGCGGGCTGTGGCGATGGTGAACTCGCCGTTTCATTGCGCCACTTGGCAATACGCGGTGTGGATCGGTGGTAGTAACCATGCAATCCCTCCTTCGTGCCAAGTGCGGTCGGAATACCCGCGCGCGGCGAAGAAAAACTGTGGGGAACGCGGTGCGAATGTTGCGTACGTCACGGTTTACGCCCGGTAAAGGTGGGTAAACATGATCATTCTGGTTTACGCCGACCCGGGCGTCGCTTATCTGCGCCGGTAGCCCAAGATATGAGCGATGAGCGACGAAACGCGTGCTGACCGGTTGCTTTGCGACCGGGTGGCGGTGGTGACGGGCGGTGGCGGCGGCATCGGTGCGGCCACCGCGCGGCTGTTCGCCGGACAGGGCGCGCACGTGGTCATCGTCGACGTCGACGCCGCGCTGGCCGCCCGGACGGTCGACGACATCGCGGAATCGGGTGGGTCGGCGGTGGCCGTGGTCAGCGACGTCCGGGACGCGGCCGCGGTCGACGACCTGGCCCGATCGGTGCTGGATCGCTATGGCCGGGTCGACGTGCTGGTCAACAACGTGGGCCACTGGCTGCGGCATCCGGGCGAGTTCGTCGACACCGACCCCCGATTCTGGGACGAGCTCTACCGGATCAATCTGCACCACGTCTTCCTGGTCACCCATGCATTCCTGCCGGCGATGGTCGCCCGGCGGGCCGGCGCGATCGTCAACGTCTCCTCCGTCGAGGGTCTGCGCGGTTACCCGGAAGATCCGGTCTACGCCGCTTTCAAGGCCGCCGTCATCCAGTTCACTCGCAGCCTTGCGGTGCAGGTGGGCGGGCGCGGGGTGCGGGTCAACGGGATCGCCCCCGACGTCACGGAATCGCTACAGGTGCCCTACTCGCAGTGGCTGTCCGCCGACGAGCAGGCGCAGTGGCCGCAGTGGGTTCCGGTCGGCCGCATGGGCGTTCCCGAGGATCAGGCCCGCGTGATCCTGTTCCTGGCGTCTGACCTGTCGGCGTTCGTCACCGGCCACACCGTCCCGACCGACGGCGGCACCGGCGCGGCGGGCGGCTGGTACCGCTCGTCGCGCCGGCCCGACCGCGAGTGGACGAATCGTCCCGTCGCGCCCTGACCCCTTGGGCCGTCCTCACACCAGGCCCAATGCGGCGTTCTCCGCACGGATCCGGACGTTGAGCACCAGCGCGTTCGCGATGCTGAACACAATCGCCGTCAGCCACGCCGAGTGCACCAGCGGCAGCGCGGCCACCTCCGCGGCGACCGCCGCGTAGTTGGGATGGCGCACCCATCGATACGGCCCTTCGCGAACCAACGGTGCCCCCGGAATGACGATCAGCCGCGGATTCCAGTGCCTGCCGAGCACGCTCACGCAGCGCCAGCGCACCACCGTGCTCAGCGCTACGACCGCGAGCATCGGCCAGCCCAGCCATCCGATGAACGGCCGGCCGAAGACCCAGGTCTCCACGACACACGAAACCAGCAGCAGCGCATGCATGCTGACCATCGCCGGGTAGTGATCACGGCCGAATTCCTTGCCCCCTTGTGCCAGGGACCATTTGGTGTTCCGTTGCGATACGGCCAGCTCGACCAGTCGTTCGGCGCCGATAGCCAGAATGAACAGGTAGTAATACATCTCGCCCCTCACCACTGCAGCAGCAGCAGCTCGAAGCTGAAGCCCGGGCCCATTGCCAGCATGACCCCGAACGCCCCTTCGGCCAGCGGCTCGGCGATGGTCCGGCGCAGGACGTCCAGCACGGATGCCGAGGAGATGTTGCCGTTGTCGCGCATCGAGTTTCGGCTGTGGGCCAGCGCCTCCGGCGATAGCCCAAGCGCGTCCTCGATCGAGTCGAGGACTTTGGGACCACCGGGATGACACACCCACGTCGAGACGTCCGACAGGGACAGGCCGTGGTCGGCCAGGAATCCGTCGACCTCTTCCCGTAGATGGACCTCGGCCATCTTCGGCACGTCGCGCGACATCACGAGCTGAAACCCGTTGGAGCCGACGTTCCACCCCATGACGTCAACGGTCTCGGGAATTACGCGGCTGCGGGTCCCCAGGATGCGCGGCGCTCGACGGTCGCTGTGGCCCACAGTCATTCGGTCGGAACCCGTGGCGACCACCGCGGCGGCGCCGTCGCCGAACAGCGACACACCGATGAGGGCGGGAATCGAGGTGTCGTCGCGCTGCAGCGTGAGGGAGCACAACTCGACCGACAGCAGCACGGCCACATCCCCCGGGTAACCATGCAGGTAATCGTGCACACGCGCCATGCCGGCGGCTCCCGCGACACAGCCGAGACCGAACAGCGGGACGCGTTTGATGTTGGGCCGCAGGCCGATTCGGGTCATCAGCCGTGCGTCGATGGTGGGCACCGCGATGCCGGTGCTGGAGACCATCACGATGGTGTCCACCTCGTGCGGCTCGATGCCCGCGTCGGACAGCGCCGACCGTACCGCCCGCTCGCCGAGATCGACGGCGACCTCGAGATAGGCGTCGTTGGCTTCGGTGAAACCGCTCAACCGTGGGTAACGCGACAGCGGCAGCGCAAGGTTGCGGTGGTCGACCCCCGTCGTTTGCGCGAAACGCAGGAACCGCGGATCGGTGAATTCGGTCAGCTCGCGAGCGACTTCGTCTTGGTTGTAGCGGTGCGGGGTGAATGCCACCGCCGCCCCGGCGATGTGCGGCGCCGGCTGCTCGCGGTGAGCGGTCCGGTGCGGCGATGTGAGATGCGTTGTTGCAGTCATGCCTATGCCGACGACCGGCTTCCCTCCCCGGTTCACCCGAACGTCCCCTTGGTGAGATGAACCACATACGGACGCTTGCCGTTTACCAACCCAGGGGGTGGCGGGGCGGATAAGCGTCAGGGACTCAGGGTGTCTGCGGGCCGGAATCGGGCCTGGTCGTCGATGACCGTGACCGGTATGCCGTTGAGCGCGCCGTTTCCGGACGGCTCGTCGATTAACGTCGGTGGGGAAAGCACATTCGTGTTGACCCCCGGCGAGCTGTTGGCCACCGCCATGCGCGTGCCCGGCTTGCCGTGTCCCCACCCGTGGGGCATCGACACCACTCCCGGTTTGATCGCGTCGGTAACCTCCACGGGCACTTTGATTTCGCCGGCCGCCGACTTCACGGTGACGATGTCGTCGTCCGTGACGCCGCAACGCGCCGCATCGTCGGGATGGATCAGCAAGGTGCACCGGTCCTTTCCCTTCATCAGCGCGGGCACGTTGTGTAGCCAGGTGTTGTTCGAGCGCAGGTGCCGACGGCTCACCAGGACCAGCGGTTCGGCCGGTCGCTGCATTCGGGCGGCCAGCCGGGGCAGGTCATCGAGCAGGTATTGCGGGGCGAGCCGGATCTTCTTGTCGGGGGTGCCGAGGATGTCGGGCAGTTGCGGGACCATCGGGCCGAAGTCGATTCCGTTCGGGTTCGCCTTGAGCAAATCCAACGTCAGCCCACCGGGGTTCTTGCCGTACTGGTCCCCGAACGGGCCGGTTCGCAGCGTGAGGTCGAGCATCCGCTCGGGGCCGCCGCTGTCGTACAGCTTGCGTATCTCCGCGCCGTCGAGGCCGCGGGTGAAGGCCAGGTAGTCGAAGAAACCGTCGTCGATCGCGGTGACGTCGACATCCTCGGCCGGTGTGCCGGTGCACAGGCCGGTCAGCCTGATCAGGATCTCCCATTCGTGCGGGCGATCCCCCGGATCGAAAACCGGCGCCGAGTAATTCGCGATGCTGCGGATCGCGAAAAGCAGGATCAGGTCGTCGTGGTGCGGCTGCTCGAGCGGGGACAGCCCGGGCAGGATCACGTCGGCGTGCCGCGTCGTCTCGTTGAGCCAAAGGTCAACGGAGATCATCGCTTCCAGCATGGGCAGCGCCTCGTCGAGCTTGTCACCGCCCGGGGTGGACAAGACCGGGTTGCCGGCAACGGTGATCAGCGCCTTGAGCTGACCCTCGCCGGGAGTGGCGATCTCCTCGGCCATGCACGACACCGGCGCCTGGCCGAGCACTTCCTTCGCGCCGCGCACCCGGGTGTGCCAGCGACCGAATTCCGGTAGGCCGCCCTCGAGCCCGGGTAGGGGCTGCGTGGTGATCGACCAGGCCGCCGGCTTGGGAAACATCGCTCCCCCGGGCACGTCGAAATGACCGGTCAAGATGTTGATGACGTCGACCAGCCAGCTGGCCAGGCTACCGAACTCCTGGTTGCACAGACCGATTCGGCCGTATACCACCGACTTCCGGGTTCCGGCCAGCTCGCGAGCCAGGAGCCGGATGCGGTCCTCGTCGATTCCGGTGACCGCGCTGACCCGCTCCGGCGGCCACTCCGCGGCCACTCGGCGCATCGTGTCGACCCCGTCGACGTGTGGCCCGGGATCGATCAGGTCCTCGTCGAACAGCGTGTGCGCCACGGCCAGTAGCAGCGCGGCGTCGGTCCCGGGCACGATGGGCAGCCACTCGTCGGCGCGGGCCGCGGTCCGCGTGCGTACCGGGTCGATCACGATCACCTTGCCGCGCTTGCGGATCGCCTCGATCAGGCCCATCACGTCGGGCGCGGCCAGCAGCGACCCCTGAGACGCCGCCGGGTTGGCGCCCATGATCACCATCAGGTCGGTGCGTTCGATGTCGGGCACCGGGAAGTTCCACCAGAGGCCGTACATCAGGTGCGACGACAGGTTCTTCGGCCATTGGTCCACCGTCCCCGGGGAATACGTGACCGGCATCCCGGACATCCCCATCAGCACGCCCGCGTACCGGGCCAGCGAAAACGAGTGGGCCAGCGGGTTGCCGGTGTAGGCGGTGACCGCGCCGATCCCGTATTTCTCGATCACCGGCGTCAGCAACTCGGTGCAGCGGCGGAACGCGGCGTCCCAGCTCACCTCGTGCCAGTGGCCGTCGACCTTGATCATGGGGCGGCGGATGCGGTCCGGGTCGTCGTGGATTGCCGCGAGCGAGACGCCCTTCGGGCAGATGTGCCCTTTGCTCCACACGTCGTCGCGGTTTCCCCGGATGCTGGTGACCCTGCCGCCGTCGACCTGAATCTCCAAGCCGCACATGGCTTCACACAGGGGACAGGTGCGCAGATGCCTACCGTCTTCGGGCGTCGTCACCCACCCACTGTATTCCGCTACCGGCCGTCGCGGAAGTGGCAAAATCGAGTGTCACGACGCCCAGGGGCCGATGCCGCCGACCTTGTCGATGCGGATGCGGGTGAGGAACCCGGGCGGGGCGCCGTCCGGCGGAAACGTCATGTTCGGATCGCCCAGGATCGGGTTGAGTTGCGCGAGAAGCTCGGGCGCGCCGCCCTCGACGATCCGTGCGGTCCCGCTGATGGACAGGTAGGGCCGCATCCCCTGCCCAGCCTTGTCCAGCGACACGATGGTGACGGCCACCCGGGGATCAGTGCGGACGTTGCGCACCTTCTTGTGCGCGGCGAGGTGCGCGGTGACGAGTTCGTCTCCGTCGGGCGTCGACTCCAACGCGACCCACACGAGGCTGACCTGAGGGCTGCCATCCGGGTTGACGGTCACCAGGGTGGCATCGGCGCCCTTGCCGATGAGTTCGCGGGCGGCGGCATTGAGTTCCATGCAGTCTTCTACCGCCCTGCCCCGAGATTCATTCCCGCCACGGAATACCGGGCGCCGGATGCCACGTTGACGTGGGCACGAGGGATTTCCTTGAGAGACATTTGAATCTGCCCAGCCGGCTGTACAAGGGCGAGGCGGCGGACCTAGCGTCGACGCCAGAATTTCGTCCGGAAGGGAGCTGGCTCGTTGACCACCGAACCGGATCCCGTGGGCCATCGGGGTGTGCGATGAGCGAGCCTCGGCAGCCGTCGGGCATCGACTATCTCCGCGATGAAGTCCTCAATCGACTGGACGCGCAACCCTTCGAGGACTGGTCCCCCGCCCTGCTGCGTGCCCTGATCGCCGTCTTCGACCTGAACGGCGTGACACCGGCTGCGCCACAGGGCTTCCGGCCCCACATCGTCAAGTAGCGGTTGCGGCTCGGGTTAAGCTGCGCCCGAGGAGTCACGACGGTGGAGATGTGGGAACTGGTTGCGCGTGAGCGGATCCGCGACACGCTCGCGCGATACAACTGGTCGGGTGACAAGGGTGACGTGGACGGCCTGGCCGAGACGTTCTGCGCGGACGGCGTCCTGGAGATTCGCGGCGTCGAGCCGCTGCGCGGGCGAACGGCGATCGCCGCGTTCCTGCGCGGGCTCAACGTCACCCGGGAAGCCGACGTCAAACCGATCGTCCGGCACCTGGTCACCAACGTGTTGTTCACCGCAATGACTCGCGACACGGCGCACGTCTCGTCGTACTTCACCGTGGTCACCCACATCGGGCTCGACCATGCCGGCCGCTACCGCGACACCTTGGTGCCCGCTGGCGACACCTGGCTGATCGGACATCGGCGGGTCTCGACCGACTGGGCGGCGTCCAACTCGGCCATGGCTCGGCCCGAGCGGAGATGAACGTCGGTGGCCATTCCGTTGAATGTCTGGCTGACGATGTTTGCCGCGGGCCGCTAAACGGCTACAGCTAGAGATCACACCTAGAGACTTGCGGCTGATCCTGATTGCGTTCGCCGGTGGGGCGTGGGCGGAGCGCGGGCCATGTGACCAGCGGTCATTACCGCACCGACGAGACGAGCGGATGTGCAACGACTTAGTGGATTAGACGCGTTCTTCCTCAACCTGGAATCACCGACACAGCCCTTGAATGTTTGCTGCGTGCTCGAGCTGGGTCCCGCGACCATGCCGGGCGGCTACACGTTCGACCGGTTCCGGGAGGCGCTGTCGGCGCGGCTCGATGCGGTGCCGGAATTCCGTCTCAAGCTGGCCGACAGCCAGTTGAACTTCGGCCATCCGGTCTGGGCCGACGACGTCGGTTTCGACCTCGGACGGCACCTGCACCGCGCCGCCGTGCCGGCACCCGGCGGACCCAAAGAGTTAGCGGAGATCTGTGGTCACGTCGCCGGGCTCCCCCTGGATCGCGATCGCCCGCTGTGGGACATGTGGGTGGTCGAGGGCCTGCACGGCGGCGAGGCACTGGCCGTCGTCCTCAAGGTTCACCACGCGGTGGTGGACGGGGTGGGCGGCGCTACCCTGCTGGCCCAGTTGTGCAGCAGCGTGCCGGACGCCCCGGCGCCGGAACCCGTCACCCGACCCGGCCCGGCACATCCCCTGCAGATCGCCGCGTCGGGGCTGATATCCGCCGGACTGCGGCCGTGGCGCCTGGCCAAGGTGGTGCCGGCAACCGCGCTGACGCTGGCGCAGACGCTGCTGCGCGCCCGCGGCGGTGGCCACACGATGGCCGCCCCATTCGCCGGGCCGGCCACGGCGTTCAACGGGCGGTTCACCCGGCGCCGCAACGTCGCCCTGACCATCCTGGACCTCGAGGACGTCAAGAAGGTCAAAAACAGGTTCGGCGTCACCATCAACGACGTGGTGGCGGCGCTGTGCGCGGGGGCGCTGCGACAGTTCTTGTTGGACCGCGGCGAGTTGGCGGACAAGCCCATGGTGGCCAGCGTGCCGGTCTCGGTGCGGGGCAGATCCGACCGGCCGGGCCGCAACCAGACCACCTGGATGCTCTGCCGGCTCGAAACCCATATCGACGATCCCGCCGAGCGACTGAGCAGCATCGCCGACGGCAACGCCGCGGCCAAGGACCACGCCGCCGCCATGGGGCCCAGCCTGCTGCAGGACTGGACGCAGGTGGCCGGGCAGACCCTGTTCGGCGCCGCGCGGCTGCTGCCCCGGATACCCCTGCCCGAGAAACCGCCGCACAACCTGGTGATGTCCAACGTGCCCGGCCCGCAGGAACAGCTCTACTTCCTGGGTTGCAGGCTCGACGCCATGTATCCGCTCGGCCCGATCATCGCGGGCGCCGGGCTCAACATCACCGTCATGTCGCTCAACGGGCGGCTCGGCGTCGGCCTCATCTCGTGCCCCGATCTCGTCGCCGACCTGTGGGACCTTGCCGACGCGTTCCCCGCCGCGCTCAAAGAGCTGTTGAACTGCACCGAGCCAAAACACGACGCGACCCGGTGAGCGGAACCCCGCCCGGCCGTGCCGCCACGGCATGGCAAGGTGACATCCGTGCCAAACACCGTTGCGCAACATGACCTGCGCGAAATCAGCACCCCCAAGGGCGCTCTGCGCTATTACGACTGCGGTGCGGAATCCGCACCGGTGTTGCTGTTCCTGCACGGCTCCGGACCCGGCGTCACGGGATGGCGCAACTTCCGCGGCATCCTGCCCACCTTCGCCGAGCACTTCCGCTGCCTGATCCTGGAGTTTCCCGGATTCGGCGTGAGCGACGACTTCGGCGGCCACCCGATGGTCACCGCGTTCGGCACCGTGTCGCCCTTCCTGGACGCGCTCGGTGTGCACAAGGCGCACATCGTCGGCAACTCGATGGGCGGCGGCGTGGGCATCAACTTCGCCACCCACAACCCGGACCGCATCGACCGGTTGGTGACCATCGGCGGCATCGGAACCAACATCTTCAGCCCCAGTCCGAGCGAGGGCATCCGGCTGCTGCAGGAGTTCGTCGAGGACCCCACCCGGCAGCGGCTCGTGGACTGGCTCAAATCGATGGTCTACGACCAGGCGCTGATCACCGAGGAACTCGTCGAGGAACGCTGGGAACTGGCCACCGACCCCGACACCTTGGCCGCCGCGCGCCGCATGTACGGGAAGGCGGCCTTCGCCGCGATGAACGCCGCGATGGCCGCCTCCGACCGCCCGATGCCGTGGGCCGTCATGCACAAGCTGACCGCGCCCACCCTGCTCACGTGGGGGCGCGACGACCGGGTGAGCCCGCCGGACATGGCGCTCATCCCGATGCGCACCATCCCCAATGCCGAGCTGCACATCTTCCCCAACTCCGGGCACTGGGCGATGATCGAGGCCCGGCAGGCGTTCCAGAGCACCGTGCTGGCGTTTCTGTCGCGGGGCTAGCGGCTAGCGCGTCCGCGCCGTCAGGGCTCGGCCAGCCCCGTCAGGCCCGCGGTCAGCAGCGCGTGGGCGTCGGGATTGCCGTCCAGAATCCGGCTGGTGCGCACACCGATCCGCCATTGTCCGTCGACCCGGCGCAGCTCGAAATGGTTGGCGGTGCAACGCCATACGCGATAGGAGTCGCCGTCGCGGATCAGCACGAGAGACTCGCAAAGCGCCACCGCCGAATCGCCGGTGACGGTGACGACGCACGGCCCCAGGAAGTGACAGCACCCCTTGGCCACCAGCTTCTGGTGGGCCGACGAGTCGACCATGGCGCGCACGGCGGCCCGGCTCTCCATGCGCCAGCCGTCGACGTCGTAGCTGCCGTCGCTCGCCCAGAGTCCCGCAGTGGCCTCGGCATTCCCGGCATCCACCGCCGGGCCGTACGAGGCGATCAGCCGGGCGATCTCTCGCTCGTCCTCGAGTCGGCGCAACCGCGCGGACAGCTCATCGATGTCACTCATGGCGCTCCTCATCCTCGGGATCTCGGCAGCGGACCACTATCAACCCCCCACACGTTAGGACGGACGGCATGAGCATCAAGGGCTGACCGGCTTCAATCCGGAGCGGGCGTAACCACAACGGCCCATGGGGGTTTGCTCAATCTAGAAATCAGCCGACCCGAATATTTTGATCGCGTCCCCCTAACAGCCGCGATCACTTTTTACATGTTCTTTACGCGGATCCATCTCAAGTTGCTGGCCCTTTGACCGCGGGTTAGGTTGGTTGGGTTTGCGGTCGCGGCCAGCGTCGGTCGGCGGCCTCCCTCGCGAAAAACCGCGAAGCAGCCATTCGTCATGTGCGTGAAAGGGGTTGCGCGTGCGACAGCTTTCACCCCTGCGGGTGGTGTCGACGGGACTCGGCGCCGCCGCCGAACTTGGCGACGCGGTCGGCAGGCTGGCGACCGCCGGCCTTGCCGTTGTCGCGCTGCCGGTCCGGGTGGGCGCACAGGTGCTCTCGGGTGAGGTCTCCCGCTCCACGCTGACCCGGCGGTGCGGGCGCGGCGACGGTCGCGTGTGGATCGAGGTGCGTGGCCTCGACGGCACGGGCGGTGCGGCGCGTGGCCGCGCCGCCGTTGCTGCGCTGCGGGCACAGCCCGGCGTCACGCAGGTCAGCCTGAACCGTCCGCTGTCGCGGGTGGTCGTCGAGATCGACGAGGGGGCGTCGCTTGACGCGCTCTGCTCCGCGCTCGACAGCGCCGAAAATGGCGACGGTATAGCCGATTCCACGCGTGCCGACAGCTTGCCCGGTGATGGGCTGCTGTTGGCCACCCGCGGCGCGATGGTGGCCGTCAACGCGGCCGGGTTCGCGGTCGCGGTCGCGGGCCGGGCGTTGCGGTTGCCGGCGGCCCCGATCGCCGTCGAGGCCGTGTCGGCGATCGCGAATTATCAACCGTGGCTGCGGCGTCTGCTCGAGGGCGGGATCGGCCCTGGCGCGACGGACACCGCGTTGTCGGTGTTCGGCACCGCCGCGCATGTTGTCACGCTGTCACCGGCGAAGCTCTCGGTCGACCTGGCGATGCAGGCTTTCAAGGCCGCCGAGTGCCGGGCCGCGGCGCGGGCGTGGGCCCGTTATGAGCCGGAGTTGGCCCGGCATGCCGACGAGTCGGAGATGCACCGTTCCCTGCGCCCGGTTCCCGCACCGCCCGGCCCGATCGAACGTCATGGGAAGCGCGTGGCATGGGCACAGATGGTCGGCGTCGGCCTGACCGGGGCCGTCACCCGCAACGTCACCATGGCGTCGAACGCCGCGCTGGCCGCCTCGCCGAAGGCGATGCGCACCGCCCATGAGGCGTTCGCGGCCACGCTCGGGCGAGGCTTGGCAGACCACCACGCGGTGCTTGCACTGCGGCCGGAAAGTCTGCGCCGGCTCGACAAGGTCGATGCACTGCTGATCGATCCGCGCGTGCTGTGTGGCGCTCAGATGCGGGTGGTCCGCGTCCGCGGTGCCCGCGACGACGACTTGCTGACGGCCTGGGCCCGCGCGCAGGAGCTGCTCGACGACGGCCCGGCCCCGGGCTGGCACCGGATTCCCGCAACCTCTGACGACGAAGTTGAGGGCGGCGGTGCGGTCGAGGCGCTCGTCGCCCCGGCCCCACACCCTCTCGCGTCGGCGTTGATCACCCGCGCGCGCGACTCCGGTGCGCGCCTGGTGTCCGTAGACACCGACCTGCTCGGTGACCTGCGTCCCGCGTTCGACGACGTCCACCCGGTCGGCGACGGCGACATCGACGGCGCGCTCGCCGATGCGGTGTCCGCGCTGCAGCGCGACGGTCACATCGTCGCGGTGCTGTCCTGTTCTGGCGCGCAAGCCCTTTCCGGCGCCGACGTGGCGCTGGGGTTAAGGCCGGACGCCGATGCTCCCCCGCCGTGGACTGCCGACCTCATTCTCGACGACCTGGCCGGAGCGTGGCGGGTGCTGCATGCGTTACCGGCGGCCAGGAGGGCGAGCCAGCAGGGCATCGCGATCTCGGTAGGCGCATCGGCGCTGGGCGCGTTGTTCATGGTGCCCGGGGTGCGCCGGTTGCGCGGGCCCGGCCCGGTGACCGTCGGCGCCGTCGCGGGGCTGCTGTCGGGATACCTGTTGGCGCTCGGCACGATTCGAACGCCCGTGCCCCGGCCGGCACCGGCGTTCGAGTGGCACGCGATGTCGGCCGAGCGGGTCCGCGAAGTGCTGGCGGCGCTATGCGACCCCGATGAACCCTCTGCCGCAACGGATTCCGCGCAAGACGGCGCAGGGTTCCCCGCCGCGGCGTGGGAGTTCGCCAGGGCCGCAGTCGCCGAGCTGACCGGTGACCCGTTGACGCCAATCCTCGGATTGTGTTCGGCAGCCACCGCGGTGCTGGGGTCACCGACCGACGCGGTGCTGGTCGGCACCGTGCTGACCGGGAACGCGCTGCTGTCGACGGCCCAACAGCTTCGGGCCGAGAACCGGCTGAACCGCCTGCTCGCTCAGCAGACCCCGCCGGCCCGCGTGGTCACCCAGGGGCCCGACGCCGCGCGCGGCTACCGCGAAGTCGTCATCGAGCAGCTGCGGCCCGGCGACGTGATCGAGGTACGCAGCGACGAGGTGGTGCCCGCCGACGCCCGGGTCATCGAGGCACACGACCTCGAGGTCGACGAATCGTCGCTGACCGGTGAATCCCTGTCGGTCCAGAAGCAGGTCGAGCCCACGCCCGGGGCCGAACTGGCCGAGCGCCGCTGCATGATCTACGCCGGAACCACCGTGGTGGCCGGCACCGCGGTCGCGCTCGTCACCGCCGTCGGGGCCGACACCCAGAGCCGCCGCGCGGCCGAGCTGGCGTCCGGTGAACTGCCGACCGTCGGCCTGCACCACCAACTCAGCCAGCTGATGAGCCGCGCGTTCCCGTTCAGTGCGGGCGGCGGCATCCTGGTCGGAGCGCTCGGCCTGCTGAGGGCCGGCGGTCTGCGCCAAGCCCTCGGCAGCGCCATCGCGGTCGCCGTGGCGGCCGTCCCCGAGGGCATGCCCTTGATGGCCACCCTCGCCCAGTCCGCGTCGGCCCAGCGGCTGGGCGAATGCGGGGCGCTGGTGCGGGTGCCGCGCGCGGCCGAGGCGCTCGGTCGTGTCGAGGTGGTCTGCTTCGACAAGACCGGAACGCTGAGCGAGAACCGTCTTCGCGTCGCCGAGGTGCACCCGGTGGCGGACCATTCCCGCGATGACGTCCTGCGGTGCGCCGCCCAGGCTGCACCGGCGGACGACGGCAATCCCCACGTCCACGCCACCGACGAAGCCATCGTCAAGGCGGCGGACGCGGTGGCGGGGTCCGGTTCACGACCCGAGCCCGACGCGCACCTGCCGTTCCGGTCCGGCAGGGCGTTCTCGGCCTCGGTGACGGGCACGACGTTGACCGTCAAGGGCGCACCCGAAGTGGTCTTGGCGGCGTGCCGGGAAGCCGGCGCGGAGGTGGACGCCGCGGTCGCGGCCCTGACGACGGCCGGGCTGCGGACGATCGCGGTGGCCCAACGCCGCCTGGCCGCGGCACAGGCGCGGTCGTTGCGGAAAGACCCCGACAGCATCACCGGATTGTGCGAGACGGGATTGACACTCACCGGATTCCTGGGCCTCTCGGACACCCCGCGTCCCCAGGCGCCGCGGTTGCTGGCGGACCTGGCCGCCCGGGGCGTGGCCATCCGGCTGATCACCGGCGACCATCCCGTCACCGCCACGGCCATCGCCCGCGAACTGGGGGTCTCGGTGAGCGCCGACCAGGTGATCACCGGGTCCGAATGGAACGCGCTGTCGCGCCACGATCAGCAGCGCGCGGTGTCCGAGCGGGTGATCTTCGCCCGGATGTCACCGGAGAACAAGGTGCAGGTCGTCCAGACGCTCGAGCGCGCCGGGCGGGTGTGCGCCATGGTCGGCGACGGCGCCAACGACGCCGCCGCGATCCGGGCGGCAAGCGTCGGCGTCGGTGTGGTCGCCCGCGGCAGCGACTCCGCCCACACGACCGCCGACCTGGTCCTGACCGACGGCCGCATCGAGACGCTGGTGGCCGCCATCGACGAGGGACGCCGACTGTGGCGCGGCGTCCAGGCGGCCGTGGCGGGCCTGCTCGGCGGCAACGCCGGCGAGGTCATCTTCTCGGTCATCGGCACCGCGCTCACCGGGACCTCTCCGCTGAACACCCGGCAGTTGCTGCTGATCAACATGCTCACCGACGCGTTGCCCGCGACCGCGGTCGCCGTCAGCACCCCGGCGGGGCCGGTACAACGCGTCGGGCGCGGCATCGACGAACGCGCACTACGGCAAACCGTTGCCGCGCGGGGAGCGCTCACCGCCACGGCCGCCACGGCGGCCTGGGTGATGGCCTCGGTGACCGGGCTACCGCAGCGCGCCTCCACCGTCGCGCTGATCTCATTGGTCGCGGTCGAGCTCGGCCAGACCGTGGTCGACTCGCACGCGCCCCTGGTGCTGCTCACCGCCGCCGGCTCGTTCGCCGCATTCACCGCGATGATCAGCACCCCGGGGATCAGCCAACTGCTGGGCTGCACACCGGTCGGCCCCTTGGGCTGGTCCCAGGGGCTGGGCACCGCCGCGGCCGCCGTCCTCGCCGTCGCCGCCACCAATCGGTTGCGGTCGGGCCGCCGGGACGAAGAGTCACCACTCAGCGGTGAGCCAGAACTCGACGAGCCCGCCGAGACCGCCCCACAACCACCGCAGCACAGCGGATCCCGGGCTCCGCATACCGCGGTCCTGATGGCTCCCGCGAAGGCCGCGCGTGCACTGAAATTGGTGGATCAACACCAGCATCGGATCTCGGCAGAGGCCGCCACCGATCGCCCGTGAGTTCCTCAGTCACGGTCACCGCGCGGCTTGATGAACACGCCCTCTGCACCGACCGTGATTCCCTGGCCATCGGTGATCTGCCCCTTCGCGAAGGTTTTCACGCCCTCGACGCGCTCGACCCACGCTCCTGCCCGCACCAGACCTAACCGGGTCCCCCGGATATAGCGCAGCGTGAGCGTGCCGGTATAGGCCGGTCGACCGGGTTCGTGCGCCGTCGCGCCCAGGACGTGGTCGAGGACCAAGGCGCACACTCCGCCATGGACATGTCCCGGAGGCCCTTCGTAAGCGGCGCCGAGTGTGATTTCCGTCCACACGGCACCACCGGCGTCGCGATGAATTACCAGCGGAGGTGCGACCGGGTTGCGTGCGCCGATCATGACGTTGCCGGAGGTTACCGGTTGGCCGTCGAACGGATGGCGAACACCGAATGAGCCCGGCATGAGGCTTTCGCTCAATTGCTCTACCGCGCAATCAATGTGCGTCTTCGCCGCCGCGACGGCACCGGCGCCGGCCTCGGTGCGGATGGTCACGTCGATCAGTCGGCGAACGGACTGGGCGAGCGGCTCATACTCCGGTGCGCCGCTGCCATCGATTCCCATCATTCCCACCATCCCTTGTTGCGCGAAGAGCGCGGCCGGCGCAAGCACGGTTCATCGCGCCACCCCCCGAGCATGCTGACCATGTATCCGGCCTGCTGCTCATGTCGCCTTCTGTGACAGGCCGGCGTCTACGACGAGCTGGGTGCCCGTGATGTAGCGGGCCTCCTCGGAGGCCAGGAACACCGCCACATTGGCAACGTCGACGGGCTCCACCCACGGCACCGGCAGCAGGTTGCGCGCCCGCAGCACTTCCGCGGCGTCCGCGGCGGTCGGTTTCTCGAGATCCGGGCGTAAGCGTCGAAACGTCCTGTCGTTGAGCACCATTGGGGTCGCGACCGGCCCGGGATGAACGGTGTTGACCCGGATGCCGGAAGGCCCGAGCTCGTTCGCGAGAGTGCGCGCCAGCCCCACCACCGCGTGCTTGCTCGCGGTGTAATGCGCGGTATTGGGCGTCCCGCGAAGACCATTCGTCGAACTGATGATCACGATGGCGCCCCCCGCGCCCATGTGCGGTACGCCAGCCTTGACCGTGTGCCATACGCCGGTCAGGTTGATATCGAGCGTGCGATGCCAGTCCCGGGGGTCAAGTTCCCATGTACGTCCGCCCGCAATGTGGATTCCGGCATTTGCGACGACGATGTCGAGGCGCCCCAGTGCCGTTACGCCGTTGGCTACGGCGCCCGTTACAGCCTCCAAGTCACTCACGTCGGCAACACCCGTCACGCAGCGCCGACCGCGGCTTTCGACATCCCTTGCCGTGTCGGGTAACTCGTCGGTCGCTGCGGTGGCATCGAGCGCGATCACATTTGCGCCCTCGTCGGCGAACCGCTGACAATGCACCCGTCCCGTGCCCCTGGCGGCGCCGGTGACCAGCACCACCTTGCCAAGCAGTCTCTTCATCGCGGCCTCTTGACCAAATCGAAGCCCGGGTAACCCGCTCTGGCCACCTCGTCGCAGATGTCGTTATAAGTCGCGAAGCCGCCGACGAATAGCATGAACCCCCTTGGTTTTCCGGGCACGTTGGCGCCCATGTACCAGGACTCCGCCTTGGTGAACAGCGTAGCCTCGGCACGTCGGGCGCATTCGGCTCCCCAGCCGTCGACGGCGTCGCGGGTCGCTTCGATCGCGGCCAGCCCGTGGTCATCCAGGTAGGCAATGGCTGCGGCGATCCAATTCACCTGCGCCTCGGCATGCAGCACCATGTTCGCCAGCACGGCGGGCGCCCCGGGACCGGAGATCAGGAACAGGTTGGGAAATTCGTCGACGCCCAGCCCCAGGTAGGTGCGCGGCCCCTGCGCCCAGTCGTCCCGCAACCGACGACCGCCGCGTCCGATGATGTCGATCTTGGCCAACGCACCCGTGAGGGCATCGAAACCCGTTGCCAGCACGATTATGTCGACGTCGTAGTGCGCGCCAGCGGTTCGGATCCCAGTGGTGTCCACGGATTCGATCGGTGTGTCGCGCACGCTGATGAGCGACACGTTCGGCCGGTTGAAGGTGCTGAAGTAGTTGCTGTCGGTGCAGATCCGCTTTGTGCCGATCGGGTGATCGTCGGGGATAAGCAGGTCCGCCAGCGCAGGGTCGTCGATGACCGCGCGCACCTTCTCCTCGTAGAACTTTCGGGCCTCGTCGTTGGCGGTCAAGTCGGTCATCTGGTCAGGGAACGTCTTAGAGAACAGCACACCTCCCAGCTGCCAACGCTTATCGAACGCCGCCCGACGTTCCTCCGGCGTGAACTCCATCGTCGGCTTAGGCGCCGTAATGTGTGGTGACCCGCCGCTGCTGCGCCACGAGAGCCGCCGCCGTTCTGCGTAGTTCGCCTTGATGTGGTCGAGTTCCCCTTTGCTCAATGGCTTGTTGCCGGCCGGGACACTGTAGTTAGGTGTGCGCTGGAAGACAAAGAGATGCCTGGCGTGTTCGGCGATGATCGGAATCGATTGAATGCCAGACGAACCGGTGCCGATGACGGCGACCCTCTTTCCCGCAAAATCGACCGGATGCTGTGGCCACGCGGCGGTGTGGTAAATCTCGCCCGCGAACGAATCGAGGCCGTGGAAGTTCGGCGTCAAAGCCGCCGACAGCGGGCCCGTCGCCATCAGGCAAAATCGGGCGGACAGCACGTCACCGCCGTCGGTGGTAACCACCCAGCGCAGCGTTGTCTCGTCTAACGCCGAGGACACGACCCGGGTCCGAAATGCTATGTCGCGGCGCAGGTCGAGTTTGTCGGCCACCCAGTTCAGGTATGCGAGGATCTCCGCCTGGGTGGCGTACTTCTCGGTCCAGTCCCACTCTTGCTGCAGTTCGTCCGAGAATGAATAGGAGTAATCAACGCTTTCGACGTCACACCGCGCCCCCGGGTATCGGTTGTGGTACCAGGTGCCGCCCAGCTCCGGCGCCGCCTCCAGAATCCGCACGGACAGTCCCTGACTGCGGAGCTTGTGCAGGGCGTAGAGGCCGGCGAACCCGGCGCCGACCACGACAACGTCGACCAGCTCCGCGCTATTCACAGGCACGGACGGTATGTCCTACCGCCTCGACCGCCGGGGCCGGTTCCCGGTCACCGGACACTGCGGTGACGTTGTCCCGGCCATCGGGAACGCGCGTATGCGGGCACGATTTCGGAGGCAGATTATTCCTGCATGGCGGAGGTTGCGCGGCTAGAGGTCGACCTGGATGGTCGGCGTCACCGGCTTCGTTGGCCACCCGATCAGACGCTCGTCGACGTGTTGCTCGGTGCGGGCATTGATGTGCCCCACTCATGCCGGGAGGGCCGCTGCGGGTCCTGTGTGGCGACGGTCGTCGAGGGCGAGGTCGACATGATCGCGAACGACATCCTCGAGCCAACCGACCGGCTGGAGGGCCTGATCCTGGCGTGCCAGGCCCTGCCCGTGAGCGCCGCATTGTGCATTCGATTCTGACCGCATTTGCTTCCGCTCATCGGGAACGGCTCCGCCTGAGGCACGAACTGCGGTAGACCATTACTAAGCCCCCAGACGTAAGGACACCAACATGAGCGAACGGGTACTCGACCGGGTCGTGGCGATGGCGGATCAGTTGCGCGACCAGGCCCCCGAGGCCGAGCGGATCGGGCGGCTCACCGACGACACCGTCAAGCTGATGAAGGGCGCCGGCCTGATCCGGCTGCTGCAAACCAAGCAATATCAAGGCTTCGAGGTCCACCCCCGCGAGTTCGCCGAGACGACGATGGCGACCGCGGCGCTGGACCCGGCGGCCGGCTGGATCGTCGGCGTGGTCGGCGTGCACCCCTACCAGTTGGCCTACGCGGACCCGAAGGTCGCGGCCGAGATCTGGGCCGACGACGTCGACACGTGGATGGCCTCGCCGTACGCTCCGCAGGGGGTGGCCAAGCCCGTCGACGGCGGCTACATCTTCAACGGCCGCTGGCAGTTCAGCTCGGGCACCGACCACTGCGACTGGATCATCCTGGGCGCGATGCTGGGCGACGACAACGGCATACCGATCATGCCGCCGCAGATGCTGCACATGATCCTGCCCCGCAAGGACTACGAGATCATCGAGGACTCGTGGAACGTGGTGGGGCTGCGCGGAACCGGCTCCAAGGACGTGATCGTGAAGGACGCCTTCGTCCCGTCCTACCGGACGATGGACGCGACGAAGGTGATGGACGGCACCGCCCAGCGCGAGGCCGGCATGACCGAGCCGCTGTATCTGATGCCGTGGTCGACGATGTTCCCGCTGGGCATCTCGGCGGCCACGATCGGCATCGCCGAGGGGGCCCTGGCCGCGCACCTGGACTACCAGCGCGAGCGCGTCGGCGCCACCGGCACCGCCATCAAGGACGACCCCTACGTCATGTTCGCGATCGGCGAGGCCGCCGCCGACATCAACGCAGCCCGCCAGGAGCTGCTGGCCAACGCCGACCGCATTTACGACATGGTCGCCGCGGGCAAGGAGGTGTCGTTCGCCGACCGCGCGGCCGGTCGGCGCAACCAGATCCGCGCGGTATGGCGCGCGGTGGCGGCGGTCGACGAGATCTTCGCCCGCTCGGGCGGCAACGCGGCCCGCATGGACAAGCCACTGCAACGGTATTGGCGCGACGTGCATGTCGGCCAGCTGCACGCCATCCACATGCCGGGCACCACCTATCACGCCTCGGCCCTGAGTTCGCTGGGCATCGATCCGCCCGAGGGTCCCCTGCGGGCTTTGATCTAGGAGAACACGTTGACCGACCTGAAAAGCCTGGGCTACATCACCATTTCGACAACAGACATCGACCGCTGGCGGCAATTCGCCTTCGGTGTCTTGGGTTTCGCAAAGGGCAAGGGCCCCGACCCCGAGGCGCTGTACCTGCGGATGGACGAGCGCGCCGCCCGGCTCATCGTGCTACCCGGTGAGGCGGACCGGGTGCTGACGGTCGGCTGGGAGGTGCGTGACCGCCCGGCGCTGCAACGGGTCAAGGCGACGCTGGACGCCGCGGGGACCCCGTTCAAGCAACTGTCCACCGACGAGGCCGAGGCCCGCCGCGTGGAAGAGGTGATCACTTTCGAGGACCCGGCCGGCACCACGCTCGAGGTCTTCCATGGTGCGGTGCTCGACCACAGCCCCGTCGTCACCCCGTTCGGCGCGAAGTTCGTCACCGGCGACCAGGGCATGGGCCACGTGGTGGTGCCCGCGATGGACCCCAACGGGCTGTTCGACTTCTACACGGAGGTGCTGGGGTTCCGCTCCCGCGGCGCGTTCCGGGTGCCCTTGCCCAAAGAGTTTGGGCCCGTGCGGGTTCGCTTCCTGGGCATCAACGAACGCCACCACAGCCTGGCGATCGTGCCGGCCGCACACCAGCGCGACCCGCGCCTGGTGCACATCATGGTGGAGGTCGACAGCCTGGACGCCGTCGGGCAGGCACTGGACCGCGTGAACGCCGAGGGCTTCCAGCTGTCCTCCACGCTGGGCCGGCACACAAATGACAAGATGGTGTCGTTCTACGTCCGGGCGCCCGGTGACTGGGACATCGAGTTCGGCACCGACGGCATGCGCGTCGACGAAACGTATTACACCGCAGAGGAAATCACCGCCGACAGCTACTGGGGCCACCAGTGGATCGGCGAAATGCCCGCGGCCATGCGGCTATGACGCCGGATACCGAGGTCACGCCGATCCCGGCCGCGTCCATCCCGTCGTGGGATGACGAGGCCGACGTGGTCATCGCCGGCTACGGGGTGGCCGGCGCCGCCGCGGCGGTGGAGGCGGCGCGCTCCGGCGCCGACGTGCTGGTGCTGGAACGCACCGGGTCCTGGGGCGGGGCGGCGGCGATGGCCGGCGGGTTCATCTACCTCGGCGGCGGCACACCCCTGCAAAAGGCCTGCGGCTTCGACGATTCCGTCGACAACATGGCGGCTTTCCTCAACGTCGCGATGGGACCCGGCGCCGACGAGAACCGGATCGCCGACTACTGCGCCGGCAGCGTCGCCCACTTTGACTGGCTGGTCGGGTGCGGCGTTCCGTTCAAGGCGGAGTTCTTCTCCGAACCCGGCTGGGAACCGATGGGTGACCAGGGCCTGATGTACAGCGGCGGCGAAAACGCCTACCCCTTCAACACGATCGCCTCCCCCGCCCCGCGCGGGCACGTCCCGCAGATGTCGAACAAGAAGCAGGGCGAAGCCAGCGCGGGCTACATGCTGATGAAGCCGCTCGTCGAGACCGCCACCGCCGCCGGCGCACGCGCGCTCTACGACGTGCGGGTGCAACGCCTCATTGTGGAAGCCGACGGCAGGGTGGTCGGGATCAGCGCGCGTCAGTACGGCAACGACATTGCGGTCCGTGCCCGCAAGGGCGTGGTGCTCGCGACGGGCAGCTTCGCCTACAACGACGCGATGGTGGCCCGTTACGCCCCGCGAATCGCGGGCCGCCCGGCCGCATCCATCGAGCAGCACGACGGGCAGGCGATCCGCATGGCGCAGGCGTTGGGCGCCGATTTGGCGCATATGGACGCCACCGAGGTCGCGATCTTCATCGACCCCCAACAACTGGTGCGCGGCATCCTGGTCAACGGCCGCGGCCAGCGCTACGTCGCCGAGGACACCTATCCTGGCCGCATCGGCCAGCTCACGCTCTACCAGCAGGACAACATCGCCTTCCTGATCATCGACGACGACGCCCAGCAAGAGGCGATGGCGTCGTGGTCCCCGAAGTTCATGCTGCGCCCGGCGACCTGGGTGGCCGACAGCGTCGCCGACCTGGAACGCGACATGGGCCTCGCGCCGGGATCCCTGCAGGCCACCGTGGCCGCCTACAACGAGGGCGCCGCCCGCGGCGAGGACCCGCTGCTGCACAAGAAGCCGGAGTGGTTGAAGCCCATCGGTTCCCCGGTCGGCGCCATCGACTTGCGGGAGAACACCGGCGGTTTCACATTGGGGGGCTTGGCCACCACGCTCGACGCCGAGGTGCTCCACGTCAGTGGTCAACCCATTCCCGGTCTCTTCGCCGCCGGGCGCTGCACCGCCGGGCTGGCCGCGTGGGGCTACGCCAGCGGTATCTCGCTCGGTGACGGCAGTTTCTACGGCCGCCGCGCGGGACGATCCGCGGCCAAGGGCTGAGGCCAGCCGCAACTTCACCGCCGCAACCACTGCCTCCAAGCCCGCCGACTCCCCGGTCCGCCATGCGTGACAACCGCCACACCGGTGTGCTAGGAATATATTCCTAATAGGAATATACCGGTCAGGTACATTTGGAGGGATCGATGTCAGGTATCGCTGAACCCGCCACCCCCACGGCCGTCATCGACCGCATATCGCTGGTTCTCGACGCCTTCGAGGGTCCGGGGCGGCTCACCCTGGCGCAGATCGTCAGGCGCACCGGCCTGCCGCGCTCGTCGGCGCATCGGATGCTCGAACGCCTGGTACAGCTGCGCTGGCTGCGCCGCAGCGGCCGCGATTATGAGTTGGGCATGCGCCTCGTCGAACTCGGATCGCTCGCCGTGCATCAGGACCGGCTGGTGCGGGCGGCCGGCCCGCTGCTGGGTGAATTGCACCGCGCCACCGGCCTTGTCGTGCACCTGGCCGTGCTCGACGGCCCGGACGTTGTCTACCTGGACAAGATCGGTGACCAGAGAATCCCCACCCGGGTGGGTGGTCGCCAACCCGCCCACTGCACCGCGGTCGGCAAGGCGATCCTCGCCTATCGCGATGAGGGTGCCGAGCTCGATCTGCGGGTTCGGAAGACGAGATACTCGATCTCCAGCGGCACCCAGCTGGCCGTCGAGTTAGCCAAGGTGCGGGCCCATGGCGTCGCGTTCGAGCGCGAGGAGTCGCTGCTCGGATTCGGTTGCGTGGCAGCACCGATCGGCGGGCCCGGTGAGACGGTGGCGGCGGTGTCGGTGTGCGGTCCAATGAACCGCATGATGTTCGACCAGCGACTGACGGCCCCGGTGCGCATGACCGCGATGGGCATCTGGCGCAACGTCGAGGACGGCCCGCAGCGCGTCGCTCCAACTCTGCAGCCGCTGCGCCCGCTGCGTCCCGCAGGTCCGCCGGCGCGGCCCGCCCTTCAGTACGCGTGAACGCGTGCACATGGCGGGCGGCCAGGTCTTCGTGATCGACCGGGTGGTTACCCGGCCCGGCTGCGCTCGGCGGTTCGTCGACGCCTACCTCGCCGAGTACGCCCCTGGCGCACGGGAGCGCGGGATGACGTTGCGCGATGTCCTGGTCAGCCCGCCGATCTGGTTCGATGACGAAACGAACACCGTGACGATCACCTGGACGCTGCCCAACGTGCGGGCGTGGTGGGAGATGACGTGGAAGGGCAGGCCGGACCCGGCCCTCGGCGAATGGTGGTGCAACATAGCCGAACTCGTGCAGGAGCGGTCCCGATCGTTCGCCGCGACCCCCGAGGACGTGGACCGGCTTTGCGATGTTTAGCGTCACCAGGTTGTTAGACGTCGTCAAGCATGAACGCGACCGGATGCTCACCGAGTTGCGGGCGGTAGCCCGCGACGCCCGAGCGTTGCGCTGGGTGGTGCAGCCGACTTTGCCGGGGGCGCGTAACGGCGGAGACATCCTGGTGCACCTGAGGTTCGATGCCGAAGACCGGGCCGGTCTCGCCCTAAGGCGATTCACCCCTCTTCTTACCGACTTCGCAGTCACCCGGGTCAACGGCGCGAACTATTGGGGCAGGCCTGTTCGCCGCAGCGAAACGCCGGGCACGGTGTATCGCGCCCTGTTACTTCGGGTGTCCTCCGACGCCCCGGCCGCGATGGTCGCCCGCTTCGAGCACGAACTGTCGTCGATGGCGCGCTATGTCTCGTCCATCCGCGCATGGCAACTGAGCCGGGTGTCCGAGGGCGTCGGCACCTCCGCCTGGACTCACGTGTTCGAGCAAGAGTTCTCCGACGTCGGCGGACTGATGGGGCCGTATTTGATGCATCCGATCCACTGGGCCGTCGTGGACCGCTGGTTCGACCCCGAGTGTCCCGACGTCATCATCCACGACCGCGTCTGCCACAGCTTCTGCGCTTGCCACGACCCGGTTCTCGGCTGAAGGACGAGTCGTGATGCGGCGAACTAGAGCCCCGCGGCCCGGATATTCGGGTTGGCCGTCGGCGGTGGTGGCAGCGGCGGCAGCACCGCGGTTCCATCCAAACTGTGCACGGGCAGTTGCTGCGACCACGGAAAGTGCAGGCTGAACGCGACGAGTCCGGTGCGCTCGGCGGCGGGCAGGTGACACATCGCCAGCACAGTCTCCGCCAGGTATTCCACCGGCTCGGTCGGGAAGCCATGCGGAATGAGCTGGGCAGCACCGGGCGTGCGAACGGCCGTCGATGGGCCGACGCAGTTCACCGCGATGTTGGCATCGAGCAATTCGGCGGCGACGCCCTGGGTGAAGCGATGCAGGGCGGCCTTGCATGATGCGTAGATCACGTCGCCGGAGGTCTTGTTGTAGTCGCGATACGGTCGCACCGGGGCTACGCCCGTCACCGAGCCGATGTTGACGATCCAGCCCGCGCCCTGCTTGCGCATCCGCGGCACAGTGGCTTTCGTCAAGACGAACGGCGTGCGCAGGTAGTGCTCCACCGTGCGGTCGAACGTTTCCAGACTCATGTCCTCCACCAGGGAGTAGTCCGCGAAACCTGCGTTGTTGACCAGGATGTCGATGCGGCCGGTGCGGTCGAGCACCTTGTCGATCAGCCCGTCGCGCTGCCCGGCATCCTCGAGATCGGCCGCGACGGCGAATGCCTTCCCGCCGGCGGCCTCGACCAACTCGACCGTCTCGGCGACGGTGCCGGGAAGCGTGGTCGCCGCTCCACCGCGGACGGATGACGACGTGGCGTGCGAGCGGGCCGTGACTGCCACGGTGGCGCCTTCCGCAGCCAAGCGCTGGGCGATCGCCCGACCGATCCCGCGGCTGCTGCCGGTGACCAAAGCCGTCCTCCCGGAGAGCAACTCGCTCATCGCAACTCGAAATCGTCCTCGACCGGTGCACGGTGATCACGCCATACGTCGAGCAGCCGGTATGGGAAGGCTGTCACGATTCGTCCGCCGCCCGAACGGTAGTACGTGTGCGCGGACGGGGTGTGGCACCACACCGTGCCCTCCATCGTCGCGTCGATGTCGGCGACGTAGTCGTTGTAAGCGCGCTGCTTCACTTCAATTGTCGGCGCCGCTCGCAGCGCCATGAGCTGGAGGCATTCCATGACGTAGTGCACCATCACCTCGACGCCGAAATTGTGGCCCGCACCGTGTCCCGGGCTGTAATTGGGCGCCGACGAGATGAACAAGTTGGGAAACCCGGGGACGGTCCCACCCCGGTAAGCCCGCGGTCGGTTGCCCCACTCCTCGGCCAGCTTCTTGCCGTCTCGCCCCCGAATCTCCATGGTGGACAAGAAATCCAGATAGTAACCGGTCGCGTAGACAATGACGTCCAAGTCGATCTGCCGGCCGTCGGCCGTCACGATGCCCGCCTCGTTGACCCGGGCCGGCTCGCTCGCTTCGACGTCGACGTGCTCGCGGGCTAGCGCCGCATAGTATCCGCCGGGATCGCGGATGATCCGCTTGCCGTACGGCGCGAAGTCTGGCGTGACCTTCCGCGCCAGTTCGCTCCCGGCGCCGAAGACGTCGTCGATGTACTTCAGGCACATCTGCAGCAGCACATCGTTGGCCGGTGAAATGGACATATGGCCGCGCGCCCATTCGGCGTCGTACAAGATTACGGGGTAGTTGTTGTCTGCGGTTCCCCAATAGGATTTGAGTCGAATCCAATTGGCGTAGAAAGGCAATCGGGTACCCAGCCATCGCTGATGGTCGGGCACGTCATCGGTGAGCCGCCGCCGCGGTGCCACCCAGTGCGGCTGGCGCTGGAACACCGTCAGGTGCGACACCTGGTCGACGCACGCGTCGACGATCTGCACCGCGGTGCATCCCGCACCGATGATGGCAACCCGCTTGCCGGTCAGATCCAGACCGGGAGACCACTGCGCCGAATGGACTTCGACTCCCGCGAAAGTCCCCCTTCCATTCAGTTGCGGCCAGCGAGGCCGGTTGAGGTAGCCGGCGGCGGGGATCACCACATTGGCGTAGCTGATCTCACGGGCACCGTCGGGGCCCAGCGCACGGATCTGCCACTGATGACGTTCGTCGTCCCACCAAAGGGCTTCGACTTCAGTGCCGAAGCGGGTGCGCTCCCGCAGTTCGTACTTGTCGGCCACCGACACCAGATAGGACTGATACTCCGGCCCCATCGGGTAATAGCAGGACCAGTCGCCGTTGACGTCGCGCGACAATGAGTAGTACGCCGAGGGGGTGTCAACACCGATTCCGGGATAGGTGGTCGTGTACCAGGTGCCGCCAACCTCGTCGTTACGGTCGAAAATCTGGTAGTCCACGCCGGCATCGGCCAGCTCCAACGCGGCGGTCAATCCCGCAATACCGGCGCCGATGATCGCCACCCGGAAGTCGTCGGGGAGCTTCGCGGTGCGTGGCAGCACCGGCTGTGGCGGCTGGAATCCGCCCTGCTCCAACAGTAGCGGGATGTACTCGGGACCGATCGTCCCGCCGAGTGCGAGCGGCGCGATCCGCGCGAACAGGGCGGGGTCGTCGGCAGGGGCGGCGTGAAGAGACCGGGGCATCTGCAGCGCGGTCACCACTGCCTCGACGATGGCCACCCTCGTCTCCGGGTCGGTAGTGCCCGCCTGCTCGGGCGGGTCGGGCACGTGGGTGATCTTCGGCGCGAAGCGGTCGACCACCCCGGCGTCACCGGTCAGTTGCGCCAGCACCGCGACGAGCACACCGGGGTCAGCCCGAAGCAGGTTGGCCCGCAGTTCGTCCGGGTCGACATCCACCAGCCCGGTGCGGTCGGCTCTCGCGGGTGCGCCAGTACTCATGACGCCGAGTATCGACGCCGCCCATCGCCAGCGGGCAGCCCTTGTCTACTCAGCGGGACACCGTCGGCAATCCGCCGGATATCAGGGCTTAGCGTGGCCCGCATGGAGTTGGGCGACCTTGACGTCACCGTCGCGCGCGCACGCAGCCATTCACTCGGCGACATTCCCGGCCGGTCCGCGCGCAGGCACCCGGACAAGATCGCGATTGTCGACGGTGACGTCGTGCTGAGTTTCGCCGAACTCGAGAACCTGGTGGACCGCGCGGCCGCGGCATTGGGCGACAACGGTTTTAGAGCCGGTGAGCGGTTGGCGCTCTTGTCGCGCAACTGCTGGCAATACGCCGTCCTGGTATTCGCTACTGCACGGGTGGGGGTGGTCCTCGTCCCGGTCAACTTCATGCTCACCGCCGAGGAGGTCTCCTACATCCTCGGCCATAGTGACGCACGAGGATTCATCGTCGAAGCGGACTTGACACCCACCGCTGAGCAAGCCATGCGACTGGGTGGATCGGTGACGACGAAGGCGGCGCTGCTGCCGCCCGGGCAGTCCGCTCCGGCTGGCTGGTCTGACTTCGCCGAGTGGCTGAGCACCACATCGACGGCCCCACGTCCCCACATCGACGACGACCAACTGCTGCGCCTGATGTACACCAGCGGCACCGAATCCCGACCCAAGGGCGCCATGCACACCAGCCGCAGCCTGATGTGGAACTACATCAGCACGATCCTGGCCGGCGACATGTCCGCCGACGATGTCGAGATCCATTCCCTGCCGCTCTACCACTGCGCACAACTCGACAACTTCCTGGCCACCGATGTCTATCTCGGCGCCACCAGCATCATCCTGCCGCGGCCGGATCCCGAACTCGTCCTGCGCACTATCGAGCGCTACGCCGTCACCAACTATTTCGCCCCACCGACGGTCTGGATCTCGTTGCTGCGATCACCCGTCTTCGATACCGTCGACCTGTCCAGCCTGCGCAAAGGGTACTACGGCGCCTCAGCGATGCCGATCGAGATCCTCAGCGAGATTCGGGAGCGCCTGCCACGTCTGAGGTTGTGGAACTTCTACGGCCAGACCGAAATGGCGCCGCTGGCCTCCGCGCTCGGACCCGACGAACAGGACGCGCACGCAGGTTCGGCAGGGCGTCCGGTCGCCAACGTGGAGACGGCGATCCTCGATGACGACGGCGCCCCCGTTGCCCCGGGCGTCGTCGGTGAAATCGCCCACCGCAGCCCTCATTTGATGCTGGGCTACCTGGACGACCCACAGAAGACAGCCGAGGCCTTCCGGGGCGGCTGGTTCCACTCCGGCGACCTCGGCTACTACGACGGGCACGGGCTGCTCCATGTCGTGGACCGCAAGAAGGACATGATCAAGACTGGCGGGGAAAACGTCGCGAGCCGGGAAGTCGAAGAAGTCATCTACCGACACAGCGGCGTCGAAGAAGTCGCGGTGTTCGGCCTGTCCCACCCGGTTTGGGTCGAGGCCGTTGTCGCGGCGGTGGTGCTTCGCGACGGCGTCGACCTCGCCGAGGACGACATACTCGCACATTGCCGCGCGCACCTGGCCGGGTTCAAGACGCCCAAGCGAGTCTTCTTTGTCGATTTCCTACCGAAGAACCCCAGCGGCAAGCTGCTGAAACGCATGCTGCGCGAGCGATTCAGCTCGGGATCAGCTGATCGGTGAAATGCGCAGGGTGGAAGATACGGTGATGGCGTTCTCCCGGTTGGTGCCCCCTGTCTCAGTCGACCCATTGTCGACGCAGGGGATTCGCGACGAGGTGCGGGAGTTCCTGGACGACCAACGGGCTGCCGGCGCGTTCACCCCGTCGGTGGACGCCTGGCTGTCGGGATGGGACGAAAACTTCACCGCCGCGCTCGCGGCGCGCGGCTGGTTGGGGATGACGGTGCCCGTCGAATATGGCGGCCACGGGCGTTCATTCCTGGAGCGGTTTGCCGTCACCGAGGAGCTGCTCGCCGCCGGCGCCCCCGTCGCTGCGCACTGGATCGCCGACCGGCAGATCGTGCCGTCATTGCTGAAATACGGCACGGAGTCACAGAAGTTGGCTTTCCTGCCGCGGATCGTGCGTGGCGAGTGCTTCTTCGCCATCGGCATGAGCGAGCCGGAGTCCGGCTCCGACCTGGCGAGCGTGCGCACCCGGGCGGTGCGCGTCGACGGAGGCTGGTCGCTGACCGGCACCAAGGTTTGGACGTCGGGCGCACACCTCGCCCACGCGTTCATCGTGCTCGCCCGCACAGCGCCACTGGATCCAGAGCACCGGCATGCCGGACTGAGCCAGTTCATCGTCGACCTACGCGGGCCCGGCGTCGACGTGCGCCCGATCGTCTCGATGAACGGCGCCCACCACTTCAACGAGGTGATACTCGATGAGGCGTTCCTCCCCGACGACATGGTGTTCGGCGCAATCGGTGACGGCTGGCGGCAGGTGACTTCCGAGCTGAGCTTCGAGCGCAGCGGACCCGAGCGGTACCTGTCGACCTTCGTCCTGCTGGCCGCGTGCGCGGACCGGATGGCGGCGAACGCCATCCCCCGCGACGCGGATCTGGGGAGGCTCGTTGCGCGTGTCACCGGTCTGCACCACATGTCCACCGCAGTGGCCGGCGCGTTGGAACGGCGCGAGCCGGCCGACATCCCCGCCGCCCTGGTCAAGGTGCTCGGCACCGTCACCGAAGGCGACATCGCAGAGTTCGCCGACCTGCAGGACTCCCCCGATCGGATCTTCGCGGCGTTGGTGCGTGCCGCCGTGGACCAGCGGCCGGGGTTCACCCTGCGCGGCGGCACCAATGAGGTGCTTCGCGGAGTCATTGCGCGCGGATTGGGGCTGCGGTGAGCACCACGCCTTCCGTCGACGAAGCCCTGGCCGACATGATGGGTGCCGTCTTTGCCGGCCACCGCGAAAAGCTGGCGGGCGAAACGATCGTCGATCGGGGCTCTGACCTGTGGCACCACCTCGCTGAGCTCGGTCTTCTGCGCCTCACCGGTGCGGTCGAGCACGGTGGCAGCGGCGCTGGGTGGTACGAGGCGGCCGAACTCCTGAAGGCGGCGGTGCGCAGCGGCATTCGAATCCCGCTCGCGGAGCACGACTTGTTGGCATGCTGGCTCCTGGAGGCCAGCGGGTTGGCCGCCGACGGCGCGGCGCGGACGGTCTGCCTGGTCGACAAGCACGGCGTCGCGACGCACGTGCCATGGGCGAGCATGGCCGATCGCGTGGTGGTCGTATGGCACGTCGACCGGCAATATCGCGTCACCGACGTTGCAGCCGAAATGCTCACCATCACCCGCGGCGCCAATTTGATCGGTGAACCACGCGACACCGTGGCTGCCGAACTCTCCGGCTGGCAGGGAACGCCCATCGGCGCGGGCCTGGTCAGCCAGCTGCGGCTGAAGTCGGGGTTGGTGCGGGCGATCCAGGTGTGTGCCGCCCTGGACTCAATACTGCAACTCTGCATCGAGCACGTGACCTCACGAACCCAGTTCGGGCGCCCGTTGTCGAAATTCCAAGGCGTTCAGAACCTGGTCTCCGACGTTGCCGCCGAGGCCGCGCTCGCCCGGGCCGCAACCGAGGCGGCGTTGACGGCAGGCATCACGCGAGAGTGGTCGGGCCCGGCCTTGGAATTCCTTGTGGCCGCGGCGCGCTCGTGCGCGGGCCACGCGACATCCCTGGTGGTGAGAAACGCCCACCAAGTGCACGGTGCCATCGGCACCACCCGTGAGCACCGCCTGCATGAATTCACCAGGGCTGCGCTCGCGTGGCGATCGGAGTTCGGTTCGATGCGCTACTGGGACGACGTCGTCGCCGACGCTGCAATGCACGCGAGCGTCGGGGGCTTGTGGAGCCTCATCACCGAGTGATGCGGACGGTGTTCCACTCATCGGGCGGTCGCCGTGCCGCCGCGGCCACAGTGGAGTTTCATTCCATGGCATGAACAACGACGTCACCCTGTCGGAACTGCAGGAGTTCATCGGCGAGTTCTGGTACCACTACGACGAGGCCCACTACGACGAGCTGGCGGCTAGATATGCCCATGACGTGCACTACGTGACGAGAAGTGACTCGGGCGCAAGTCCTTTCGAGGAACTCATGTCGCCCGAGCTCAACGGCCGGGACGCGGTGATGGAGTGGTTGTCCCAGCATCGCAAGCAGAGCCCGTACCCGCTGCGTCACCACGCCACCAATGTCCACCGCACCGGCGCTGACGGTGACGTCACCCGCGCGCGGTTCTACATACTCGTCAACCAGATCGCCAATTTCGTGCCGTTCGCGGTCTCCAGCGGGATTGTCAACGTCGCCGTCCGACGCGGCGACAACGGGCTGCAATTGACCAAGATGGACGTCGTTCTCGATGCGACCAACTCGGTCCTGCTGGCCGACCTGCATGCCGACAGCACCGCCCCATCATGACCGCCCGCGGCACATTCTCCGGCGGCGTCGCCGTCATCACCGGGGCTGGATCCGGGATCGGTGCCGGTTTGGCGCGGCACGCCCACCGGTTGGGCATGACCGTGGTGCTCGCCGACATCGACGCCGACGGCATCGCCGCGCTGCGCGACGAACTGTGCGCGACCAGAGGTACGGCCGTCGACATCGTCTGCGACGTGCGTGATCCCGCGGCGGTACAGGGCCTCGCGGACCGGGTTTATCGGGATTTCGGCGCGGTGCGGTTGCTGGTGAACAACGCGGGTGTCGAACAGTTCGGCTATCTGTGGGATACGCCGGTGACGAACTGGCAACGCGTCGTCGACGTCAACATCAGCGGAGTCTTCCACGGCGTGCGGGCATTTCTGCCGAAAATGATGGCCGCCGACGAGCAGGCGTGGGTGTGGAACGTTGCGTCAGTCGGCGCCGTTGTGACAATGCCGCTGCAGACGCCCTACATCGTGAGCAAGCACGCTGTGCTCTCGATGACCGAATGCCTCTGCACCGAGGTCCAATTGGCGGGACACGACCACCACATACATGTGCAGGCCGTGTTGCCCGGGCCGGTGGTGTCCAGCATCTTCGAATCCGCGGGGGGTGTCGATGCCACCGAGGCCGCTGACATCGGCGCCGCCGAGACGCATCGCGAAGCGATGCTGGACATCAAAGCGGTCGCGATGGACCCATTGGCGGCCGCCGAAATACTGTTCCAACAGGCCGCCGAGGGCCGTTTCTACCTGCTCACCCATCCCGCGTATGTCGGCTCGGCGATGGCGGAGCGCGCGGAAGTGCTTGCCACGCAACGACGGCCGGCACTGCGCACGGAACGCCGGTTCGGTGCCAACCAGCTCTGACATGGGGACCTCCGAGCTGGACCCCGATGCCGCCGCCCGCATCGCTTCGTTCGGTGACATCCCACCGATGCGCCAGCGCGGGCTCGCGGCCGTGCGCGCCGCGCTCGAATCCGCGCCACCGCCCGAGTCGATGGCCGAGATGGCCGCCGTCACAGAAGTAGCCATACCCGGTCCCGCGGGCGACATCCCGGCACGGGTCTACCGCCCCGACGCCGAGAGCGGCGGACCCGTGCTGGTGTATTTGCACGGCGGCGGGCTCGTGATGGGTTCGAACCACTCGTTCGAGCCTCTGGCGCGTGAGCTGGCCGCGGCGTCGGCAGCCACCGTCGTAGCGGTCGACTACCGCCTGGCCCCGGAGTGGCCGCCGCCCGCGCAGTTCGACGATGCGTACGCCGCGACGGAATGGGTGTCACGCAATGCCCGTCATCTCGGGGTCGACCGCGAACGACTCGGGGTGATCGGCGACAGCGCGGGTGGCGCACTCGCCGCCGGCGTCGCGCTCGCCGCGCGCGACCGTGGCGGTCCGCCGATCTGCGCGCAGGTGTTGCTGTATCCGGGCCTGGACCGCGACATGACGGCTCCGTCCGTCACCTCCCTGGCGGACGCCCCGATGCTCACCCGCGACGACATCGACTACATGCACTCCCTGGTCGACGGCGACGCGGGTCCGCCCAGCAGCCCATACCTGGTTCCCGCCTACGCATCCGAGCTTGCCGGCCTCCCGCCGGCCATCGTCGTCACCGCGGAGTGCGACCCGATCCGGGATTGGGGTGAGCGGTATGCGACACGGCTGCGGGATGCCGGCGTGCAGACCACCCTGACCCGTTATCCCGGTATGTGCCACGGATTTCTGATGCGTTCCGATGCCACGGCGCGGGGCCGGCTGGCCATCGCCGAGATCGGCGCGCTACTGCAGGCCAAGTTCGGCCATCCGGTCGGAGTTTTGACGTCCCGGTGACCGGGCTGCCGCCCCGCACATCGCCACCGCGCCGCCCACAATCAGAGCACGAACTGCAAAAGGAGACAGCCGATGCTCAGCGACGACCGGCGGATCGAGCTTTCCGACGTGTTGCGGCCGGCCGCGCCGCCGCGCGAGGTCGACAACGTCTATACCGACGATCAGCGCGAACGCCTGCTCGACGTGGTACGCACCGAGGGGCCGTGGCGGTTGATCATCGCGCAACACTTCGCGTCCCCCGATGAGCTGATCGCCACCATGAGCGGCCTTTTCCCAGAGGGATTCACCCCATCGCTCGACCTGTTCCTGACCCCGACCTTCCGCGGCTACCTCGCCAACTACGGCGCGGTGCTCTACCCACAGCTGCACGATTGCTTTTACAACGCGCGGTTCCTCGAGATGGCCAAAAGCTACTGGAACGCCCAGTACGCCAAACCGCAGCTGATGCTGTTCAACATCAACGGGCCGTGCGCCAACCGCGACCCGGGACATCTGGACTCGCCGAGCTTTCGCGGTGTGCGTCACGAGAACGCGCCGACCTGGCTCACCAGCGTGATGGGCAAATCCGGCCTGTTCGGCGACTACCTGATCAAAATGGCGCAGGTGATCACGTGGTTCTCGCTCGACCCCGGGAGCGGATTCACCTACTGGCCCGACGGGCCGCTCAAGGCACCCAGACGCGTTTTGCCGCCGATCAACAACCGTGGCGTGGTGGTGCAGAACGAAATGATGGTGCATCGCGGCGAAGCGAACGGACCACTCGAGCAACAAGTTCCGGCCGGATTGTCCTTCGACACCGTCTTTTCCGGTGACCCCGGTGACCGGGATCAGTGGTTGCTCAAAAACGGCGACGAGGTGATCGCCCGCCACCACACCGACCAATTGCGGTTCCTGGTGCACTGGTCCGCCGAGGTGTTCACCGACCACGACGAGCTGAAGAAGAATATGGAGGGCTCGCACGACCTGACCATCGAGAAGGCCATCGACATCATGGTCGACGACCTCAGCGGCAGGGGCATCAAGCTTGACATTCCCAGCGAACCATTGCACGACCCGGCGTTCATCAGCGCGCTCAACGCCGGCTACGACCTGGGCGGCCCCGCCGTCTACCCCGAAGAGGCGCCCATCAGCGCCTTCCAGCTCGCATGATGGGATCACCCCACCGCCGAGCGTCGACTTATTTGCGCGAAAACCTTCAACGGCAGCATAATTCGACGTTCGGCGGAATAAGGGTCAAACAGTTTCGTCGACGATGGCCAAACCGCCACGCCGCACGGCTTCGAGCATCGACTGCTGCAACGCCGAACACGCCAGGAACACGCCGCGACCGCCGGGCGTGGAAATCCTCTGCGCTTCGGCACGCTCGACGCACCGGGCCGTCGCATCGGCGTTCCACTGCACGCTGGTCTGATTCCAGCTACTTTTGCGAGCAAGTACCTGCGCCCCGCACCTACGGCACCCCACAGGGCGCATCGGCATCTCGTCGAGGCGATTATCTTGGCGCACGGACGAATCGAGCGACATCACATCTGGCCAGCACCCTGCGCGGCCATGTTGGCCTCGACCTCTTTCATCCACGCCTCGTAGGGCCGGGTGGTGTCGAGTTCGAACTCGAAGCGGTCCACCATATCCGGTTGGACGTCGGCGGCGTCGACGTAGAACTGCTGGTACCAGCGACGTAACTGGTAGACCGGCCCGTCCTCCTCGACGAGAAGCGGGTTGTCGATGCGCGCCTTGTGCCGCCAGATCTGCACGTCCTGCTCGAAACCGATTTTGACGAAGTCGCCCAGGCTGATCGCAGTCTTCAGCGCCTCATCGCCAGACAACTTGTCCGACTTCTTGACGATGATGCCATATTGCAGCACAAAGGAATTCGAGTCGATCGGATAATGGCAGTTGATCAGGATCGTCTTGGCGTCGCCGTCGGTGTAGTGGTAGGTCAGGTCATCGATCATGAAGGACGGCCCGTAGTAGGACGCCACCGACGTGGTCCCCAGCATCGTGGTCCCCTCGGGGCTACCGATGTCGGGACGACTCCCGCCGTTCATGTACTGCGTGGCCACATGCCCTTCGAAGATGTTCTTGAAATACGTGGGTAACGAGCCGTGGATGTAGAAGAAGTGGGCCATGTCCACCACGTTGTCGATGATCTCGCGGCAGTTGCTGTGCACGACCGTGGTGTACCAGTGCCAGTCGGTCCACTCGTCGCTGGTGGCGCCCTCGATGCGGGGGATCGTGACCTCCGCGGGCGGCGGTTTGCGTTCCGGGTCGTTCCACACGAACAACATCCCGTCCTGCTGCAGCGTGGTCCACGCCGCGGTGCGCGCCAGCTTCGGCGTGCGCCGGCTGTAGGGCACCTGCTTGCACCGCCCGTCACCGCCCCAGCGCCAGTCGTGGAACGGGCAGGCGATCTCGTCGCCCTTGACTTCGCCCTGCGAGAGATCACCGCCCATGTGCCGGCAGAAGGCGTCAAGGACGTTGATGGTGCCGTTCGCGCTGCGGAAGACAACGAGCTTTTGTCCGAAGGCGTTGATCGCGTGCGGCTTGCCATCGCCGAAATCCCGAATCAGGCCCAGGCAGTGCCAGCCGCGGGCAAACCGCGTCGGCGCGGCCTGCGCTTCAATCTGCCGAACTTCGTCGACCTCAGACTGCGTCGTCATAGGGAAGATTAAACTCCCGTCGCCCCGTTCGGGGGGCCGCTTGTTCCCACTGATCAGGACGGCTCTTCCGTTGCCGGGCGGCCTCGGCATACGGTTTTGCGCGTGAACCCCCAGAGCACGACGATCCCCGCCGGGCTTCCCGTGGCCGATACGACGGTCGACCTGTTGGTGGTCGGGTCCGGGACCGGCATGGCCGCGGCGCTGGCCGCCCGCGAACTCGGGCTGTCGGTGCTGATCGTGGAGAAGTCGTCGTACGTGGGCGGGTCGACAGCCCGGTCGGGCGGCGCGTTGTGGCTACCCGACAGTCCCGTGCTGCGAGATGCCGGCGCCGAGGACTCCCCCGAACGCGCCGCCGCGTATTTGGACTCGGTAGTGGCGGGTTCGGCCCCGCCGCAGCGATCGGCCGAATTCGTGGCTCATGTCCCGGCGACGGTCGACATGCTGCGCCGAACGACCCCGCTGCGGCTGTTCTGGGCCCGCGACTACTCCGACTACCACCCCGAGGAGCCGGGTGGCAGCGCGGCAGGCCGGACGTGCGAATGCCACCCGTTTGACACATCGATCCTCGGCCGGTACCGCACCCGGTTGCGGCCCGGCGTGCTCGAGGCCGGCGTCTCGATACCGACGACGGGAGCCGACTACCGGTGGATGAACCTCGTGGCCCGGGTGCCGAGCAAGGGCATTCCGACGTTCGGCAAGCGGGTGGCGCAGGGGTTCGGCGGGAGGATGATCGGTCGGCGCTACGCCGCGGGCGGCCAGGGTCTGATGGCCGGGCTGTTCGCGGGGGTGCTGCGCGCGGGTGTCCCGGTGTGGACCGACAGCCCGCTCGTGCGCCTGGAAGGCGACGGGGAGCGGGTGACTGGCGCGGTCGTCGACCATGACGGGCACGAGGTGACGATCACCGCCCGGCGCGGAGTGGTACTGGCAACCGGTGGTTTCGAGCACAGCATGGACATGAGGTGGAAGTTTCAGTCCGAGTCGCTGGGCGCCAATCTGAGCCTGGGTGCCAAATCCAATACGGGCGACGGCATTCGTGCGGGGCAGGAATTCGGCGCCGATATCGCCTTGATGGCTCAAGCCTGGTGGTTTCCCGCCATCGCGCCCCTGCCGGGCAAGGCGCCGGCGGTAATGCTGGCCGAACGTTCACTGCCTGGAAGTCTCATCGTCGACCAATACGGCCACCGATTCTCGAACGAGTCCGCAGATTACATGTCCTTCGGCCAGCGATTGCTGGAGCTGGAGCGGTCGGGCAGCCCGGTGGAGGCGATGTGGATCGTCTTCGACCAGCAGTACCGCAACAGCTATGTCTTTGGCGCCGAACTGTTCCCGCGCATGCGCATCCCCCAAGCCTGGTACGACGCGGGCATCGCGGTGCGGGCGGACAACCTAGGCGAGCTGGGTGCCCGAATGAACGTTCCGGTTCCGGAATTCTGCGAGACGATGACTCACTTCAACCAAAACGCCGCTGCCGGTGAGGATCCCGACTTCGGCCGAGGGCGCAGCGCCTACGACCGCTATTACGGGGACCCGACGATCAAGCCGAACCCCAATCTGCGCCCGTTGGCCAAGGGCCCGTTCTACGCCGTGAAGATGGTGCTCAGCGACCTCGGCACGTGCGGCGGGCTGAAGGCCGACGAGCGCGCACGGGTGCTCCGCGAGGATGGCAGCGTGATCGCCGGACTTTATGCAATCGGCAACACCGCCGCCAACGCGTTCGGCACGACGTACCCGGGCGCGGGGGCGACGATCGCGCAGGGCCTGGTGTACGGCTACATCGCGGCCCGCGATGCGGCGGCGCCCGACGCGAAGGGCTAGTCCGCTTTGCGTTTGGCCTCGACCTGCTTCTCGACCTCACGCCAGTAGCCGGGCATCGGGCGCGGCTGACCGAAGCCCCCCTTGGCCGCCTTCTTCAGAACGGCGTCCGCCTCGTCGATGTCCTTCATCAGTTCGAGCGCGAATTCGCGCTCCGCGGCGTAATACTTGGCGGCCCAGCGCAGCGCGATCACCGAATACGCCCATGCGGGTTGGGCCTCGGCGCCGTCGGCGTCCTCGACCGCTTTGCGGTGCCTGGCTTCGGCGTAGGCGACGTGTTCGGCCAGCAGCTCCTTGAGCCGGGCCGGGTTACTGAGGTGACCAAACGTCACCCGCAGCAGGACGCTGTGCTTGAGCACCGGGGGGTCCACCGGGGCGTTGTTTGTCCAGTCGGTGACGGCGGCCATCCCGGCTGGCGTGATCCTATAGAGCCGGCGGGTGCGCGTACCCTCGTCGCGCTCAACGCGTGAGGTCACCAGGCCCAGCCCCTCGAGCTTCTTCAGCTCGGTGTAGATCTGGCTGTACGACGGACTCCAGTAGTAGAGATCGACGCTCCAGTCGATCCACTTTTTCAGGTCGTAGCCGGAGACCTCCTCCTCATAGGACATCATGCCCAGCAGCGCCCAACTCGTAGCGGCAAGCGCCGCCTTCGACCTGTTTTCGCCGGTAGGGTCCGGTTCGGAGTCCACGGCGCAAGGTTAACAACCAGGGACGAGGATCTGTTGACGCGGACCGCTAGGCGGGATGCAGTTGTTGTGGGCGATGGTCGCAAGGAGACTGCCGGTCCGCGGACCCGCGTGATGGCTTTGGAGGAAACCCAAGATGAAATTCGCCTTCCCCCTTCCCCACATGCTGCGCCTGCCTGCGATCACACAGCCCTGGGAAGCGGCGGTCACAGGACCCGACCAGACCCGCATGGTCAGATGCGCCGACCGGTGGGGCTACGACATGATCGCCGTCCCCGAGCATCTCGTCATCCCCACCGAGCACGTCGAGCTGTCCGGGCCCCACTACCTGCACTCGACGGCCGCCCAGGCCTACATCGCCGGTGCCACCGAACGGGTCGCCGTCAATTCCTGCGTCACCATCCTGCCGTTGCACCAGCCGATCGCCCTGGCCAAGGCGCTGGCCACCGCGGACTGGATGAGCGGAGGCCGGATGATGGTCACATTCGGGGTCGGCTGGCTGGCTCGGGAATTCGAACTCCTCGGGGTGCCCTTCGGTGAGCGGGGCCGGATCGCCGACGAATACCTGGCGGCCATCGTGGAGCTGTGGACCAGTGACGCACCGCGATTCGAGGGCCGCTACGTGTCGTTCGACGACATCGCGTTCGAACCGAAACCGGTTCAAAAGCCCCACCTTCCGATTTGGATCGGCGGCGACGCCGATGCGGCGCTGCGCAGGACCGCCACGTTCGCGTCCGGCTGGTGGCCGTTTCTGACACCGCCCGAGCGGATCGCCGAAAAACTGGACTACATCAAGTCGCAGCCGTCCTATGACGGCCGGCCGTTCGAGGTGATGCACGGGCTGAGCACCAACCGGGTCGGCGACGGGCACGTCGCCCGTGACGATCCGAACGGACGGCCCGGCATGAGCGCCGACGAGATCGTCGACCGGTTGGGCTGGCTCGCCGAGCAGGGCGTGACGGTTAGCGCCGTACCCATCCCCGCCGTCGGTGGCGTCGACGAATACCTCGACTACGCGCAATGGGTGATCGAGGAGATCAAACCCAAAGTGCCGTAACCGATCACTTGATCGTCAACCCGCGCTTGCGCACCCACACCAGCGCGGCGACCGTGCCGGCGATCCAGATCGCCGTCGCGATGCCCAGGTGCATGAAGCTCTTGGAATCGCGCCCGAACACCGGCCAGATCCACGCGGGCACCTTGGTCCAGATCACCTTGTGCTCGACCCCGTTCATCGGGTCGGCGATGTAGTACAGCGCGTACGGCATGGTCATGACCGCAAGCCAGCCGGCCGTGCGGCGCCGGTCGCCGCGCTGGCGCCACCGCCGAATCAGCGGTTCGGCACCGACCGGGTGCAGCACCGAGGCGAGGTTGCCCACCCCCAGCCAGGACATGATGGGCACCGCCACGGTCGGGACCGTGATCCCCAGCCGCCCTGGCGTTTCCAGGCACAGCGTCAACACCACCGCCGCCACCAGGGTGGGCAGCCCGACGATCGCGAGCAGGGCAAGGTTTTTGATCAGCAGGATCCGCCAGAGCGGGACGCCGTCGGACAAGGCCTTGCGAACGCGGTATTGATCGGCGCCGAGCAGGTTGGTGGTGGTGACGTCGGCCAGCACCCATGACGAGAAGTAGGTGCCGACCAGGATCACCCAGTCGCTGCGGTGGAGGCCGATGGTGAGCGGCTGCACCAGCAGCCACGCCGCAGCGAACACCACGTTGACGACCACGCCCGTCAACCAGTTGCGCGGCGGGGTGAACGCCCACCGGATCTCCGCGAGCACCGCCGCCCACAGGTCCGGCTTCTCGAAGTCCGCGGCGGCCCGGCGCGCGGCGGCGGGGCGGGGGGCCGAGGCGCGCACGGCGGCGCGCAGCGCGGCGCGCACGTGTGGGTGCGTCGACTCCAGCGGATCGGTCATGCGTTCGGCGCGACCGCCCGCGGGCGGCGTGGTCAAGTGACGTTCTCCTGGCAATCGGTCGAGCGGTGGGCGGGCCCGAACTTGGTCCCAGGCAGGATAACGGCATGAACCGCAAGCGTGTCGTCATTGCCGGACTCGGAGACGCGGGTGTGTTGGCCGCGATCCGGCTGTCCGGGCACGCCGACGTCGTCGGCATCTCCGCCAAGCCCGCGCTGGTCAGCGGTCAGGAACTGGGCGTTCGGCTGTCCCGCCCGGACGATTGGGCCCGCGACTACTGGATTCCGTTCGACAGGTTCCGCCGCCTGGACCGCGTGCGCACGGTGCAGGCCGAGCTGACCGGCGTGGACCTGGCCGCCCGCACGGTCCTGGGCAAACACGCCGACGGCGCGACGCTCGCCGAGGAGTACGACGCGCTGATCATCTCGACGGGGGTGAGCAACGGCTTCTGGCGCCGCCCGACCCTGCAGTCGGCCGCCGAGGTGGGCGCGGAGCTGCGGGCCGCGCATGACCGGCTGGCCGCCGCCGGCTCGATCATCGTCGTGGGCGGCGGAGCGGCGGCGGTGAGCAGCGCGCTGAACATGGCCACCACCTGGCCGGCCAAGCGGATCGACCTGTACTTCCCGGGGCGATCGGCGCTGCAGGGGCACCACCCGCGGATCTGGAGCCGCATCCGCGGGCGGCTCAGCGGCCTGGGCGTGGGCATTCATCCGGGCCACCGCGCCGTGCTGCCCGACGGGTTCACGGGCGACGAGATCACCGGCGAACCGGTGCGCTGGAGCACGGGGCAGCCCCCGGCGTGCGCCGACGCGGTGTTGTGGGCGATCGGGCGGGTGCGGCCCAATACCGATTGGCTGCCCCGGGAGCTACTCGACGAGCGTGGGTTCGTCCGCGTGACTCCGGAGCTGCGGGTGCCGGGCCACCGGGGCGTCTTCGCGGTCGGCGACGTGGCGGCGACCGATCCCCTGCGCAGCTCGGCCCGCAACCGCGGGGACGCGCTGGTGGCCCGCAACGTCCGCGCCGAGCTCAGCGGCGGGCGGCTGGGGGCCTACCGGGCACCGACGCGGCGGTGGGGTTCGCTGGTGGGCATCCAGCCCGACGGGCTGGAGGTCTTTCTGCCCACCGGGCACGCGTTCCGGTTCCCGTCGTGGTCGGTCGAGCGCGTGGTGATGCCGTGGATCGTGCGGTGGGGCATGTATCGCGGTGTGCGGGAGAACAATCCGCTGGGGTGAGCGGTCGCCGGGGTCATCCGGTGTTGAGCAGCAGCATCAGGCCGTAATCCATGTGGATCTGCTGGTGGCAATGCAGCAGCGACAGGCCGGGCTGATCGGCGACGAAGTCGACGTCCATGCTCTGGTAGCCGCCCAGCATCGCGACGTCCTTGCGCACGCCGGCCGTTGGCGCGCCGGCGAATTGGGTGATTTCGAACGTGTGCCGGTGTAGATGCATCGGGTGCAGGTCGTCGCTGGCGTTGCGGAAGCGCAGCCGGTAGCGCCTGTCGCGTTCCAGGGTGAGCACCGGACGGTTGGCGTCCATGGAAAACGGTGTGCCGTTGAAGGTCCACACGTTGAACCCGTTGTCGGCGGCGTTGCGCTTCTCGATCAGCAGCACGATCGTGTGGTCGGGCGGCGGGACGGGCGCCGGCCGCGCGAACAGCCGGTAATCCCACGTGAACGGCGGCGGTAACACCCACTGCGGATCCCCGCCGCGTCCGGCGTATTCCACGACGACGCCCATCCCGTGCCCGCGGTCGTCGTCGGACACGTCCCCCAGCACCCACACCCCCGGGTTGGTCATGGACACCAGCGCCGAAACACGTTCGGCCGCACCGAGCCACAGCACCGGGACCGGCGCGGGGTTGGGCACCGGGTTGCCGTCGAGTGCGACCACGGTGAACGTGTGCCCGGGCAACGCCAGGCTGCGGGTCTCGGTGGCGCTGCCGTTCAGCACGTGCAGCAGCACCCGCTGGCCGGTGCGCACCCGGATGGGGTCGCCGTGGCCCAGCATCCGTCCGTTGACGGCGAACGCCCCGTAACTGACCTCGAAGCCGCGCGGGTCGCCGCGGCCGAGCGACGCCGCCATCGACGATTCGCCCCCGTCCTTGAGGTCGGGCTCGGGGTCGCCGGCCAGGAAGTCCGCGGCCATGTCGCCGCCGCGGACGAAACTGGGGTCAAACTCCTTGAGCGTCAGAAAGACTTCTTGGTCGTAGGCACCGAAGTTCTGTTTGGGTTCGATGTAGACCGGGCCGACCAGGCCGCTGTATTGGCCGCGGGACAGGTCGGCGCGTGGCACGACGTGGGTGTGGTAGAAGCGGAAACCCGCCGGGCCGGGGACGAAGGAGATCCGCCGCATGCCGTGCGCGGGGATGTAGGGCGTTCCCTCCTCGGCGGAGCCGTCGACGTCGGCGCCGACGTGCTGGCCGTGCCAGTGCAGCTGCTCGGGGGAATCGGTGTCGTTGAAGACATCCACCGCCGCCCGCCGGCCCTCGGTGAACCGCAGCAGCGGGCCGGGGAATTGGCCGTTGTAGGTCAAGGTCGACGCGACGTGGCCAGGCGCCAATTCGACTGCGCCGGTGCCGATCCGCAGCGTGTAGTCGGCCTTACCGCCGGGTGGTGTCCGCCCGCAGGCGGTCGCGGCACCGGCGCTTCCGGTTGCGGCCAGCATCGCCAGCCCGCCCCACTTGAAGAAGTCACGCCGATCGAGCGACACGTCATCGCCCCCGCGGATTAGCGTCGAGGGCGGGCAACAGGAAGTCGATGCGGTCCTCCAATTCGCTTGCCACCCGGTCGAATTCCCGATAGCCGGCGCCCGGGGCCGACGGGTCGGGCAGGCTCCAGTGCGTCGTCGTGTCCAGGCCATGGTCGTGTGCGTACTCGCGGACCTTGTCGCAGAGGGTGATCACGCAATCGAAGCGGCGCCGGGCCACCGCGGTCAACGGTTGCGGCCGGCGCCCGGCGAGGTCGATGCCGTACCTGTCGCGCATGATGCGTATCGCGTCGGGGTGCAGGTGCGGTTTGGGATGGCTGCCCGCGCTCGCGGCACGAATGCGGCCCTGCCCGCGGCGCTGAAGCAGAGCCTCGGCCATGGGTGAGCGCGCGCTGTTGCCGGTGCACAAGAACAGCACCGACCGCGCCGCGGGCGTGGCGACGGGCTGCGGCGCGAGCGCGGGATGCAGCGCGGCGGCCGCGTCCCGGAATGCCCCGGCGCATCCCGTCAGGCTCAGGCGGTAGTAGGTGTCGCGGCCGTCGAAACTGCTGCGCCGCGCGTCGACCAGCCCGGCCGAGCGCAGCAGCCGCAGGTGATACGAGACCAGGTTCTGCGGCTCGTCCACGGCGGCGGCCAGCTCCCGCACCCGGTGGTCGCTGCCGGCGAGTTCGGTCAGCAGCGCCCAGCGCACCGGATGCGACGCCATCCGCATCAGCGACGGAACCGCCGTCTTGCCAGCCACCATCCCGGCGAGAATACATCAAACTCATTTGATAGGTTTGCCGATGCGTGCGCGGTGAGGAGACCCATTGGCCGACAACCACACCGGTGAGCTTCGCCGAAGCCTGGGCGTGTTCGACGCGGTGACGATCGGACTGGGCTCGATGCTCGGGGCCGGGATTTTCGCCGCGCTCGGCCCCGCGGCCCGCGCCGCGGGCCCGGGACTGCTGCTGGGCCTGGCGGTCGCCGCGGTGGTGGCGTACTGCAACGCCACCTCGTCCGCCCGGCTGGCCGCCCGCTACCCCGCATCCGGTGGCACCTATGTGTACGGCCGCGAGCGGCTGGGTGAGTTCTGGGGATACCTGGCGGGGTGGGGCTTCGTCGTCGGCAAGACCGCCTCGTGCGCCGCGATGGCCCTGACCATCGGCTCGTACGCGTGGCCGTCGCACGCCCACCCGGTTGCCGTCGCCGCGGTGGTGGCGCTCACCGCGGTGAACTACGCCGGGGTGCAGAAGTCGGCATGGCTGACCCGCCTCATCGTCGCGCTCGTGCTGGCCGTGCTGGCCGCGGTGATCGTCGCCGCGTTCACCTCGGGAGCGGCCGGCGCCGAGGCGCTTCGCCCGGTCGGCACGACCGTGGGTGGGGTGGTTCAGGCCGCCGGGCTGCTGTTCTTCGCCTTCGCCGGCTACGCGCGCATCGCCACCCTCGGCGAGGAAGTGCGCGACCCGGCGCGCACCATCCCGCGCGCCATACCGGTCGCCCTCGCCATCGCCCTGGCCGTCTACGCCCTGGTGGCGGTGGCCGCGCTCGCGGTGCTGGGGCCACAACGCCTCGGCCAGGCGACGGCGCCGCTGGTCGACACGGTGCGGGCGGCCGGGACGGGCTGGCTGGTCCCCGTCGTGCAGGTGGGCGCGGCGGTCGCGGCGCTCGGCTCCCTGCTGGCGTTGATCCTGGGCGTCTCGCGCACCACGTTGGCCATGGCCCGCGACCACCACCTGCCCCATGCGCTCACCGCCGTCCACCCGCGGTTCGGGGTGCCGCACCGCGCCGAGTTGCTGATCGGCGCCGTGGTGGCGGTGCTGGCCGCCACCGTCGACCTCAGGGGCGCAATAGGTTTTTCGTCGTTCGCCGTGCTGATCTACTACGCGGTCGCCAACGCCTCGGCGGTCACCCTCCGGCCGGGCGAGGGCCGGCCGGTCCCGGCGATCCCGGTGATCGGGTTGATCGGCTGCGTCGTGTTGGCGCTGGCGATGCCGCCGGCGTCGGTGCTGTCCGGCCTGGTGGTGCTCGCGATCGGTGTCGCCGCCTACGCGATTCGGCGGATCCGGGCGAAGTAGGGGTGGCGCCCTGATTCGATAAGTGTTTATATAGAAGCATGTCGAAACAACAGCTCGCCTGCTGCCCGGGCTTGGCGACGGCCGCCATGGACGAGGCACAGGCCACGGACTTGGCGGCGATGTTCAAAGCGCTGGGCGACCCGGTGCGACTGAGGTTGCTGAACCTGATCGCCAGCCACCCCGGCGGTGAGGCCTGCGTCTGCGAGATATCGGCGACCTTCGACGTCTCGCAGCCAACGATCTCCCATCACCTCAAGCTCCTGCGCTCGGCGGGACTGCTGGACTGCGAGCGGCGCGGCACCTGGGTGTACTACTGGGTGATTCCGGGTGCGCTGCAGCGACTTTCGTCGGTGCTGAAGCCATGACCGGAACCCACGCCGCGGCGTCCCCCGCGGCGACGGCGACGACCCGGCTCCCCCTGTTGGACCGACTCCTGCCGGTATGGATCGGCGCGGCGATGGCCGCCGGCCTGCTGCTGGGCCGGATCTTTCCACATCTCAATTCGGCCCTGGGCGCCGTTGCCGTCCAAGGTATTTCGCTCCCGATCGCCATTGGCCTGCTGGTCATGATGTATCCGGTGCTGGCCAAGGTCCGCTACGACCGGCTCGACGAGGTCACCGCCGACCGCAAGCTGATCGTGTCCTCGGTGTTGCTCAACTGGGTGGTCGGTCCCGCGGTGATGTTCACGTTGGCCTGGGCACTGCTGGGCGACCTGCCCGAGTACCGCACCGGCCTGATCATCGTCGGCCTGGCTCGCTGCATCGCCATGGTCATCATCTGGAACGACCTGGCCTGCGGGGACCGGGAGGCCGCCGCCGTGCTCGTCGCCCTGAATTCGCTGTTCCAGGTGGTCATGTTCGCCGCGCTGGGCTGGTTCTACCTGTCCGTGCTGCCGGGCTGGCTGGGCCTGCCCCAAACCGGAATCCACGTCTCTCCATGGCAGATCGCCAAGGCGGTGCTCATCTTTCTCGGCATTCCGCTGTTGGCCGGCTACTCCTCACGCCGGCTGGGTGAACGATTCCGGGGCCGCGACTGGTACGAGACGCGGTTCCTCCCCCGCGTCGGTCCGTGGGCCCTGTACGGGTTGCTGTTCACCATCGTGATTCTCTTCGCCCTGCAGGGCCATGCGATCACCTCCCGGCCGTGGGACGTGGCCCGCATCGCGATCCCGCTGCTGGCCTACTTCGCGATCATGTGGGCGGGCGGATATGCCCTCGGGCTCCTGCTGCGCCTCGGCTACGCCCGCACCGCGACCCTCGCGTTCACCGCCGCGGGCAACAACTTCGAGCTGGCCATCGCGGTGGCCATCGCGACCTACGGCGTCACGTCCGGGCAGGCGCTCGCCGGGGTGGTCGGCCCGCTGATCGAGGTGCCCGTCCTCGTCGGCCTGGTCTACGTGTCGCTCGCGCTGCGCGCCCGGCTGTTCACCGAAGACTCAACACGAGGAGCCCCCGCCGATGACCGGTAAGCCCAGCGTCCTGTTCGTCTGCGTGCACAACGCCGGGCGCTCACAGATGGCCGCCGCGCTGCTGAGCAGGATGGCCGACGGCCGCATCGAAGTCCGTTCCGCGGGAACGCAACCCGCCGACGAGGTCAACCCCGTTGCGATTGCCGCCATGGCGGAACGGGGCATCGACATCACCGCCGCCAACCCGACGATCCTCACCGGCGAGGACGTGCAGACCAGCGACGTCGTGATCACCATGGGCTGCGGCGACACCTGCCCCTACTTTCCCGGAGTGTCCTATCGCGACTGGAAGGTGCCCGACCCCGCCGGCCAACCCCTGGCCACCGTGCGTGCCATCCGCGACGACATCGCCAGGCGCGTCGAGGAGCTGATCGCCGAACTCCTGCCCACCACAACCCCATAGCCCGCACCGGAAAGAAAGGACACACCATGTCTCGTGTGCAACTCGCCCTCAACGTGGACGACCTCGAGGAGGCGATCGCGTTCTACTCCAAGCTGTTCGACGCGGAGCCGGCCAAGGTCAAACCCGGTTACGCCAACTTCGCGATCGCCGAGCCCCCGCTCAAACTGGTGCTGCTCGAAAACCCGGGCCACGGCGGCAGCCTCAACCACCTGGGCGTCGAAGTCGCCTCGAGCGACACCGTGCACGCCGAAATCGCCCGCCTCGCCGAGGGGGGGCTGGTGACCGAGGAGGAACTCGACACCACCTGCTGCTTCGCCAACCAGGACAAGGTTTGGGTCACCGGCCCGGGCGGAGAACGCTGGGAGGTCTACACCGTCCTGGCCGACTCCGACACCTTCGGAGCCCCCGCCGACGAACCCTGCTGCCAGGCCTAGGGGCACCGCCGGGTTCCGCCGCGCCTCGAACGGGAAGACTGAGCGGATGACCGACCGGGGAGAAGACGCGTTCGAAAAGCTGGTAAGCCTGCTGAACTACCCGATGTTCGTGGTGACCACGCGGGCCGACGACGTCGCGGCGGGCTGTCTGGTCGGATTCGCCAGCCAGACCAGCATTCACCCGCCCCGGTTCCTGGTCGGCCTGTCCAGGAAGAACCACACGTTCCGGGTCGCCGGCAACGCGACGCACCTGGCGGTGCACGTGTTCGACCACGACCACCTCGGCATCGTGGAGCTCTTCGGCAGCCAAACCGGCGACACGATCAACAAGTTCGACCGGTGCTCGTGGCACAGCGGCCCGGCGGGAGTGCCCATCCTCGACGACGCCGCCGCATGGTTCGTCGGCGAGGTGATCGAGCGGTTCTCGCTGGGCGACCACGTCGGGCATCTGCTCGCGCCGGTCGACGGCCAGCCGCCGCGAGAACTCGAGAGCTGGGTGTCCTTCGGCGACGTCCGCCACCTGGAACCCGGCCACGAGGCGTAGCGGTGGCTCCCCGGGTGGGCACCGTGGCCGGCGTCGCCGAACTCGCATCGTTCTACGCCGAACCCCCGCAAGGGGTGCGGGCCAACATGATCTTCAGCGCCGACGGCGCCGCCGCGTTCGGCGGCCGGGCGGGCCCGCTGTCGTGTCCCGTGGATCAACAACTCCTGAAGATCCTGCGCGGCTTCGCCGACGTCGTCCTGGTGGGCGCCGGGACCGCGCGCGCCGAGAACTACGGCCCGGTGCGGCTCGTCGATCCGGGGCGAAGCGCACCGCCCCCGATCGCGGTGATCAGCCGCAGCGGCCAGCTGCCCCCGAGGCTGTTCGGTGACCCCGACCGGCCGCCGATCCTGGTGACGTGCGCGCGCTCGGCGGCGGCCCGAGACGCCGGCGACGACGGGCGACGGCAGGTGCTGCTGGCCGGCGAGGAATCCGTGGACGTCGCGCTCGCCGTCGCGCTGCTGCGCGCGGGGGGTATGCACCGCATCCTGTGCGAGGGCGGGCCGACCGTGCTCGACGAGCTGGTGGAAGCCGACGTCGTCGACGAGATCTGCGTGACTGTGGCCCCCAAACTGGCCGCCGGCCAGCCGGTGGGTCAGCGCCTGACGCCGTCGGCCCTGCCCGTACCGGTGCCGATGCGCCTCGAACACGCGCTGGTCTGCGACGACTACCTGTTCTTGAGATACCGCCGCTGATCAAACGGGGACGCTACCAACGGGTGATGTCAGCGCGGTCCCATCATGCCCCCGGGCCCCATCATGCCGCCGGGCCCTCTCATGCACCCGGGCCCCATCATTCCCCGCATCATCGCCGGCATGCCGTCGCGCACGAACCCGGTCACCTCACGGGCGTGGGCACGAATCACCTCGGCGAGCGCGGGATCATCGGACGTTTCCTCGGCGATGACGCCCGTGGGAGTAAGCGTCAGCTCCCGGCGGTAACCACCGGCATTGCGGAACAGCGTCGGCAGGCTCTGGCTCATACACATCACCTCTGTGCCCTGATCCAGATGCGCATACATGCTCGACACGTGCGCGTGCAGTTGCGCGGCGAGATCGGGAATCGCCGACTCGGTCGTGGTGCGAACGCCGCCGGGTATCTCCTCAACTGTGCGGGTGATCTCCGTGTGCCGGTTGAACATGTCCATGTAGAGCCGCATGTCGGCGTGACCGGCGCCCATCATGCCGCCGCAGTCGGTCAAGCGGATCCGCAAGGCGGGCCCGGCGGCGACGCGCAATGCGTATCCGATGCCCACCGCCGCGGTCGCGCCGAGCGCCGCGAGCGCCGTCCGCCGCGTGAATTCGGCCATCTGCACACCTCCTGGGATCAGTACTCTCCGAACGCCTTAAATACCAACGGTTTTCGAGTCGGCATCGTCTACCTTCTGGGCAACCTCACGACCGAAGCGGCGAAGCCGCAACGAGTTGGTCACCACGCTGACCGAGGAGAACCCCATCGCAGCACCAGCCACCACGGGATTCAGCGAGCCCAGGGCGGCAAGCGGGATAGCAGCGGTGTTGTACCCGAAGGCCCACCCGAGGTTCTGATAAATGGTGCGCAGGGTTTGCCTCGACAGCTGGATCGAGCGCACCACACCATCAAGGCGATCGGACATCAGCGTGATATCGGAGGCCTCGATGGCCACGTCGGTGCCCGTGCCGATCGCGATGCCGAGATCGGCTTGCACCAGGGCGGGGGCGTCGTTGACGCCGTCGCCGACCATCGCGACCACGCGACCCTCGTCCTGCAGCCGGCGCACCTCGGCGACTTTGTCCTGCGGCAATACCTCGGACAGCACGCGGTCGATGCCGAGCTGTTCGGCGATCGCATGAGCCGTGCGGGCGTTGTCACCGGTGATCATGGCGACCTGCAGGCCCATGTCGTGCAGCTGTCGGACTACGGCGGCGGCATCGTCTTTCACCGTGTCGGCCACGGCGAGCACACCGACGACGTGGCCGTCCTGGGCAACGAATACCGCGGTGCGACCCTGCCCTTCCAGCTCGGCGGCCGCCGCGGCGAGGTCGCCGGTCAGCTGCAGATCCTGCTCGTCGACGAGCTTGCGCCGTCCCACGACCACCGACTTGCCGTCGACCTCTGCCCGCACCCCGTGTCCGGCGATATTTGTAAACGCCGTGGCGGCCGGAACTTTCAGCTCCCGTTCGCGCGCGGCGGCGACAATCGCCGCGCCGATGGGGTGTTCGGAGCCCGACTCGACCGCGGCGGCGATCCGCAACACCGGATCGGGCTGGCGCCGCTTGCCGACGACGATGTCGGTCACCCGCATCTGGGCCCGGGTGAGGGTGCCGGTCTTGTCGAACACCACCGTGTCGACCTTCTTCGACGCTTCCAGCACCTCGCCACCCTTGACCAGGATCCCGAGGTCGGCGCCCCGCCCGGTCCCGACCATGATCGCCGTCGGGGTGGCGAGACCAAGCGCGCAGGGACAGGCAATGATCAGCACCGCGACCGCGGCGGTCATACCGGCGACCGGGTTGGCGGCGATCAGCGTCCAGCCCGCAAACGTCGCGACCGCAACGCCGATGACCGCCGGGACGAACACGGACGAGACCCGGTCGGCCAGCCGCTGTACCGGGGCCTTACCACCCTGCGCCTGTTCCACCAATCGGACGATGTGGGCCAGCGCCGTATCCGCCCCGACCGCGGTGGCGCGCACGGTCAAGACTCCATCGGTGTTGACCGTCGCTCCGGCAACGTGGTCACCCACCGACTTTTCGACCGGAACCGACTCGCCGGTCAACATCGACTCGTCGACGGCCGCGCGCCCGTCGACGACCTCGCCGTCGACGGGAATCTTCTCGCCGGGGCGCACTCGCACCAGGTCTCCGACTCGGACCTGATCGATCGGCACGCGCCGCTCGTCACCGTCGACGAGCAGCGTGGCCTCCTTGGCGCCCATCTCCAGCAGCTTGCTGATCGCCTCTCGCGCCTTGCCGTGGGCCCTGGCCTCGAAATACCGGCCCAACACCACGAACGCGATGATCAGCGCCGAGGTGTCGAAGAACAGGGGGCCGCCGACGAACAACTGCGCGGTGGAGTAGACGAACGCGGTCAGCGTGCCCAGCGCGACCAGCGTGTCCATGCTGGACGTCAATGCCCGCGCCTGCTGTACCGCCCCTTTGAGGAACGGCCACCCGGCGACGAACTGCACCGGCACGGTGGCGGCGAACGCCAACCACCCGGCCCAGGGATAAGCACCGAAGAGCATCGTCGACGCCATCGCGACCAGACCCAAGGGGAAGGCCAGCAACACCCGACGAAGCCATGTGCGTCGCTCGCGCCTACTTTGCTCGTCCGGCGACAGCGCTACCCCGGTGACCGGTGCGGAACCGCAGCCGCCGCAATTCGCGGCATCGGCCGAACCCTCGGACGTGCGGTGGCGCAGGCCCAGAAGCGCCAGCCCGATCCCGCCGGCGATCCTGCGCACCACACCTGTCTTGGGGATGTCGGCGGAGTGCGGGGCGCGCGCGGGGACCGACTCCGCGGGGACGTGTTCGGCGTCGCCGATCGCCGACAACACGGCAGCGGTGTCGCACTGCTGGGGCGAATACCAGATCACGACCGACGCCGTCCGCGGATAGGCTTGGACGGCTTGCACGCCGGCCACCTTGGCGACCGTCTCCTCGATCGCGACGGCCCGGACCGGGTCGACATCAAACCCGTTGACGTGCACCCGCATTCGCCCGAACGCGTTGGACACGACCTTCAACGCGACGTCGACGTCGCACAGGACACCAGTGGTCATTCGTCGTCGCCCGAGCCCGCAACCGTCAGCGGTGAGCCTTCCTGCCCGGCACGCTCTCTCGCCTCGGCCACCACATCCGCGACCGTCAATCGAGCCTGCTCGGCGCTCTGGCCCGCCTTGCGCTCCGCCTCGCGGACGACGCGCATCCCCCAGGCGGTAGCCATCACGGTCGCCTTCCGCCACGGCGCTTTCGCCAAGGCCTCGTAGGCGGCGACCCCAACCACGCCGGTCACCACCGTGGGCATCGCCTTTGCCACAAATCCATGCACCGCCATCGTTTTCACCGATCCCTTCGTGTTGTTGCCCGGCTCAAGGGTGCCGTCGCCGGCACTACGAATCCGGTCCTCATCACCGGTTTCCCGCCGTCGCCGGTTCGTTGTCCGCAGCCTCGCCGACCGCGGCGCCGGTCAACTGCGCCTGTGGGCCCGTCAATGCGGGCGTGAACTTGACCGCATCGATCAATTCGTCGATGGCGGCCGGGCCACGGCCATCGAGCACCGCGGCGGAAAAACAGGTCTCAAGGTGGTTGTGCAACATCACCCGGTTGGCGCGCTCGAGCGAGGACTGAACCGCGGAGATCTGCTTCATCACATCCACGCAGTACGCGTCGGACTCCACCATCCGGATGATCCCGTCGAGATGGCCCCGAACCGTCTTGAGCCGATTCAGCGCCGCGCGCTTCTTATCCGTCAACTCGTCGCCCATGACCTGCTCCCTCCTGGTGCCGTACGGACCAATCGCCTTCACCGTACCCTACCCCACCCGGGGTGGGGTAGGGTCCCCATCAAATTGCGCTGGGCATCAACGAAGGGAGTGGTCGTGGACGGCAGCCAACAACGGGGGTGGACGTGGACCGACATCTGGTTGCCGGCAATCCTGCTGGCGATAGCGGGTCTCGGTTGGTGGTGGTCGGTAGCCGGCGCCGCGGCCATGCCAGGCGACTCGATGCGGATGAATGCCCAGTCTGCGATGTCGCTGGTCGCGTTCCTCATCGCATGGGCGGCGATGATGGCCGCGATGATGCTGCCGCCCGTCCTGCCCGTCGTCCGGCGCTACGCCCACGCCGCCGCCGACGAGGCCGCGCCGGCGATCATGTTCGTCACCGGATATCTGGGCGTGTGGGGCGCCGTGGGCGTTCCGGCCTACCTGGCTTCAATCCGCTTGGATCCGATGGTCCACACGTGCTCGTGGGTCGGCCGCGTCGCCGGTGCGGTGGCAGTGCTCGCGGGTCTGCATCAGCTCACGCCCTTCAAGGCGACATGCCTGCGGCATTGCCGATGGCCGATGTCCGCGCCCGGCGGATCCGGCCGCCTCGGCGGGGCGGGCCGCGCACTTCTCGCCGGAGGCCGGTACGGCGTCTACTGCGTAGGCTCCTGCTGGTTGCTCATGTTGTTGATGATCGCCTTCGGCACAATGCAATTGGCATGGATGGTGGCGCTCGCGGCGGTGATCTGGCTGGAAAAGTCGACCCCCTTCGGCGACCAGCTGAGGCGCCTGACGACGGCGATCCTGGTACTTCTGGGTATCACGTTGCTGGTCCACCCGACACTTGTCAGCCACCTCATCTCCTGATCTCGGCCGTGCAGGCCGCAGCGGGTGGCACCCGGGGCCGAGTTGTCGGTCCACCGCTCGACATGCAGCCGAGGGAGCGGCTTCCTATGATGGAAAGGCCCGGTTGCACACTGAAATCGAATCGCCTCAGCGGCATCGTATTCAGTTCCTCGCCGTCCACTTTCTCGAGCCGCACAGAGGAGGACCATCGGCCAGGTGAGCAGCTCAAAAGACGACCACGATTACCGCAACCTGGCGGTGAACCGGCTGCGGCCCAGCGAACTTCAATGGGCGCTGAACCATGACGCCGTGCACGGAATCGCGTACGCCTTCAAAAATCCCGTCGCCGTCGCCGAATCCATCGACGATCCGGACGACGACCGACTGACGTATCTCGTCCGGGTCAAGCGCGACGACCTGGCCAACGCCCTGGGCAAGATCAACGACTGGATCACCGAAAACCCCGGCCCCGCCGGGATGCAGGCCTTCGGATTCGTCCGCGCCCTGTCCCGCGAGGGGCTGACCGAACGCACCAGCGGTGACGACGAACTCCGTTGATCCCCGTCACCGAATGAGCTGGCTTTCGCTATTCGCCGTGCCCAGCGGCCGGTGAAACCTTAGCCTTATGCCTGCGCACGGTCGGTGGCTGAGGAGTCGGGATGGGTGACACGACCGCGGATTCGCGGGAGGGTTCGCAGTTCGGTCCGTATCGGCTGCGGCGGCTGGTCGGCCGCGGCGGCATGGGCGACGTCTATGAGGCCGAGGACACGGTCCGGGAGCGGGTCGTCGCGCTGAAACTCATGTCGCAGACGCTGTCCAACGACCCCGTCTTCCGGTCCCGCATGCAGCGGGAGGCCCGCACAGCCGGCCGGTTGCAGGAACCGCACGTCGTGCCGATTCATGACTTCGGCGAGATCGACGGCCAGCTCTACGTCGACATGCGCCTGATCGACGGCAAGGACCTGGCCACCATGCTGAGCCGGTACGGGCCGCTATCCCCGCCGCGGGCGGTGGCCATCGTGCGCCAGATCGGCTCGGCGCTCGACGCCGCGCACGCCGCCGGGGTGCTGCATCGCGACGTCAAGCCGGAGAACATCCTGGTGAGCGGCGACGATTTCGCCTACCTCGTCGACTTCGGGATCGCCAGCGCCACGTCCGACGAGAAGCTGACCCAGTTCGGCACCACCGTGGGCACCGTCAAGTACATGGCCCCCGAGCGGTTCAGCGACGCCGAGGTCACCCATCGCGCCGACATCTACGCGTTGGCTTGCGTGCTCTACGAGTGCTTGACGGGATCCCCGCCGTACACCGGCGACCAGGTCAGCGTGATGGGCGCCCACCTGCACCAGGCGATCCCGCAGCCCAGCGCCGCGCGGCCGGGCATCCCGGTCGCCTTCGACGCGGTGATCGCCCGCGGCATGGCCAAGGATCCCGCGGAGCGCTACGCCACCTGCGGCGACCTGTCCGCGGCCGCCTACGCGGCGCTGGCCGAACCCGATCAGGACCGGGCCACCGACATCCTGCAGCGCAGCCAGGTGGCACGGCTACCGGCCGCATTCGCCAACCACCAAGCCGCCGGGATCGCCCAGGCTCCCCCGGCACACGCCCCCGCCTCGGGCGCGATGTGGGCGGCGCCGCCGGCGCCCGGGGGTCAGGTGCTCCAGCCGACGGGCTGGGGCGGCGCCCCCGCGTGGGGACCCAGTACCGCCGGGCCGGTCGGGGCGCAGCCGTGGGGTCAACCGCCGCGACCGAGCCGGAAGCCCTGGCTGTGGGTCGGCGTCACCGGCGTCGCCCTGATCGCCGTCGTGGGCCTGGTCCTGGCCATCGTCCGGCCGTGGGACTCGTCGTCGCCGGCCGAGCCGACGTCGCAGCCGCCACCACCGGACGCCGTCGCGCTGCGCGTCCTCGACGACGGCGTGTTCGTGGGCAGTTCGGCGGCGTCGATGACGATCGACATCTTCAACGAACCCATCTGCCCGCCGTGCGGCAGCTTCATCCGGTCCAATGCGGGCGACATCGAGACCGCGGTGAACAACAAGAAGCTCGCGGTGCGCTACCACCTGCTCGACTTTCTCGACGACAAGTCGCACAGCAAGAACTACTCGACCCGGGCGGTGGCGGCGTCGTACTGCGTCGCCGCGCAAAACGACCCCAAGCTGTACTCGGCCTTTTATTCGGGGTTGTTCGCCAGCAACTTTCAGCCCGCCGAGGACGCCGCTGAGGACCGCACCGACGGCGAACTGGCCCAACTGGCCAAGAACGTCGGCGCGAACGGGGAAGTGCTGACCTGCATCAAGTCGGGAGACGACGTCGGCATGGGGAAGGCGAAGTCCGCGAACGGGTATGCGACGCTGTCCGGCCTGAACGCCAATTCCACACCGTTCGTGTGGGACGGCACCGCGTCGGTGAACTACTCCGACCCGACCTGGCTGACCAAGCTGATCGGGTAGCCGGGGAGATGAGCGACGACCTCAGGGCGAGCGACAACGACCGTAACCGCATCTGTCAGGCGCTCGACGCGGCGCTCGGTGACGGTCAGCTGTCGACCGAGGAGCACCGCGAGCGGGTGAGCGCCGCCACCCGGGCCACCACGCTGCGCGAGCTGCAGGCTCTGGTCGCCGACTTGCAGATCCACCCGGCCACCGAGCAGCCGGCGTCGAGGCTCCATGGGCGCCGGGCGTGGATCGCCGTCACGGTTGCACTGGTGCTGCTCGCCGCCGCCATCGCCTGGGGACTGCAGGGCGACAACCCTTCCGGCCCTTCGGCTTCGACCACCCCCACCACCGGGTCCGTCGCCGCGGGCAGCTCAGCGACCACCACCAGTCCGCCGGCGCCCCCGCCGCCGCGGCTGCTGACCCTGAGCGGGGTGAGCGGGTTCCTGGCCCAGATGCGGGCGCAGTTCGGCGACACGTTGGGCTATCAGCTCAACATCTACCAGGAACAGGCGGTGGTCGAACGTCCCGACACCGCCAACCCCCACAAGGTGGTCTCATGGCTTTTCCGCGACGGGAATTGGACGAGCGTCGGGCCCGAGATGGCCGTCGCGTCGAGACTGGTGGTCGGTGATCTCAGCACGTTCGACGTGCAGGCGGTCGTCAGCGTCGTCCAGCAGGCGCCCCAAACCCTGCACATCTACGACGCCAACCAACTCTTTCTGACGATCGAGTCCCGCAAGGACGGTGGCTTGCGGTTGCAGATCAACGCCAGCGACGGCGCCCTCAGCGGCACCATCGTGCTGGCCGCGGACGGCACCGTCACCGACATCGCTCCCCCGGTCCACTGATCGCGGTCGCGCTTGACGGGCCACGCCTGCGCGGTCATGTTCTACTTTTCCTGCGGTGGGACCGCTGGGCGCTCACCTCTTCGACGGGAGTCAGCAGTTGACCGGCGCGCAGGGCTCGCGGGTGGGGTCGACGTTCGGCCCCTACCGTCTCAAGCGGCTGCTCGGCCGCGGCGGGATGGGTGAGGTCTACGAGGCCGAGCACACCGTCAAGCAGTGGACGGTGGCGCTGAAGCTGATGTCGCACACCTTCAGCCAGGACCCGGTGTTCCGCAAGCGGATGGAACGCGAGGCCCGCATCACCGGCCGGCTGCTGGAACCCCACGTGGTCCCCATCCACGACTACGGCGAAATCGACGGGCAGCTGTATCTGGAGATGCGGCTCATCGAGGGCGTCGACCTGGGCAGCCTGCTCGAGCGGGACGGGCCGCTACCCGCGCCCCGGGCGGTGGCGATCATCGGGCAGGTCGCGTCGGCCCTGGACGCCGCCCATGCGGCCGGGGTGACCCACCGTGACGTCAAACCGCAGAACATCCTGATCACCGCCGACGACTTCGCCTACCTCGTCGACTTCGGGATCGCCAGCGCGCAGAGCGACGACAAACTCACCCAGCTGGGCACCGCGGTGGGCACCCTGAAATACATGGCGCCCGAACGATTTTCCAGCGAAGAGGCGACCCCGCGCGCCGACGTCTACGCGCTGGCGTGCGTGCTCTACGAATGCCTGACCGGGACCCCGCCCTACCGCGCCGACAGCACCGGCATGCTGGTCAGCGCCCACATGATGCAGCCCATCCCCAAACCGAGCGAGCAGGGCTCCGGAGTGAGCCGGGCGTTCGACGCGGTGATCGCCGCCGGCATGGCCAAGAACCCGATCGAGCGCTACCCCACCGCCGGTGCCCTGGCCGAGGCCGCCCACAAGGCGCTCAGCGCCCCCGAGCGGGAACGCGCCGAAACGATCCTGCGCCAAAGTGAAATCCTTGCTCCCGCGCCGGATTCCGGGCACCCGGGCGCGCCGGCCGCACCGCGCCGTCGGAACCGCTGGCCGATCGTGGCGGCCGCAGCGGCGCTCGTCGTGGCGGTCTGCGCCGTCGGCCTGTGGCTCCTGCTCAGACCCTCCAGCCAGCGCCACGCCAAGGCCACCGTCGGCAAAACCCCCCCGCCGTCCAGCGCCGCCCCCAACGACGCGCAGGCGCGGCTGATCAGCCTGCTGCCGCCCGGCTACCTGGCCGGCACGTGCACGCCGGCCACCCCGGAATCGGGCAGCATCTGGGTGCACGCGGTGGCGATGGTGACCTGCGGGCAGAACACCCAGCCCGGCGGCCCCAGCCACGCCACCTATGGGCTCTTCCCGACGCCCGACCGGCTGAAGAAGGCCTTCACCGACGACATCGGAAACGTCAGCCTGGTGAACTGCCCCGGCGAGGGCCGCTCACCCGTCAGCTGGCACTACGACCAGACCCCCAACGAGATGGCCGGGTTGATCGCCTGCGGCACGTACAACAACCACCCGAACGTCGTCTGGACCAACGACGAGAAACTCATGCTCAGCGACGTCTCCGGCGACCCGGCCACCGTCGAGGACCTGCACACGTGGTGGGACGCCTACGGCTGATCCCTAGAGGATGACAGAAATGTGTCACCGCTTGGGTTCCTGGTCGCTCCTAGCTGGTGGACGCAGCCAACCGGCCTGCGAACACCGAAGGAGAATATCCATGAGCATCGGTAACTCGACCATGGTCATCGCCCGTCCCGCAGGGGTGCGCAGGATTTCATGTGCCGCCCTACTCGCCGGGGCGATCGCCCTCGCAGCCAACGCGTTCGGACACATCGCGATCGCCAGCGCCGAATTCAACATGACGACGTACAACAACTGCATGCACCAGCCGCATGTCGAGGACTCTGAAGAGACCTACCACGCGGCTTGCTGCCTGTGGGCCCACGGAACCTGGAACCAGAACACGCATGTGTGTACAGCGGCTATGGACAGCAAGGGAGGCATTCAGGACCTCCCGCTGGGGCCAAAGCTGGGGCCCTCGCTGCCGCCGACGCCACCAACACACTCGGCACCCCGGTGAGCTGACAAATTCGGTTCGTCGCGTCGGCCCTTCGTCTGCGCGGCTCCCATGTTGCTGGTGACCTCATCCATCAGAGGATGTAGAGCATCTCCTGGTAGGTCGGCAATGGCCACAGGTCGTCGGCCACAACGCCTTCCAGCGCGTCGGCCGCGGCGCGCACGGCCTCCATCGCCGGCAGCAGCTCCTCTTGGGCGTGCCTGGCCTCCTCGAGCGCCGAGGCCGCCGAGTGCTCCGACAGCGCCGCCCCCAACGATGTCAGCGCGGCGGTGAGGTCGGCCAGCGGAGCCGAAACCGCTTCCAGCGCGGCCATGCTCGGCTGGACCCCGGCGGCCTTCAGCGTCGCGACGTTGGAGGCCAGCTCGGTCTGGTACCGCAGCGCCGCCGGCAAGATGACCGTCGTCCCGATCTCGAGGGTCAGCTTCGCCTCGACCCCGATCGTCAGCGCGTACTGCTCCAGGCGCACCTCGTAACGGCTGTGCAGCTCGCGTTCGTTGAAAACGCCGTACTTCTCGAACACTTCGATCGATTCCGGCTTGATCAGTTCCGGGATGGCGTCCAGCGTGGTCTTCAGGTTGGGCAGGCCGCGCTCGGCCGCCTCGATCTGCCAGTTCTCCGAATACCCGTCCCCGTTGAAGACCACCGCGCCGTGATCGGTGATGATCTCGGTGAGGAGTTTCTGCACCGCGGCGTCGAAGTCCTCGCCGCCGTCGACGGCCTTCTCCAAAGTGGTTGCGATGTAATCGAACGACTCGGCCATGATGGTGTTGAGGACGATCATCGGGACGGCGACCGTCTGCCCCGAACCGGGTGCCCGGAACTCGAACCGGTTGCCGGTGAACGCGAACGGGCTGGTGCGGTTGCGGTCGCCCGCATCCGTCGGCAGGTGCGGCAGGGTGTCGACACCGATGATCATGGTGCCCTTGCCCTTTGACGACGTCGCCGCACCCTTCGCGATCTGCTCGAACACGTCGGCGAGCTGATCACCGAGGAAGATCGAGATGATCGCCGGCGGCGCCTCGTTGGCGCCGAGTCGGTGGTCGTTGGTCGCCGATGCGACCGAGACGCGCAGCAGTCCGGCGAACTTGTGCACGGCGCGGATCACCGCCGCGCAGAACACCAGGAATTGGGCGTTCTCGTGCGGGGTGTCGCCGGGCACCAGCAGCGAACCCAGCTCGGAGTTACCCACCGAGAAGTTGACGTGCTTGCCCGAGCCGTTCACGCCGGCGAACGGCTTCTCGTGGAACAGGCATTCCATGCCGTGCTTTTTGGCCAGCGTCTTGAACACCGTCATCAGCAGCTGTTGGTGGTCGGAGGCGATGTTGGCCCGCTCGAACATCGGGGCGATCTCGAACTGGCCCGGGGCGACCTCGTTGTGCCGCGTCTTGGCGGGGATGCCGAGTTTGAAGAGCTCCCGTTCGGTGTCCATCATGAAGCCGAGGACCCGCTCGGGCACCGAGCCGAAGTAGTGGTCGTCGAATTCCTGGCCCTTGGGCGGCCTGGCACCGAACATGGTGCGGCCGGCGTTGATCAGGTCCGGCCGCGCCAGGAAGAAGTGGCGGTCGACGAGGAAGTACTCCTGCTCCGGCCCGCAGAAGGACACCACCTTGTTCAGGTCCTGGTGCCCGAACAGCTTCAGGATCCGCTCGGCGTGGACGCCCATCGCCTGCTGGCTGCGCAGCAGCGGCGTCTTGTAGTCGAGCGCTTCGCCGGTCATCGACACGAAAACCGTTGGGATGCAAAGGGTATTGCCGTTAGGATTCTCCAGCACGTAGGCCGGGCTGGTCACGTCCCAGCCGGTGTAGCCGCGCGCCTCGAAGGTGCTGCGCAGCCCGCCCGAGGGGAAGCTGGAGGCGTCGGGCTCGCCCTGGATCAGCGTCTTGCCGGCGAATTCGGCGAGTGTCTGTCCGTCGGAGACGGGTTCGAGGAAGCTGTCGTGCTTTTCGGCGGTCAGCCCGGTCATCGGGTAGAAGACGTGCGCGTAGTGGGTGGCGCCCTTCTCCAACGCCCAATCCTTCATGGCGACGGCGACCGCGTCGGCGACGGCCGGGTCCAGCTTGGCGCCCTTGTCGATGGTCGCCACGACGGACTTGTACACCGCCTTGGGCAGCCGGGCCTGCATCTCCGCCTTGGTGAAGACGTTGGAACCGAAGATCTCGCCCGGCAGTTCGCCCGGGACGAAGCTGATGGCCGGAGGGACGTATGCCTCGACGTTGTTGATCGCCTGCAGGCGGACAGCGTTGCCGCTCAATGGAATTCCTATCGCTCAAGGGGGCACCACCGGTTGTCCTGGAACAAACGGGGTGGACCGGCTCACTGTAGGAACTCTCGATGGCGAGCTTGTTACACGCGCGTCAACGCTACCGCCGCGATGGTTGCGAACAGAAGTCGCGAACCCGCCGGGCTACGGCGTCCCGCCTTCGCGGCGGTCGTGGGGGTCGGCGTCCTCGACCGTCAGGGGCAGCGCCAGCTCCTCGAGCGGACGTCGTTCGGCCGCGATGCCCAGCCGCAGCTCGACCAGCCCCGCGATCGCCATGACCGCGGCGCCCGTCAGGAACGACCACACCACCTGGCCGCGTTCGCCCGAATTGATCAGCTGCCCGAACAGCAACGGGCCGGTGATGCCGCCGATCGCGGTGCCCACCGCGTAGAAGAACGCGATCGCCAGCGCCCTGGTCTCCATCGGGAAGATCTCGCTGACCGTCAGGTAGGCGGCGCTGGCGCCGGCCGAGGCCAGGAAGAACGCGACGGCGAGGACGCCGATGAACGCCCAGACGCCGCCGGTCTGGGTCACGAAGAGGATCGCGAGCACGACCGCCACCACCGCGGAGCCGATGTAGGTGGCCGTGATCATCGGCTTGCGGCCGATGCTGTCGAACAGGTGCCCCAGGGCCAGCGGCCCGACGAAGTTGCTCAGGGCCCACAGGATGAAGAACAGCGGCACCTTCCCCGACGGCACCCCGTAGAACCCGCTCAACAGGGTGCCCAGGTTGAACGTCACGCCGTTGTAGAGGAATGCCTGCCCGGTGAACAGGGCCAGCCCGAGGACCGCGCGCTGCGGATAGAGCTTGAACGCCACCCTGGCGATCTCGCGGAACGAAATGGTCTCGCGCTGGCGGATTTTCAGCTTGCGCCCCTGCGGCTCGGGCAGCGGTTCGCCGGTTTCGGCCCGCACCGCGTCCTCGATCTCGCCGACGACGCGCTCGGCCTCCTCGTCGCGGCCGTGGATGAACAGCCAGCGCGGGCTCTCCGGGACGTTGCGCCGCACGAGCAGCACGAAGATGCCGAAGATGGCGCCGACGCCGAAGGCGAGCCGCCAGCCGATGTTGGGCGCGAAATTCGACGTGTCCAGCAGGACGAGCGCGCCGGCCGCTCCCGCGGCCGAGCCGAGCCAGTATGTCCCGTTGATGATCAGGTCGACCCGGCCGCGCAGGCGGGCGGGGATCAGCTCGTCGATGGCCGAGTTGATCGCGGCGTATTCGCCGCCGATGCCGGAGCCGGTGAAGAACCGCGCGAGGAAGAAGTACCAGGGGGCGAAGGCGAATGCGGTCGCGACGGTGGCGACCAGGTACACCGCCAGCGTCAGCATGAACAGGTTGCGCCGCCCGAAGCGGTCCGTCAGGTGTCCGAAGAAGAGCGCGCCCAGGCACGCGCCGGCGATGTAGAACGCGGCCGCCATGCCGATCTGCGCCGGGTTCAGGTCGATGCCGCTGCCCTTTTCCGTGAGGCGGGCCGACACGTTGCCCACCATCGTGACCTCGAGCCCGTCGAGGATCCACACCCCGCCGAGGCCGATGACGACCCGCCAGTGGAATCGCGACCAGGGCAGCCTGTCCAGCCGCGCCGGCACGTGGGTGGTGATGGTCCCGGTCCGCACGCTGTCGCTCATCGAGCTCCTCTCCGAGTGATCTTCAGAAATACCCGAGCGAAGCGGATGGCAAGCGTCAGCCACGGTCGGTGCGCGACTCCTCGGGGGTCCAGGCCGCCGGCTGGCCGGGGTGTCCGGGGAACAGGAAGTCGATGAAAGCCGCGGCCGTGGGCTGTGGCTCGTGGTTGGCCAGCCCCGGCCGTTCGTTGGCTTCGATGAAGGCGTACTCGGCGCCGGTGACGTCGGGCACCAGCAGGTCGATGCCCGTGACGGGGATGCCGATCGCCTCGGCCGCCGTGACCGCGACGCGGCACAGTTCCTGGTTCACCACGGCGGTGACGTCGTGGATCGTCCCGCCCTGGTGCAGGTTCGCGGTGCGGCGAACGCGCAGCCGGGTGCCCTGGGGCAGCACGTCGTCCAGCGTCCAGCCCGCCTCGGCGACCGTCGCCTCGGTCAGGTCGTCGAGCGGGATGCGGGACTCGCCGCCGGTGGCCGCCGAGCGCCGCCGGCTTTCGGCCGCGATCAGGTCCCGGATGCTGTGCTCCCCCGTGCCGATGATCTCGGGCGGCATCCGCAGCGCGGCGGCGACCACCCGGCCGTCGATCACCACGAGCCGAAGGTCGTCGCCTTGCACCCGCTGCTCGATCAGCACGTCCGGGTATTGCTCACGCGCGCGGGCCAGCGCGTCGGCGAGCTCTTGGGGACCGTTGTCGGCGGTCACCCCCACGGTGATGCCTTTGCCCTGTTCGCCCCGGGTCGGTTTGACGACCACCTCGCCGACTTCGGCGAGGAACGTGTAGTCGCCCTCGTCGAACGTGGCCAGGCGGGCGCGCGGCACCGTGATGCCCGCCTCGGAGACGAGGCGCCGCGTCCGGCGCTTGTCGTCGCAGCGGCACATGGCGACCGCCGAGGTGTACTCGGACAGCGATTCGCGGGTGATGACGCTGCGGCCGCCGTGGGTGAGCCGCATCTCGCCGGTCTCGGCATCGAGCACCTCGACCCAGATGCCGCGGCGCAGTGCCTCGTCGGCGATGATCCGGGCGTAGGGGTTGAGGTCGTCGACCGTCTCGGGCGGCGGGCTGAACAGCGGCTCGTTGATGGCGTTCTTGCGCTTGATCGCCAGCACCGGGACGCGGCGGAAACCCAGCTTCTCGTACAGGCCGATGGCGGCGGCGTTGTCGTGGGCGACCGAGAGGTCCATGTAGGCGCGCCCGGCGTTGCGGAAGCGCTCGGCCAGGGCCCGGGTGAGCGCCGCGCCGATACCGGGCAGCCCAGCCGCCGGGTCGACGGCCAGGGTCCACAGGCTCGACCCCTGCTCGGGGTCGGAGAACAGCAACTCGTGGTCGACGCCGGTGACGGTGCCCACCACGGCGCCGTCCGCGTCGCGCACCGCCAGCAGGTAGGTCACCGCCGGCACGTTGAGGTGGTTGTTCCAGATGACGTCGACCCCGGCGGGCACCATGCCGCAGCGCACGTAGACGCGGTTCATGGCGTCGGCGTCGACCGGGTCGTTCAGTGTGCGCACGGTGATGCCCAGCGGCGACGGCGACAGATCCTCCGGCGAGGAATCGGCGAAGCGCAGGCGATAGGTGTGGCTGGGGTCGATGAAGAGCTCGGTCGGCGCTTCGGCGACCACCACGTGGGATTCGCGGGCGTAGATGCAGATGTCGCGACGCCCGGGCCCCTCCCGCCGCAGCGCCTCCACCAGCTGCTGGGAATCGGCGAACGTCTGGCCGAAGATGAGCCGGCCCCAGCCCAGTTCCAGCTCGACATCCTTGGCCATCGCCTCCACCAGCTCCGGCGGCGAGGCGTCGTGGAGGCCCATCGTGATCGCCTCGGTGGGGTCTCCGGAGGGATCGATGACGGTCATGCCACCGGACCGGTGATTCCGTGCCGCTGCAGCCAGAGTTCGAGCAGGGCGATCTGCCAGAGCTCATTGCCGCGCAGTGGGGTCAGCTTGCTGTTGGGGTCGGCCAGCAGCGCGTCGACCGCCTCCGTGCGGAACAGGCCGCGCTCCTTGGCGACCGGCGCGTACAACGCGTCGCGCACCATGTCGAGGTAGGGCCCCTCGAGGTGGGTGAGCGCGGGAACCGGGAAATACCCCTTGGGCCGGTCGATGACCGACGACGGAATCACCCGCCGCGCCGCCTGTTTGAGCACGCCCTTGCCCTCGTGCGCGACCTTCAGCTCGGGCGGGCAGGTCGCCGCCAGCTCGACGAGCTCGTGATCGAGGAACGGCACCCGGCCCTCCAGGCCCCAGGCCATCGTCATGTTGTCGACCCGCTTCACCGGGTCGTCCACCAGCATGACGGTCGTGTCGAGCCGCAACGCGCGATCGACGCCCGTCTCGGCGCCGGCGCGCGCGAAGTGCTCGCTGACGAAGCGCTCGCTGGGGTCGCCCGGGGCCATGATGCCCGGCCCCAGCAGGCCCGCCAGCTCCGCCGAGTCGCGGTCGAAGAAGGCGCCGCGGTACTCGGCGACCGCCCCCGGAAGGGACGCCGCGGCCGGCGAGCGCATCGGCGGGTACCAGTGGTAGCCGGCGAACACCTCGTCGGCGCCCTGGCCCGACTGCACGACCTTCACGTGGCGCGCCACCTCCTGGCTGAGCAGGTAGAAGGCGACGCAGTCGTGGCTGACCATCGGTTCGCTCATCGCGCCGATGGCCCCGTCGAGCGCGGGCAGCATCCGGTCGGTTCCGATGCGGATCTGGTGGTGGTCGGTTTCGAAACGCTGGGCGATGATGTCCGACCACCGGAACTCGTCACCTTCGACGCCGCCGGCCGCCTCGAAGCCGATGGAGAAGGTCATCAGGCCGTGCTGGCCCGCCTCGGCGAGCAGGCCGACGATCAGGCTGGAGTCGACGCCGCCGGACAACAGGCAGCCGACCGGCACGTCGGCGACCAGCCGGCGCTTGACCGCCACCCGAAGCGCGTCGAGCACGGCGTCTTCCCAGTCGGTCTCCGACCAGCCTGCGCGGTCCTGGTGCCGGGTGAAGTCCGGGGTCCAATACGTGGTCGTGACGCGCCGGCCGTCGGGCTCGATCGCGATCAGCGACGCGGGCGGCACCTTGCGGACGCCCCGCAGGATGGTCAGCGGCGCGGGGACCACCGAGTGGAACGTCATGTAGTGGTGCAGCGCAATGGGATCGATGCGGGTGTCGACGCCGCCGCCCGCCAACAGCGCCGGCAGGGCCGAGGCGAACCGGATCCGGTGGGCGTCCTCGGTCAGGTAGAGCGGCTTGATGCCGAGCCGGTCGCGGCCGAGCAGCACCCGGCCGCTGTCGCGTTCGACGATGGCGAAGGCGAACATGCCGTGCAGGTGGCTGACGAAATCGTCGCGCCAGCGGTGGTAGGCCTTCAGCAGGACCTCGGTGTCGCTGTGCGAGAAGAACCGGTAGCCGTGCCCGGTGAGTTCGCTGCGCAGTTCTTTGTAGTTGTAGATGCAGCCGTTGAAGGCGATGGCCAGCCCCAGCTCCGAGTCGACCATCGGCTGGGCGCCGGCCTCGCTGAGGTCGATGATTTTGAGGCGGCGATGACCGAGCGCGACGCGGCCCTGTGACCAGGCGCCGGACGCGTCGGGACCCCTTGGGGTCATCACCGCGGCCATCGCCGACACCGCTGCTACATCGGGGACCCGCCCGTCGAGCCGTACCTCCCCGGTGACTCCGCACACTCCTTGGACCATACCGAAGGTGGTTGCGGCGCGCCCGTAAGGCCGCTGTGAAATGTGTCGGCGGATGTGTTCGGGTCAACGGGCAATCGTGGTGTTCCGGCTCGCGCCGGTGCGAGCACACGGGCGACGGCCACCGAATGGTTCGGAATAAGCCGGCGGGGTTATGCGCCGCGGTGCCCGATTTTGCGCGCCGCGATCCCCGCGACGGTTAAATCTTGGTTGCGCTCTGCTCTCGCCGTCGGGTCCCGCGCGGGCCGGTCGCGACGCCCGCGCTCCCGGCTCTCGCCGGTCGGCAGCCGCGTGACGGGACGCCCGCTGCGGGACTGCGCTGCGGCACAACGGCTTTCACCGCATCTTGCGCCCGGTGCCGTCGGCGGCCCCGGCCACGAGCCGGCGAGCGGTCTCACCGCCACCGGGCCGAATCGTGTGAGGTGGCGCGGTTGGCGCCGGCGAGAAAGATGCCCCGATTCTGGCTAATGTTCAGCCACCGTTGGAACCACCGGGCTCAGCCGCACATTGAGGAAGACCTTGACGCGAATGAATGCGCATCGTGGAAATTGGTCGGCAATCGGCGCGGTCGCGCTCGCGGCCGCCGGGGTGCTTTTTTCCGCCCCGGCGTCAGCCGATCAAATCGACGATTCGTTCATTGCCGAGATTCAGCGAAACGGCGTCGTCTTCACCGACCGTGGCGCCGCGATCGCCGCGGGGCACAACATGTGCGCCGGACTCGACAAGGGCAAGACGCCGACCTCCCTGGTGCTCAACGTCGTGCGGGCCACCGATCTGTCGGCACACGAAGCGGCCTTCCTTCTCGGCGCTTCCGTGGCGTCCTATTGCCCCCAGCACCGGGCCGCTGTGGGCGCCTCGGCGTCCTGAGCCGCCGGGTGCGGGCCGCTAACCGGCGCGCTCCCCGGGCAGCTTGTCGTCGCGCGACGCCGCGGGGCGCTGACCGCCACCGGCGAGCTCGAGCCGCCGTTCCGCCAGGGCCAGCGAACGCCTGAGCCGCTGCCCGTACAGGCCCACCGATTCGCTGGTCAGCATGTCGTCGTGCCCGCACTCGATCGCGTACGTCAGGACCTCGCCGGCGACGTGCGGCCGCCAGGACCGCGACAGGGATCCACCGCGATCACCCGCGTCCTGCGCGGCGCAGAAGACGGTGACGTCGCCGTTGAAGACCCTCGGCCGGTGAGCGCGGTACCGCTCGACGTTCTCGCGGAGGTTTTCGGCGAGCAGGTCGAGCAGCCGCCCGGATCGCGGGGCCTGCGCCGGCTGGTCCTCGCCCAGGGCGTCGCCAGGCAGGGTTACGCCGTCGTCGATGGCGGGTTGGGCGTCGAGCAGGATCAGGCGGGTGACCACGCATCCGCGCCGCTGAAGCTCAACCGCGAGTTCGTGCGCGACGACCCCGCCAAACGACCAGCCGAGCAGGTGATAGGGGCCGGAGGGGTAAACCTCCTGCAGCCTGTCGGCGTAGTTTTCCGCCATCTCCCGGATCGACCGGGGCGCGCTTTCCCCGCCCCGGCGGACCTGTTGGATCCCGACGATCGGGCAGTCCAGGTAATTGCCGAGGACCTGATACGGCCAGCTCACGCCGCCCGCCGGGTGGATGCAGAACAGCGGAACGCCGGCGCCCCGCTTCAGGGTCTGTACCGGAACGACGTCCTGGGCGGGCGAGGTGTCCGTGACCAGCCGCTGGCTCAGACTCCGGACCGTGGGCGCGTCGAACAGGGTGCGCACGGCCAGGTCGACGGCCAGGTTGGCGTTGATCGTGGCGATCAGTCGCATGGCGGAAATGCTGTCGCCGCCCAGGTCGAAGAAGGAGTCCTCGACGCCGACCCGCTCGGCGCCGAGCACCTGGGCGAAGATGCCGGCCAGGATCTCCTCCGTCGCGTTCGTCGGGGCCCGGTATGCGCCGCCGGCGTACTCCGGTGCGGGCAGGGCGCGGGCGTCGAGCTTGCCGTTCGGTGTCAGCGGCAGCGCGTCGAGTCCCAGCACGGCGGCGGGCACCATGTAGACCGGCAGGCGTCCGGCCAGCGCGGTGCGCGCCTCGGCGGGGTCGGCCGTCCCGGTGACGTAGCCGACCAGCCGTTTGTCGCCGGGGCGGTCCTCGCGGGCGATCACCACTGCCTGGTCGACGCCGTCCAGCCGGGCCAGCGCGGCCTGGACCTCACCCAGTTCGATGCGGTATCCGCGGATCTTGACCTGCTCGTCGGCGCGGCCCACGTACCGCAGCTGCCCGTCGGCGGCCCACTGCACGAGGTCACCGGTGCGGTACATGCGTGCGCCGGGTTCGCCGAACGGGCAGGCCACGAACCGCGACCCGGTCAGCCCGGCCCGCCCGAGGTAGCCGGCCGCCACCCCGGTGCCCGCCACGTACAACTCGCCGACCACCCCGGGCGGCACCGGCCGCAACCAGGCGTCCAGCACGAACAGCCCGGCGCCGGCCACCGGCGAGCCGATCGGTGGTGCGCCCGACCCGGCCGTCAGCGGGGCGCTGATGGCCACGCACATGGTGGTCTCGGTCGGGCCGTAGGCGTTGACCATCACCCGACCCGGCGCCCAGCGATCGACCACCTCGGCCGGGCAGGCCTCGCCGGCCATCACCAGCGACACACCCTCGAGCCCGGCCGGGTCCAGCATCGCCACCGCCGACGGGGTCTGGGTCAGCACGGTGACGCCTTCGTCGAGGAGCAGGGCGCGGAAGTCCCGCGGCGAGCGCACCACCGACTCGGGGACCACGACCACCCGGCCGCCGCGCAGCAGCGGGGCGAAGATCTCCCACACCGACACGTCGAAGGCGTACGAGTGGCACTGCGTCCACACACCGGGGTTCGGCAGGCCGGCGTCGAGCGAGCCGATCAGCCGGGTCACGTTCTGATGGGTGACCGCCACGCCCTTGGGCACACCGGTTGTCCCCGAGGTGTAGATGATGTAGGCCACGCCGTCCGCCGCGGGCGCCGGCAGCGGACCGCAAGGAGAGCCGTCGATGCGCGGGTCCTCGATGTCGATCACGCGCGCGTCGCACCCGTTCAGCCGTGACCGCAATCCCGCGGTGGTGACCGCGGCGACCGGGGCGGCGTCCTCGAGCATGAAGCTGATCCGGGAGCGGGGGGCGGCCGGGTCGATCGGCAGGTACGCCGCCCCGGTCTTGAGCACCGCCAGGACCGCCACGATCGCCTGCGCCGACCGCGAGAACAGCAGCGCCACAGACTGACCGGGACCGGCGCCCTCGGCGACCAACAGGTGCGCCAGCCGGTTCGCCGCCTCGTCCAGCTCCCGGTAGGTCATGGACACGTCGGCCCAGCCGATCGCGACCGCGTCCGGGCGGTGCGCGACCTGCGCGGCGAACGACTCGACGATCGACGCCGGCGCGGGCACCGGCCGGGTCAGCGCCGCCCGGTTGCCGATGTCGTCCAGCCGGGCATGCTCCGACGCGTCCAGCAGGTCGAGCGACGAGAGCCGCCGGGCCGGGTCGGTGGTCATCGCCACCAGCACCCGCTCCAGCCGTTCGGTCAGCGCGGCGACGGTGTGCGCGTCGAACACGCCCGCGTCGTATTCCACGCGCAGGCCGAGCCGTTCGCCGGAGAGGGCGGCCTGCATGGTCAGCGGGTAGTGGTTGCGTTCGAAGACGTCGAAGTCGGTGATGGACAGCTCGTGGTTGACCGCCATCGCGGACGTTTCCAACGGATAGTTCTCGTAGGCGAACAGCGTGTCGAACAGCTTTTCGTGGCCGGTCATCCGGTGGATTTCGTTGAGCGACAGGTGCTCGTGCTCGAGCGTGTCGTTGTGAGCGCTCTGCAGCTGGTCCAGCAGGTCGGCGGTGCTGGTTTCCGGGGTGATGCGGGCGCGCACCGGGATGGTGTTGATCAACAGGCCCACCATCGACTCGGCACCGGCCACCTCGGCCGACCGGCCCGAGACGGTGGTGCCGAACGCCACGTCGTAGTTGCCCGTCAGCCAGGTGAGCAGCTGCGCCCACGCGGCCTGCAGCACGGTGCTCACGGTGGTCTGGTGAGACCGGGCCAGCTCGCCGAGCGCCCGGGTGGTCTCGGCCGACACCGCGAACGTCTCGAGGCCGCGGGCGCCCAGCTCCAGCTGTTGCGGCGGCCCGACGAGCGTCGGGGTGTCGAAGCCCGCGAGCACCTGACCCCACGCCGCCCGCGCGGCGTCCACATCGCGGTCGGCCAGCCAGGCGACGAAGCGCCGATACGGCGCCGGCGGGGCCAGCCGCTGCCCGGTGAGGGCGGCGAAGGTCTCGTTGACGAGGATGGGCACCGACCAGCCGTCCAGCACGAGGTGATGGATGGTGAGCACCAGCCGGTGCCGGTTGTTCGCGGTGCGGATCATGGCCACCCGGAAGGGCGGCCGGTCGGCCAGGTCGGAGACCGCGGCGCGTTCGGCGGCGCAGAGCTCCTGAACGCGCGCGCCGGGGTCATCGTCGTCGAGTCCGACGTAGCGCCATGCCATCGTCGGGTTCGCGGGGATGATCTGCACCGGTTCGTCGGACTGGTCCCAGAACCGGGCGACCAGGTGTGGGTGCCGGTCCACCACGGTTTGCACCGCGTCGCGCAGCCGGGCGGGGTCGAGCGGGCCGGTGACGCCGATGTCCAGCTGCACCACGTACAGGTCGTCCGCGCTGCCCCGGGTGGTGGTGGCGTGGAACAGCAGCCCCTGCTGCAGGGGGGTCAGCGGCAGCACGTCGGCGATCGGGGTGTGCCGTTCGAGCTCGTCGATCTGCCGCTGCGTCAAGCGGGCCGGCAGGAGGTCCGACGGGGTCAGCCCGCCACCGCCCGATCGCACGTGGGCGCAGATGCCGGCCAGCGCCTCGAACCAGAGCCGGGCCAGCCGGGTGACCTGCTCGCGGTCCAGCGCCGAGGGCGCCCACGTCCAGTTGGCATGCAGCTGCGGGCCGGCCTCGGTGTCGGCGGTGCCCGCGTTGAGGTCCACGGTGTGCATCAGCGGCATGGGCACCGCCGTGCTGGTGCCGGTGACCGGGGAGCCGTCGCGGGAGATCCGCCACAGCTCATCCGACAGCTCGGCCGCGGCGCCGCCCACCCGGCCGAGGTAGTTGAAGCCGATCGCCGGGTCGGAGCCGGCCAGGTCGACCTCGGCGTTCAGGTAACGCAGCAGCCCGTAGGTCAGGGGGTCGGGCAGGGCGCGGAGCTGCTCCTTGACCTCCTTGAGCACCGCCCCCAGCGCGGGATCGCCGGAAACCACTTGCGCCCAAGGCAACTCACCCACTGCCAGGGACACCGGGTATTTGGTGGTGAACCAGCCCACGGTGCGCGACAGGTCGACTCCGGCGGCGAGCTCCTCGTGGCGGCCGTGGCCCTCGACGTCGATGCCGATCGGTGCGGCGCCGCCCAGGAACTCCGCCCAGGCCAGGGCGTAGCCGATCAACAGGATGTCGTTGACGCCGGCATGGAAGGCCGCCGGCGCCTCACCGAGCAGCGTGCGGGTGGTCTCGGCGTCGAGCTGCACCGCCAGGTGCTCGGCGGTCTCGTACGTGTCCGCGTCGGGGTGTAGCGCCGGCAGCGCGGGCGGGGTCGCCGCGATCCGCCTCCAGGCGTCGGCCTGCCCGACGACCGCCGGGCTGTGCGCGTGCTCGCTCAGCAGGGCGGCCCAGCGGGCGAACGACGTCCCGCCCGGCGGCAGCTCCACCGGCTGCCCGCCGCGATGCTGGGCCCAGGCAATGTTCAAGTCCTCCAACAGGATTCGCCAGGACACCCCGTCGACGGCCAGGTGGTGGACGATCAGCACCAGTTGGCGGGCGGGGGCGGCGAACAGCGCGCTCAGCATCACCCCGGCGGCCGGGTTCAGCCGCGACCGCGCCTCGACCACCGCCGCGCCGGACAGGTCGTCCACGGTGTGCAGGCAGTCGGCGGCGTGCACCGACCCGGCCTCGGGCACCGTCAGCGACCCCGCGGCGCCCATGCGCAGCCGCAGCATGGGGTGCCGGTCCAGCAGGGCCTGCAGCACCGCCAGCACGTCGGGCTCGGTGACCCCGGCGGGCGCCTCCACGACCATCGTCTGGTTGAACTGGTCGACCGGCCCGTCGACCTCCTGCAGCCAGCGGATGATCGGCGTCGCGGGCAGCTCCCCGGTGCCCTCGTCGGTGGGGTCGGCGTCGCCGTCGGGCACCCCGACGACGCGGGCCAGCCGGGCGACGGTCTGCTCGACGAAGACGTCGCGCGTCCGGCACGCCAGGCCCGCGGCGCGGGCCCGCGTCACCACCTGCATCGACGAGATGCTGTCGCCGCCCAGGTCGAAGAAGGAGTCGTCGACCCCGACCCGCTCGACGCCGAGCACCTGGGCGTAGATGCCGGCCAGGACCTCCTCGACGGGACTGCCGGGGGCGCGGTAGCGGTCGGTGTCGGAGTATTCCGGCGCCGGCAGGGCGCGGGTGTCGAGCTTGCCGTTGGGTGTCAGCGGCAGCGCGTCGAGGGGCACGACGGCCGCCGGGACCATGTAGGCGGGCAGCCGGTCGGCCAGCCGCGCGCGGAGATCCGCCGCGTCGGCGAACCCGGTGACGTAGCCGACCAGGCGCTTCTCGCCGGGCCGGTCCTCGCGGGCGACGACGGCCGCCTGCCGCACCCCGCGCAGCTCGGCGAGTGCCGCCTGGATCTCGCCGAGTTCGATCCGGTAGCCGCGGATCTTGACCTGATCGTCGGCGCGGCCCAGGTACTGCAGCTGCCCGTCGGCGCCCCAGCGGACCAGGTCACCGGTGCGGTACATCCGCGCCCCCGGGCCGCCGAACGGGCACGCCACGAACCGCGACGCCGTCAGCGCCGCCCGCCGCCAGTACCCGCGGGCCAGCCCGCCCCCGGCCACGTACAGCTCGCCGACCACCCCGGGGGGCACCGGCCGCAGGGACTCGTCGAGCACGAACAACGCCGCGCCGGCGACCGGGGAGCCGATCGGAACCACCGCGTCTCCGGTCTTGAGCGGCGCGCTGATCGCCGCGTACACCGTGGTCTCGGTGGGGCCGTAGGCGTTGATCATCACGCGCCCGCGCGCCCACCGGTCGACCAGCTCCGGCGGGCAGGCCTCGCCGGCAACGACCAACGCGGCCGACTCCAACCCCCGCGGGTCCAGCATCGCCGCGGCGGACGGGGTCTGGCTTAGCACGCTGACCCGCTCGGCGATCAGCAGCGCGTGCAGGTCCTCCGGGGAGCGGACCGCCGCGTCGGGGACCACCACCAGGCGCCCCCCGCGCAGCAGCGCGCCGAAGATCTCCCACACCGACACGTCGAAGCCGTAGGAGTGCCACTGCGACCACACCCCGGCGTCCGGCAGGCCGGCGTCCACCGACGCCACCAGCTGGGTGACGTTGCGGTGGCTGACCGCCACGCCCTTGGGCGTCCCGGTCGTCCCCGAGGTGTAGATGAGGTAGGCGATGTCCTCCGCGCCGGGCGGCGGCAGGGCGGTGGCGGGCTGGGCCTCGACGGCGGGATCGTCCACGTCGATGACCGTGGTGTCGTGCTCGTCCAGCCGGTGCGCCAGCTCGGCGGTCGTGACCACCGCCACCGGCGCGGCGTCGGCGAGCATGAAACCGATGCGGGCCGCCGGGTGGGCGGGGTCGACGGGCAGGTAGGCCGCCCCGGTTTTGAGCACCGCGAGGATCGCCACGATCGCCTCGGCCGACCGCGAAAACATCAGCGCCACAGCCTGGCCCGGGCCCGCGCCCGCGCTGATCAACAGGTGTGCCAACCGGTTTGACGCCTCGTCGAGCTCGCGATACGTCCACGACCGCTTGCCGCAGCCGAGCGCCGGCCCGTGCGGCGTGCGCGCCACCTGGGCGGCGAACGCCTCGGGAATCGACACCGGCGCGGCAACCGGCGCGGTCAGCGCCGCCCGGTTGCCGAGCTCGTCGAGGCGGGCACGCTCGGCCGCGTCGAGCAGGTCGACCGACGAGACGGGTCGGGTGGGATCGATGGTCATCGCCGCCAGCACCCGCTGCAGCCGCCCGACCAGTGTCTCGATGCTGCCGGCGTCGAACACGTCGGTGCGGAACTCCACCCGCCCGCCGATGCCGGCGGGCTCGTTCGCCTCGGTCCAGCGCTCGGCCAGCGAGAACGTCAGGTCCATGCGGGCGACCTGGATGTCCAGCGGCATCGAGGTGACCTGAACGTCGCCCAGGGCCAGTCCGGTCGCGGCGTCGCTGTCCTGCCCCCCGAAGTTCTGCCAGGCCAGCATCACCTGGATCAGCGGGTGATGGGTCAGGCTGCGGGTCGGGTTGATCCGCTCGACCAGCACCTCGAACGGCACGTCCTGATGCTCGAAGGCCTCCAGGCTGCGCGCGCGCACCCGGTCCAGCAGCTCGGCGAAGGTGGGGTCGCCGGCCACGTCGACCCGCAGCACCAGGGTGTTGACGAAGAACCCGACCAAGTCGTCGAGCGCGGGGTCGCGGCGCCCGGCGATCGGGAACCCCACCGCCACATCGCTACTCGCGCCGACCTTGGACAACAGCACCGCCAGCGCGGCCTGCACCACCATGAAGCTGGTCGCGTTGTGCTCACGGGCGGCCGCGGCGACCTGCTGCTGCAGGTCGGCGGGCCAGTCGATCGCCACCGTGGCGCCGCGCTGGTCGGCGACCTGGGGGTAGGGCCGGTCGGTGGGCAGCTGCAACCGCTCCGGCATGCCGGCCAGGGCCTTCTCCCAGTAGGCCAGCTGGGCGGCGATGCGGCTGTCGCGGTCCTTCAGGTCGCCGAACTGGTCGCGCTGCCACAGCGTGTAATCGACGTACTGGACCGGCAATTCGGTCCACCCCGGGGGCTCCCCCGCGCAGCGGGCGGCATACGCGACACCGAGATCGGCGGCCAGCGGCCGCAGCGACCAGCCGTCGGCGGCGATGTGGTGCACCACGGCCACCAGCACGTGCTCGTCGTCGGCGACGCGGAAAAGCCAGGCGCGCAACGGAATATCGGTGGCCAGGTCGAAGGTGTCGCGGGCCGCGTCCTTGACGGCCTCCTCCAGTCGGCTCGCCGACCAGTCATGCGCGTCGACGACCCGCCAGCCGAAGTCGGCCCGCTCGGCGGGGATGACCACCTGCTGCGGTGTTCCGCCGGGCGCGGCGAACACGGTGCGCAGGGTTTCGTGGCGGGCCACCACGTCGGCCAGCGCCGCACCGAGCGCCTGCGCGTCGAGCCTGCCGCGCAGCCGCATGGCCGCCGCCATGTTGTAAACCGGTGACGGACCCTGCAATTGGTCGAGGAACCACAACCGGCTCTGGGCGAACGACAGCGGGATCGCAGCGGGCCGGGGGCCGGCCACCAGCGGCGCGAGGCCGCCCGCACCCTCGCCGATCCGGGGTGCCAGCTGGGCGATGGTGGGCGCCTCGAAGATGGCGCGCACCGACAGGTACTCGTCGAGGTCGGTGTTGACCGCGGCGATCAGGCGCATCGCTGAAATGCTGTCTCCGCCGAGTTCGAAGAACGACTGGTCGATGCCGACGCGTTTGAGGCCCAAGACTTGTGCGTAGATGCCGGCCAGGATCTCCTCGGTGGGATTGGTTGGGGCGCGGTACCCGGACGCGGTGTATTCGGGTGCGGGCAGGGCGCGGGTGTCGAGTTTGCCGTTGAGGGTCATCGGCAGTGACTCGAGTGCGACGATGGCGGCCGGGACCATGTAGCCGGGCAGCCGCTGAGCCAGCGCGGTGCGCACGCCGTCGGGGTCGGCGGTGCCCGTGAGGTAGCCGACCAGGCGCTTGTCGCCGGGGCGGTCTTCCCGCACGATGACCACCGCGTCCTCGACGCCGTCCAGGGCGGCCAGCGCCGAGCGGACTTCGCCGACCTCGATGCGGTAGCCGCGGATCTTGACCTGCTCGTCGGCGCGCCCCACATACCGCAGCTGCCCATCAGCACCCCAGCACACCAGATCGCCCGTCCGATACATCCGCTCACCGGGCCCGCCGAACGGGCACGCCACGAACCGCGACGCGGTCAACCCCGCCCGGCGCACATACCCCAGCCCCACCCCGCGACCGGCCACATACAACTCACCGACCACCCCGACCGGCACCGGCCGCAACCACCCGTCCAGCACGAACAACCCCGCCCCGGGCACCGCCGACCCGATCGGCGGTGCCCCCGATTTGGCGGCCAACGGGGTGCTCATCGAGGCAAAGATCGCGCTCTCGGTCGGCCCGTAGACGTTCATCATCGCCCGCCCCGGCGCCCACCGGTCCACCAGCTCCGCCGGCACCGGCTCGGCCCCGATCACCAGCGCCGTGGAATCCAGACCCTGCGGTGAGAGCATCCGCACCGCCGCCGGGGTCTGACTCAACACCGTGACCCGCTCGGCGACCAGCAAAGCGTGGAAATCCTTGGGCGAGCGGGCCACCGCCTCGGGCACCACCACCAACCGCCCCCCATGCAACAACGCACCCCAGATCTCCCACACCGAGAAATCAAAGGCATACGAATGGAACTGGGTCCACACCTGATCCGGCGCCAACGCCACCCCCACCGCCGGCGCGTCGAACAACCGCGTCACATTCGCGTGACTGACCGCCACCCCCTTGGGCACCCCCGTGGTCCCCGACGTGTAGATGATGTGCGCGACATCCTCCGGATCGGGCCCCCGCAACGCCGTCGTTGGCTGCGCCTGCAGGGCCGGGCTGTGCACGTCGACGACCGGCAGCACGCGAGCCGCCAGCTTCTCGGCCAGCTCCGCGGTGGTCACCGCCGCCGCCGGCGCGGTATCGGCGAGCATGAACTCGATGCGCGCCGCCGGCAACCCCGGGTCGATCGGCAGATACGCCGCCCCCGACTTGAGCACACCCAGGATCGCCACGATCGCCTCGGCCGAACGCTCCAACAGCACCGCCACCGACTCCCCCGGGCCCGCGCCGCGGCCAATCAACGCGTGCGCCAACCGGTTCGACGCCTCATCGAGCTCCCGATACGTCATCGACCGACCCTCGAAACGGACCGCCGTCACCATCGGGGTACGGGCCACCTGCGCGGCGAACAACGCCGGAATCGACACCGGCACCCACGGCCGGCTCAGCACCGCCCGGTTGCCGATCTCGTCGAGCCTGCGGTGCTCGGCGGCGTCCAGCGCGTCCGTCGCCGACAACCGCCGCCCGGGTTCGGTGGTCATGGCCACCAACGCCCGGCGCAGCCGCTCGATCAGCGTCCCGACCGCGTCGGGGTCGAAAACGTCGGTGTCGTATGCGACCTGCAGGCGCAGCTGTTCGCCGGGCTGGGCCTGAATCGTCAGCGGGTAGTGGGTGGACTCCCGGCTGGTGATGCCGGTGATGGACAACTCCTGATCACCCGATAACGCGGTGGCGTCGATCGGATAGTTCTCGTAGGCGAACAGGGTGTCGAACAGCTGCTCGTGACCGGTGATGCGGTGAATGTCGTTGAGCGCCAGGTGTTGGTGATCGAAGGTGTCGTTGGTGGCGCCCTGCAGTTGCTCGATCAGCTCGGCGGCGTTGGTCGTCGGGGTGATGTTCGCCCGCACCGGCACGGTGTTGATCATGAGGCCGACCATCGATTCCGCACCCGGGAGTTCGGCCGGCCTGCCCGAGACCGTGGTGCCGAAGGCGACGTCGTGCTGCCCGGTCAACCAGCACAGCAGTTGCGCGTAGGCGGCCTGCAGCACGGTGTTGACGGTGGTGTGGCAGGAGCGGGCCAGTTCGCCGACGGCCCGGCTGAGATCGGCCGGCAGGCTGTGCGTTTGGAGGCCCTGCGTGCCCGGCTGCAACCGGTCTTGGCGGCCGACGAGCGTCGGCGCGTCGAAGCCCGCGAATTCCTCCGCCCAGGCGGCGCGGGCGGCGTCGCGGTCCCTGGCGGTCAGCCAGGTGACGAAGTCGCGGTAGGGCGCCGCGGCGGGCAGCCGCTGGCCGTAGTAGCCGGCGAAGATGTCGCCCAACAGGATTGGCATCGACCAGCCGTCGAGCACGATGTGGTGGTTGGTCAGCACGAGCCGGTGCCGGTCAACGGCGGTGCGGATCAGGGCCACCCGGAAGGGCGGCTGGCTGTCGAGGTCGCAGACGGCGGCGCGTTCGGTGGCGCAGAGCCGTTCGACGCGCTCGTCGACGTCAACCTCGGCGCCCAGCTCCAGGTACTGCCAGGCCGGCGCGGGGTCGGCCACGATCACCTGCACCGGCTCGTCGAACTGGTCGAAGAATCGGGCCACCAGGTTCGGATGCCGCCGGACCGCCGCGAGCACGGCGTCGCGCAGGCGGCCGGGGTGGAGCGGGCCGGTGATGGCGATGTCGAGCTGGCCGGCGTAGAGGTCGCTGGCATCCTGTCCGGCGCCCCGCACGGTGTTGGCGTGAAAGAGCAGCCCCTGCTGCACCGGGGTCAGCGGCAGCACGTCGGCGATGCGGCATTGCCGCTCCAGCCGGTCGATCTGTTGCTGGCTGAGGTGGGCGGGCGCGAGGTCCGACGGCGTCAATCCGCCGCCGCCGGATCGCACGTGGGCACAGATCCCGGCCAGCGCCTCGAACCACAACCGGCTCAGCCGGGTGACCTGCCCCTCGTCCAGCGCCGACGGCGCCCACGTCCAATGCGCCTGCAGGTGCGGTCCCGTCTCGATGTCGACGGTGGCCGCGTTGAGCTCCAGCGTGTGCATCAGCGGCATCGGGATGGCCGCGGCCGCGCCGGTGACCGAGCCCGGCACGGGCCGCCACATCTCCTCGGTGAGCTCGGCCCCACCCTGGCGACCCAGGTAGTTGAACCCGATCGGTGGGTCGGATCCCTCCAGGTCGGCATCGGTGTTCAGATAGCGCAGCAGCCCGTAGGTCAGTGAATCGGGCAGGGCGCGCAGCTGTTCCTTGGCGTCCTTGATCGCCGCCCCCACCGCGGGGTCGCCGGAAACGACTTGCGCCCAACGTAATTCACCCGTCGCCAATGACACCGGGTACTTGGCGGTGAACCACCCCACGGTGCGCGACAGGTCGACGTCGCGGCCCAGCTCCTCGTGGCGGCCGTGGCCTTCGACGTCGATGCCGATCGTCGGCGCCGCGCCGGCAATGCGTGGGCCCAGGAATTCGACCAGGGCCAGGGCGAACGAGATGAGCAGGATGTCCTGCACGCCGGCGTGGAACGCCGCGGGCACCTCGCCGAGCAGCGCGCCGGTGGTCTCGGCATCCAGCTCCACCGAGAGCTGCCCGGCGGCGGCGAAGGTGTCCACGTCGGGGCGCACCGCGGGCAGCGTCGCGGGCGTCGCCACCACGTGCCTCCAGGTTTCCAGCTGGTCCACCACGTCAGGGTCGTTGGCGCGCTCGGTCAGCTGCGCCGCCCACCGCGCGAACGACGTCCCCGCCGCCGGCAACGCCACCGGCTGGCCCAGTCGGTGCTGGGCCCAGGCGATGTTCAAATCTTCCAACAGGATTCGCCAGGACACGCCGTCGACGGCCAGGTGGTGGATGATCACCACCAGCTGGGCGGTGGAGCTGACCCACAGCGCGCTGAGCATCGCCCCGGCGGCCGGGTTCAGCCGGGACCGCGCCTCGACCAGCGCCGCGTCGGACAACTCGGCCACGGTGTGCAGACATTCGGCGGCGTCCACCGCACCCGGCTCCGGCACCGCCAGCGACCATCCGTCGTCGACACGCAGCCGCAGCATGGCGTGCCGATCGAGCAGGGCCTGCAGCACCACCAGCACGTCGGCCTCGCCGGCCCCGGCGGGGGCCTGAACCAGCATCGCCTGGTTGAACTGGTCGACCGGGCCATCCACGCCCTGCAGCCAGCGGATGATCGGGGTGGGCGGCACGGGACCCACGCCCTCGTCAGCCACGTCGGCGCGGGCGTCGGCCACCTCGGCCACCCGCGCCAGCCGGGCGACGGTCTGCTCGACGAAGATGTCACGGGTCCGGCAGATCAGGCCGGCGGCCCGGGCCCGCGTCACCACCTGCATCGACGAGATGCTGTCGCCACCGAGGTCGAAGAACGAGTCGTCGACACCGACCCGGTCCAGCCCCAGCACCTGGGCGTAGATGCCGGCCAGGATTTCCTCGACGGCGGTGTCCGGGGCCCGGTAGCGGTCGGCGTCGGAGTATTCCGGTGCGGGCAGGGCGCGGATGTCGAGCTTGCCGTTGGGTGTCAGCGGCAACGCGTCGAGCACCACCACCGCGGCCGGGATCATGTACGCCGGCAACCGCTCGGCCAGCGCGGCGCGCACGCCGGCCGGGTCGGCCGTTCCGGTGAGGTAAGCGACCAACCGCGTACCGCCGGGCCGGTCCTCGCGGGCGACGACCACCGCCTGCTCCACGCCGTCGAGCCAGGCCAGCGCGGCGCGCACCTCGCCGAGCTCGATGCGGTACCCGCGGATCTTGACCTGCTCATCGGCGCGGCCCAGGTAGTCCAGCTGCCCGTCGGCGCGCCAGCGCACCAAGTCCCCGGTGCGGTACATGCGGTTTCCGGCCCCGCCGAACGGGCAGGCCACGAACCGCGACGCCGTCAGGGACGCCCGATGCCAATATCCGCACGCCACGCCGGCACCGGCGACGTAGAGCTCGCCGACCACGCCGACGGGCACCGGCCGTAACCGCCCGTCGAGCACGAACAACGCGCCACCGGGTACCGGCGAGCCGATGGGCACTATGTGTGATTCGGGGCCGGACTCGACCGAGGCCGGCTCCAGGGGCTCGCTGACCGCCGCGTACACCGTGGCCTCGGTCGGGCCGTAGGCGTTGATCATCGCCCGGCCCGCACCCCACTTGTCGACCAGTTCGGCCGGGCACGCCTCCCCGGCCACCACCAGGGCGACGGCGTCCAGCCCGTCGGGCGAGAGCATCGCGGCCGCGGACGGCGTCTGGCTCAACACGTCGACCTGCTCGGCCACCAGCAGCGCGTGGAAGTCTTCGGGTGACCGCGCCACCGACTCGGGCACCACGACCAGCCGGCCGCCGTGCAGCAACGCGCCGAAGATCTCGTGGACCGAGACGTCGAAGGCCAGCGAATGCCACTGAGACCACACGCCGGCGCGCGGTAGACCGGCGTCCATGCGCGCCAGCAGTTGGGTCGCGTTCTGGTGGGTGACCGCGACGCCCTTGGGGACACCGGTGGTGCCCGACGTGTAGATGAGGTAGGCGAGGTCCTCGGGTGCCGGCGCCTCCAGCGCCGTGCCGGGCCGGGTGGGGGGCTCGAGGTTGCCCACGTCGATGACCGGCACGTCGCGGCCGAGGAGCCGGTCGGCCAGGTCGGCGGTGGTGACGACGGCCATCGGGGCCGCGTCGGAGAGCACGAATCCGATTCGGGACTCGGGCAGCGCGGGGTCGATCGGCAGGTACGCCGCCCCGGCCTTGAGCACCGCGAGGATCGACACGATCGCCTCGGCCGAACGCGAAAACAGCAGCGCTACGGACTCTCCCGGGCCGGCCCCGCGGCCGGCCAACACGAACGCCAACCGGTTCGCGGCCTCGTCCAGCTCGCGGTAGGTCATGGACCGGCCACCGCACACCAGAGCCACGGCCTGGGGGGTGCGGGCCACCTGCGCGGCGAACAGCGCCGGAAGGGACGCCGGCGCCGCCATCGGCGCGGTCAGCACCGCCCGGTTCCCGATCTCGTCGAGTCGGGCGTGCTCGGCGTCGTCGAGCAGATCCAGCGACGACAGCGGCCGGGCAGGGTCGGCGGTCATGGCCGTCAGCACCCGCTGCAACCGTCCGACGAGCGCCCGGATGCTGTCCGGATCGAACACGTCGGTGCGGAACTCCACGGTCCCGCCGATGCCGGCGGGCTCCCCGGCGGGGTCCCAGCGCTCGGCCAGCGAGAAGGTCAGGTCCATCCGGGCGGTCTGGGTGTCCACCGGCATCGGCGTGATCTCGACGCCGCCCAGGGACAGCCCGGCGGCCGGGCCGCCGCCGTCCTGCCCGGCGAAGTTCTGCCAGGCCAGCATGACCTGAACCAGCGGGTGGTGGGTCAGGCTTCGGGCCGGGTTGAGCCGTTCGACCAGCACCTCGAACGGCACGTCTTGGTGTTCGTAGGCGGCCAGGCTGCGCTGGCGCACCTGGGACAGCAGGCCGGTGAACGTGGGATCACCGGCCACCTCGACCCGGAGCACCAGGGTGTTGACGAAGAACCCGACGAGGTCGTCGAGGGCGGGGTCGCGCCGCCCGGCGATCGGGAAGCCCACCGCCACATCGGAACTCGCGCTGAGGTTGGACAGCAGCACCGCCAGGGCGGTCTGGACCACCATGAAGCTGGTCGCGTTGTGCTTGCGGGCCAGCGCGCCGACTTGCCGCTGAAGCGCGGTCGGCCAGTCGATTTCGACGGTGGCGCCGCGCTGATCGGCCACCAGCGGGTAGGGCCGATCGGTGGGCAGCTGCAGCCGGTCGGGCATGCCGGCCAGGGCCTCTTCCCAGTAGGCCAGCTGGGCGGCGATGGGGCTCTCGCGGTCGTCGAGGTCGCCGAACTGCGCACGCTGCCACAGCGTGTAGTCGACGTACTGCACCGGCAGCGGCGCCCAGGCGGGCGGGTGCCCGGCGCACCGGCTGGCATACGCCACGCTCAGGTCGCGCACCAGCGGGGTGATCGACATCCCGTCGGCGGCGATGTGGTGGACCACGGCCACCAGCACATGCTCGTCGTCGTCGATGCGGAAAAGCTCTGCGCGCAAGGGGATTTCGGTGGCCAGGTCGAAGGTGTAGCGCGCCGTATCCCCGATGGCCTCGCCGAGCTGGCCGGCCGACCAGCCGCTGGCGTCGACGATCTCCCAGCCGAAATCGGCCTGTTCGACGGGGGTCACCAGTTGCTGGGGGGTGCCCTCGGGCGCGGCGATCAGGGTGCGCAGGCTCTCGTGCCGGGCCACCACGTCGGTCAGCGCGGCGCCGAGCGCGGCGGCCTCGAGCGGCCCGGTGAGCCGCAGGGCGGCCGCCATGTTGTAAACCGGTGACGGGCCCTGCAATTGGTCGAGGAACCACAGCCGGTTCTGCGCGAACGACAACGGAACGACCGCGGGCCGCTCGGCCGCGACCAGCGGCTCCAGCCCGCCCGTGCCCTCACCGATCCGCAGCGCCAGCTGGGCGACGGTGGGGGCCTCGAACACGACGCGCACGGGAAGGCCGACGCCCAGGGTGCTGTTGATGGCGGAGATCAAGCCCATCGCCGAAATGCTGTCGCCGCCGAGTTCGAAGAAGGAGTCGTGGGTGCTGACGCGGTCGATGGCCAGGACGTCGGCGTAGATGGTGGCCAGGATTTCTTCGGTGGGGTTGTGCGGGGGGTGGTAGTCCCCGGTGCTGTATTCGGGGGTGGGCAGCGCGCGGGTGTCCAGCTTGCCGTTGGCGGTCAGCGGCAGGTTCTTTAGCCCGACGATCGCCGCGGGCACCATGAACCCCGGCAACCGCTGGGCCAGCTGGGCGCGCAGTTGGGCGGGATCGGCGGTCCCGGTGACGTAGCCGACCAGACGCTTGTCGCCGGGGCGGTCCTCACGGGCGATCACCACCGCCTGCCCCACACCCTCGAGGGCGCTCAACGCGGCCTGGATCTCACCCAACTCGATGCGATACCCGCGGATCTTGACCTGCTCATCAGCGCGACCCAGATAGCGCAGCTGCCCATCAGCACCCCAGCACGCCAGGTCCCCGGTCCGATACATCCGCTCACCGGCCGCACCGAACGGGCACGCCACAAACCGCGCCCCGGTCAACCCCGCCCGCCCCACATAGCCGGTAGCCACCCCGGCCCCGGCCACATACAACTCCCCGACCACCCCGACCGGCACCGGCCGCAACCAGCCATCAAGCACGAACACCCCGGCCTGCGGCACCGGCGACCCAATCGGCGCCACCCCCGATTCCGGTGTCAGCGGGGCGCTGATCGCCACACACATCGTCGTCTCGGTCGGACCATAAGCGTTGACCATCACCCGACCCGGCGCCCACCGATGCACCACCTCCGGCGGGCAGGCCTCCCCAGCCATCACCAACGCCACCCCATCCAGGCCCGCCGGATCCAGCATCGCCACCGCCGAGGGCGTCTGCGTCAACACCGTCACACCCTGAGCGACCAGCACCGCGTGCAACTCCTCAGGCGCCCGCGCGGTGTCCTCATCAACGATCACCACCCGCCCACCACGCAACAACGGCGCGAAAATCTCCCACACCGACACATCGAACGCCAGCGAGTGCGCATGCGACCACACCCCCGGCACCGGCAACCCCGCATCCAGCGACCCGATCAACTGCGTCACGTTACGATGCGTCACCGCAACACCTTTGGGCACACCCGTAGTCCCCGAGGTATAAATCACATACGCCACACCCTCGGCGTCCGGCTCGGGCAACGCCACCTCAGGTTCGGCGTCGATTCGGGAATCATCCACATCGACGACCGCCACCCCATGACCGGCCAGCCGCCCGGCGAACTCCGCGGTGGTGACCGCGGCCACCGGTGCGGCATCGGCGAGCATGAACCCGACCCGCGAATCCGGCGACACCGGATCAATCGGCACATACCCCGCCCCGGTCTTGAGCACCGCCAACATCGCCACAACAGCCTCGACCGACCGCGACAACACCAGCGCCACAATCCGTCCCGGACCCGCACCCTCAGCCACCAACCGATGCGCCAACCGATTCGACGCCGCATCCAACTCCCCATACGACACCGACACACCACCACACGACACCGCCACCGCCCCCGGCGCACACACCACCCGCCCGGCAAACAACGACGGCACCGACCCCCACACCGACCCCGGACCCCTCAAAACCCCCTGATTACCAAACGTCGCCAACCGGCTGCGCTCATCGTCGGCGAGCACCTCCACCGACGACAACACCTGACCGGGGTCGGCGGTCATGGCGGCCAGCACCCGCCGCAGGCGTTCGATCAGCGTCTCGATGCTCTCGGCATCGAACACGTCGGTGCGGAATTCCACACGGCCGCCGATGCCGGCGGCCTCACCGGTCTCGTTCCAGCGTTCGGCCAGGGAGAACACTAGATCCATGCGGGCAGAATGGGTGTCGACGGGCACGGAGGTGACCTCGAGGTCGCCCAGCGTCAGACCGGCGGCCGGATCGTCGTGCCCGGCGAAGTTCTGCCAGGCCAGCATCACCTGCACCAGCGGGTGGTGGGTCAGGCTTCGGGCCGGGTTGAGCCGCTCGACCAGCAGCTCGAACGGCACGTCCTGGTTTTCGAAGGCCTCCAGGCTGCGCGCCTGGACGCGCGCCAGCAGTTCGGTGACGCTGGGGTCGCCGGCCAGGTCGACCCGCAGCACCAACGTATTGACGAAGAAGCCGACGAGCTGGTCGAGCGCGCGGTCGCGCCGCCCGGCGATCGGGAAGCCCACCGCCACATCGGAACTCGCGCTGATCTTCGACAGCAGGACGGCCAGCGCGGCCTGCACCACCATGAACGTGGTGGCGTTGTGTTGCCGGGCCACCCGGCGGATCTGCTGCTGCAGTTCCGCCGGCCAGTCCACGACCACGCTCGAGCCGCGCTGGTCGGCGACCGGCGGGTAGGGCCGGTCGGTGGGCAGTTGCAACCGCTCGGGCATGCCGGCCAGGGCGTCGAGCCAGTAGGACAGCTGGGCCGCGATGGGGCTGGCGCTGTCGTCCAGTTCACCGAATTGCGCGCGCTGCCACAGCGTGTAGTCGACGTACTGCACGGGCAGGTCGGGCCAGCCCGGCGCCTGCCCCGCGGACCGGCCGGCGTACGCCACACCCAGGTCGGCGGCCAGCGGCGTGAGCGACAACCCGTCCGAGGCGATGTGGTGCACCACGATCACCAACAGGTGTTCGAGCTCGCCGAGGGCGAACAGCCGTGCGCGCAGCGGTGTTTCGGCAGCGAGGTCGAAGGTGTGGCTGGTCGTCGCTCCGATGGCCTCGTCGAGCTCGCCGTCCGCCCATCCCGTGCAATCGACGACGTCCCAGCCGAAATCGACCTCCTCGGCGGGAACCACCACCTGCTCGGGCGTTCCGCCGCGGGCGGGGAATCGGGTGCGCAAGCTTTCGTGACGGCGCACCACATCGGCCAGGGCCGCACGCAGCGCGCCTGCGTCGAGGCGCCCGCTCAGCCGCAACGCGGCCGCCATGTTGTAGATGGGTGACGGGCCCTGCAGCTGCTGGATGAACCACAACCGGCTCTGGGCGAACGACAAGGGGATCACCGGCGGCCGGTCGCCGGCCACCAGCGGGGCCAGCCGGCCCGCGCCTTCGTCGATGCGGGGCGCCAACTGCGCGACCGTGGGCGCCTCGAACACGACGCGCACCGGGAGGTCGGTGTCCAGCGAGGAGTTGATCGCCGAGATCAGCCGCATCGTGGAGAGCGAGTCGCCGCCGAGGTCGAAGAACGAGTCGTCGACCCCGACGCGTTCGGTGCCGAGCACCTCGGCGTAGATGCCGGCCAGGATCTCCTCGGTCGCGGTGGTCGGGGCGCGGTAGTTGTCGACGTCCCGGTAGTCGGGTGCGGGCAGGGCCCGAGTGTCGAGCTTGCCGTTGACCGTCATGGGCAGCGCCGGCAGCACGACGACCGCCGCCGGGACCATGTAGGCGGGGAGCCGCTCGGCCAGCGCGGCACGGGCCTTGCCCGCGTCGGCCGCGCCGGTGACGTAACCCACCAGGCGCTTGTCGCCGGGCCGGTCCTCGCGGGCGACGACCACCGCCTGCTCCACGCCGTCCAAACTGCCCAGCGCCGACTGGATTTCGCCGAGCTCGATGCGGTAGCCGCGGATCTTGACCTGCTCGTCGGCACGGCCCAGGTAGCGCAGCTGCCCGTCGGGGCCCCAGCACACCAGGTCACCGGTGCGGTACATGCGGGTTCCGGGGGCGCCGAACGGGCAGGCCATGAAGCGCGACGCGGTCAGCGCGGACCGCCGCCAGTACCCGACGCCGACGCCGTCGCCGGTCAGGTACAGCTCGCCGACCACGCGGGCCGGGACGGGCCGCAGCCATTCGTCGAGCACGAAGAACGCCGCCCGGGTGACCGGGGAGCCGATCGGGGGGAAGCCCGATCCCGCTTGCAGCGGCGCGCTCTTGGATGCCCACATCGTGGTTTCGGTTGGGCCGTAGACGTTGACCATCACCCGTCCGGGTGCCCAGCGGTCGACCAGCTCGGGCGGGCAGGGCTCGGCGCCGATCACCAGCGCGGTCGCATCCAAGCCGTCCGTGGGAAGCATCCCCACGGCCGACGGGGTTTGGGTGAGCACGGTGACGCGCTCGGCGACCAGCAGGGCGTGGAATTCCTCCGGTGAGCGGGCCACCGATTCGGGCACCACCACCAGTCGCCCGCCGTGCAGCAGCGCGCCCCAGATCTCCCACACCGAGAAGTCGAAGGCGTAGGAGTGGAACTGGGTCCACACCTGTCCCGGCTTGAGCTCGATGCCGATCTGCAGCGAGTCGAAGAGCTGCGCGACGTTGTAGTGGGTTACCGCAACGCCTTTCGGCACCCCGGTGGTGCCGGAGGTGTAGATGATGTGGGCGAGGTCGTCGGGCGCGGGCGCGGGCGGCGCCGTGCTGGGCTGGGCGTTTACGGCGGGGTCGCTGACGTCGACGACCGCCAGGTCGAACCCGCTCAACCGGTCGGTCAACGCGGTGGTGGTGACCGCGGCGATCGGCGCGGCGTCGGTGAGCATGAACTCCATCCGGGCCGCCGGCAGTGCGGGGTCGATCGGCAGGTAGGCGGCCCCGGATTTGAGCGCGGCCAGGATCGCCACGATCGCCTCTGCCGAACGCGAGAACAGCAGCGCCACACGCTCACCCGGCCGTGCCCCGTGGTGGATCAGCAGGTGCGCCAGCCGGTTGGCGGCCTCGTCCAGCTCCCGATAGGTCATGGACTTGCCGTCGCACACCAGCGCGACGGCCTCGGGGGTGCGCGCCGCCTGCGCCGCGAACAACGCCGGAACCGACGCCGGCGTCGCGGGCCGGGCCAGCACTCCCCTGTTGCCCCACCTCTGCAGCTGCGCGTGCTCGCCGGCACCGAGCAGGTCCACCGACGACAACCGTCGCTCCGGTTCCGCGGCGACCGACGTCAACAGCCGCTGCCACCGCTCGATTAATCGCTCGACCGTGTTGGCGTCGAACACGTCGGTGCGGTATTCCGCCGTCACGACAATGCCGGCGCGCGCACCGGATTCGGTGAAGCGTTCGGCCAGAGAGAACGTCAAATCCATCCGGGCGGTGTCGGTGTGCACCGGCATCGGCATGACCTGTAGATCACCCAGCTCCAACCCGCCCGCCGGGGCGGCGACCTCCCCGGGGAAGTTCTCCCAGCCCACCAACACCTGAATCAGCGGATGATGGGTCAGGCTCCGCGCGGGGTTCAGCCGTTCCACCAACAGTTCGAAGGGCACGTCCTGGTGTTCGAAGGCGGCCAGGCTGCGCCGTCGCACCTGCGCCAGCAGCTCGGCGAACGTGGGGTCCCCGGCCACGTCGACCCGCAGCACCAGGGTGTTGACGAAGAAGCCGATCAGTTCGTCCAGCGCCGGCTCGGATCGCCCGGCGATCGGGAAGCCCACTGCCACATCGTCGCTCGCGCTGATCCTGGCGAGCAGCGCGGCGAACGCGGCCTGGATCACCATGAAGCTGGTCGCGTTGTGCTCGCGTGCCACGCGGCGAATTTGCTGCTGTAACTCCGCCGGCCAGTCCAGCGCCAGACGGGCGCCGCGGTGGTCGGCGACCTGGGGGTAGGGCCGATCCGTGGGCAGCTGCAGGCGTTCGGGAAGTCCGGCCAAAGCGTCGGCCCAGAAGTTCAGCTGCGCCGAGATGCGGCTGTCGGCATCGTCCACGTCGCCGAGATGCGCGCGCTGCCACAGCGTGTAGTCGACGTACTGCACCGCCAGCGGCTCCCAGTCGGGGGCCCGCCCGGCGCACCGGCTGGCATATGCCACCCCAAGGTCACGCGCGAACGGAGTGATCGACCAGCCGTCGGCGGCGATGTGGTGCACCGCGACGACCAGAATGTGTGTGTCGTTGCCGATGGCGAAAAGCTCTGTGTGCAGCGGGCTTTCGCTTGCCAGATCGAACGTGTAGCGGGCCGCCGCGGCCATGCGCTCACGCAGCCGGTCGTCCGGCCACCCGCGGGCGTCCACGACTTCGCAGGCGAAGCCTCTCCGCTCGGCGGGAATCACCACCTGCTGCGGGATCCCGTCGGCGGCCGCAAACACCGTGCGCAGGCTTTCGTGGCGGGCCACGACGTCGGCCAGCGCCGCGCCCAGCGCGTCGGCGTTCAGGTGCCCGCGCAGCCGCAACGCGATGGTGACGTTGTAAATCGGTGAGGGGCCCTGGAACTGGTCGATGAACCACAGCCGGGTCTGGGCGAACGACAGCGGGATCACCGCCGGGCGGTCGCGCGCCACCAGGGGCTCGGGCCGGTTGGCTTCGTCACCGATGAGAAGCACCAACTCGGCGACGGTGGGCGCCTCGAAGACGGACCGCACCCCGAGGTTCGCGTTCATGCTGGCGTTGACCGCGGCGATCAGGCGCATCGCCGACAGCGAGTCCCCGCCCAGGTCGAAGAACGAGTCGTCGACGCCGACCCGCTCCAGCCCCAGCACCTGTCCGTAGATGCCGACGAGGATCTCTTCGGCGGGAGTGGACGGGGCGCGGTAACGATCCACGTCCTGGTACTCCGGTTCGGGCAGGGCCCTGCGATCGAGCTTGCCCGAGGAGGTCATCGGGAATTCCTCGAGCGCCACGATGTGTGTCGGCACCATGTATTCGGGCAACCACGCGTTCAGCTGCTCGCGCACCTCGCCGATCTTGGTGTTGGTGCGGGGATCATTGGCGTGGCTGGTGCGCTGCCGGGTTCCGCCCGGCGGCAGGTAGAGATCGGTCAGGGCCGCGGCGGGCTGGTCGTCGGCGTCGACGAAAACCGCACTGAGAGTGCCGGGTTGGGTACCCCAGGTAACACCGACGCGATAGTCGGTGGAGTCGCCGAGGCGATGCAGTTCTTCGGCGACGGCGACGGGGACGTCGGGACCGGCCTGGGCGAGCGCGTCCTCGACGGATAGGCCCGCGGCGAGCGCGGTTTGGACGCGGACGTCGGCAACCACCCCGGCCTGGGGGATGTCGGTGACGCGGACGACGGCAGGGCGCAGCGACGTCAAGTCGTCGCGCAGTGCATCCAGGCCCGCGCGCTCGGCCCACGACCAGGTGGGTGCGGTGGCCACCGACCGCACCTGCGCGGGTGCCTTGTGGATGACGACGTCGTAGCGGTACCGGTTCAGCTCGTTGTCGGCCACGCCGCGTTTGACTTGGATGTCCAGTCCGCCCCCCGATGCGCGGTTGCCGGCCCAGGTGGTGAAAAAGTCCGGGGCCAAAAGCAATTCGGTTTCACCGAGCATGGCGTGGCGAACCCACTTGCGGATCTCGTCGGCGTCGGCGGCTTCGGCGCTGCGGGACAGGGCTATCCCGGTCTGGAACGCGCCCTGCAGTGCGTGGTTACGGACGTCGCCGATGAAGAGCGCCCCACCGGGGGCCAGCAGCCCCATCGCGTGGTCGATGACCTCGGCCAGATATCCCGCGTTGGGGAAATACTGGACGACCGAGTTGACGATGATGGTGTCGAAATGGCCTTGCGGCAACGGGCCCGTGACGTGGGCGGGCTGGGTGAGCAACTCGACTCGGTCCCGCCAGCCGAATTGCATCTGCTCCAGGGAGCGGGCCAGGTTGTCGATCGCCACCGGCGAGAAGTCGGTGGCCACATACTGATCGCACTCCGGGGCGATCTGCGACAGCAGCAATCCCGACCCCGCGCCGATCTCGAGCACGCGCCGCGGCCGCAGCGCCATGATGCGATCCACCGTGGCGGCACGCCATTCGATCATCTCCTCGAGCGGGATCGGCTCGCCGGTGTAACTGCTGTTCCAGCCGCGGAAGTCCATGCCGAAACGGGATCCGAGATCGGCGCCGTACAGGTCGTCGTAAAGGTGTTGCCACTCTTCGACGTCTTCCACGTCGTGGTCGGCGTTGGTGTTGTGGTCCAGGGTGACGTAGGCGACCAGATGGGAGCCGGCGGCGCCGTCGTGCACGGTGACGGCGGCCTGGGTGACGTGCGGGCAGGCCAGCAGCGTGTTCTCGACCTCACCCAATTCGATGCGCTGTCCGCGCAGTTTGATCTGGTTGTCGGCGCGACCCACGAAATCCAGGGAGCCGTCGCGGGTCCAGCGCACCAGGTCGCCGGTCCGGTACATGCGCGACCCGGCGCCGCCAAATGGGTTGGCTACGAACCGTTCCGCCGTCAGGTCCACGCGCCCCATGTAGCCGTGCCCCAGCGCGGGCCCGCTCACATACAGCTCACCCACCACGCCGATCGGCGCCGGGTTCAGCCAGGCGTCGAGCACCATGGCGCACACACCCGGGATCGGGGTGCCGATGCGAACCGGCCCCTCGGCCGACAGGGGTGCACTCATGGTGACCCAGATGGTGGTTTCGGTCGGGCCGTAGACGTTGAACATGCGCCGGCCGGGCGCCCAGGCGGCGACCAACTCCGCCGGGCAGGCCTCGCCGCCGACCAGCAATCTGTCGAACTCGGGCAGCCGGGAACGATCCAGCGACGACAGCACCGTCGGGGTCAGGAATGCCGCGTTGACGCGTTGGTTCGCCAGCAACGCGGTCAGCGGCTCCCCGGCGTACACCCCGGGAGGTGCCACCACCAGCGCCGCCCCGGACACCGCCGCCAACAGCATCTCGCCGACCGACGCGTCGAAGGTCGGTGCGGCCACCATCAGCACCCGCGTTGCCGCGTCCAACCCGCACGACTCACGTTGTGCGGCAGCCCATCCCAGCAGTCCCTCGTGACCCACCACCACACCTTTGGGGATGCCGGTCGACCCGGATGTGAAGATCACATAGGCGGCATCGTCGGACGTCAGTGGCGCCAACCGATCGGCGTCGGTGATCGCGTCCGGGCTGACCCCGGACAGGTCGAGCCCGTCAATGCGCAGCACCGGACGTGTCCCGGCCGCGGCGACTCGATTGGTGCCGCAAGCCAACACGCACACCGCACCCGCGGCTTGAAGCACCGTGGTGATCCGCTCGACGGGGTGGTCCAGATCCACCGGTGCGTGCGCGCCGCCCGCCTTGGCGACCGCCCACCACGCGACCACCAACTCGAGGCGGCGATCTATCGCCACGCCCACCGCGCGCCCGGGGCCCACGCCGGCGTCGATCAGCTTGCGCGCCAGGCGGTTCGACCAGTCGTCGAGTTGGCCGTACGACACATGCCGCTCGCCGTCGACCACGGCGACGGCATCGGGGTCGGCCGCCACCGCCGCGGCCAGCAATTCCGGCGCCACGCCCACCGGCGCGGACACCCCGGCGCCGGAAAACTCCGCCAGCACCAGGTCGCGCTCCCCGGGGTCGAGTAGCTCCACCGCCGACAGGCGCCGTCCGGGATGCGATGTCATCGCCACCAACACCCGCCGGAACCGCTCGACGAGCGCCTCGATGCCCGCTGTGTCGAACACGTCGGCGTCGAATTCGACGTGCAGGCCGAGTTCGCGGCCCGGGAGGGCCTCCATGGTCAGCGGGTAGTGGTTGTATTCGCGGTTGGTGAACTCCGCGATGGCCAGCCCGTCGGGACCCAGCTGCATGCCGTCGCCGATCGGGTAGTTCTCGTAGACGAACAGGGTGTCGAACAGCTGCTCGTGACCCGTGAGGCGATGAATGTCGTTGAGCGCCAGGTGCTGATGCTCGAGCGTGTCGTTGTTGGTGTCCTGCAGCCGGCGCAGCAGGTCGGCGGCGGTGGTGGTCACGGTGATGGTGGCCCGCACCGGCACGGTGTTGATCAGCAGCCCCACCATCGATTCCGCGCCGTCGACGTCGAGCTGGCCCATCCGGGACCGCGGGGTGCCGAAGACGACGTCATGCCGACCGGTCAGCGAGCTCAGCAGCAACGCCCAGGCGCCCTGCAGGACGGTGCTGACGGTGGTGTGGCAGGAGCGGGCCAGCTCGGTGAGGGCGCGTGTGGTCTCCTCGGCCACGCGGAACGATGCCGCTCCGCGTCGTCCCTGCCCCAACCGATTTGGGCCGACCAATGTGGGCGTTTCGAAGTCGGCGAGCACCTCGGCCCAGGCCGCGCGGGCGGCGTCGAGGTCGCGATCGGCCAGCCACGTGACGAAGCTGCGATAGGGCGCCGCGGCGGGCAGCCGTTCACCGTAGTAGCTGGTGAAGATTTCGCGCAGCAGGATCGGCAGCGACCACCCGTCGAGCACGATGTGGTGGTTGGTCAGCACCAACCGGTGCAGGTTCTCCCCGGTGCGGATCACCGCCACCCGGAAGGGCGGCCGGTCGGCCAGGTCGGCGACGCCGGCGCGTTCGGCGGCGCAGAGCTCCTCGATCTGCCGCTCGGTGTCGAGCTCGACGTACCGCCACTCCGCCACGGGATTGGCCGGGATGATCTGCACCGGCTCGTCGAACCGTTCGTAGAACCGGGCCGCCAGGTGCGGATGCCGGTTGATCACCGTCCGCACCGCATCGTGCAGGCGGTCGGGGTCCAGCGGGCCGGTGAGCGTGAAATCCAGTTGCACGGCGTACATGTCGTCGCCGTGCGCGGTGCTGGAGTGGAAGAGCAGGCCCTGCTGCAGCGGGGTCAGCGGCAGGATGTCGGCGAGGTCGTATCGCCGGTGCAGCTCGTCGATTTGGGGTTGGCTCAGCCGGGCGGGCGCGATGTCCGACGGCGTGAGGCCGCCACCCCCGGCCCGCACGTACGCGCAGATGCCGGATAGGGCGTCGAACCACAACTGGCTCAGCCGGCCGATCTGCGCTTCATCGAGCGCCGACGGCGCCCAGGTCCAATTGGCGTGCAGCCGCGGGCCGGCGTCGGTGTCGACGGTCCCGGCGTTGAGTTCGACGGTGTGCGCCAACGGCATCGGGATGGCCGCGGCGGCGGCGGTCAGGGCCAGGCTCTCCGGGTGCAGCCGCCACAGCTCATCGGACGGATCGCTCGCCGCGACCAGGCGGCCGAGGTAGTTGAAGCCGATCGCCGGGTCGGCGCCGTCCAGGTCCGCGTCGCCGTGGAGGTAGCGCAGCACGCCGTAGGTCAGCGGGTGCGGCACGGCGCGGAGCTGTTCCTTGGCGTCTTTGATCAGCGTTCCCAACACCGGCTCGCCGGCCAGCACCTGACTCCAGGACATCCCGCCGACGGTCAAAGAGACCGGGTATTTGGAGGTGAACCAGCCGACGGTACGCGACAGGTCCACGTCGGGAGCGAGTTCCTCGTGGCGGCCGTGCCCCTCGACGTCGATGGCTATCGGTGCGGCACTGGCAATGTCGGGGTCCAGGAACTCCGCCCACGCCAGCGCGAACGCGATCAGCAGAATGTCTTGCACGCCAGCGTGAAAGGCCGCCGGCGCCGCGCCGATCAGCGTCCGGGTGACGTCGACGTCCAGCGACACGGACAGCTGCCCGGCGGTGGCGTAGGTGTCGGCCTCGGGGCGCACCGCCGGCAGGGCCGGCGGGGTCTCCGCGATCCGCTTCCAGGCCCCGACCAGCTCGATGACCTCCGGCCGGCGCGCGTGCGCGTCGAGCAACGACGCCCACCGGGCGAACGACGTGCCGCCCGGCGGCAACGCCACCGGCTGGCCGCCGCGGTGCTGCGCCCACGCGATGTTCAAGTCCTCCAAGAGGATTCGCCAGGACACCCCGTCGACGGCCAGGTGGTGGACGATCAACGCGAGCTGACGGTTGGGGCCGGCCCACACCGCGCTCAGCATCCTTCCGGCGGCCGGATCCAGGCGCGACCGCGCCTCCGCCAGCACCTCGCCGGACAAGACGTCTGCCGACCGCAGGCACCCGGCCGCGTCCACGGACCCCGCCTCGGGTACCCAAAGGGACCCGTCGCCGTCGACGCGCAGCCGCAGCGTCGCATGCCGATCCAGCAAGGCCTGCAACACAATCGCCACGTCGGCATCGGTGACGCCTGCGGGCGCCTGCAGCAGCATCGTCTGGTTGAACTGGTCGACCGGGCCGTTCACGCCGTGCAGCCACCGCATGATCGGGGAGGCCAGCACCGCACCGAGACCCTCGTCGATCACGTCGGTTTCGCCGCCGGTCACGGCCGCCACGCGCGCCAGGCGGGCGACGGTCTGCTCGACGAAGACATCGCGGGGCCGGCACCTCAGGCCGGCGGCCCGTGCCCGCGACACCACCTGCAGGGCCGAAATGCTGTCGCCGCCGAGTTCGAAGAAGGAGTCGTGGGTGCTGACGCGGTCGATGGCCAGGACGTCGGCGTAGATGGTGGCCAGGATTTCTTCGGTGGGGTTGTGCGGGGGGTGGTAGTCCCCGGTGCTGTATTCGGGGGTGGGCAGCGCGTGGGTGTCCAGCTTGCCGTTGGCGGTCAGCGGCAGGTTCTTTAGCCCGACGATCGCCGCGGGCACCATGAACCCCGGCAACCGCTGGGCCAGCTGGGCGCGCAGCTGGGCGGGATCGGCGGTCCCGGTGATGTAGCCGACCAGACGCTTGTCGCCGGGGCGGTCCTCACGGGCGATCACCACCGCCTGCCCCACCCCGTCCAAACCGGCCAGGGCGGCCTGGATCTCACCCAACTCGATGCGATACCCGCGGATCTTGACCTGCTCATCAGCGCGACCCAGATAGCGCAGCTGCCCATCAGCACCCCAGCACGCCAGGTCCCCGGTCCGATACATGCGCTCACCGGCCGCACCGAACGGGCACGCCACAAACCGCGCCCCGGTCAACCCCGCCCGCCCCACATAACCGGTAGCCACCCCGGCCCCGGCCACATACAACTCCCCGACCACCCCGACCGGCACCGGCCGCAACCAGCCATCGAGCACGAACACCCCGGCCTGCGGCACCGGCGACCCAATCGGCGCCACCCCCGATTCCGGTGTCAGCGGGGCGCTGATCGCCACACACATCGTCGTCTCGGTCGGACCATAAGCGTTGACCATCACCCGACCCGGCGCCCACCGATGCACCACCTCCGGCGGGCAGGCCTCCCCAGCCATCACCAACGCCACCCCATCCAGGCCCGCCGGATCCAGCATCGCCACCGCCGAGGGCGTCTGCGTCAACACCGTCACACCCTGAGCGACCAGCACCGCGCGCAACTCCTCAGGCGCCCGCGCGGTGTCCTCATCAACGATCACCACCCGCCCACCACGCAACAACGGCGCGAAAATCTCCCACACCGACACATCGAACGCCAGCGAGTGCGCATGCGACCACACCCCCGGCACCGGCAACCCCGCATCCAGCGAACCGATCAACTGCGTCACGTTACGATGCGTCACCGCAACACCTTTGGGCACACCCGTAGTCCCCGAGGTATAAATCACATACGCCACACCCTCGGCGTCCGGCTCGGGCAACGCCACCTCGGGTTCGGCGTCGATTCGGGAATCATCGACATCGACGACCGCCACCCCATGACCGGCCAGCCGCCCGGCGAACTCCGCGGTGGTGACCGCGGCCACCGGTGCGGCATCGGCGAGCATGAACCCGACCCGCGAATCCGGCGACACCGGATCAATCGGCACATACCCCGCCCCGGTCTTAAGCACCGCCAACATCGCCACAACAGCCTCGACCGACCGCGACAACACCAGCGCCACAATCCGTCCCGGACCCGCACCCTCAGCCACCAACCGATGCGCCAACCGATTCGACGCCGCATCCAACTCCCCATACGACACCGACACACCACCACACGACACCGCCACCGCCCCCGGCGCACACACCACCCGCCCGGCAAACAACGCAGGCACCGACCCCCACACCGACCCCGGACCCCTCAAAACCCCCTGATTACCAAACGTCGCCAACCGCGACCGCTCAACCTCACCCACCACCTCCACCGACGACAACGCCCGCGAAGGATCAGCCACCAACGCCACCAACACCCGCTGCAAGCGCTCCGCCAAATCCGAGACATCGAAGTTCGCGAACGGTTGCCCGACACCGACGGTGCTCAGGAACTGCTGATCCCCGAAGCCGAGGAAGAACAGCCCGAAGTGGCCCACGGGGCCGAAGGTGGTGTAGGTCGCGGTCGCCGGGACGCCGGCCAGGCTGAGGGTGAGTCGAGCAGGGACGAAGTTGACGACGACGCGGTTGGACGTCTGCGGCGCGCCGCGGAAGCCGCCGTTGCCGCCGAGCATGTGCACGGGAAACCGCTGATGCTGCAACGCCTCCCGTGAACGGGTATCGACCTGCTGAAGGAAATCGGCGACCGCCAGGTGCGGCGGCGCGTTCAAGACCAGCGGCACGACCCCGGCGAGCATTCCGGGATGCGTCTTCGACTCCGGATCAAGCCGGCGGCTGACCGGGAAGTCGAGCACCACTTCGTCCGAATTCTCAGCGCGGAACCCGCGCACCAACAGCGCGCACGCAGCGGTGAGGACCGACGACCGGCGGATGCCCAGCGCTTTGGACAACTGTTTGATGAGGCCGACCACCGAAGAGTCCAATTGGACTGGCGCAGAGGGCGTGTAGGGATCGCGCTCACTGGCGGCCTGGGTCAACCGATAATCCGGTTCGCCCGCCGAAGGAAGGTGGTCGGCCCAATAGGCCTGATCCGCCACGTATTCCGGGGAAGCCGCGTACTCCGACTCGCTGTCGACAAGGTCGCGCAACGAGCCGAAGAACGCCGGCGAGATGGCCGCACCGGAGGCGAGGGCGGAATAGACGGCCGCGATCCGGCGGCCAAGCAGCGCGATGCCCAACCCGTCGATCGCGATGTGATGGCAGCAGGTGAACCAGTAGTACTCATCGGGCGCCGTTTGGAAGAGGTAGAAGTTGATCATCGGACCGGTGAGCGGCATCGGCGTCCGTTGGATGGCCGACGCCCGCTCCCGGACCTCGCGCTCGGGATCGGGCGAGTCGCTGAGGTCGTAGAAGGGCAGGTCGACATCCGGGTCTTCGATCACCTTCTGGAAGACTTGGCCGTCCACCTCGAAGAAGCACGCCCGGAGGCTTTCGGCCTCACCGACCACGTGACGGATCGCTTGCTCGAATAGTGCGCGGTCGACCGCGCCCTCGATCCGGACGAGCACACCGAGCTGCCACGCCACGTCGAAGTGACCCGTTTGCTGCGCGAGCCAAATATCCAGCTGCGCCCGCGTCAACGGCAAGCCGCGGTCACTGCGTTCCACTAAGTCCCCCCAAGAGCTTTCCCAACTCCTTCATACCTAGACCATCTACACATCACAAACCGGGAGCGGCCAACCTCTCACGCAGGCTCTTCGGCCGGATGTCGGGCCAGTTCTGTTCGATGTACTCGAGGCACGCGGCGCGGTCGGCCTCTCCGTACACCACCCGCCAGCCGGCCGGCACATCGGTGAAGACCGGCCAAAGGCTGTGCTGTTCCTCTTTATTGACCACCACGAAAAATTTGCCGCTGTCGTCATCGAAGGGATTGGACTGCATCGGACGACCTCCTAGAACCGAGACGAGAACTGCAGAAGTCCTACGCGCAGCACAAAAAGCTGTGCAGCGCTTCAGGATTGGCCGTTAGTTTCGACCAGTGTGCCGATCCACCCATGGGCACGACGCCGGTGGGCGTCGTCGCGGATATCCCCGTGGTGATGTGACTGGCTGCAGTTCGGGCCCCAGTTCTTCCCCAGCCCGACTCGCAATACCGTCCGCAATGTCAACGGTAACCCCGAAACCGCGGAAGGCATTCCGCGGGGGTTCCCCGTCGATGCACCAGCGGACCGCTAGCATGCTGGCACGACGACCTCGGATGTCGTACTCCACGGCTCGCCGGTTACCCGCCTGCCCGCGCCGTCAAACCTGTGAATTTCCTTCTTGCATAAGAGATTCGCACGCCCAAGCCGCCGGGCGCATTCTTCGTTCTTCAGCAAAACCAACCTTTGTCCCCGCCCACTCTGTCATCCCGACGCAGAGAAGAGGCCCCACCTTTTTGACGCCCTCCGGCCGCAGCGGCCGCCATTTGCTGACCCGGCACGCACACGCCGCCGAAACGACCGCACTCGCTTTGCGATCACGTTCCGGTTCACCCCACGGCAAGCAGCCCTCTGGCTGCGGCATGACGGGGACGAGAACCGGCATTGACGCATCGTAGTTGCCAACCGCGACCGTTGAGATGGTTTGTCAACCTTTTTCGAATTACCACCGGCGCGGCCGGGAGAGAACACCGCGGGAGCTTGCTGGTTCCCGGCACCGAACACGGCGGCGACTCCTACCCACCGGCACTGCGCCTTAGCTGGAGACGGAGACGCTGCGCCAGCGGCATCGCACCCGACGGCCGTTGGCCTCCGCGGCTGGGGCCGCGGCTGGCTACCTCACCGCCCATGGGCCCCGCCCGTTGTGATTCGCCTCACGAGGGTTTGCTCCGGCGCATTCACGCGGGGTTGGCGGAGCGTTCATCCGTCCATGCCGCCGCGAGCGGCGTCCGAACGTGTTGCGTGAGAACGGGATTTCGATTCGCCGAATATGCTCGGCCGGCCAAACTGGTGCCGTCCTTCTCGGCGACACCGACCCGCGGCGCGAGGGTTTAGACACCGGGGGGCCCGGGTAGAGCTGCGGCAATGTGGGGGTCAGTGCTGGGGTTGGGAATTCTGGCGGCGCTCAATCCGGTGCGCCTCGGCCTTGCCCTCCTGATGATCTCCAGGCCGCGACCCGGGCCGAACCTGCTGGCCTACTGGGTCGGTGGTCTGACCGTATGCGTGCCCGAGCTGCTCGCGCCGCTGATGCTGTTGAACTTCACGTCCGCGTTCGGATCGTTCCGGCATGGTTCGGCCGGCCCGGCGGCGAGCTCCACCCTCCCGCACATCCAAATTGGCCTCGGGGTGCTCAGGTTGTCGATCGCCGCGCTGATGGCGGTGCGCTTCTGGACGCGTCGGCGGGCGGAGGCGCGCGCGACCTCGAGGTCGACGCCGGGCCCCGGGGCGCCGATCGCGGTTCCACGATTCCTGAGCCGCGCACAAGACGTCTCCCCCGAGGACCGCTCCGGACTCCGGCGGCTGCTCCACCGCGCCCACCGCGCGTGGGAGAAGGGGTCGTTGTGGATCGCGTGGGTCATCGGCTTGGCGTCGGTGCCGGTCGACGGGGTTCTCTTCATTCTCGCGATCATCGTGGCGTCGAGGGCTGCGGTCGCCACGCAGGTCAGCGCCTCCATCGCGTTCGTGCTGCTGATGTATTCCGTCGTCGAGATGATCTTGGTCGGCTATGTGGCCGCGCCGGCCCGAACCCACGCGGTATTGCGTCAGCTGCACGACTGGGTGCGGGCTTACCACCGGCAGATCCTGGTGACGGTATTCACGGTGGTCGGAGTGACACAGTTGGCCCAGGGCATGCAGATCCTCTGAGCCGGCGATGCCGCCGCCGCATGACCGGGTGGTGTGCCGAGCTGAGCTTTCTGGTTGGTCCGACACCGCACGGCATAGCCTGGTGTCTTGACCGCCCGTGCTTCTGCGAGAGGAAGCGACATGCCTGCACCGTCAGCCGAAGTCTTTGACCGTTTGCGTCAGCTGGCCGCGATCAAAGACGTCACCGCCCGCGAGACCAAGGCGATCGACGAGGTCTTCACCGGCAGACCTCTGACCACGATCCCCATCGGCACGGCCGACGACGTCGAGGCGGCCTTCGCCGAGGCGCGCGCCGCCCAGGTCGAGTGGGCGAAGCGGCCGGTCACCGAGCGCGTCGACGTGATCGCCCGCTATCGCGACCTCGTCATCGAGAACCGCGACTTCCTCATGGACCTGCTGCAAGCCGAGGCCGGCAAGGCCCGCTGGGCGGCGCAGGAGGAAATCGTCGACCTGATGGCGAACGCCAACTACTACGCGCGCGTCGCCGCCGACCTGCTGAAGCCGCGCAAGGTGCAGTCGCTGCTCCCGGGGATCGGCAAGACCACGGTCGCCTACCAGCCCAAGGGCGTGGTCGGGGTGATCTCGCCATGGAACTACCCCATGACCCTGACGGCGTCCGACTCGGTGCCGGCGCTGCTGGCGGGCAACGCGGTGGTGCTCAAGCCGGACAGCCAGACGCCGTACTGCGCGCTGGCCTGCGCCGAGCTGCTCTATCAGGCCGGGTTGCCGCGAGCGCTCTACGCGATCGTGCCCGGGCCGGGCTCGGTGGTCGGGACCGCGATCATCGACAACTGCGACTACTTGATGTTCACCGGCTCGACCGCCACCGGAAGGCAGCTCGCGGAGCATTGCGGCCGCCGCCTGATCGGCTTCTCGGCCGAGCTCGGGGGCAAGAACGCGATGATCGTCACGCGGGGGGCCAACCTCGACAAGGCGGCCAGGGCGGCAACCCGCGCGTGCTTCTCGAACGCGGGCCAGCTGTGCATCTCCATCGAGCGGATTTACGTCGAGAAAGACATCGCCGACGAGTTCACCGGTAAGTTCGGTGCCGCGGTCCGGAACATGAAGCTGGGCACCGCGTACGACTTCTCGGTCGACATGGGCAGCCTGATCTCCGCGGGCCAGCTGGAAACGGTGACGGACCACGTGGACGACGCGAAAGCCAAGGGCGCCAAGGTGATCGCGGGCGGCAAGGCACGGCCCGACATCGGGCCGCTGTTCTACGAGCCGACGGTGCTGACCGACGTCGCGCCGGAGATGGAGTGCGCGGCCAACGAGACCTTCGGGCCGCTCGTCTCGATCTATCCCGTCGCCGACGTGGACGAGGCGGTCGAGAAGGCCAACGACACCGCGTACGGGCTCAACGCCAGCGTGTGGGCCGGCTCGTCCGCGGAGGGCGAGCAGATCGCCGCACGGTTGCGGTCGGGAACCGTGAACGTGAACGAGGGCTACGCGTTCGCCTGGGGCAGCCTCAGCGCCCCGATGGGCGGAATGGGTCAATCCGGCGTCGGCCGCCGGCACGGCCCCGAGGGCCTGCTGAAGTACACCGAATCCCAGACCATCGCGACGGCCCGTGTGTTCAATCTCGATCCGCCCCTTGGCATTCCGGGGACCGTGTGGCAGAAGTCGCTACTGCCCGTCGTGCGGACGATCATGAAGCTGCCCGGCCGGAACTGACTTTCGCCATTTGTCGGGCAATTCCGCGTTACGCTCCTCGATATAGCGTCAAGTCGCACGTCAGGAGTCCGCATGAAGGCCGACGAAAAGCAATATGAGGAAGACGCTCGCCGGTTGCGCCAGTACGCAACCTTCGCGAACTTCTCGGACGCTGAACTGCAGCGTCTCGCCCGAGCGGCTCACCGCACTTCGACGTCGGCTCCATTGCCGCTGATTCATGAGCAGACGCCGTCGGACTCCTGCTACATCCTGCTCAGCGGCGAGGTGGGCGTGTACGTCGGGCGGGACCGCATCGCCGTGCTCGGGCCGGGCGAGGTGATCGGCGAATCGGCGCTCCACCGTGGGAAACTGCGTTCTGCGACCGTAACGACGATCGGGCCGGCTGAGGTACTGCGTATCGAGCGCGACGATCTCGCCAGATTGCTCGACGACATCCCGGCACTTCGCGAAATCATTGACGCGTCTGTCGCGCGACACGTCCCGGTAGACCTGCCCCCGAAGCCAAAACCGGAGCGCACGAAATTGGGCGCTTCGGTCCGCACCGAGCTGGTCGAGCGGTTTGAGCAGGCCGCCGACAGCGCCGGTGTGGACGTCGCGACCGCGCTCGAAGACGCGATCACTCAGTGGATCGAACGGAACGGCACAGCGTAGCCATCGCGGCCCGCCGTTTTCGTTGCCAGGGTCTACTACTGAGCGTAGTATCTGGGCTATCCCACCGTGCACAAGGGGGTGCAACGTGAGGTGGAGTTTCGCCCAGATCGGGCTGCTGATCATTTGCGCTTTTCATGTCGTGCAGGCGGTGATCGGCTTCATCATGAATCCGAGCTTCGCGACCGGGCCGTCCGCGCCGACCGTGCAATTGCTCGGCATGGACTATAACGGCTGGCACGCCGTCGCCGGTCTCGCCCTGTTCGCTCCCGGCCTGGTGTTCGCGATGCGCAAGTCCTGGGCCGTCCTGTATCTGCTGCTGGCCGCGATAGCCGGTGCGCTGCCGGGCATTTGGGCCTTCTTCTCCCACCAGGTCGCGGTCGTTTTCACCTTTCCCAACAACGTCACCGACGCGGTGGTGCACCTGGTGACCGCGGCGGTGATGGTGGCGGTGGCGGCCGTGCAGATCCGCATGGACGGTGGACTGCGAAACTCTCTCGCCGATCTCCGGAAGGCGCGTTAGGACCTCCGGCCGCCGCTACCCGGTGAACAGCGCGTTCAGCTCGTCGAAGCTCGCCGCTTGGGTCAGTCCCGCGAACGACCCGTCCTCCACCAACTTGCGCGCGGCGGCCAGAAACGCACCCCACGCGACCCGGCTGAAAGCCGACCCGAGGCTGATCCGCCGCACCCCCAGCTTTCCGAGGTCGGTCACCGTCAACCCCGTGTCGGACGACATCAAAACGTTGACCGGGTATGGCGCCACGGCGTCGACGAGAGTCGCGATGTCCGTCCTCGTGCGGATTCCCGGCGCGAAGAGCACCTCAGCTCCCGCCTCGGCGTAAGCCTGCAGCCGCCTGATGGCCTCGGCGAGGGGGTCGGGGTGGCCGTAGAGGAAGCATTCGGCGCGGCCGGTCAGCACGACGTCGGCTCCCGACTCGTCGATCGCCGCACGCGCGGCGCGGACGCGATCGGTGGCCTCGGCCGGTTCGAAGAGCGGCGAATCGGCGAGACCCGTGCCGTCTTCGATCGACAGCCCGGCCACGCCGGTGGCCACGCAGCGCGCCACATTCTGGGCGAGCGCCTCGGAGTCGGAGGCGTAGCCGGCCTGGAAGTCCGCGTTGACGGGCAGGCTGACCGCGGCCACTATTTCGGCGATGTTCTCCAGCGCCTCGTCGACGGAGAGCGCGGTCACCGTGTCGGGCAGGCCGCGCGCGAAGCACAGCCCGGCGCTCGTCGTGGCCAGCGCGGGAAAGCCAAGCTTTTCCAGGGCGATTGCCGAGCCGGCATCCCACGGGTTCGGGATGACAAAACACCCCTCTTGATGTAGCCGACGAAAATGCGCTCCAACGCCGCCGTCTGAGTCCACCACCCCGATTATGCCCGCGTCCTGCGGGCACTCGCCGCGCGCGGCGTTCGACCGACATGGGACACGAAATAGCTTGTGCGAATTGATATTCGAGTTGCGCTTCCGGACGTACGCCGAACCCGAGTTCAGCCGGGAGCGCCTGGAAGCCCGCCGGCGCTCGTCGACGCGCCCGGACCCGCAACCCACGCCGGGCCGGAACCTCCGCCAAGGCGACTGGCCGCAAACGCCGCACCCTGGTCGATCATTGCCGTGTTGGTCGAGTACGTGTCATGTGCGGCGAAGTTCATCCCGTCGGAGCAGATCGGATCGCCGGCGGCGCATACCTGGATGGTCTTGGCCTGATAGAGCGGGCCGATGACTACCGGCGGCTCGCCGAAGAAGTTCATCGCCTTGTCGCTTGGCAATGCGAAGAGCACGACCGAGGAGATGTGGTTAGCCACCTCGGGGTCCAACGGTTTGGGCACGCTCGCAGGGTCGATCCCCGCCGGTACGACAGCCGAGGTGACGAAGCCCATCACGGCCGCGCCCTGGGAATATCCGCCGAGCACCATCTTGGTGTTGGGGCAGTCGTGTGCCATCGAAACGACGTGCGCGCCCGCGTCCCTGATGCCCGCCTCGCCCGCATTCGTCCAGTCATGGGTGGCGGGATAGTTGACCGGATATACGTCGAACGAATTTGCGCCAACGCGCGGGCGCAGCGAGTCGATGAATGCCTGCCCGGTCGGACCAAGACCCGGCGGGTCATCGGTACCGCGGGCGAACACCACCTGGACGTCCGGACAAGGATCGGCGGAGGCAAGCGGTATGGCAGAAGCGACGATCGAAGCACTTACGCCCGACACCGCGACTACCGCGGAAGCAAGAAAACAGGCGCCATGACGCGCGGCCATGGCGGTGTTTGCCCAACAACTGCCGTTTCTAAACCACGATTTTTCCTGCGCCGACCGGGTCCTCCCCCGTCACCGGCCAGCTCGCCGTCGTTGACGAGGTTCGCAAGAAACGCACTCGGCGAACTGGGGTTCGTACACCACGAGCTCGATACGTGAGCCGCTACTCGGTGCCGCGGAGGTCGTCAAGGCGCTCGCTCACCCGAGCCAGCGCCGCGTCGAAGATCTCGACCTTCTCGCCGCGCTTTTCGTTGGCCGGCTGGACCGCGCCGCGGGCACCTTCGGCCTCCACCCGGGCCGCACCCTGACGCCGCAAGAGGCTGAAGTTCTTGTCGCGCGCGTGCCTGAGGCGGCTCTGCAATTCCTTCAGCGACTGCTCGTCCATACGCGTGAGAGCCTCGGGATGACTCTCGCCGATCAACGAACTTTCCTGCTGGGTCAGGTTCACCTGGCGGTTGCTCACCGTAATGTCATAGCGGTTACCGGCCACCCGGGCGCATCGAATGCCCGGCCTCGCGCCGAACCGTCACGCCAGGGCCATCTCGGGTTCACATGGCCAGGCGTCTTGCTTCCGTCCCGTTTCGGGCGGCCGGCGCAACGGGTAGCCGGGATGTCTCCGTCGCGACGAAAATGGATACATGCCGTCTGAACAGGCCCCGCCCCCGCCGCAATCGGCGCCGGGCTGGTACCCCGATCCCGCGGGGGTAGGCCACGGGCTACAACGGTACTTCGACGGCACCAACTGGACCAGCGATTGGGCTTTCGCCACGGAGCCGTCGAAGAAGGGCGACTCCGGAAAGGCGGCCCTGGCCCTGGCGGCACTGGGCGCCCTCGTCCTCCTGGTCGTCATCGGCAGGAACTGGGTTTTCGACGAGAAGAAGGACATCCCGTCGAGCAGCTCGGCCACGGCCGCACCGCCCGCACCGACCGAGGCGGCGCCGTCGACGCCGGCCGGTCCCAAGAAGCCGGACGGCGTCACCTTCACCGTTGCGCCGGGCCCGAACGGCGACGTGGTCGACGCGCGATTCGCCATTCGAGACAACTACACCGAGCAGATGATCAAGGACGGCGCCCGGATGGACACCATCGACATTCTCAAGTACGCGAGAGCCACGTATCCCGACGCGTCCGCCGTGAACGTGCAGGGCACCTTCCCGATGACCGACCCGTACGGCAACACCTCGACCCAGGTCGCCATCGATCTGACGTATTCGCGAGCAACGTTGAACAAGATCAACTTCGACGGCATCACCAAAGCCAGCATCTGGGAGATTCGCGATTCCGGCACGATCCTCCCGGCGTTTCAGCCGTAGGCGATAATCGCGTCGTGCCCGCCGAACCCCCACGCCCCACTCCGGCCGCGCCCAAGCCGCCGACTCCGCGCGTCACGCCCGAGGACCTGGAGAGGTTCGGTGACGAGGAGCAGATGCGCGCGGCGTCGGACGAGGGCCGCCTGCGCGACGAGCGACCGCCGCATCACGGCTAGCCGATCCCAGACGACGAGTGGTTCAGTCGGCGGCGACGCGGTCGATGTGGGCGAGGAAGTGCGTCAGCACCGCGTCGGGCGCCTCGATTTGGGGCCAGTGCCCGATGTCGTGGGCCAGCATCACGACATTGGGTTCGGGAATCACTTCGGCGTAGCGGCGCGCCATGTGGGCACCGGAGTTGGGGTCGACCGGCCCGTCGATCAACCGCATCGGCACCGCGGTCTGGCGCATGGCACGCACCCACCGATTGCGGTGCGTGTAGCGATCGTTGATGAACCGGCCGACCTTGTGGAGCACGCGGCGACCGTCGTGGTAATCCAAGATCTGGTTGAACACGTCCATCATGTGCCGGGTCGGCTTGGTGTTCGGGCCGAACATCTCGCGCAGCGTCGGCTCTAACAGCCGCCGGGACACCGGGCTGTTCTGCACATGACTGAAGATGTCGCCCAACGGGGTGCCCGACATCAGCTTCTGCGCCGCCCTGGGCGTGTAGGCCTCGATGAACATCCCCCCGTTGAGCCAGGTGATCGAGTCGATGTGCCACTCGCCGTACGTTTGTTGGCCGAACTCGTGACGGGCCAACAACTCCTGGCCCACGGAGTCGCCGATGTCGTGGGCCAGAATGTGCGCGCTGCCGATGCCGAGGTGCGCCAGCAAAGCTTCGTGCATGTCGGCGTGGTCCGTCACCGAGTACTCGTAGGCCACGGGCTTGGCGGAGAACCCCATGCCGATCATGTCCGGGGCGATCACGGTGAACCGTTGGGACAGCGTAGGCCAAATGCGGGCCCAGTCAAAGGAATTGAACGGATATCCGTGAATCAGCAGCAATGGCGGTCCGCTGCCCTCCACTCGGTAGAAGATGTCGAACCCGAGGTAGTCGAAGTACTCCCCGGAGTCCAGCCAGCGTTTGAGTTCAGCGTCCATGACAGCCATCATCCTTCGGCCATCGGGGTTCGCGCGAGCGGTCACCGCGCAAACTGCTCGATCACCACCGGGAATGCGCCGTGAACTCGGTGTTCCGATCAAGCCGATCCGCGCGACGCCAGCGCTATCCTCGACCAGGGTCTGGCGCGGTGATCACGCCGACGGCCATATCCTTCCTCATCACGAGCTGCCGGGGTGGTTTCGGTACCAATGCGAGGAGCGCGATGCGCGGGAAACGGCTACTTCAACTGATCGCACTCGCCGGTGCGACGGGGCTGGCGGCATGTGGCAACACGACGACGAACTCCACCGCGGACAGTGGCAATAGATCGATGCCCGCAGGTCCGCCATCAATCACCAGCGAGCCGTTCGGTCAAGTCGGTGGGACCCCGGTGATCCGCTACACGCTCACCAGCGGGCACGGCGTGCGCGTCCGAATCCTGACCTACGGCGGCATCATTCAGTCGATCGAGGTCCCCGATCGCACCGGACGCGTCGACAATGTGGTGCTGGGCTTTCCGACCCTGGTCGGATACCTGAACAACACGGGGCCCGCCAAGACCTATTTCGGCGCGATCATCGGCCGCTATGGCAACCGGATCGCCAAGGGATCTTTCCCGTTGAACGGCAACGAGTATCACTTGCCGACCAACAATAATGGCAACAGCCTGCATGGCGGCACCGCGGGATTCGATACGAAGGTGTGGCAGGCCACTCAACAAAACGGTGGCGACAGCGTGAGCCTCAAGCTCCAATATGTCAGTCCCGCAGGTGAAATGGGCTATCCCGGAATGCTGACGACTACCGTCACCTACACCCTGGGCCAGAACAACGAACTGCGCATCGACTACCACGCGACCACCGATGCGCCGACCGTGATCAACCTGACCAATCACAGCTACTTCAACCTGGCAGGTGAGGACACGCTCGACGTCTACGACCAGAAGGTCACCATCTATGCCGACAACTACCTTCCAACCGACCCCACACAGATCCCGACCGGTCAGATCGCCCCGGTGAAGGGCACACCGTTTGATTTCACATCACCGACCGCTATCGGCGCGCATATCAGCGCTGATGACCCGCAGCTGTTGCTGGCCCGGGGTTACGACCACAACTGGGTGATCAACCGCGGCAACAACAGCGGGCCGGTGGTGGCGGCCAGGGCCGAGGACCCGAAGTCTGGGCGCACATTGACTGTCTCCACGACCGAGCCAGGTCTGCAGTTCTACACGTCCAACTTCATCGATGGGACGTTCACGGGCACCAGCGGGCATACCTACCGGCAGGGTGCGGGATTCACGATGGAAACCCAGCACTACCCCGATTCTCCGAATCACCCGACCTTTCCGAGCACCACGCTCAACCCGGACCAGACCTACGACTCGACAACGGTTTTAGCCTTCAGCGCGCGATGACCGGTTGGCGAGCACACAGCATCGACTGTCCTGGTCACATCGTGCCCGGCGGGTCAGGCGGTGCGGCGATGCGTGTCCGTCGACCAGAGATGACCGCAATCCGAGCACTGCAAGTGCACCAGCGTCCCCCTGTTGCTCAGCAGGTACTGCCAGTGCGTATCGCAGTTCCGCCGGTCGCGGCATTCACCACAGTGTGCGCGGTGGTCGCAGCGCGGACAGGGCAGCCAGGCGCGGCGGCTACGGTCGGCCGTCGGATCAATCGGTAACACGATCAGCCGTCCGTGAGGGCAGGACGCCGGCGCGGACCAGCTCGTCGTAGACCCGCTGCTGCTCGGCGTCCAAGTTCGAGTAGAGCATGTCGTAGGCCGTCTCTTCCTCCGCGAGGACGGCGACCGGGTCCCAGTCGTCCCCCATCGCCTCGAGCACCGCGCTGCGTCGACGCGCCTCGTCGAGGGTCAGGTCATAGGCAAAGTTCAGGTCGGCCATCGCGCTCCCAGCCATCAGATACACGAACGATGGTTAGGATGACCTAATTGACGCTGGTCAGGCTATGAGGTGCGTCACTTTAGCTGGTTGAGGCTCGTCACAATCCGCCTCGCACGGGGGCACCCCCTGTGAAGATTTGCTACGCGCGTGTCAAGGCCTTGTTAATGACGGGGCACATCCCCCGGTGAGCGAGCACCGTATTACTACGGCGCTCCTTACTGCCCGGGCGCCGCGAAAGGAAGCACGTGTTCAAGCCTCTTGCGTCCGCCGTTGTTCTTGCTGTCTGTGCTGTCGAGCTGGCCGCACCGGCACAGGCCCAGGGTGGTGGGTACATCGTGATCGCGGGCTCGGATTCCACCCACGCTGTCGAAGTCACGGTTGGCAGCAACACGGCCAGCCTCGGCGACGTTGAGGCGTACGCGATGAGTCATTGCGCCGAGCGGCATGGCGCAACCGATTGCCACGTTCTTGCCGAGGGCCGGGGTGGCTGTGTGGCCCTGTCGGATAACGGCCACGGCCTGGTCGGCGGCTGGGGCCCCACCCGCAATGCCGCCGGCGCCGCGGCGGCGGCCAGGGTGGTGTCGGGGCAGGCAAACGTCGACGGCACTCGCTGCGTCGTCGACCCGGATCTGGTCTCCTCTGCCAGGAACTTCTCGTTCGTGGCCACACAGTAGCGAGGCCGTGGCGCGCTGTCGCCTTGCGCTGCCCAAATCGTCCGTTTTTTATGTATCGCCCCTCTGCGGGATCACTGGCGTCGTCATTCGTCCATGCTGATGGCGCGCTCAGGGCAGTTCGCAATCGCGATCAGCGCTTTGTCTTCCCATTCCGGGGGAACGCTGTCGACATGAACGAATGCCTTTGCGTCGTCGTCGACGTCGAAAATCTCGGGATAGGCCAAGGCACAGCGACTGTGACCCTGGCAGGCATCGAGGTCTATCCGTAAACGCATCGTTGCCCTCTCCCCTGCATCCGAAGTCAATCGAAATTCCGACATGCGGTTATTCGACGCCCTTGAGTCGCGAGCCAACCACAGATTCTGCGGCAAGCGCCTCGACTGCGGCCTCGTCCAATCCGAGCAGTTCTTTCAGGATCGACTCGTTGTGCTCTCCCACGGTGGGTGCTGAGGACCGACACCATTGACCGACACTGCGGAATCGGAACGGAATGGTCGGCACGTGGTGCTTACCGACAATTGGGTGATCCACTTGTTCGAAATAGCCACGCGCGGCCAGCTGCGGGTGTTGAGGACTGAGGCGCGCATCGTAGAGCTGTGCGGCAGGAACTCCGGAAGCCGACAGCGCGGCCGCCGCATCGACGCAGTCTTGGCCGCCGGCCCACTTTTCGAGGTGCTTGTCGATCAAATCATGTGCACGCCAACGTCCGTCGTGCGTGTCGAGCGAGGGGTCATCTGCCCAGTCGGGCTGACCGAGCACAGTCTTCAGCGCAGTCCACTGCTCATCGGAGGCGACGGAAATAGCCAACCATCGTTCGTCACCGCGGCATGGGTACAGGCCCTGCGGGGCTGCGTCCCTGCTCCGGTTGCCTAACCGCGACAGTATGGCGCCGTAAGCGGTGTACTCAATCGGCTGCTCAGCGGCAGCGTTGAGGGCCGCCTCCACCATCGAAACTTCGACGAAAGAGCCACGACCGGTCTGCTCACGCCGCCTCAGGGCGGCAAGCATCGCAAAGGCGGAATGCATGCCTGCCAGCGGGTCACATGGGCCACGTGGGATCCGGGGTTGGTCATATTCGTGGCCGGTCACCCACGCCATGCCGGTCATCTGCTCCATGGTCTGCGCGAAACCGACATTATTCCGCCACGGTCCGTCCAGACCGAAGGCAGGCATGCGGGTCATGATCAGCCGTGGGTTGACGGCACTCAATGCTTTCCACGTGATACCGAAATTCTCAAAGACGCGCGGCGAGAAATTCTCGACCACAACGTCGACTTGTTCGACAAGCCGGAAGAACACCTCTCGGCCTCGCGCGGAGGAAAGGTCGAGGGTCAGGCCCTGCTTGTTGGTGTTGGTGGCCAAGAACATGGCCGAACGTTCCCACCAGCTGGGTTGGTCAATGAACGCTGCGGCTGTCATCCGCGCGCCGTCCGGATGCTGAATCGACTCGAGGTGCATCACGTCGGCGCCCAGCGCGGCGAGGATGTGGGTGGACGAAGGCCCGGCCCACCACGCCGTCGCGTCGATGATGCGGATGCCCGCCAAGGGAAGGCTCCCGGCTGATCGGGCGGTGTCCGGTTGCCTCGGCTTCGCAGGAAGCTCAACGACATTGAGCTCTCCGAGTCGCGGCGCGGGCTTGGGTCTGCTGCCCGGTCTCGTGCCGTCGATGCGGTAGGGCGGAAGCGGATGGGTGAATGAGCCGTCGGCGCTGACGCTCCAGACGCCGCGGGCGTTGAAGTGGGGGTGGTCGAGAACGGTCTGGCCGTTGTTGACCTGTGCGACGGGAATGCGAAGTGCCGAGGCGAGGTCGACGATCTCTTCGGTAGTGTGCCGGGTGGTCCAGTCACGGACGATCTTGTTCCATTCCTCCATTCGCTCGTATCGAGTCGGCGCGAGGGCCCAGGCCGGGTCCTCTTCGAGAAGGTCGTAGCGCTCGATCATGAGCAAGAAGGATTCGAATTGCTGACGGGTGTTGGTATTGAACCCAATCCAGCCGTCGGCTGTCGGCTCGATTGAGGGCAGTTCAGTCATTCGCGGCGGAGCCGAAATCGGCGGACTGCCCGCGAGGGCGTAGTACATGTCGATGAAGCCGCTGGCACTGAGGTGGCATGCCTCCATCAGCGAACAGTCGATGATCTCGCCGCCGCGTCCGTCTCGGGCGCTGAGGTATGCAGCCAAAGCACCGACCGCCGCGTAGCTTCCGAGAACCCATTCGAACACCCGGCCCCCGGCTTGGAGCGGAGGCTGATCCGGTCGAGCTCGCAAGCCCATGGTCCCGCTTTCGGCCTGCAGCGTGAACTCTGTCGCAGGCTTGTCGCGATACGGCCCGGTCAAGCCGAACGGTGACATCGCTGCGATTACCAGATGCGGCAATCGACGAAGCAATTCGTCGTGGTCGATCCGTCCGCAGACTCCGGCATCGATCACGATGTCGGCTCCGGCGATCAAATCGTCGATGTGCGGTTCACCGTAAACCCCCACGGCCGAGCGCTTTCCGGCGTTCAGAAACGTGAACAGGGCCCCGTCGTCGCCCGCGCGCCGCCCCGTCCCCCTGCGGCGAAGCCGATCGCCCTGTGCTGACTCGACCTTGATCACTTCGGCGCCAACGTCTGCGAACAGCTTGCCGCAGTACGGTCCGGCAATCTCGTCGGCGATCTCGACGATCCGCACACCCTGGAGGATGTTCATTCAGATCACTCCGTCTCGGCGGAGTTGAGCGAGTTCTGATTCATCGCAGCCGGCCAGCGTCCTGAGCACCTCGTCGGTGTGTGCGCCGACAGCCGGCGGGAGGTCCGCGGCGAACGGACGGTCCGGCCTCGTCTTGACAGGAATTCCGATGAGTCGCAAGGGCGGTCGGCCGTGGTCAGGCGGCTCGTACACCATGCCGCGTGCTTTGACGTGTTCGTCGTCGAGAAGATCGGTGCTCTCGAAGGCCGGCGCTCCGGCGATATCGGTGGCGATGAAGAACTCGGTCCACTCACGGCGGGTACGGCTCTTGAAGATGGTGGTGAGTTCACCGCGCAGGTGTTCGTCTGCTTGCGGGTCGGCGCCCAGGGGGGCTTGTCCGGATTCATAGAGATCCGCCCGGTCCACTGCGTCGCAGAATCGACGCCAGAACTTGTCTTCCAACGCGTTGAACACCACGTAGTGGCCGTCGCTGGTCCGGTAATACTGATACCGCAACGACGCCTGCATACCGTCTGAGTAGCCGAACAGCCCGTTCGCGAGCGCCGTCAGTTTTTGGAAGTTCCACGCGATCGCGGCGTCGACCTGGGAGACCTCGACGTATTGCGGTTTCGCGTCGCGGTGAGCGCTGTGAAGTGCCGCGAGAACGGCCATCGCGGCATAGAGAGGACCTGCCAACACTCCCGTGGTGCCGGTGGCGCCGGCCGACAGGCGCGGGGTTCCGTCGGCTTGAATCACCGGCGGGTTCAGGCCGGCGAAACAATCGAAGGACAATCCGTGCGTGGGAAGCTTCGCGTATGGGCCGTAGCTGCCCATTCCGTTGAGGCTGCAATAGACGATCGTGGGGTTGATTGCGACGACGTCGTCATAGCCGAGGCCGAGTCGCTCGGCGGCTCCCGCCCTCAAGCCGTCGATCACCACCGTGGCCTCGGCGGCGAGGCGGCGAAAGATCCCAACGCCCTTCTCCGATTTCAAGTTGAGCGTGACGCTCTTCTTGCCGCGGTTCCACTGGAGGTTTTGCACGTTGTCCGGCGGGAAGAGGTCGCCGCGGAATCCGCCTCCCCCAGGTTGTTCGACCTTGATCACCTCAGCGCCCAGGTCGGCGAGGTGCCCACCGAGGGCGTCAGGCGAGAACAGAGACAGCTCGAGGACACGGACATCGTGAAGCACAGCCGCTAACCTCTCAGATATCCGAAGCCCTTGTGCACCTTCGCCTCACATCCAGGAGATCGACTTGATCTCGGTGAACTCCTCGAAGCCCCACCGCCCTTGCTCGCGGCCAATGCCGCTGTGCTTGAAACCACCGAACGGGCCCCCGCCGTTGAACAGCCCACGCCCGGGCACGGACCAGCCCGGACCCGAGCCGTTCCCCGGATTGGGCCCAGGATCAGCCGCCCCACCACCGGTGGTCTGCACAATGATTGTGCCGGTGCGGATTTGGCGTGCCACGTTGAAACCCCGTGCGGCGTTGCGCGTCATCACGACGCCCGCGAGTCCGAAGTCGGAGTCGTTGGCAATCCGTACCGCCTCCTGCTGGCTCTGGTATGTCAGGACGGTCAGAACGGGGCCGAAGACTTCTTCCTGGCAGATCCGCATGTCGTTGCGACAGTTGATGAATGCCGTCGGCTCGTAGAAGAAGCCCTTGCCCAGATGCGGCGGCCGCCTGCCGCCGGCAACCAGCGTGGCTCCCTCGTCGAGCGCCGATTCCACATAGCTCTCGACTCGCTGCCGCTGCTGCTCACGGATCAGCGGACCCACCACCGTGGCCGGGTCGCGGGGATCACCGATCGTGAGGTTCGGCGCCATGGCTTTCACGCCGTCGATGTAGGCATCGAGCAGGTGCTCTGGTAGCAACAGGCGGGACGCGGCAACACACGCCTGCCCCGAATGCATGAGCACTTGTCCGAAACCGATGCCGGCGACTTCGGACTCGGTCACGTCGTCGAGAACGATGTGCGCGCTCTTGCCGCCGAGTTCCAGCTGGGCCCGCTTCATCGTCCGCGCCGATACCTCCCGGATGCGCTTTCCGGTCGCCGTCGACCCGGTGAAGGCGATCATGTCCACCAGGGGATTCGTCGACAACTCCTCCCCGACGTCACCGCCGCCCACCACGACGTTGAAGACACCGGCCGGTAGACCGGCTTCCTCGCCTATGCCGGCGAGTTCCAGCGCGTTCATCGGTGTCCACGGATGTGGCTTCAATACGACCGTGCAACCGACCGCCAGCGCGGGCAAACACTTTTGCAGGTTGATCGAGAAGGGGAAGTTGAACGGTGTGATGACGCCGACCACCCCGACCGGTTCGCGAACGACAACCGTGCCGCCGAGTCCGGTCGGCGACACCGTCGGGCCGCCGGGGGCTTCCACCCATGTGACGTCGTGCTCGGCGAAATCGCTGTAGTAGTGCGATGCTTCGATCGCTCCGCCCACCTGAAGAAAATCGGTGAGAAAGCTCGTCGAACCGATCTCGGAAACAATGAGCTCGCGGAGCTCGTCGTGCCGCGACTCCATGATTTCGCTGAAGCGCTTCAAGATTCTCGCGCGGTCTCGCACGGACATCCACGGCCACGGACCCTCGTCGAACGCCCGGCGCGCCGCTTCGATAGCCATGACCGCTTGCTTGAGGCCGCCATCAAGAACCCGGCCGACCACCTCTTCGGTGGCTGGATCGATCACATCGATTGACGGGCCCGCGTTGTCACTGGTCCATCGCCCGTCGATGAAGTTCTCGTACTGGCGGATCGCCACGCCGCTACTTCGCGACCGGGTACGGAGCGGGCTCGAAATTGAAGACGCGCCGGGCATTGCCTTGCAGCACCTTGTACTTGTCCGCGTCCGACCTGCCCTCGAGGCTCTTGAGCGCGGCTTGCAGAGAACGCGGCCACAGGCTGTCAGTATGCGGGTAGTCGGTTTCGATCATCACGTTCTCGACACCGATGTAATCGAGGTTCGCAGCGCCGAACTCATCCTCGATGAAACAGCCGTATATGTGATCGCGGAACAACTGCCGGGGCGACTCCGGGAAGATGGCCGGGTCCGTTTCGATTGCGCTCATCCGCATGGTTGCCGGATCGACGGTCCAGTTGTTGGCGCGCAGATAGCGATATTCGGAGGCGACGTGCTCCGCACGCTCGAGCAGATACGGAATCCACCCGATGCCCCCTTCGGCCAACACGATCTTGAGGTCGGGGAACTTCTGCAACTTGCCCGAGAACAGCCAATCTGTTGTCGAGTGGGCGAGGTTGAGGCCGATGTTCACCGATTGCACCCCGAACGGTGCGTCCGGTGAGGTGTTCGGGCTGACCGACGAGGACCCGATGTGCGTGCAGAGCGGCATCTGCGTTTCGTTCGCGGCCGCGAAGAACCGATCCCACTCCCCCGAGTGGATCGACGGGAAGCCAAGCGCATGAACGTTTTCTGAAAACGCGATCGCTTTCGCGCCCTTGTCTGCACACCGGTGCACCTCGGCGACGGCCAGTGCTTCGTCCCACAGGGGCACGATGATCATTGGAATGTAGCGACCCGGCGCCGTCCCGCACCACTCATCGATGATGTAGTCGTTGTATGCGGCAAGGCATTTCAGACCAAGTTCGCGGTCCCGAACTTGCGAAAATACTTGTCCGCAAAAGCGCGGAAAGAACGGGAAGTTCAATCCCGCGATGACGTGATCCTCATCCATGTCGGGGATTCTTGCCGCGGGGTCGTAGTAGACCTCCGGCAATTCGTCGTAGTTCACCGACAATGGAGAGTAGTCATCGGGCTGCTGATGGGCAGCCACCAAGATGCCCATGACTGTGGCGCGGTGCATCTCGTAGACCCAGGTGTCGACACCGTCGATGCGTTCGACGTGGGGCACGCGGTCGCGATCTGCGGCAGATGCCCGGTCCACCCAGACGTTCGGCGGTTCGATGATGTGATCGTCAACGGAGATGAGCCAGTGCAGATCTTCTTCCACCGATACTCCCTGGGCCGTTGTGACCGTCCGCGGAATGCGCGTCGGGCTGGTCGAGCAGAGGGGCTCGTTCGATCGCCACTAGGCCCAACCAGTTCGGACAGTATGAGCGAGCACCGGACTTGTCAAGTGCTACTCGATAATCTTTCGGTCAGCTATCAAGTGTCACTTGACTAGCAGATATCCGCGATCTATCGTGCGAAAACACGGCTTTCGGACGCACGTCGGCCCGAGGCTGACCGCTGCTGGACGACCGCCCGGTGCGGCCGCGACAACTCAGTCTCGGTTGCATCAAGAGAAGAAGGACTTCGCCCCAGTGCCCAAGTCGCTCGAGGACCACGCCGAAAATCTGGATCTTCGCCACGAGGATTTCAACGACCCGGAGTATCTGTACGAGGTCTACTCGCATATGCGTGAAAAGGCAGCGATCGCGCATACCGACTTCCCGTTTCTGACCCCGCGGGAAGACGGCGCCTGGCTCGCGATGGCCTACGACGAGTGCTACGAAATCCTTCGAGACTGGGAAACCTTCTCGAGCACGCCCGGTCCCAACGATGCGATCCAGATGTCGGGTGACGTCGTCATCATCTTGGATCCGCCACGCCAACAGAAGCTCCACAAGGTGCTCAACCCGTATTTCTCCCCCGGTCGGATGAAGTTGCTGCAACCGCAGATCCGCGCCGAGACCGACGCCCTCATCAACAATTTCATCGAAGAGGGTCGCGGCGATCTGGCGACTGTCGCCTGGCAGCAGCCCGGGATCGTGTTCTTCAAGTATCTGCTTGGCATGCCGGTTGGCGATGTGCCGTTGTGCATCGAACTCACCGATACCGCACTGAACGGGGAAACTGAGGCGATCCGGCTAACAGCCTGGGTAGGCCTTTATCAGCACATCACCAACGCCGTCACCACTCGAATGGAGGGCGAACCTCAGGACGACATGATCGACGTCCTGCTATCGGCCGAGATCGACGGCGTCAAGCTGAAGTTCGATGACGTGGTGTCAAATGCGATGCTCTTGGTGCAGGCGGGTTTGGAGACGACTGCAAGCGCAATGTCATGCGCCTTCCACTACCTGGGCAGCCATCCCGACGAACGGGACCGGTTGATCCGCGAACCCGAGCTCATGTCGACCGCGGTCGAAGAACTGATCCGCTTCGCCGGGTCGATCCACGGCATTCCGCGAACAGTGACCAAAGACGTCGAATTCGGTGGGCAGAAGCTGTGCCCTGGACAGCAGGTCATCGTCAACTACGCGTCGGCCAATCGCGACGACCGCGAGTTCCCCGATGCGGACCGGTGCATCCTCGACCGCGAAACCAACCGTCATCTCGGGTTCGGCGCCGGCGTTCACCGCTGTCTGGGGTCGAACCTCGCACGGTTGGAGTTCCGTACCGGCGTCGAGCGGGTGCTGGCCAGAATGCCCGACTTCACCGTGGCGACCGATGCTGAGTCGATCTTCCACGGCAATTCGGTGACGCGTGGATATCGGGAAGTCCCAGTCGTATTCACACCGGGGTCCCGCGTTGCACTCGACTGACGTTTCGTGCCGTTCGGCCGTCAGTGGTCGTGGACGATCACACCCCGGATGTTGCGGCCGGCGAGCATGTCGTCGTAGGCGTCGTTGATGTCGGCAAGCTTGTACTCCGTGGTGACCGTTTCATCCAGGAGAAGCTTGCCCTCGCGGTACAGGCTGAGTAGGCGCGGAATATCGGAGCGCGGGTTGGCCTGGCCGTAAAGGCTTCCCAGCAAGCGCTTTTGAAAAAGAGTCACCATCGCGACCATCGACATCGGCAGGGTCGTTGTCGTGTCGAGCATCGACCCCAGTGCAGTGACCACGACCGCCCCGTTCTTGCTGACGATGTTGAGTGCGTCGACGATCATCGGAGCCTCGACCAGTCCGACCGTCACGATGGCCGAGTCGGCCATCACGCCGCGGGTCAGTTCCGCGACCAAGGCGGTTGCCTCGGGCATCGATGTCACGAAGTGGGTGGCACCGAACTGAGAAACCATGTCGCGCTTGGCCTCAACGATGTCCACGGCGATGATCTTCTCGGCACCCGCCAACCGCGCGCCCTGAATCGCGCCACTGCCGATACCGCCGCATCCGATCACCACGACGGTGTCGCCAGGTTTTACTTGCGCGGTATTCACTGCCGATCCCCAGCCGGTCGTCACCCCACAGCCGACGAGACAGGCCCGGTTCAGCGGCAGGTCCTCGTCGATCTTGACCACCGATGCCTCCGGCACAGTGCCGTATTGCGCGAATGCGCCGAGCCAGGCCAGCGCGCCGATGTCCCGGCCCTTGGCGTGACGGCGGAAGCCGCCGCCGACCTGCTCGCCGGTCGCCATCTGGGCACCGAGGTCGCACAGATTTTGGTGGCCGCTCGAACACCATCGGCATCGGCCGCACGACGGCAAGAACAGGCCCACGACATGATCGCCGACGTTCAGGTTCCGCACGCCCGGTCCGACCTCTTGGACGATGCCGGCCCCCTCGTGCCCCCCGACCAGCGGAAGTGTCAGGGGAAGGTCGCCCTCGCGGACGTGATGGTCGGAATGGCACAGCCCGGTCGCCTCGTAGGAAACGAGCACTTCGCCTTCTTGGGGGCCGTCGAGCTCGACCTCCTCGACGCTCCACTTCTGGTGCAGGTCCCATAGCACCGCTGCATTCATCTTCATTGTCGACGCATTTAACGACGTCGCGGTGATGCTGTCAAGTGTTGCTCGATAGTGGTTGCATAGAGGTGACCGGCTCAGCCCAGCTGGGCCCCCTATGCGAAAGGCTCTCCGGATGGGCTGCCAGAAACCTACACGGCTCGTGGCCCGATTCGGGGCGGTATGACTCTGCAATCATGGCCGGTTCGCGCAACGGTGCCCCGCGTTACTGTGTCCGAATGAGCGGGAGCGGGGTGAAGCGGGTCCGAGACAAGGACGGGAAGCAACGCGCGTTGATGGAGGCGGCGACTGAGGTTTTCGCGGAACAGGGGTTTGATGCCGCAGCGACCAAGGAGATAGCTCGACGCGCCGGCTGCTCGGAGGCGATGCTCTTCCACTACTTCGGCGACAAGCAAGGAATCTTCGAACAGGTGGTATCGCGCCAGATCGCGGAGGCGGTAACCGAATCAGAAGACAAAGTCATGGAGGCGCTGCCGAACGAGTTCGTCGAATTCGTCGAGCAGCTATTCGAGACGCGACTGCACCGGGGTCACGGCACTGTGCCGGGCTGGGACATCGCGGGACGGGCCCTATCTGACCCCTCGTTCTCCATGCGAGTCATGCGACCCAATCACGAACACCGAGTGTCGGTGATCGCCGAGGGCGTCGCCCACTATCAAGATCTAGGCCAAGTCACGCCCGACGTTGACCCTGCCACCGTGGCCGAACTGCTCGCCAACTTCACGATCTTCACGGCAACTGTCGGGCCCCGCTGGTTCGGTACCGCCGAGGCCGACGTCCGCACCCAGATAAAAGTCGGGGCGCGAATCTTCGCCGACGGCGTCCGGCCGTCATCTCCGCGCAAAGTCATTAAGCGCTCGACGGGGCGTCGGCCACGATCACGATCGGGTGCTTAGGACGCTCGTGCGGTAGCCGACGGTCGTATTTTCCCCGCGCTCGGCCCCAGCATCATGTACCCCGCCCGGAGCGGAACCCGCTCGGCTGTCGCCGGCGGGTGTCTTGTCTGGTCGGGCTGACAGGATTTGAACCTGCGACCACTTGACCCCCAGATTGCGGAGTGGCCTTCGCCCGCCTTCGCCGGCGACCTGTCTTCGCAGCTACAAGGATTTCGCGATGGCGGGCGAAGACCGCCGAAAACACGCAAAATGCCCCACGTTGCCATCCGCGTTGCCACCCAACGGGTGCGTCGTTAGTCCGCTCGCGGGCCTAACATCGCAGATGTCCATGATGTGATGCGACCAGTCGAGGTTGCTTGTGCAGGTTGTCGCCCGGGAATGCTGAAAAGACGTACTGAGGTCCATGACGTTCAGATAGGGAAAGCCCGAAATCCGGCAGGTTGTTGCTGCACCGGTTGCGGTATACCCGCGTAGCTCCGCAACCCGCTACACAGATAGATCGGCACGCCTCTTGTAGCGGTCGATCTCAGTAGCACCCGGCGAGAACCAACAAGCCAGGTATCGTTGCGCTCCGTGGCCGAACTTGATTATGCCTATCTTGCCGAGTTTGCGCAGGTCATAGATGGCAAGCTCACGGCAGTAAACGCTAGCTTCATCGCGGTCACCACCCCAGTTCCAGCCGTGTTCCAATTCGCCGTCGCCGGCAGGGTCCGCGCACCTGTAGAAGCCGGAATTGTCGACCTCGCGATCCAGATTGTCGCTCCAGATGACAGCACGAAGATCACCTGGCAAAGCGAGCTTCGAACAGATGGCCACCAGGTATATGACGGCAAAGTTGGCATTCTGTTCGCTCTCCGGACGGGGGTGCCCTTATCAACCCACGGACTCTTCCGGATTGAGATCTCGATAGACGGAGAGCACGCGAGGACACTCGCTTTCGAGGCCGTCTCACCGTGATACCGAGGTTCACGGTTCATGCACGTGAACAAATGGCCTGTCGCGATATTACGGAGGACGACGTTCGGTCCGTGCTAGAGCACTTCCATGACTCGCAGCCCGGCGGTACAGACACCACCGTCCGTTACATCGGCTATGTAGGGGTTGGGACGAGAATTCTAAACGTCATTGCGGAACGTCCAGGCGTCGCTCTTGACCCAGTAAAAATTGTGACTGCCTACTGGGAATGAAACCGGGGTTACCGTTTACTCCAGGGCAGCGTCCCAGTACTAAGTCCTCCGTCTGAACCAACGGAAATGACTGTCCCCTGGTGCAGCGAATACTGAATCTCCTTGAGCGCGTAGATAGTGTTCTCGGAGAAGCCGAAGGCCTGAGAGAGTTTTTCGATCGGGATGTCTGTCTGCAAGCCGATGATCTCAATGCCAATTAAATGATCTTGCGCATCAACGTCAACCAGAACGTTCTCGGAATCCGCAAACCGTTTGGTCTGAGCTACTGGAGCACACCGAAACCTGACGTACGCCGCGTTGGCGTCCATGTCTATCCGCACTTGAAGCCCGGCGAATTCGGCAAGTGGCTGGCTGGTTCCCACAGAACTACTGTAGTCCCTCCTGCGAAGAATGGGCTGAGTTGGTTCGCCGTGATCCCGCCGGCGATGAATCTCTCAAGAACGACGGCATCGGGTGTGCCAAGACCCAGCACCGACATAAGTAGAGGCAGCGGTCGGGTACCCAGTGCGCGCCGCATGGCTCGATCCAGTATCACGCACCTGGGTTTGGCAGTTGAATCGGTGGATGAGCCACCGATAGACACATCCATGGCGACCCCTCACACCCTGCGCGGCCCCTCAAGCCCGCTGAGCGGCGGTTACCCACTCGGGACTGCCGAAAACCGGCCTCTAGAGGTCAGCCAGCGTCGCCCGTGTCCCCCTCATCGTCCCGGATCGAGTTCAGCAGCGGCCTAGATCCAAGCTCCCCACGAATGACCCGCCGCTCAAGAGCTTCAGCCGCCATTTGACTGTCACGCGGCACATATCGGTACTCCAACTCCTCGGCAATGAAAGCCCGGATGATCTCGTCCAAGTTCAGATCCCCTGCCGCCGCACGCCTAATCTCGTCTGCAGTCAACTTCGGCAGGATGAAGCGGTCGAAAACATAAACACAGAACTTGTCCCCCGACCGCTGCCCGCTCCTATGCGCGGAGAGTCGGCCGGCCGGACCGCTCTTCGTGCCGTCACGCCCCGAGTAGCCCGCATAAATCAACTCGTCGCCACGCCAGATCGTGTAGACCCCAGCGCGCACGTCCATCTTGATGTGACGCCTGGGCGACTCCGTAAACGGGTAACGAGGTCCGTTCTTGAGACCTTCAAGCGCATCCGCATCAGGATCCGGCGGATCCTCATCAAGATTCTTGGGCGGCATTTCCACGCACCGGATCCTATGTACGGCAGGCGCCTGTCGAAGCACAAACAGACCTCTCGAGGGCCTCCAGCGACTGCGCGCCCTGGGGGGTGACCCCCGGTTTGGTCGCCCACCTCTCGCGGGCATAGGCGACATATACCCCCGGGGTTTTTTTCCAGCGCCCGGCTACAACTAGCTAGGACACAGTCATTTAACGACAGTTCCGAAGGCATTGCGTGTCGTGAAACTTCCGGCCTCGGCCACAGTCCGTGAGGCAATGTCACATCGCAACCGTTCACTAGGGCGGCGACGACCGGACGGCGCGACGGATCTCGGCGTGCGACACCCTCGCTTCATCGACCACACCAAGTTTGCTAGGCCCCGGCGTGCACGGCACTTCATGAACCGCGGCGCGGTCCGCGTTGGCCGCTGATGTCAGCGCGGTTGGTTACCGTGACACCTGGCGACGCTCGACCAGGTCAGCCGTCTAGCGCGCCACTTGGTTTCGATGTCACCTAATTGTTTCGCCGGTGTACCAGAACCACTCACAGTATTGTTCCCGGGGGGAGGAGTGAATGAGGCATAACAGCGACACGGCCGAAACCCTTGTTGCCGACCTACGGGCCTCCCTTGGCCATCAACACTGCCCTGTTGAGATCGCTCCACCCACGTCGCCGGCGTATCCCGATCTCGTCTTTGTCGACTCCACCCGCGGCCTTATTGCGGTCGATGTTCACCGCTCAGTGGATGACGAGGCTCGCGCGGAATTTGTCGAGCTCAACCGCCGCATCGAAGCGTTCCGCGCGGATACCCAGCCCGATGAGGACTTGCCGATTGCGCGCGTGCTTGCGGTCGGCAACGGCCTGTCAACGACAGCCCGATCGGTGGCTGGCCGGGTACTCGTTCCCGTCGCGCAAATCAGTGACTGGCGTTGGCTCGACCTCATCCCGACAAAGACACCGGATCCACACGCTCTCGAAGAAGTCCGAGCGACGCTTTTCCCCAGCATCGTATTCACGGCCAAGTTGCGGCGCGGCATCTCTCAGGAGGGTGCCGACGATCGCGCCGCCCTGCGGGTCGTGCTCGACCAGCAACAAGCCCAAATCGCCGAGCGAGAAATTGCCGACGCGCTTCTGCTGACGGGGCCGCCCGGCAGTGGCAAGACGCTGGTGCTGGCGGCGCGGGCCCGCCGACTCGCCACCGAGCATCCCGACTGGCGCATTCAGATGCTCTGCTACAACAAGACACTCGTGCCCTACTTTCGGCGCTTGGTTGCCGGCTTGCCCAACGTTAAGGTGAGCCGCGTTTGGGAAATCGCCCACGAGTTCGGCATCCGGTTCTCCTACTCCGACGACAACGTGGTCTCCGCGGGACTCAAAGCCGCCAAACACGCGGGATTGCCTCAGTCCTTTGATGCAGTGCTAATCGACGAGGTCCAAGATTTCCGGACAGCCTGGATCGAGCTAGCGCATGCCCTCCTGCGGCCCGGCCGCGGCGGCATGTTACTGGCGGGGGACCATGCCCAGGCCCTCTACACGGAAGGCGACCCCGAGAAGTACCTGCGGAAGATCCACCCCGAGCACCTGGAGCTGCGTCGACCGTACCGCAGTACGAGACAAATCCTCTCTGCGGTGCAGAACCTAGACCCCGCGTTCGCCATCGTCGGTCTTGACGACGCGCCCGAGGGTCCCCCAGTGGATTTGGTGTGGGCCGCAAGTTGGGACGAACAAGCCAATTGCGTTGCCTGCGAAACCGCCACCATGCTAGCCAATCGTGGTCTAGAGCCCCGCGACATCGGCATCCTGGTCACCCAGTACCGCGGCGCCTACGGGCGCCTAAAACGCGCACTCGACGAGTACGAGATCCCTTACAGCGCAATGGACCCCAAGGACAAGAGCGACTTCGACCTCTTCTCCAACACGGTGAAGCTGCTCACAGTGCATTCGGCTAAAGGCTACGAGTTCAAGGTGGTCATTCTATTCGGCCTGGAGGCACTCCCAGACCCCGACGCCTCCGATCCAGAAACTTTGCGGCGTGCTCGGGTGGCCTTCGTCGGGGCGACACGCGCAATGGACAACTTGATCATCACCTACACGCGCGACAACAAGTTCCTTACACGGCTCAGTTCCGACGAGAAGGACGTGGCGCGATACAGCTGGCCCGATGACTACGAGGAGGCTGCCAGTGGCTGAGCTGCGTGTCGTAGGGGAATACCGTGGTCCTGGTGAGCAATTGACCGCCGAAACGCTGGCGGATCAGCTCCCCGGCGACTGGGTGGTGATCGCGAACCGATCCTTGCCGACCCAAGAACACGATGACCTCGATCTCACCGTCATCGGAAGCAATCTTATCTTCGTCCTAGAGGACAAACACTGGGGCCCGTCGATCAAGGTCACTCCCGGCGCATGGATCGTCAAGAAGCAATCCCGTCAGAACCCTACCGATCGTGTGTCCTTCTTGGCACGCAAACTCGCCGGGCTGCTGCGGAACAAGGTGTCCGGGTATCCGAAGAGGGGCCGCTTGGTCACAAGCCACGTCGTGCTGTCCTATCCCGGCGTGCAAGTCGACTGGTCGGAGGCCGGCCCAGAGTCCGACATGGTGGTGCTACTGGCTGAGGCGGCCCAAGCGCTTGAAGCCGAGGATGCCGCGGCAGTCTCTGCGCTGCAGGGTGCCCGCGAGTCGACGATCGCCTACCTCGACGGGTGGAAGGGACGAAGCGAGGTCCCGACGGAAATCGGCGCCTACCGGGTCGTCCAAGAAGTCGCACCCCTCGGGCGCGCACGGGTATTCGCCGCCCACGACGATGTCAACAACCTCGTCTTCCTGCGCTGCTATCCGATGGACGGGTGGGGCCCAAACGTCGACCCCAGCAACGTCATTCGTCGCGAGCGCAAGGCAATTGAGAAACTCTCCCGTAGCGGGCGCACCCTTCAAAGCCAGCCTGTCTTCGCTGAAGATTTGCACCGTTGGATCGTGGTTCCCATTGTAATGGAACCAATGAAGAACCTTGTACAGCTTCTGACCATGCCGACATCGCCGGTCAGTCCGGCCACCAGCGATGCCGCCGATGTCATCCATTTACTCATCGATGCGTTCCGCGGTTTGCAGGATATTCACTCCGAAGGCGTTGTCCACCGAGGTGTTGCACCGTCCAGGGTGGTGATCGACGGCGAGGGGACGGTGAAATTCACCGACTTGTATCTGGCCCAACTCAGCGGCGAAGTGACCGTGGCAGCTTCACTCAACGAGCTAGCCGACCTTGGCGTGCCTTTCCGCGCACCTGAATGTAGAGACTGCATCGGCGCTGCAACAGCCGCGTCGGATGTCTACTCGTTGGGGCTGTGCCTGCTGTGGTGGCTACATGCCGATCCCAACGCCGCCCCCAGCGTCGACGCGAGCCCGAAAGAACCAGAGCTCGCAGCGGCCGCTACCACGCTTCGTCAGTGCACCGCGCCCGATCCAGCGAAGCGGCCCTCTATCGATGCGATCATCGCTGAGCTAACGGAATTGGTGCCCATGACTATTAGCGAAAACTTCGCTCCGGGTGAGCTCGTCGCCGGCAGATACCTTATTGAGCGCCCCTTAGGAGAGGGCGGCTTCGCGAAATCCTGGCTGGCAACTGACCAAAAGACCACCCAGAAGCGAGTTCTCAAGCAGTATTCGGATTCGGTGCCCAGCGATACTGCCAAGAAGGAGTTTAAGGCGGCCTCCAGCATCGTTCACGATCGCTGCGCCAGGGTGTGGGACATCTACTTTGACCCAGCGTTCCTGGTGACGGATTACGTCGACGGCGAGAGCCTCCACAATGCCTGCAAGTCGCCGATCTCAGCTGAGGACTATCGCCGCTACGCGCTCGACATCCTTGAGGCCCTGACGTATATGCACGACCACGATTTCCTGCACAACGACATCACCCCCGGCAACATCATCATCGAACCCGATGGGCGCGCTCGCCTAATCGACTTTGGTCTGGCTCGGTGGAGAGAATCCGAAACCCAACTTGGCTTGACACCGCTATTCGCTGCGCCGGAGTTGGCCGGTCACACTAAACGCAGCACCTCCTGCGACCTCTACGGGCTAGGCGCGACATTTCTTCGTTGCATGCTGGGGCGCTTCCCCTATCAGGAGGTCGACGGCGACTATGACAAGACGGCGCTTAGACCGCTCAGCGAAGAGGAAATGACGACGCTAGGTCCGCTGGGAGTTGCTGTCGCCGAGCAGTTTTTCCGACTTATCGCGCCAGAGGCGACTCAACGGCCGGAGTCAGCGCGGCAATTCGCCGACGACCTGCGCCGCGCCGCCCCCATTGCCGCCGAACCCGGCAGGCCCAAAGTCAATCCGACAGTCGACTTGCTGCGCCAGCTCTACCGCGGCAGCGCACTGGGCAATGCCGGCAACCGCGGGCTCGACACCGACTTCGCCGAGACCACCTACGTCGACACCATGCTCGACACCGAGCTGACTCCCAAAATCGTTCACGGACAACTTGATCTGGTGATCCTCACCGGCAACCCCGGTGACGGAAAAACCTCATATCTGAAGAAGCTGCGCGGCTACCTCGTCGACGGTGGCGCCAAAATGCTCAACGACGGACTTGGCGGCTGGACCTGTGAAACCTCCACGCGTACCTTCTCGGCGGTCTACGACGCCAGCGAAGCACGCGACGGGAAGACCTCCGACGAGCTGGTGATCGAAGCCTTGACCGCCCCCAAGCCGCAAATCGGACATACCGCGCTCCTGGCGATCAACGACGGCCGTTTGCGCCAGTTCTTCATTCAGGACTACTCCGACCAATACGCCGCCTACCACAAGGCGATACGCAAAGGCTTGCACGGCGAAAACCCAGACGAGGCAAGTCGAGTCGCCTACGTCGATCTGAAACGCCGCTCGCTAGCCCCGACAGCGGCTGACGCCGATGGCATCGCCGGACGCACGCTCGACACCTTCACTCACGATGCGCGGTGGACAGAATGCAAAGGCTGTAATGCCCGTGAAGTATGTCCAATCCTGAGGAACCGAAACCAACTGCTTGGCACCGGCCGGGCACGTCTGCTGGACTTGGTGACAATCTCCCACTTGCGTCGCCAACGCCGAGCTACCTTCCGCGATTTCCGTTCCGCCGCAGGATGGATAATCACTGGCGATCGAGGCTGCGGCGATGTGCACGCGGCGGTCGACAATCAGATTGACTTGCGCTTGGGCGACGACGCCTTGCACTTCGACTTAGCCTTCGACCCACGGTCAACGGACTACCTGATTCGTGAATGGGCGGATCTGGACCCGACCCGGCTCCCCGTAGCAGCACTCGAGCGCGACGATCGCGCCTCGGACGGCCACGAGCCGTGGCATCGCCGAGAGTCGCTGAACCGACGAGCGTTCTTCGGCGACCTTGTCCGTGATGCCGTCCACCAGCGTGAGGCAACGCCATATCGTTACCTAGAGGACTTCCAATTGGCGTTGGGCAGTGACGAGGCCGCCGGGCAGCTGTTAAGCCGAATCCTGCAGGGGCTCAGCCGTCTATTGGGCGCCTTCGGCTATGAGGGATCCAAACTCGCCCTTCAGGACGGAGAGAACAATGGCTGGGCGGTCCTTCGGGAAATTCCGGCCGCGGACTTCCGCCTTGAGCGCCGTCCCGCCCCGTCACCCTACGTCGAGCAGCAAGCCGATGAACTGGTCCTCATCCATCCCCGCGCACATCTGACGTTGACGTTAGATTCCGTTGAGCTGATCTTGCGAGCTAGCGACGGAGAACTCATTAACGACGCTGCGGCTAGCGCGATCAAGCTCGAGTTGTCCTTGTTGGCCGGCAAGCTGATGTTGCAGCCCGCCTCGTCAGCAATTGTCGTTAACCCCGCCGGCGTCCCGCAGGCAGTGGCGGCACGAAGCGGCGCAATCGTTCTGGAGAATCACGTATGAAAATCAGCCTGCCCAAAGAGCCCAAGGAGCTGAGAAGCTTCGTATTCACCGAGCTGAACCTGGTCGAGCTGAACTCAATCGAGGTTGATCGGCTGCTGCCACACATATACGAGTCCGCAATCAAGGGCGGCCGACACGCCCCGGCGCTAAAGGACTTCTCGGCGAAAGCCTACGAGGACATCTACCTACCCAGGCTGCTGGGGCGTGAGGAGAATATCATCGGCTTTGATACTTCGATGGGCAAAGACGTCATCGACGCCTGGCTCCGCTCCTCGGTGGTGGCCTTCGGCAGGTCCGGCCTCTCCCAACGTGTTGACAAGATGGACTTTATTCGGGCACGCACCCTCGCGGCATATCGTGCGGGTTTCCCGGATCGGCGCCGCAGCCGACAGGCCGACAGCGTCACATACGCCCAGATGCTTCAAGAGGTCGAGCGACGCAAAGAGCAGGGCCTCCTCGCTGGCAACGGCACTGCCATGCAAGTCCTTCGCGAAATGGTTCGAGAGTCCGTCGGGGATGGCGTCAAAATCACCGACCCACCGCAGTGGGCGCCCGAATACGACGGCCACACCGAGGTCGACATTTCCACTCTGTTGACTCTGCTGTTCTTAGAGGGGTTCGAGGCCGTCTCGGCGCGGGATGAGACCGTCAAAAAGGGAGCTAAAAGCCGCGATGCGCGCTACCGGACCGATCCCGCGGTACCGGCGGCGGCCTCCCCCCTGGGTCGCGATGTGGTGACGTACCTGGTGACCTATCGTCACTCCACCCCGCTGCAGACGGCCCAACACCTCACCGCGATCTTGGGGTTCCGCCTTTTCCAGCTGCCGTTGCGGACCTCGAGGGCGATCCATCACCTCCTTGAGCACCATGAGCTGCCGCCTGACATGGAGAACAGTGTGGCCGCCAATTCACTCGACGAGTACATTGACTTCTCTGGTGACGCCACCTCGGACTCGCGTGAACTCGCACGCGCCTGCGTCCAGCGCGATCTGCGGCTCATCCACACCGGTCTGCGGGATCGGTTGGTGCTCAAGACGGTACGGCGAGCTGCCGAGACCAGCGAAGTGCTGGCCAAAGACTACGAAGAATGGTCTGGGCCGCAGCGATTCCAGTATCTGGCTGAGCTGCGAGACAACGCCGATCTCGAACCATATTTCAAACAGGACCTGCAGGCAGTTCGCAGAGCCAACGACGGCGCCGAGGACGAGGAGACAGTCGCGTTCTTGGCCGGACTTGCCGATCCCACGCGCCCAGCCCTCGAACGTCTGACGACCGCGCTTTTCGAAGCCACCAAAGCTCGCGCTAGGCATGCCGCGCTGAGCTGGTTCCGCGACACCGGGGGGCTCAACCGATCTAACGGGATGCTGGTCGGAGACTCGCGGCGCCGCGAGACCTGGGCCTATGCGCCTGGAAACGACCTGTTGACGGCACTTTTGGGCATTGTGTTCACCGACGATCATGGGAGGGCCCGCCGCGAGATGATGCTCAGCGATGTCTTGGTCCAACTCGCCGACCGATTCGGGCTTCTCATCGACCAGCCACCACCGGAATTAGATACGGTGGCCGCGCGGTCCGCAGCGAGCGATAACTTTGACGCCTTCAAGCGCCGGCTCAAGCTGCTGGGCGTCTTCGACGGCCTCAGTGACGACTTCAGTGCTCAGGTTGTCCTCAACCCGCTGCTCATTGGAGAGACACAATGACACCACGCACTGAGACGCTATCTGAGCTTCTTCTCTCGGCTATCACGACGGCCAAACCCGGCCACTGTCTGCGCGTTGACGATCTCACCGCCGACGAGGCTATGGAGCTGCAGGCTGCCGTCACCGACGTGCTGAGTGAGCGCAAGTTTCAGACACCGGTGAAGGTTCGTGTCCTGGATCAGGTCGGTGGTGAAGGACGTGTCACCATTGAGGAGGCTGTCGGGCTACGCAACGACGTCGCTCTTAGCGATCAGCACGGAGCCATCTTGATTCTCCTGGTACCCCCGACTCTGGCGCGCGAAGCAAGTTCACTCGACAATGCCTTTCAACGTTTGCCCTACGCGGATCTCCTTGAGGCTGCGGCCGACCGTGCAATCGATCGCATTCGCGCCACACGACCCGACTTTCCGGCCAACGAACTACTTCGCCTGACCCGCGGCCGAACTCCGATCGAGTACTGGTTGGAATTCCTCGAATCTATCGACCGCAACCCCCTCCAACCCTTCGGTCAGTACCTCTGGTACGTCGGGTTGGTGCCTGACGGTGGAGACGACGACGCAGCCAAGGGGCGTCTGCGCGATAACGACGCATTTGTCCGCAAGGTTATCGACCCGGCTGCGGCTGGGCATGCCATCGACGATCGCTTGCGCCAGACTCGCCTGGCCCCCGGTCGCCAGTTTGACCAAATCCTTCGGGTGTTGACCGACCGGGAAGATCACCTCGACGACGCACGAGAGTGGACGAAGGCGATTGCCGAGCATATCGGCGTAAAGTTCGACCAGTTCAAACTCGTTGAGGCGGAGAGCGACTCCGATCTCGACGATCTCGAAGTGCTGCCCTTTCGCTCCCCGACAGGAACGGTAGCCAAGTCCACCGGGCTGGTTCTGGTCGACGACAACCTGGTCTGTGAGATCCCAGAGGATTCAACGGGCAAGGTGTTGATCAAGTGGCGCACCACGCCCACCAAGACCAAACGCGTGCACCGGTGGCTGTTGCGCCTCGTACACCCAGACGATCTCCGTGAAGAGGGCGAGGCCGCTCTGGTCGAGACACGGGTCGCAGGCACGAAACGTAGCGCGACACTGAAACTAGACCTTGCAAGCGACGACATCACCGGCGGCCGCCTATTTGTCGTGGAGGTGCTCCCCCTCGACGCCGACGGTCAGCCCGTCGAGCTTCCTGAGTCGGCACTGACCGAGTCAGAAGCATTCGAACTCGTAATCATCGAGGATCCTCAACCACTGGAACTAACCCGTTCGTCTGCAACCGCCCACAGTCTGGCCGTGGCGCGCCTGCGCGCAGTATCCAACGGCGCCAACACCCTCGAGGAAACCCATCCCGTCTGGGAGTGGAATCGCCAGGTGTTCTGTCTGCGAATCGGCGGATCGCGAAGCGTACAGGTCCCCGCAAATGCGACGACGGTCGCGCTGCAAAGACAGATCACGAATGATCCAACAATTACTGGCTACAGTGCCGAGTCCCCCTATGGGCTGGCGCTGCAAGCCGAAGCCTTCGAGCCGCTGCGCGGCGAGTTGCCGCCGGCATTGGCCAAGAAACGCCAACAAGTGATGGAGTTGCTGGTCACTGCGGCACCCCGCGACGTTCCGGAAGTGTTTCCGTGGAGTGATCACGGCCGAGCGACCGTCCAGGAGTATCTGCAGTCCTACAAACGTGCTCTTGACGCGGCGGAAGGCCATGCGCTGGAAGTACTTCAGCGCCTGGACACCATTGAGCTCGCGGTGGGAAGCGCCGCAGCCGGCTCGGTACGAGCCACTGTGGTGTTACCACTGCACCCGATTCGTCTAGCCTGGTTAGCCGCTTACGACGAGCTCAGCCGCAACTGGGGCGAGGATCTCATCCAGCGGGCAGCCACTGCCGCTGAGCGCAAAAACCTGATCGACTTCGATGGATTAACCCGAATAGCGCCGATCAATATTCCTTTCACGGTGGCGACCGCCCATCGCGAGTTAAACGTCTACTTCGACGAATTGACTTTTGGCTTAGGGCTTTTACTTCCCGTTGGTCACCCGGCGCCGGAGGTCCTCGCGGCAACGATGAGCAGCGTGTTCGGCCTTATCCGTCAGTCTGCGTCGATGTCCTCGGATGCGACGATGATCGCCGATCGACTCATCGAGTACCGCAAAGCGCATCTCGACCCAAGAGCAATCCGTTTGGCAGCTATGCATCCTGGAGATGGCGCCGTTCTCGCAGATGCCCTCGCCGCCTTCTACAAACGGACCCAAGACGACAGTCTGCGGCTCGAGGTCGTTGCCTACGGACAGCGTGACCGCTACGCCGAGCCGCTGGCGCCGCTCACCCGTCTGCAAGTTGCGCGCGACGGACAAACGACAGGGGCGGGATCGGCCGATCAGACCGGCGACACCGCCGAGACGGGCGGCCGAAAAGCCAAACAGAGTCCGCTTTTTCCACCCATTGGAGCGTCACTGCGCCCGCTGGACAGAATCGTCAGCGACCCAGAGTCAATTCACGTCGCGCTTGCCACCGGGATCAGCAATCTGCAGAAGGCGCCAACACCGCCGGCGGCTCTGAAGAGATTCGCTTCCCTCGACGACCTGCTGTCCCCTCTGGTCACCACCAATATGCCGGACGGCGAACGCGGATGGACGGTGTCTCCAGCGCTGAACCCGCGCACCACTGGTGACAATTCCTACCTCGTCGCCAGTCACCACTCTCATCAGAGTGCGGCAGGCGCGACCCTTGGCCTCGACGGGCCCCCCGCGCTGCGTGTTGAGGTCACCGGTGACACCCTCGACGACATCAGGGTGTTGCACGAACGATCAGACTGGGTTCTTACCCTCGACCGCTTCGTTGGCCTCAACTTCTACGAAAGTGGACACTTCCGCCAAGGCACCACCAATTACATCCTTGATTACGCGCCGGATTTCATCGACGGGATGAGCCATCGGCTGACAGTCACCACATCGCATCGTGCAGAGGTGACCTCAATCCTGAAGAACGCGATGACCGACCTCGGACTTGATGCCCTCGAGGCTAGCTCAACCCAGGTGCTTGATGACCTGATGACCGTCTCAGGGCGACTGATACTGCGCCTGCAAAGTAGTGAAGGTTTCGCTCGCGAATCCGTAAGTCTGGCAGCGCTGGTGGCACACCTGCGCGGTCAGAACAAGCTAGACGGCGCAATCATTGTGCCGGTCGACTCACATCAGGAAATCTTCGGCCGAAACGCGCCGGGCAACGAAACGGGCCGCCGCTGCGACATGCTCATCGTGCGCGTCAGCCCACGCAAGTTCAGCATTGAATGCGTCGAAGTCAAATCCAGACGCTACGCGGCCCTTCCCGCCGAGCTCGCCGATGGCATCGCTGACCAGCTCGAAAATACCCGAGACCTACTAGAGCAACGCTATTTCGCCACCGACCCGCCACGTATCGACGCTAGACTCCAACGCGCCCAACTCGCAGGACTGCTGCACTACTATGCCGACCGCGCCGTGACGAATGGGCTCATCGCTTCCGACAAAGTTGCAGAAACCCACAAGCACATCGACAGCCTCGTAGAAGGAGGCGTGGACGTCGAAATACTGATGCACGGCTACGTCATCAGTTTGACTGGGGCCGAGGGTATCCCAGCCAAACATCGCGGCATTCCCATCTCCGTGCTTACTGCCTCCGACCTTGGCCGACTGGGCTTTACGATATCACCGACCGCCGAAACGGCAGAATCCAACGACGGCCAAAGTGCGGAATCAGGCATCGGTGAAGATGAAAGGTACTCGAAGTCAGATGATTACGAGTCTGTGCCTAGCTCTGAGCCCGACGACAAGCACGAGCCTGAAAGTGACCAGGTAAACGACGAGCTGAATCGGGAGAATGATGCCGGCGCCGCGGAGCAACGCCCCGAGGTGAAGCCGGTGGGGCCACCAAGCAAGGCGGAGGCGTCTACTGGGGGTGCCGGCGACCAGGCTGCCGAATCGCATACCGAAGCGCCGGAGGAGGGGACGGGAGTTCGCAACGTCGAGGTATCGATTGGCAAGGACACTGCAGGTACCGTTGTCACCTGGGAGCCGAGCATTAAGGGCAGCCCTCACGCGTTCATCGTTGGCATCCCTGGCCAAGGCAAGTCGGTAACGACACGGCTGATCATCCGGGAGCTGGCGCGGCAGGGATTGCCTTCGCTCGTCATGGACTTTCACGGGGATATGGCCGCCAATCCCCCGGCCAATGCGCAAGTGCTACGCGCCGAGACCGGGCTGCCGTTCACACCTTTCGACGCTCTCACCTCCGATGAATCTGCGAAGATTAATCAAGCAGCCTGGGAGCTCGCCGAGGTCATCCAGTTCGTCGGATCCATGGGCGAGATTCAACGCAGCAATGTCTACAAGGCCCTCCAAGAGGTCTACAAGCTAGCTATCGGCGAAATGCGAGTGCCGACTCTCACGGAGTTCGCTACCGCTTTGGAGGACATTGAGCGACGTGCGCGCGGTGCGCAAAACGCACGGGAACGCGTACGGCCGCTCACTGACTTTGGGCTGTTCGACGAAAGCGCGTCAGGCGGTTTCAACCCGCGCCAAGCCGGGATGGTTGTGGATCTGAGCAAGCTGGTGTTGGAGGAAGTTCAGATCGCAGCCACTTCGTTCTTGTTGCGTAAGGTTTACCGAGACATGTTTTCTTGGCCGCAGGACGGCACGCTCAAGCTGGCGATCGTCCTCGATGAGGCACATCGCGTCGCTAAGGACGTCACGCTGCCCAAGCTGATGAAAGAAGGCCGCAAGTACGGTGTCGTCGTCGTCGTGGCAAGCCAGGGTCTGTCCGATTTCCACCGCGACGTGCTGGGCAACGCCGGAATGAAGATCGTTTTCCGGACGAACCACCCAGAAAGTAAGTCGGTCGCCAGATACCTTCGCGGCCGCGCCGGGCAGGATCTCAGCGTCGAAGTCGAAAAACTCGGAGTCGGGCAAGCCTACGTCGCAACAGCTGATGTACCGCAGGCGCGCAAGACGGCGATGTTTCAATAGCGCATCCGCTGCAGCGGGGCACTCCAGAGCACCAGCCCTCGCCAATCGATATTCGTGCGCGGGGCATTCTTTAGCACCTCGGAAGTTGGTGAGACCTCCACTTCCTGAAAAACGTTTGCGGACGCAGGTCCTTCACGGAGTCGGGGATTGTTTAGCTACCAGTGCGCCGAGCCGCAGGAACCCGACGATGCCGAGAAGGCCGGCGCGGATCTCGCCTCGTGAGAGTTCCATCTCGTTCATGTCCATTCCGCCAAGGGCGACCACTTGATCTCAGTAACGCAAATTACATCAGGGGCGGGCGTATGGCGAAGAACGCGAACGGCGAAGGCTCGATCTACAAAGCGTACCCGCGACGGTCGCCCCGCCGGGTACGCCGGCGCGTTCACCTACACCGATCCCGACGACGTAACGAAGCGGGTGCGGGTGTCTGGGCCGACACGCGCCGACACCCGCGACAAGCTCAAGAAGGCTCGCGAGCGCATCGAGTCCGGAGCGCCGGCTCGCGACGCGACAATGCCCGTCGGGGCGTGGCCGGCGCACTGGCGTGCCACCACGCTCGGGACCAGCGCCCGCAAGCCGGCCACCCGCGAGCTGTACTCCAACTTGTCCCGGCGGCATCTCGAACCCGATCCGTTCGGCGCGATCCGACTGGATAAGTTGAGGCCGTCAGATAAGCCGTCAGATATTGAGAAGCTGGTGTTGTCGATGCGCGCCGGGCCAGAACGAGGCCGACGGCGATCCTAGTGATCCGGTGCGGGCGTTGTCCGACTCGACGATCCGGCAGGTGTACACGGTGCTGCGGACGGGCCTCGACGGCGCGGTGCGCGACGGCCTGCTAGCGAAGAATCCTGCAGTCGTCGTCAAGTGGCCCGGCGTGGAGCGCACCGAGGCGAAGCATCTGGATCGCAACGCGGTGACGAAGGTGCTCGCCGCCGCCGAGGGGTCGCGGTACCAAGATGCGCTGCTGCAAGCGGGTTGCGTCGGGGTTAAGTCTTGGCGCTGCGGTGGGATCGGGTCGATCTGGACTACGGCGTGTTGAAGGTGCTTGCCACGGTCGGCAGGGTGGACGGCCAGCTGGTCATCACACCCCCAAGACAGTGCGGTCGCGGCGAACGGTGCCGGTCTCCCCCGCGGTTGTTGCGAGGCTCCACAAGCAACAAGGCGGTCCAGGCGGCTGAGCGGCTGCGGGCGGCGAATCAGCGGGAAACAGCGGCTTGGTGTTCACCACCGAATTGGGTAAGCCGGTCGATCCGCGCAACCTCCTGCGCACCATCGAGGTCGCCGCGAAGGCCGCCGGGGTTGAGGCCGACGTTCACACGCTGAGGCAGAGCGCCCCGGTGGCTTGGCTGGAGGCTGGCGTCCACATCAAGGCGGTCGCCGATCTGCTCGGGCAATTGTCAATCGCGATCACTGGCGACATCTACGGGCACACGTCCGACGATTCGGCGCGGGCAGCGGTTGACGGGCTCAGCGCCTCACTCGGTCTCTGAGATCTACGAACTACAGACACCGGGCCGGGGTCGGCCAGAACTGCAGACTGCAGTTTGCCTTCATTGCCATCCGGCCCCATTCTGCCGCCGGGTTGCCATCCGCGTTGCCATCCATCCTCCCTTTGAGTATGAGAAAGGCGGCTCCCGATTTCTCGAAAACCGCCTCTGAACTGCTACTTGTCTGGTCGGGCTGACAGGATTTGAACCTGCGACCACTTGACCCCCAGTCAAGTGCGCTACCAAACTGCGCCACAGCCCGGTGCCGCCCGAATCGGCGGCAGCAGGTCGAAAGCCTACCGCAGACGACCGGACAACTTGCTAATCGACCTTCCCCAACGCGGCGCCGGCCCTGTCGACCCAGCTCAGCAGGGCCCCGCGAGTTCGGCGTCGCGACCGTAGCACGGCCGGCACGGGCACGCTGGCGGCCACCGCGTGCCCGTAGACGCCCTGGTGCAACGCCCCCAACGCGCCGATTCCCCGCACCGTGCGGCGACACCACCTGTTGACGAAGGTCGAGAACCGTATGTCCGTCACCGCTGCAAAAACCGACACAAATTCCTGCGATCCAGCTTCCACATTCCCCATCGTGGGTCGGAAAGGCAACGCCGCGGACCACTTGGCGATTCGCCGACGCGATATCGCCGGTGCTATCAAGTTCGAGAGTCGCCGATTGGTTCGGGAGAGCCCGAAGCCGAAGCCCTCAGCGCCGCTTGGCGGCCCGCTTTTCGCGCACGCGCACGTTGATCCGGATCGGGCTGCCCTCGAAGCCGAAGGTCTCCCGCAGCCGCCGCTCCAGAAAACGCCGGTAGCCGGCTTCCAGGAAACCGGTGGTGAACAGCACGAACGTCGGCGGGCGGGCGGCGGCCTGGGTGGCGAACAGGATGCGCGGCTGCTTGCCCCCGCGCACCGGCGGGGGCGTCGCGGCCACCACCTCTTTCAGCCACGCGTTCAGCGGGCCCGTCGGGATGCGCATGTCCCAGGACGCCAACGCCGTCTCCATCGCCGGCACCAGCTTCTGCACCGCCCGGCCCGTCCGGGCGGAGATGTTGACCCGTTGGGCCCACCGCAGTTGCACCAGCTCGCGGTCGATTTCACGCTCGAGCAGCTCGCGCCGGTCCTCGTCGACCAGGTCCCACTTGTTGAAGGCCAGCACCAGCGCCCGGCCGGCCTCGATGACCATGGACAGCACCCGCTGGTCCTGTTCGGTCAGCGGCTGCGAGGCGTCGATCAGCACGACCACCACCTCGGCCGAGTCGATCGCCGAGTGGGTGCGCACCGACGCGTAGAACTCGTGCCCGCTGGCCTGGCCGACCTTGCGCCGCAGGCCCGCGGTGTCGACGAATCGCCATACCTTGCCGCCGAGTTCGATGAGTGAGTCCACCGGGTCCACGGTCGTCCCGGCGACGTCGTGCACCACCGAGCGCTCGTCCCCGGCCAGCTTGTTCAGCAGCGAGCTCTTGCCCACATTCGGCTTGCCGACCAGCGCCACCCGTCGCGGGCCGCCCGGCGCGGGTGCGGCTTCGGACACCTCCGGCAGCGCGGCCAGCACCTCGTCGAGCAGGTCGGCGACCCCGCGGCCGTGGATCGCGCTGACGGCGTGCGGCTCGCCGAGCCCGAGCGACCACAACGCCGCGGCGTCCGCTTCGCCCTTTTCGCTGTCAACCTTGTTGGCGGCCAAAAAGATCGGCTTGCCCGACCGCAGCAGGATCCGGGCGGCGGCCTCGTCGGCCGCGGTGGCGCCGACGGTGGCGTCGACCACCAGGATCACCGCGTCGGCGGTCCGCATGGCGACCGACGCCTGCTCGGCCACCAGTTGCTGCAGCCCCTTGGCGTCGGGCTCCCATCCCCCGGTGTCCTGCACGACGAACCGGCGGCCGGTCCACAGCGCGTCGTAGGACACCCGGTCGCGGGTCACGCCGGGAATGTCCTGCACGACCGCCTCGCGCCGCCCCAGGATCCGGTTGACCAGGGTCGACTTGCCGACGTTGGGCCGTCCGACGATCGCGACGACGGGCGCGGGGCCGGCCTCGGCCTGCTCGTCGAGCCCGGATTCGACGGATTCCCAGTCGCTTTCGTCGGTCCAGGTGCCGTCGGAAGTCACCGCACCGCCCCGCTTCGCTGCTCGACCAGTTCCAGCAGGTGGTCGATCACCTGCCCCTCGGTCATCTCGCTGGTGTCGACGACCACCGCGTCGGCGGCGGCGCGCAGCGGCGACACGGCGCGGGTGGAGTCCAGGTGATCGCGGCGCCGGACGTCGGCCAGCACCGCGTCGTAGTCGTCGGCCAGGCCGGTCGCGACGTTCTGGTCGTTGCGGCGCCGCGCGCGGGTTTCGGCCGACGCGGTGAGGAAGATCTTCACCGGGGCGTCGGGCAGGACGACGGTGCCGATGTCGCGGCCCTCGACGACGACGCTGCCGGGCCCCTCTGCCATCTCGCGCTGCAGCCCGACCAGGCGGGCGCGCACGGCGGGCACCGACGACACGGCCGAGACGGCGCGGGTCACCTCATCGCCGCGGATCTCGGTTGAAACATCTTCTCCGGCAAGGAAATAGCGGTCGCCGTCGGCGTCGTACTCCACCGACAGCCGCACCGTGGACCCGATGCGCCCGACGGCCGCCTCGTCGGTCGGGTCGACGCCCGCGCGCAGCACCGCCAGCGTCACCATCCGGTACATCGCCCCGGTGTCCAGGTAGCGGGCGCCCAGCGCGCGCGCCAATCCCCGTGACACCGAAGACTTTCCGGTCCCGGCGGGCCCGTCGATGGCCACCACCACACGATTCACAGGCCGACCGCCTGGTACAGCTGCCCGACCTCGCCGTGGCTCAGAGCCCGAAAGGTGCCCGGCCGCTGCTTGCCCAGCGACACGGGACCGATGTCGGTGCGCACCAACGACTCTACCGGGAAGCCGGCCGCGCCCAGCAGCCGGCGCACGATGCGGTTGCGCCCTTCGTGCAACACGACCCGCACCAGCGTCTTGCCCGGAATCGCGTCCACCACGGCGAATTCGTCGACGCGGGCCGGGCCGTCGTCCAATTCGATGCCCGCCTTCAGCCTTTTGCCCAGCCCCCGCGGCACGGACCCCGTCACCGTGGCCAGGTACGTCTTGGGCACCTCGTGGGAGGGATGCATCAACCGGTGCGCCAGCTCGCCGTCGTTGGTCAGCAGGATCAGCCCCTCGGTGTCGGCGTCCAGCCGCCCGACGTGAAAGAGGTTCTTGTTGCCGCGCACCTTGCGTTCCACCAGGTCGCCGATGCACGGGCGGCCCCGGTCGTCCGACATGGTGGAGTGCATGCCCCGCGGCTTGTTCAGCGCCAGGTACACCAGCGACTCGTCGAGGACCACCCGGGCGCCGTCCACCCGGATCACCGACGCATCGGGGTCCACCCGGGTGCCCAACTCCCTCACCACCTGCCCGTCGACCTCGACACGGCCGTCGATGATCAACTTCTCGGCGGCGCGCCGCGACGCAATCCCGGCCTGGGACAACACCTTTTGCAGCCGGATTCCTTCGGTCTCGACCATCAATCGTGGTCCACGTCGAACGTCAGCGCCTGCTCGGACGGCTGCCCGCCCCGGAGTTTGATGAAACGCGGCTCGCTGTCCAGGGATTCGCTCAAGTCCTCGATGGTGTCGACGTCGGGAAGCAGCGGGGCGATGTCGGGCAGGTCGGCCAGCGACGTCAGCCCCAACCGTTCCAGGAACAGGTCGGTGGTCGCGAAAGTCACTGCGCCCGTGTCGTCGTCCACCCCGGCCTCGGTGATCAGGCCGCGCGCGAGCAGCGTGCGCATGACGGCATCGACGTTGACACCGCGGACCGCGCTGACCCGCGCGCGGGTCACCGGCTGGCGGTAGGCCACCACGGCCAGGGTCTCCAGAGCGGCGCGGGTCAGCTTGGACCGCGCGCCGTCCAGCAGCAGCTTCTCCACATACGGCGCGAACCGCGCCCGGGTGTACATCCGCCAGCCCTCGCTGGTCTGGCGCAGGTCGATGCCGCTGTCGCGTTCGGTGAGCTCGTCGGCCATCTGCTGCAGCCGGGCGGCGACCCGGTAGACGGGTTGCTGCGTGGCCGCGCCCAGCGCCTCGGCGGTGACCGGGGTGTCGACCACCAGCAGCAGCGCCTCCAGGACGGAGCCGAGTTCCTCGGCGTCCATGGGTGCCGCCTCGGCGATGTCCGGGATGCCGACGTCCAGATCGACGTCGGGCTCCGATTCACTCATCTATTCGTCCCGCACTTCTAGCAAGGCTTCGTTGGCCGGACGTTCCCCGGTCCATGAAATCTGGAGCACGCCAAGCGGCTCCGACTGGTCGAATGCTACCGCCCGGCTCCGATAGAGCTCGAGCAGCGCCAGGAAGCGCCCGACGACCTCCATCGGCGCCTCGCAGTCGGAGACCAGCTCGGAGAACGTGGCCCATTGGCCGCTGCCGCGGGACTCGAGGATCGCCAGCAGCTTCTTGGCCTGCTCGGGCACCGAGACCGCCACGTCGTGCAGGTGCCCGATGGACACAATCGGCACCGGCCGCGGGCTGAACGCGATCGCGGCGATCTGGGCGAAGCGTTCGGCGTCGACGCCCAGCATCACCTCCGGCAGCAGTTCGGTGAACCGGTCCTCCAGCGACACGGCGCGCGGGTAGCTGCGCAGCGCGGTCGCCTCCAGCTCGGCGAACATCTCCGCGACGTGCTTGAACGCGCGGTACTGCAGCAGCCGGGCGAACAGCAGGTCGCGCACCTCGAGCAGCGCCAGGTCCTCTTCGTCGTCGATCTGCCCGGCCGGCAGCAGCCGGGCGGCCTTGAGATCGAGCAGCGTCGCGGCGACCACCAGGAAGGCGGTGGTCTCCTCCAGATCCAGCTGCGAGCCGATCTCACGGGTGTAGGCGATGAAGTCGTCGGTGACCTGGTGCAGCGCCACCTCGGTGACGTCGAGCCGGTGGGCGAAGATCAGCTGCAACAGCAGATCGAACGGACCCTCGAAGTTGGTCAGGCGGACTTGAAAACCGTTCTTGGCTGGCGCCTCACCGTTTGCGCTGGCCGTCACGCGCCGAATCGGTCGATGAACTCGCGGGCCAGGTTGCGGTAGGCGATGGCGCCCGTGGAGCGCGGGGCCCAGGTGGTGATGGGTTCACCGGCCACACTGGTCTCGGGGAATCGGACGGTTCGGGTGATGACGGTGTCGAACACCAGGTCGCCGAACCGTTCCACCACCCGGGCCATCACCTCGCGGGAGTTGACCGTGCGCGGGTCGTACCGCGTGAGCAGGATGCCGCTGATCTCCAGCTTCGGGTTGAGCCGGTCGCGGACCTTGTCGACGGTGTCCGTCAGCAGCGCCAGGCCACGCAGCGAGAAGAATTCGCATTCGGTGGGGATCACCACGCCGTCCGCGCAGGCCAGCCCGTTCACGGTGAGCAGCCCCAGCGACGGCTGGCAGTCGATCAGGACGTAGTCGTAGCGATCCAGCACCGGATGCAACGCCCGGCCCAGGGTCTGTTCGCGGCCCACCTCGTTGACCAGCTGGATCTCGGCGGCGGACAGGTCGATGTTGCTGGGCACCAGGTCCATGTACTTGACCCGGGTCTGCAGCAGCACGTCGTCGATGGACACCCGCGGCTCGACCAGCACGTTGTGGATGGTCTTCTCCAGCTCGTAGTGCGGGACGCCGAGCCCGGCGGACAGCGCGCCCTGCGGGTCCATGTCCACCAGCAGCACCCGCCGGCCGTATTCGGCGAGGGCGGCGCCCAGGTTGATGGTCGACGTGGTCTTGCCGACGCCGCCCTTCTGGTTGCACATCGCGACGACCTTGGCCGGGCCGTGCGAGGTGCGCGGCTGCGGTTCCGGGATCGCCCGCGGCGGCCGCCCGGTCAGGCCGAGCTCGACGCCGCTATCCGGCTGCTCGGTCATGGCGGGGGTGTTCGCGAGGTGAACATCGACCGAAAGTCTAACCGGTTCGCGCGCGGAAGCCGGGCGACCCGCAGGCAATTTACCAGCCAATATGCGCGGAAATCGCTTGTCGCAGCCAGTTTTCGCACGCCCTGTCACACCAGCCACATCCGCACCATCGGGGCGCGCCCGTCCCCGGCCTAAGGTGGATTCCTATGGACCTCAAGCGACGGATCCCCCTGCTGCGCTGGTCGGTCTGGCGGATGGCGACCGGGGCGCGCAACATCACCACGACGGGTCAGATCGGCGACGGACGCGAGGCCGCCGCGGTGGACTACGTCCTGCGCAACGCCAAGGCCGGCGACATCGACGACGTGCTGGCCACCATCGACAAATTCGCCTACGAGAAGTCGATGCTGATCAACGTCGGCGACGAGAAGGGGCGGATCCTCGACGCCGCGGTGCGCCGGGCCGATCCCGCCGTGGCACTCGAACTGGGCACCTACGTCGGATACGGCGCGCTGCGCATCGCCCGGGCCGCCCCGACCGCCAAGGTGTATTCCGTCGAACTCGCCGAGGCCAACGCCGCCAACGCCCGGCGGATGTGGGCCCATGCCGGCGTCGCCGACCGGGTGACCTGCGTGGTCGGCACCATCGGCGACGGCGGACGCACCCTGGACGCCCTGGCCGACGAGCACGGGTTCACGCCCGGCGGGCTCGACTTCGTCTTCCTCGACCACGACAAGGACGCCTACCTGGACGACCTGCACAGCATCGCGGCGCGCGGCTGGCTGCGCCCGGGCGCCGTCGTGGTCGCCGACAACGTCAGGATTCCGGGCGCGCCGAAGTACCGCGAGTACATGCGCCGGCAGCAGGGCAAGCAATGGAACACCGTCGAACACAAGACGCACCTGGAATACCAGTCGCTGGTGTCCGACCTGGTCCTGGAATCCGAGTACCTGGGTTAGATACCGATCCCGATTACTGCGCGCGGGGGTGGGCGCCGGCCCACACCTCACGCAGCGCGTGCACGGTGACCATCGTGTAGATCTGCGTCGTCGTCACCGAGGCGTGCCCCAGCAACTCCTGCACCACCCGCACGTCGGCGCCGCCCTCGAGCAGGTGGGTCGCGAACGAGTGCCGCAGCATGTGCGGCGACACCCCCGACGTGATCCCGGCGCGCTCGGCGGCGTCCTGCAGCACTTGCCACGCGCTTTGCCGCGACAACCGCCCGCCGCGCACATTGAGCAAGATGGCCGGCGTCCCGCGGCCGCGGCGGGCGAGGTCCGGGCGGCCGCGGACCAGGTAAGCGTCGAGTGCCTGCACGGCCGGCCGCCCGATGGGCACCAGCCGCTGCTTGCCGCCCTTGCCGCGCAGCAGCACCGACCTGGCGCGGGTGTCGATGTCGTCGACGTCGAGGCCGACGGCCTCCGAGATGCGCGCCCCCGTGGAGTACAGGAGCTCCAGCAGCGCGCGGTTTCGCAGCGTGAGCGGGCCGTCGGACGCACTGTCGCCGCCAGCGCCTTCCAGCAGCGCCAGCACCTGGTCGATCGTCAGGCTCTTGGGGAGCCGGCGGCCCGGCGTCGGCGGGCGGACCGCGCGCGCCACGTCCAGCTCGGCGAGCCCCTCGGCGGCGGCGAACCGGTGCAGGCCCCGAACCGCGATCAGGGCGCGCGCCGCCGACACCGCGGACAGCGCCGCGGTCCCCGAGTCGGGGTCGCCGCGGCGCAGCGCGACCAGGAACTCGCTGACGTCGTCCTCGCCGACCTTGGCCAGATCGTGGATTCCCCGGTCCGCCAGGTGCTTGGTGTAGCGGCGCAGGTCGCGGCGATAGGAGCTGAGCGTGTTCGCGGCGACACCCCGCTCGATGGTGAGGTGGTCCAGATAGCCCTGCAGTTGGGTGTCCAGGGCCGCCGTCGTCATCGCGCGGCCTTGCGCGCGGCGAACGCGGTCGGCTTGTCGGGCCACGGGCTGTCCACCGGGCGCGGCTCCGCGACGCCTGCGGTCACCGCGTGGGCGGCCAAAATCCCGGCAATGGCAATGGAATTCACGATCTCGCCGCTGAACACCATCCGGACCGCCTCGGCGACGGGAAACCAGCGCATGGTCATGTCGGCTTCCTCGTGGTGCGCCTCGGGCCGCGCCACCTCGGTCAGCTCGGTGGCCAGGTACACCCGCACCGACTCGTCGCTGAAGCCCGGCGCGGAGTTGAGGTCCACCAGCACCTGCCAGGTTCCGGCCCGCAGGCCGACCTCCTCCTGGAGCTCGCGGACCGCCGTCTCCTGTGGCGGCTCCCCCGCCACGTCGAGCAGGCCGGCCGGCAGCTCCCACAGCCGCCGGCCGAATGCGTGGCGGTATTGGTAGACCATCGCGATGTTGTTGTCCTCGTTCAGCGCCACGATGGCGACGGCCCCGTAGTGCTCGACGACTTCACGAATCGCGGTGGCGCCGCCCGGCATCCGCACCTGGTCACTGCGCAGTGCGAAAATCTTTCCGGTGTACAGCGTTTCGGATGACGCCGTCTCGAAGTTGTGCTCAGCCACGGGTCGCGGGCTCGGGTAGCGACTGGGTGACGCCGTCCCGCTGCTGGTTGCCGTTCGAGGCGTGCTCGGGGATCTCCACCGGGAGCAGCTCGCCCGACTGATAGTCGATGGCCGCCCCGACGAACGCGACGAACAGCGGGTGCGGCCGCGTGGGGCGGCTCTTGAGTTCCGGGTGCGCCTGGGTGCCGACGATGAACGGGTGCACCTCGGGCGGGTACTCGACGAACTCCACCAGATGCCCGTCGGGCGAGGTCCCGGAGAACCGCAGGCCGCTCTCGGCGATCTTGTCACGGTAGGCGTTGTTGACCTCGTAGCGGTGCCGGTGCCGCTCCGACACCTCCGTGGTGCCATAGGCCTGGGCCACGATCGAATCCGGCTGCAGCACAGCGGGATACGCGCCCAGCCGCATGGTGCCGCCCAGGTCGGCCTGCCCGGTCACCGCGTCGACCTGGTCGGCCATCGTGGAGATGACGGGATGCGGTGTGTCGGGGTCGAATTCGGCCGAGTTGGCCTCGGTGAGCCCGGCCGAGCGCGCGGCCTCGATCACGATGCACTGCAGGCCGAGGCACAGGCCCAGCACCGGCAGCCCTCGCGACCGCGCGTACCGGATGGCGCCGATCTTGCCCTCGATGCCGCGGATGCCGAAGCCGCCCGGGATCAGCACGCCGTGCACGTCGGCCAGCGCCGCCGCCGCGCCCGCCGCGGTCTCGCAGTCGTCGGAGGGCACCCATTGCATCTCCACTTTGGCGTGGTGCTTGAACCCGCCGGCGCGCAGCGCCTCGGTGACCGACAGGTAGGCGTCGGAGAGCTCAACATACTTGCCCACCAACGCGATTCGCACCGTCTCGTGCGGCTCGTGCACCCTGCGCAGCAGGTCGTCCCACTCGGTCCAGTCGACATCGCGGAACGGCAGGCTGAGCCGGCGCACCACGTAGGCGTCGAGTTCCTCACGGTGCAGCCGCTTGGGGATGTCATAGATCGACGGCGCGTCCGGGGTGGAGATCACCCCGTCGATGTCGACGTCACACATCAGCGCGATCTTGTTCTTCAGCGCTTCGGGGACGTCCCGGTCGCAGCGCAGCACCAGCGCGTCCGGCGTGATACCGATGCTGCGCAGCGCGGCCACCGAGTGCTGGGTCGGCTTGGTCTTGAGTTCGCCCGACGGGGCCAGATACGGCACCAGCGAGACGTGCAGGAAGAAGACGTTCTCCCGGCCCAGGTCGTGGCGGACCTGGCGCGCCGCCTCCAGGAACGGCTGCGACTCGATATCGCCGACGGTTCCGCCGATTTCGGTGATGACCACGTCGGGGCGGTTGCCGTGGGCGTCCGGCTCGGCCATCGCCGTGATCCGGCGCTTGATCTCGTCGGTGATGTGCGGGATCACCTGAACGGTGTCGCCGAGGTATTCGCCGCGCCGCTCCTTGGCGATGACGGTCGAATACACTTGCCCCGTCGTGACATTCGCCGAGCCGGACAGGTCGCGATCCAGGAACCGTTCGTAGTGGCCGACGTCGAGGTCGGTCTCGGCGCCGTCCTCGGTGACGAACACCTCGCCGTGCTGGAACGGGTTCATGGTGCCCGGGTCCACGTTGAGGTACGGGTCGAGCTTTTGCATGGTGACGTACAACCCGCGGGCCGTCAGCAGCTGACCGAGGCTGCTGGCGGTGAGGCCCTTGCCCAGCGAGGACGCGACGCCCCCGCTGACGAAGAGGTGCTTGGTGACGGATTGCGGGTGCTTTCGCACAGGCGACCTCCGTGAAGACGGGCAGGGCGTCGAATTTTGCTAGCGAATAACTAGTAGGGCCTGCCGACCCACGGAAACCCACCCTAACATCCACCACCGCGGTGGCGTGGGGAACACGCCCGCTACTGGGGCACCGTGATCGAAGTCGCGCCGTGACCGGTGCCGTACTGCCCCGCGTGCCCGCCGTTGATCAGGTCGTGCAGGCCGAGCACCGCGGTGATCCGGCCGGGCGCGGTGTCGACGTCGTCCACGGTGCTCACCACGGAGTTCATCCCGGCGTCGGCGCGGGCCACGGCGACGGCCGCCCCGCCGGTCGCCGAGCCGTCGCGCCCGGCGAGCAGGGCGCCCGACCCGTGCGGCGCCAGCGCGGCGGCGAACCGGGCGACGCTGACGCCCTGGTTGCCGGCGTCCTGGGGTAGCGCACCGCCGGTGACGACCAGCGCGGCGTTCGCCGCGCCCATGTGCTCGGCGGGCTGATAGGTGATGAACCCGGTGTCGCGCAGCGCCGCCAGCACGGTGCCCCGCTGGGCCTCGTCGACGGGCGGGATCGCGGGATTGGCGTTGATCAGCAAGGCGATGCCCATCAGGTCGCCGGCCTGCGAGCCCTGGTCGACGAGCTTGGTGCTCAGCTGCTGTCCGGCCGGCAGGATCGACGAGTTCACCACGGTCTGCAGCTTCTCCGCGGAATTGGCCTCGACGAACTCACTCGTCAACGACACGGTTCCGGTCACCGCGCCCCCGGCCTGGCCGATGAACTTCGACACCGCGGCCACGTCGTCGTCCTTGGCGTCCGGGGTGCGGAACAGCACGACCGACTTGCCGCCGAGCGTGTCGTGCACGATCCGGCCGGCCAGCTGGGTATCGAAGTTGTTTGCCGCGCTGAGCTTTTCGTTGAGCACGTTCTTCTGGTCGTTGAGCCCGTCGATCTGCGAGTGCAGATCCCGCTTCTCGTCACGCAGGCTGGACAGCAGGGTGTCGGACAGGAAGCCGGATCCGAGCACGACTCCCACGGCCAGCGCCAGGAAGACGGCGGCCAGCGATAACGCGTGTTGGCGCAGCGAGATCATCAGAAACCTAGGTCACCAGGTGCTGAACCCACAGGGAAAAGTGGTTCCAGTACTCGGTGATCCAGTGCATCACCACGCCGTCGGTGCGGGACACCCACAGTGCGACGATGACGGCGATCAACATGGTCAGCGCCAGCAACGCGATGGCGCCCGCCGAGATGTGATTGCGGTACAGGGTGGCCACCGCCTTGGCGTCCACCACCTTCTCCCCCACCCGAAGCCGGGTCAGGAACGTCGACGGGTTGCTGTGCGCGCGCGTCCGGTCGAAGAACGTCTCGATGTTGGCGGTGTGGCCCGCGGTCACCAGCAGCGCGGCGCCGTGGTGATCGGCCAGCAGCAGGGCCAGGTCGATCGCCGAACCCGCCGCCGGGAACGTCATCGCCCCCACACCCAGGTCCTGGATGCGCTCCAGCCCGGGTGCGTGGCCGTCGGCGTCGGCGGGCAGGACGACCTGGGCGCCGCACTTGAGGGCGTCGGCGCTGATGTGGTCGGGGTCGCCCACGATGACCTGCGGACGATAACCCTGCTTGCGCAATACGTCCGCGCCGCTGCCCACGCCGAAGAGCACCGGCTGGTACTCCTTGATGAACGGCTTGAGCGACTTGAGGTCCTCCTCGGCGCTGGGCTCGTCGCCGACGATGACCACGTGCCGGCGGCGCAGGTCGACGTCGATGTCGGGGATGCCGATGCCGTCGATCAACAACGGGCTCTCGCTCTTGATGAACTCAATCGTGTTGCCGGCGAACGCCTCCAGGTGCGCGGACAGGCCGCTCTTGGCCTCGCGCATCAGGTCGGCGATGTCGTGGTCGGTGCGCTCGGTGCCGCGCACCAGCCTGCGGTCGCCCGAGTACACCCCGCCCTCGTACAACCGGATCTTGGCGCCGTCCTTGACCTTCTTGAAGATGTCGGGTCCGGTCTCGTCGATCAGGGTGACCCCGTTGTTGACCAGCACCTCGGGACCCATGTTGGGATAGCGGCCCGACACCGAGGGCGAGGCGTTGACGACCGCGGCGATGTCGGCTTCCACCAGGGCGTCCGCCGTGATGCGGTCCAAGTCCAGGACGTCGAGCACCACGATGTCGCCGGGGCACACCCTGCGCAGCAGTCGGTCGATGTTCCGGTCCACCCGTGCGGTGCCGACGAGGCCCGGCCGGGCGGTGTTACGAGTAAGCAGCCCTGACATCTTCATGGGGGCGATTCTGTCGGTGATGCCCGGATCAGGCGTGGAGGCGCGCCGTAACACCAGCCTCAGAAGTTATCTAGAGTCCCATTAGTCACAAGCTCCTAACGGGTTGGTCGCGCCACGGTGCGCAGTTGCGCGGCTTGCGCGGCGTGTCCTCGGACAAACACGCACCCTCGCCGCAGGGCGGGGCGGCGGCTCAGATCTCGTCCCGCTGGGCGGCGTCGAGCAGTTCCCGGGCGTGCGCGCGCCCGCTGTCGGATTCGCCCAGCCCCGCCAGCATCCGCGCCAGTTCGGCGACCCGCTCGTCGCCGGTGACCCGCCGTACCACGCTGGTGCCCTTGGGCCCGGCGCTGTGCACCACCAGGTGCACGTCGGCGTACGCCGCGACCTGCGGCAGATGCGTCACCACGATCACCTGGTGGGTGCGCGCCAACCGCGCCAACCGCCGCCCGATCTGCACCGCGGCGCGGCCGCCGACGCCGGCGTCGACCTCGTCGAACACCATGGTGGTGCCCGCCGCCGAGGCCGCCAGCACCACCTCCAGCGCCAGCATCACCCGGGACAGCTCGCCGCCGGACGCGCTCTTGGCCAGCGGCAGCTGGTCCATCCCGCGGTGCGCCGCGAAACCGAACTCGACCTGGTCGACGCCGTCGATGCCGGCGCGGGCCAGCCCGCCGGACGGGAGCGCGAGCGCGGCCGGATCGTCCTTGTCGGCGACGACGTCGTCGCTCACGTCGATACTGAATTGCGCGTCGGCCATCGCCAGCCCGGACAGCTCGGCGGTGACCTCCTTGGCCAGCCGCTTGGCCGCCTTACGCCGGATTCCGCTCAGATCGACTGCGGCCTGGGCCAATTCACGCGCGAGCTCGTCGACCCGGGCCGCCAGCGCCGTCAAACCCTCCTCGGAGACGTCGAGTTGGGCCAGCCGCTGCCGCGACTCCTGGGCCCAGCGCAGCACCCCGTCGACGTCCGCGGCGTACTTGCGGGTCAGCGTGCGCAGTTCGGCCTGCCGGGCCAGCTTGGCCTCCAGCGCGCTGGCGTCGACCGGCAGCTCGTCCAGGAATCCGCTCAGTTCGCCGGCCGCGTCGGCGACCACCGTCAGCGCCTCGCGCACCTGCCCGGCCAGCGCCCGCAGCTTCGCGTCGTCCGTCGACTCCAAGGCCGCCTTCGCGCGGCCCAGGCCGTCGGCGGCGCTGTGTCCGGAGGCCTCCACGTCGTCGGGAGCCCCGGACAGCGCCGCGTGCGCGGTGGTCGCGGCCTCGCGCAGCGTGTCCAATTCGGAGAGCCGCACGATATCGGCGACCAGCGCGTCGTCCTCGCCCGGCTGTGGGTCGACGGCGTCAATCTCGTTGAGCGCGAAGGTCAGCCGGTCGGACTCCAGCGCGAGTTCGCGCATGCGGTTCCGGCGGTCGGCGAGGTCGTGGCGCGCGGTGAGCCACGCGTCGCGCAGTTTGCGGTAGCGCTCGAGCGCGGTTCCGGCCTTGGCGAACCGGTCCAGGGCGGCGCGTTGCTCCTCGGGCCGCATCAGCCGCAGCTGGTCGTTTTGCCCATGCAGCGTGAGCAGCTCGGTGGTGAAGTCGCCCAGCGACTTGGCGGGCACGCTGCGACCGCCCAGATAAGCCCGCGACGGCCCGTCGCGGCTGACCGAGCGCAGCGCGATCACGCTGCCGTCCTCGTCGCGTTCAGCGCCCGACGCCTCCAGCATCTCGTCCAGCTGCGCCACCACGGCGTCCTCGAGATCGGTTGTGGTGAAACGGCCTTCGACGACCGCGCGGTCGGCACCCGACCGGACCCGGGTGGCGTCGGCGCGGGCACCGCCGAGCAGGTGCAGCCCGGTCACCACCATGGTCTTGCCAGTGCCGGTCTCGCCGGTCAGCACGGTCAGGCCGCGGTCGAACTCCCCGACCGCCGCGCTGATGGCACCGAGCGACTCGATGCGGATTTCGGTCAGCATTCAGTCAGCTCCGAGCCGCGCCGTTACTTCCCACGCCACCCGGTGACCGGCAACCGGAACTTGCGCACCAACCGGTCGGTGAACGGGGCGCTGTCCAGCCGTGCCCATTTCACCGGCGTGTCGCAGCGCCTCACCTCGATCCGGCTGCCGGCCGGGATCAGCATTTCGCGGCGACCGTCGCAGAACACCAGGGCGTCGTGGCCGTCCGCCTCGACCTCGATGGCGATGGTGGCGGCGGGGCTGGTGACCATCGGCCGGCCGAACAGTGCGTGAGCGTTGTTGGGCACCACCAGGATTGCCTCGAGGTCCGGCCACAGCACCGGGCCGCCCGCGGAGAACGCGTAGGCGGTCGACCCGGTGGGCGTCGACACCAGCACCCCGTCGCATCCGAACGCCGATACGGGCCGCCCGTCGATCTCGACCACCACCCCCAGCACGCCCAGCCGCGGGCCCTTCTCCAGGCTGACCTCGTTGAGCGCCCACCCGCGTTCGATCTCGCGACCGCCGGCGCGCACGACCACGTCGAGCGTCAACCGGTCCTCCACCCGGTAGTCGCGGGCGACCACGTGGTCCAGCACTTTGTCGATGGCCTCCGCCTCGGCCTCGGCCAGAAACCCGATCCGGCCCAGGTTGACGCCCAGCACCGGAATCCCTGCGTTGCGTGCCAGTTCGGCCGCGCGCAGGAACGTGCCGTCCCCGCCGAGTACCAGCACCAGTTCGCAGCCGTCGGCGGCATGCGGATCCGCGTCGACGACCTGGATTTCGACGCCCATCGCCCGGATGTCGTCGGGAGCCACCTGCAACGAGCCGCGGTCGACCGCCTCGGCGGACAGCACACGGAGGGCAATGTCGTTGTCGCTCAGCACTTTCTGCACGCGGGCCGCCGTCTCGGTGGCTTCCTCGCGGCCGGTGTGCACCACCATCAGCACGGTGCGGTGCTCGGTCGAAGCGGTCATTGCGGGCCCTCGCTCACGGCGTTCCGCACCGCCGTCACCAACTCCTCATCCGCCAATCCCCGATCGGTCCGGGCGCGCAGCCACAGGAAGTATTCGACGTTGCCCGACGGGCCCGGCAGCGGGCTCGCGGTGACGCCGACGGTGTGCCAGCCCAGCTCGCCGGCGCGCCGCGCCACGCCCAGCACGGCGTCGGCGCGCAGGGCGGGGTCGTGCACGACGCCGCCGGCGCCGACCTGGCCCCGGCCCACCTCGAACTGCGGCTTCACCATGGGAACGATATCCGCAGCGGGGGAAGCACATCCAGCCAGCGCGGGCAACACGGTGGCCAGCGAGATGAACGACAGGTCGGCCACCACCAGGTCGACCGGCCCGCCGATCGCCTCCCGGGACAGGTCACGGGCGTTCGTCCGCTCGACGACGACCACCCGCGGGTCGCAGCGCAGCGACCACGCCAGCTGGCCGTAGCCGACGTCCACGGCGACCACTTCCGCGGCGCCCCGGTCCAGCAGGACCTCGGTGAAGCCGCCCGTCGAGGCCCCGGCGTCCAGGCAGCGGCGGCCCGCCACGTCGATCCCGAAGGTGTCCAGCGCGCCGATGAGCTTGTGCGCGCCGCGCGACACCCAGTCCCGTTCGCCGTCGTCGGTCACCGTCAGCGCCGCGGTGAGGGCGACGGCGGTGCCCGGCTTGCGGGCCGGCAGCCCGTCGATGCTGACCCGCCCGGCGCCGATCAACTCCGCGGCCTGCTGACGCGATCGCGCGAGGCCGCGCCGGACCAGCTCGGCGTCGACGCGGGCGCGGCGAGACATGCGGGCACTCAGCCCTTCTCCGCCGATTCCAGCGCGGCCAGCAGCACGTCGTGCGCCTCGGAGAGGCGGCGCGCTATCTCTTCGAGCTCGGTGAGGGACGGCCCGCTGTCCGGGCTTTCCGGGGCGCCCGGCTCCGGCAGCTGGGCCAGCAGGGCGTCGATTTCCGCGCGAATCTCTTCAGGATCGATAGTCATTGCGCTCTAACGCTAGCCCAGAGACCACCGCTGCAGCGCCTCGCGGGCGCGCGCGTCGCCGGCCTCGACGGTGATCGGCCGCCCGTCCCGCCGCGCGCCCCACACCGCGCCGGCGACGGCCCGCACGATCGCCAGCCCGTCGCCGTCGTCGGGCCCGTCAGCGCTGACGGTCACCGCCCGCTCGCAGACGTCGACCCGCCAGCCCGGCTGCGGCCCGACCGCCAGCCGCTCGCCGTCCTGGTGCAACGCCCGCAGGTCGTGGCCGATATAGGTGGGCCGGTGGACGGGTTCGGCGTACACGGCGTCGCGCGCGGAGTTGACCCCGGTGAGCACCATCAGGCTGGGCAGCTTGGCCGCGTTGGCGCCCTCGATGTCGGTGTCCAGCCGGTCGCCGACCACCAGGGGCGCGCGGAAATCGCCCCTGGCCGCCGCATCGGTGAGCAGTCCGGGCGCCGGTTTGCCCGCGACCTGGGGCTCGGCGCCGGTGGCCGCGCGCAGCGCGGCGACCATGGACCCGTTCCCCGGCAGCAGGCCCCGCTCGGTGGGCAGCGTCGGGTCGACGTTGGCCGCCACCCACAGCGCGCCGGACCGAATGGCCAGCGCGGCCTCGGCCAGGTCCGGCCAGCCGATGCTCATCGACAGACCCTGGACGACGGCGACCGGGTCGTCGTCGAACCGGCGCACCGGGCGCAGCCCGACGGCCGCGACCTCGTCGGCCAGCGCGTCGGTGCCCACGATCAGCACCGGCGACCGGGCCGGCAGCTGAGCGGCCAGCAGCCGGGCCGCGCTCTGGGCGCTGGTGGCGACATCGTCGGCGGTGGCGGTGAAGCCGAGTTCGGTCAGGTGTGCGGCGACCTCGGCGGCGCTGCGCGACGCGTTGTTGGTGATGAAGAACGCGCGGCTTTTTACCTCGGCCAGGGCTTGCACCGCGCCCTCGGTGGGCCGGCGGCCGCGGAACAACGTCCCATCCAGGTCGAGTAGCAGGCAATCGTATTGGCGCGCAACGCTTGTCATCGGGAGCCCAGCTCGCTGACCCGGTCTTCGGCGTCGGTGACGCCTTCGACGTCGGCGGCCGCTGAGCGCAGAAACCATTGCAGCGCTTCGTCATCGCGGCCGAGGGCCAGGAGCGTGTCGGCATAGGCGTAGAACAACCGCGCCGCCGTCGAGCCCCTGCGGGCCGGGTCGAGTTGCGGCGTGGACAAGACGGTCAGCGCCTGCTCCAGCTGCCCGAGGTCCGCGCGTGCCCCCGCGGCGACGATGCGCAGCTCGTCGGCGTCGTCACCGTCGAGCTGGGCCGCCTCCGGACCGCGCGCGAGCTCGATGGCCCGTTCCGGGCGGCCAAGGCCGCGTTCGCAATCCGCGATCAGGGCGAGCAGGTTGGACTTGCTGCCCATCCTGCGGGCGGCGCGCAATTCGGCCAGCGCCTGCGCCCAGTCACCGCAGTGATAGGCGGCGATTCCGACGGCCTCGCGAATCGCGGCGATCCTGCTGGACCGCGCGCGGGCGGCGCGGGCGTGGCTCAGCGCCGCCTCCGGGTCTTCGTCGAGCAGCTCACCGGCGGCGACCAGGTGGCGCGCCACCGCGTCGGCGGTGGCGCGGTCCAGGGTGCTGAGTTCGCCACGGATCTCGGGCGCCAGCTGCCGGGCCTCGACGCCGGGCGGTATCGGCGGCCCGGGCTCCGGCGTGCGGCGGGCGTCGGGCTGCTGCGGCTGGACCGGCCGGGCACGGCCGGGCCCCGACCAGTTGCCCGACGGGCGCGGGCGCCGTTCACCCCGCTGCCGCTGCCTGTCGTCGACCACGCAGCCGAGGATACGGGGGCTGGATCGCTAGTACGCCGTGAGCCGGTTCTGCAGCAGCGGCGCGATCACCGCCGGGCAGTAGTTGGCCACCGCGACGATGGTGAACAGGCCCGCCGACTCGTAGCCCAGGCCGCTGCGGCTGGCCATTTCGTCGGCGACCGAGTCGAACGACTGGCCCGGCATGACCAGCATCGGGCACACCGACTGGCCCAGCGCCAGGGCGCCCTCCGGGTGCGGATAGGTGATGCCGGCGTTGCTGAGCGCCATCAGGAACGCGTTCCCCCGCATGTCGGCGCGGACGGGCGCCGCCAGTGGCGCGGCCATCCCCGCCACGCACGCACTCACCCCCAGGACGCGCAGCAGGGCCCATTCCACACGCCTGAGGGATGTCATCGTGACCACCCTGGCCAACGCGGGTCACAACCGCAACACCGTACGGTAAAGATTTGCGCACCAACGCGTTTTGCGGATGCGGTCCTAGACCTTTTCGATCCCCGCGATCGTCCGCTTGCCGCGGCGCAGCACCAGCCACCGGCCGTGCAGGAAGTCCGTGGGTTGCGGCGCCCACTCCTCGCTGTCGATCCGGACGTTGTTGACCGACACCCCGCCCTCGCCGATGGTGCGGCGCGCGGCCTTCCTGCTCTCGGACAGGCCGCTGGCCACCAGCAGGTCGACGATCCCGTCCGGGCCGCCGGGTTTGAGCTCGGCGACCGAGGCCTCGCGCAGCGCCGCCGCCAGCGTCGCCTCGTCGAGGCGGTCCAGTTCGCCCTGGCCGAACAGCGCCCGGCTGGCATGCTCGACCGCCTCGGTGGCCGCCTCCCCGTGCACCAGCACGGTCAGCTCACGGGCCAGTCGTCGCTGGGCGGCGCGCTGCTGCGGGCGCTCGGCCGTCGCCTGTTCCAGCTCGCTCAGCTCGTCGGCCGACAGGAAGGTGAACCACCGCAGGTAGCGGATCACGTCGGCGTCGGCGGTGTTGACGAAGTACTGGTACCACGCGTAGGGGGTGGTCATCGCCGGGTCGAGCCACAGGCTGCCGCCGCCGGTGGACTTGCCGAACTTGGTGCCGTCGGCCGCGGTCACCAGTGGCACCGTGAGCGCGTGCACCGCCGCCCCGAGCTTCTGGCGAACCAGGCGGACCCCCGCGATGATGTTGCCCCACTGGTCGGAGCCGCCGATCTGCAGCGCGCAGCCGTAACGGCGGTGCAGTTCGACGTAGTCGTTGGCCTGCAGCAGCAGGTAACTGAACTCCGTGTAGGAGATGCCCTCGCCCTCGAGCCGCCGCCGGATGGTGTCGCGATCCAGCATGACGTTGACCGAGAAGTGCTTGCCGAGGTCGCGCAGGAACTCGATGGCCGACAACGGGGCCGTCCAGTCCAGGTTGTTGACGACGACGGCCCCGGTCGGCGACGTGTCGAAGTCGACGAAGCGCTCCAGCTGCCCGCGAATGCGCTCGGTCCATTCGGCGACGGTGTCCGCCTCGTTCAGGGTGCGCTCCCCCACGTCGCGCGGGTCCCCGATCATGCCGGTGGCCCCGCCGGCGAGCACGATCGGGCGGTGGCCGGCGCGCTGGAACCGGCGCAGCGCCAGCAGTGGCACCAGGTGCCCCGCGTGCAGGCTGGCCGCGGTGGGGTCGAAACCGGCGTACACGGTCATCGGCCCGCGCTGTGCCTCGGCGGCCAGCGCGTCGAGGTCGGTGGACTGCGCGATCAGCCCGCGCCAGCCCAGCTCGTCAAGGATCCCGGAAGACATCGCCGCCGACTTTAGTCGCTCGCGCGGCCGCGATTCGCCCACGCGCTGCGGGATAAGGCAAGCTGACTGCGCGGCGCATCGTCGCGCCAACGCCTTCCCCCACTGAGCGCACCGACGACGTGGAGCGTTATGGACAACCGATACTGGCCGCTGGTCGTCGTGGTGGTGATGCTCGCCCTCGGGCTGACGCTCACGGTCGCCGACTTCAAGCGGGCCGCGACCATGCGGAAACCCCTGGCGGTGGCACTGGCCTGCCAGTCGCTGCTGTTGCCCACCCTGTGCCTGGCGATCGCCGAGGCCTTCCACCTCGAGCCCCATCTGGCGGTCGGGCTCATGCTGATGGCCGCCACCCCCGGCGGGACGATGTCCAGCATCCTCAGCCACCTCTTCAACGGCGACCTCGCCCTCAACCTCACGCTGACCGCGATCAACGCCGTGCTGTCGATCGTCGCGCTGCCCGCGATCCTGGCCGTGTCGATGACCTGGTTCCTCGGCGGGGGCCGGTTCCTCCCGCTTCAGGTGGACAAGTTCTTCACGGTGTTCGGCCTGGTGCTCATCCCGATCGCGATCGGGGTGGCCTTCCGCCACCGCTTCCCGGAGCTGGCCGGGCGGCTGCAGAAGCCGGTCCGCATCATCGCGTTGGTGCTGCTGGTCGTCGCCGTGCTCGGCGCCGTCGCCGGAGGACGAACGACGTTGTGGCATCACTTCGGCGCGCTCAGCGGAGCCGTCGTGACGTTCTGCGCCGTGAGCTTGACGGTCGGCTATCTCGCGCCGCGCTTGATGCGTCTGGCGCCCCGGCAGGCCGTGGCGGTCAGCCTGGAGGTCGGAATGCACAATGCCGTGGTGGCGATGGGCGTCGCGTTGAGCCCGCAGCTGCTGAACAGCGCCGAAATGGCCATGCCGGCCGCGTTATACAGCGCCGTCGCGCCCCTGCTGGCCGTCAGCTTCGTTTTCCTCGCCCGCCGGGTCGACCCCGCCTTTCGCGCCGTCGCCCCCGCGGAAGCCACCGCCTAGTCGCACCTAGTCGCTGGTGCCGGGCGCCGGCGCGCGCGGGCTGCGCCGGTAGGCCGACACCTCCGGGCGGCCAGCAAGCCAGAATCGCCACGGCCGGTCGGCGGCCTGGCTGACCCCGACGCGCGGACCGGACACGGCGGCCATCGGCGCGTTGAGGTCCAGGGTCACCGCGCTGGCGGGGTCGAAGAGGTCGATGCCGTTGTCGTCCATGGTGATTCCCAGGGCCGAACACAGGTTGCCCGGGCCGCGCGCCAGCGCGGCGCCGCGGACCAGCTCCCCGCGCCGGGCGCGCGCGGTATCGGTGCCCTCCTCGAGGGCGGCGGCCCGCAGCAACACGGCCGCCGCGGTCCCGTCCGGGCCGCAGGACACGTTGGCGCACACATGGATTCCGTGGCTGCGATAGGTGTAGAGCCGGCCGGGAGGCCCGAACATCACCGCGTTGCGCCCGTTGAGGCCGCGATAGGAATGCGCCGCGGCGTCCGGCCAGGGGCCGTCGGGTACGCCGCCGTACGCCTCGACTTCGACGACGAGGGCGCTGACGCCCCGCCCGGTGAGCGTGGCGCCGAGGAGCCGTTGCGCGGCCGCGACGGGGTCGACGAGCAGCTGGCGTGCGGCCACCCACCGAACGTACCGGCAGCGCCGTCATGGCAGTATCCCGGTGTCTTGGGACCTGTGAAGGAGCGCGCGTCATGCATCCGATCGACCCCGCCGCCACCGCGTGGCTACTGGCCAGCACCGCGCTGGTGCTGCTGATGACTCCCGGTCTGGCCATCTTCTACGGCGGCATGGTCCGCACCACCGGGGTGCTCAACATGATCATGATGAGCTTCATCTCCATACCGCTGGTCACGGTGGCGTGGCTGCTGCTCGGCTACACCATCGCGTTCTCCGAGGACGGGGTGAGCGGGTTCCTCGGCAACCTCAGGCATGTCGGGATGCTGGGCATCACCCCCGACACCGCGCACGGCGCGGTCCCGGAGCTGCTGTACGCCACGTTCCAGGTCACGTTCGCGATCATCACGGCCGCCCTGGTCAGTGGCGCGATCGCCGACCGCGCGAAGTTCGCCGCGTGGATGGTGTTCGTCCCGGTGTGGACGGTCGTGGTGTATTCGGTTGTGGCGCACTGGGTGTGGGGACCCGGCGGCTGGTTGGCCAAGCTCGGGGTGCTCGACTACGCGGGGGGCCTCGTCGTCGAGATCGTGTCCGGTTCCTCGGCCCTGGCCCTGGCGCTGGTGCTCGGCCCCCGCATCGGCTTCAAGAAGGACGCCATGCGGCCGCACAATCTGCCGCTGGTGTTGCTCGGCGTCGGGCTGCTGTGGTTCGGCTGGTTCGGGTTCAACGCCGGTTCCGCCCTGGCCGCCAACGGCACCGCCGCGGCGATCTTCCTCAACACGCTCGTCGCCGGGTGCCTGGGCATGCTGGGCTGGCTGTCGGTCGAACAGGTCCGCGACGGCCGCCCCACGACCTTCGGCGCGGCGTCCGGCGTGGTGGCCGGGCTGGTCGCCATCACGCCGTCGTGCGGAACCGTCAACACGCTGGGCGCGGCGGTCGTCGGGCTCGCGGCGGGCGTCGTGTGCTCGTTCGCGGTGAGCGCGAAATTCCGCTTCAACTATGACGATTCGCTCGATGTGGTCGGTGTGCACTTCGTCGGCGGCGTCGTCGGAGTGTCCTTGATCGGGCTGCTCGCGACGGCGGTCATGACGTCGGGCCCGCGCGGCCTGTTCTACGGGGGCGGCTTCACCCAACTGGGCAAGCAGGCGCTCGCCATCGTCGTCGTCGCGCTCTACGCGTTCGCGGTGTCGTTCGTGCTCGCGAAGGTGATCGACCGGGTGATGGGCTTCCGGGTCAGCGCCGAAGACGAGACCACCGGCGTCGACCTCACGCAGCACGCCGAGACGGCCTACGCCGAGGGTGTGCACGGGCACCTGCCCCAGAGCCGCCCTGGCTCGCCCAACCGTTGAAACGCCGCCACGGCGCCGTCGCATCGAACAAGGGGCGAATCCCCTTAAGCCAGTGCCCCTCGCCGTGATGACCCGGGTCCCTGCGCAACCGAAAACCTTTACGTCTGCGCTCTTGACAGTCCCCCCTCCGAGGACGATTATTCATCACATGATGACTTCATCGTGTGATGAATTAATCACCGAACCCGTCGTCCGCATCGATCACCTGCGGGTGATCCGCGGCAAGCGGCCCGCCCTGCACGACTTCTCGGTGCAGATCGCACGCGGGAGCATCACCGGCCTGCTCGGCCCGTCCGGCTGCGGCAAGACCACCCTGATGCGGTGCATCGTCGGCACTCAGATCGTGAACTCGGGATCCGTCACCGTGCTCGGCCACCCCGCCGGGTCGGCGCCGCTGCACCGCCGGGTCGGATACCTGCCGCAGGACCCGACCATCTACAACGACCTGCGCGTCGTCGACAACGTCCGGTACTTCGCCTCGCTGTACGGTTTCGACCACCAGGCCGCCGACGCCGCGATCGAGCGGGTCGGGTTGGTTGATCACCGAACCGCCTTCTGCGGCAACCTTTCCGGCGGTCAGCGCACCCGGGTGTCGCTGGCGTGTGCGCTGGTCTGCCGGCCGTCGCTGCTGGTGCTCGACGAGCCGACCGTGGGCCTGGACCCCGTCCTGCGCGCGGACCTGTGGGAGCAGTTCGCCGATCTCGCCCGCGGCGGAACCACCCTGCTGGTGTCCAGCCACGTCATGGACGAGGCCGACCACTGCGGTGACCTGCTGCTGATGCGCGACGGTCACCTGCTCGCGCACACCACCCCGGCCCGACTACGAGAGGACACCGGATGCACGTCACTGGAGGACGCGTTTCTGTCCATCATCAAGCGCAACATCATGCGCCAGGCCGGTTAGGCCTCAAGGGGTATACCGCCACCACGACGCGCATCCTGCGCCAACTGGCGGCCGACCACCGCAGCGTCGCGATGATCCTGTTCGTGCCGGTCTTGGTGATCACGTTGATGTACTACATGCTCCCCAACGAGCCGCACCGGCCGGGCATGCCCTCGCCGTTCAACAACGCCTGCCTGATCCTGCTCGGCCTTTTCCCGCTGTTCGTGATGTTCATCATCACGGCGATCACCATGCAGCGGGAACGGGCCTCCGGCACGCTGGAGCGCATTCTGACCACTCCCCTGCGGCGGTTCGACCTGCTGATGGCCTACGGCACGGCCTTCTCGACGGCCGCCGCGGCACAGGCCACCCTGGCGTGCATCGTGTCGTTCTGGCTGCTCGGCTTCGACACCGCAGGCAGCCCCGCGTGGGTGTTCGTGATCGCGATCGTCAACGCCGTCCTCGGTGTGGGCCTGGGCCTGCTGTGTAGTGCCTTCGCCCGCACCGAGTTTCAGGCCGTGCAGTTCATCCCGCTGGTGATGGTGCCGCAGCTCTTGCTGGCCGGCATCATCGTGCCCCGGGCCTTGATGGCGCACTGGCTGCAGTGGGTCAGCGACGCGATGCCGGCCAGCTACGCGCTGGAGGCGCTGCAGCAGGTGGGCGCGCACTCGCAGCTGACCTACACCGCGGTGCGCGACATCGTCGTCGTGCTGGGTTTCGCGCTCGCGTCGCTGTGCCTGGCCGCCGCGACGTTGCGGCGACGGACGCCTTAACGTGGCGGATAGCTTAACGTGACGGATACCAACACCGGGCGCAGGCGGCCCGGGCGCCCCGCCGGGAGCTCCGACACCCGCAACCGCATTCTTGCCAGCGCCCGGGAACTGTTCGCCACCAATGGAATTGGCAATACGTCCATCCGCGCGGTGGCGGCGGCCGCGGGCGTCGATTCGGCGCTGGTGCATCACTACTTCGGCACCAAGGAGAAACTGTTCGCCGCGGCCGTCCACATCCCGATCGATCCGATGGACATCATCGGCCCGCTGCGCGACGTGCCGATCGAGGAGGTCGGCTACCGGCTGCCTTCGATGTTGTTGCCGCTGTGGGATTCCGACCTGGGCACGGGATTCATCGCCACGCTGCGGTCCATCCTGGCCGGCTCGGAGGTCAATCTGTTCCGCACGTTCATCGAGGACGTGATCGCGGTGGAAGTCGGCCCGCGAGTTGACAATCCGCCGGGAAGCGGGGTCATCCGCGTCCAGTTCGTCGCGTCGCAGTTGGTCGGCGTGGTGATGGCGCGCTACATCCTGCAGCTGGAGCCGTTCGCGTCGCTGCCGGCCCAGCAGGTCGCGCAGACCATAGCGCCGAACCTGCAGCGCTACCTCACCGGGGATCTGCCGGCCGGGCTCGTGCCATGAGCCGGGCGTGCTCGTCGTCGTCGACGTCGCGGGCCTCGTCGACGAGCAGCACCGGGATGCCGTCCTCGATGCGGTAGGCGCGCCGCAGCCGCGGGTTGTACAGCAGCTCGTCATCCACCAGCAGCAACGGGCCCCGGTCGGCCGGGCAGACCAGGATGGCGAGCAGCGCATCGTCAACCATCGGCGCGCCCGCTCAGCTCGGCCCGCACGCTCGGGGTCAGTTTCCGGAAGAAGTTGCCCTCGGCGTCGAAGTACCACACCTGGCGGCCCGGTTTGGGAATTCCCGCCGCGCGCAGGGCGCTGACCGTCGGGCGGTAGGTCGCGCTCAACGTCATCTCCGGGCATACCTGAACGATGTCGGGGCCGACGCCGATGGGGATCTTGGCCACGGCGTCGGTCAGGTCGGCCGCGGTGACGCTGGCCCCCGGTAGCAGCGTCACCGCCGAGACGGCGACCTGGCGGTCGCCGACGGGCACGTTGTAGGTCACCGCGAGGTCGACGCCGTTGACGCAGCCGAGCACGTTGTTGACCGGCTCGTCGAACACGGGACCGCGCGCGGTGTGGACCACCGAGCCGCGCCTGCCCGCCAGCCAGTAGTCGCCGTCGTCGTCGCGGTAGAACAGGTACTCGGTCGAGATCCAGGTGTCGCCGGCGGCGAAGACGCCGCGTTTGACCGACGCCGTCGGGTCGATCGGGCCGTTGGACACCGCGAGCAGCACCCCGACCTGTTTGGGCTCGGCGATCTGGACGAAGCCGCGGTCGTTCTCGAGGATCAGGTCCTGCTCGACGTCGTAGGCGGCCAGCTCGATACGCCCGGCGCCCGGCAGCGGGCGGCCCTTGCTGCCGATCTTGGCGCCGGACACGTTGGCCAGCACCGCTTGCCCGTCGGTGGTCGCGAAGAACTCGACGACATGAGCGGGCGCGAACGCGTCGACGACCCGGGCCCACAGGCCCGTCGGCATACCGGAACCGATGAACAGCCGCACCGGGTGGTTGCCGTGCAGCACGAATGCGGGATCGTCGACGATCTCGCGGAGCATGGCCCAGGTGTAGGAGACGACCGTGACGCCGTACTGCCGCACCTCTTGAACGAACCGGTCGCGGTCCAGGCCGCGCGACAGCGCGATGCGGGTGCCGCCGACCACCGCGCCGCCCAGGCTCACCAACAGCGCCGACTCGTGGTGCAGCGGCGTCAGGCAGTACACGGTGTCCCGGCGGTCCAGGGCGGCGGTCGATGCGGTCCCGAAGGCCGACACCGCCCAGCGGTAGTTGGTGATCTGCTTGGCCACCAGCTCGCCGCCGGCCGCGCTGAACGCGACGAACGCCAGGTCCCGGGCCAGCCCCGGGTTGGGCCGATACCAGCCGGGCAGCTCGACGGCGTCCGGGTCGATCTGTTCCATGTCGATGACGTCGCTGTCGTCGGGCAGGTGCAGGTCACGCGCCTCGCCGCCGCCGAGCACCAGCACCTGACACAGCCCCTGGCGGTCCGACGCCAGCACCGCCTCCAAGTTGGTGGGGTCGGTCAGCAGCTCCGTCACTCCCCCGAGCCGGACCGACGCCGCCAGGTCGGAGTCCGGTCGCATCACGACGGCGACCGCGCCCAGCCGCGACAACGCGGCGATGGCGACCAGCGCGCTGGGCCGCGTCTCCATCAGGACGCCGACCCGGTCGCCTTGCCGCACCCCGACCTCGATCAGGCCGCGGACGACGTTGTTGACGCGCCGGTTGACGGCCTCGTAGGTGTGCACGCGCCCGTCGAACAGCAGGAATTCGCCCTGCGGGGCGTCGTGGGCCTGTTCGTCGATGATGCGGCCCAGCGAGATGCGGGTGTGGTCGTTGATCTGGCCCAGCCGGACCAGGCGGGGCAGTGTGCGGGCCGTCTCGACGGCCAGGGTGCGCACCGACTTGTTGGCCGCGACCACCGTGTTGGCCGCGCCGCGCACCACGCCCAGCGCCGCCTCGGAGACCTCACCGATGCCGTGCGCGAGCCGGGAACTGAGCGCGACGCCGCTGTCGGTGTGCTTCTCGGGCTGGTCGGCCATCAGGTCGATGCCGTCCGGTTTGTCGCCGCCGGTGGAGAGCCATTTCACCCATTCGGCGACGGTCGGCCAGCTCTGCTGCGCCGCTTTGGATCCGACAACCAAACCGAAATGCCCTGTGCGGATGAGCTTTTCGTAGACCTCGGCGTCCGGGGCCGCCCGCCGGATGCCGCGCACCGACGCCGGCTGCCCGATATCGTCCACCTCGCCGACGAAGGCCAGCACCGGGCAGGTGATGTCGGTGAGCGTGACCATCTGCCCGTTGACGGCGAAGCCGCCGGTCATCATCCGGTTGTGGGCGATGAACTGCTTGAGCAGTTCGGAGATCGCCGGGCCGGACCAGGCGATCCAGCCTTCGCGTTCGAGGAATCGGCGCTGCTGTTCGCGCGGGAGCAGCGCCTCCCGGTCGTGCAGCTGGCGGACGAAGTCGACGCGCGCCTTGGCGGTCTTGAGCGGGTCGAGCATCTGAAATCCGGTGCGCGCCATCCAGCTGGGGATGGCCAGCCGGCTGAAGACATGGTCGGCCATGAAGTTGGCGGCGGGCGCGGCGAAGTTTGCCGGGATGCCCATCGGCAAGGCGGCCAGGGTGTCGACGGGCGACCCGAAGGTGACGATGCTGGCCAGGCTCTTCGAGCGCCGGTAGGCGGCGACCTGGTAGCACCACATGCCACCCTGGGAATATCCGACCAGGTGGATGTCGCTGCCCGTGACGTCCTTGACGGTGTCGATGGCCTGGCTGAGCGCGACGATGTGGTCGGCCAGGGTGCGGCGCATGCCGCCTTCGACCTTGTCGGGTTCGCCGAAGTCGATGACCCAGGGGTCGAGCCCGTTGGCGTGCAGGATGCCCACCGCGCCGTCCTCGCGGGTGACGTCCCACATGTCGGCCGACATCATCATCGGGTGCACCATCAGCACCGGCGGCCCCACCGGCGGCTTGTCCGGGCGGCTGTCGGGCGGGAAATAACGCCGGAGCTTGTACATCGTCACGCTCTCGACGATTTGCGACGGCGATGGGACGCTACCCGTCTCCAGGCCCCCCAGCCGGACGACCTCCAGCCCGTTCTGCGCCGTAGCTATCAGGCGCTCCACCGGTCGCGTGACGATCGACAAGTTGAGATCCACGGCCGCTCCCCTATGTCTTGACAGCTCCGACATCATGGCATACCGGCTGGCCCGATGGTTCTGGCCAGGCGATTTGCCCGCGGGCGATCGGATGAGGACCGGCCCGAGGCCCGAGGGCGGTGGCTTCAGCCGCTCGGCATGCGTCCCGCCGGTCTCGCTACCGGCAGCGCGCGAATCGGTTCTCGCAATACATGCCGACAGCATTCGAGCCCATGGATGGGCCGTCTTCGTCGGCCGGATCCGGAGACAGCGCCGGAGTCGACGTGATGAGTTGATTGATTATGCCCGGCCCTGGCGGCAGCGCAGGGTCGGAATCCGCGTGTGCCACGCCGGCGCCGCCCGTGAGAGCCAGGGCGGTCACGGCACCGGCCAGCAGTCCGCGGGCGCGCAGATGGGTCTTCATCGCCACCCCTTCTGTCGTCGGCCGGAACGCGGTCCACCGAAGCAACAATTCTACCGGTGTGGCAAACGAAGTGCGGACGGCTTCTTGTGGCCGACACCGACTTGCGCGACCCGTCACCTCAGAATTCCGCACCCTTATCCCATAACGGTCACGAACGCACAACGACTTCGGCTGGGCGAGCAGCAAATTTCGAGACCGGAATCGTGCCGTGCATACGGTATCGGTCGTGTGGCCGGTTGCCGTCGTCGTCCGTCGCGTCGCGATTCTCGCGTTGTGCGTCGTCATGTCGGTGATCTCGGCGCCTCCGGCGCCCGCCGATCCCGACGCGGAAAACGTCGCGGCCACTGCGGAGCCACCGGACGACGCGCTGGTGCCGTCGTCCGACCCGGTGACCTTCACGACGCCCGAAGGCTGGACATTGACCCTCGCGGCCAAGGACGAGTCGCAAGTCCCCATAGCGCCGTTGACCACCGCCGTCTCGTCCCGCGAATACCTCGCCCGCGGAACGTTCTTCGGTTCGCTGGGCGGGCTCGAGCAGCCTCGCGGCGTCCTCGAGGTGGGTTACGAGATCGGCTGCGGAATCGACATGAGCACGTCCAACGGCGTCACCATCGCCGGCAGCGCCGGCGTCAGCCCGGGCCTTGGCTTCACGGGCCTGGTGACCGGTGCGCCGACAGTCGTGCCTTTGATTACTACACCGCTGAACGGCGTGGTCACCGTCGGCCTCAAGCCCGGTGTCGTACTCGTCGTACCCGTGGCACGGAAAGACTTCAAGGGCCCGAATCCCCGGGTCATCGTCACCGGCTTCCACGTCAAAATCGACGGGTGCGTGGGGCAGTCGTTCATCCGGTCCTACGCGACGCTGACCCAAATGACCGACGAATCCGACGTGGTGCTGTCCTACGTCGGCGTCACCAAGTCCGTCTGATCAGAACGGCGGGGGTTCGTCGTCCGGTGGCGCGGGGCCGGTTTGGGCGGTTTGGGTCGCCGAGCGGGCCCGGCTGTTGTGATGGCGTTCGGCGGCGATACGGGTGGAGCGGTTCTGGGCGCGGGTGCGGGTGCGCAGGGGCATCACCGCGGTGCGCTCGGTGCAGCGCTCGGGTGTGGTGCGGGGCGCGGGCAGGTCGCCGGTGGGCGCGCACAGCGTGGGGAACAGCAGCGCGCTGCCGGCAGTGGTGACGTAGGTGTGCCCGTCGGGTAGCCGCCAGATGACGGTGCCGTCGGGCAGTTGCTGATCGTGCCAACCCCAGAAGGTCTTCAGCAAATGATGTTGGCGGCACAGGCATTTCAGGTTCGACGGATGCGTAAGTCCGCCCCCGGCGTAGGGGATCGTATGGTCGATGTCGCAGTCGAGGGCCGGCCGGTCACATCCGGGCGCCCGACAGGTCAGATCCCGGCAGCGCACGAAGTCGGCCAGCTTGGCCGACGGCGTGTACCGGGGTTCAGCCTGGGCGGGGACGCTGAGTGGGACCAGCCTGGCCGAGCGCGCCAACTCGGCGATCACCTCGGCGGGCAGGAGTCCTTCGAAACCGGGCAGCACACCCGGGGCCGCGCCGCGCCCAGCGACCGTGGCCTGCTCGGCCACGACATGGATCACCACACTGCTCGGCGCGCGCCCAGCGCCGGCGCACGCCGGGGTGCCGCACTGACAGCTCAACCGATCCGCACCGGCGGCCAGCGCGCCCAGCGCATCCGCGCGGCGCTGCCGCTGGGTGCGCGGATCGGCGCCACACACGCTGCGCGCCAACTCATCCAGGCGCCGATCCAGCGCATGCCCGTCAGCGCCGAACAGGCTGCCGGTCAGCCACGCCATCCCCGACTCGTTGGCCTGCACATCCACAAACCGATCCGCGATCGCCTCCCTGGCCCGGCGCACCGCGTCGGCATCCACCAGCGCCACCACGCGATCCACCGCCGCGCTCAGGCCCGCCCGGGTCAGCGACGGGCGCCGCGACAGCAGCGCCGCCAGCCGGGCATCCACCCGCGCCATGACGTCGGGGTCGGTGATCAAGTCGGTGCGGAACACGATCGTCTGAAAAGCCCGATAGTCCAGGTCGCCCGCCTGAAACGCCGCGCCGACCTGCGGCAGCCGCTCGCGCATCGCCATCGCATGGCGCAAGTGGGTATGCGCGACCGCCAGACTGCAGCCCAACGCCGCGCCGACTTGCCCGGCGACCGCGGCCCACGCGTCGGCCGCCCAGTCCGCCCGCTCGCCGGTATCGCGGCAGCGCAACACCAGCAAGTCCCCGACTGCCACAAGACGTTCCGCGGCCGCCCGCGCCTCCGCGCGACCCGCTTCCCGCACCCGAGCCAGCACCGCCGCCGACTCCGGCGTCGACCGCGAAGCGTAGGCATACTCGAACATAGGTTCGATAGTAGGACGCCCCACCGACAACATCACTGAGAGGCGCGAGGATCGCCAACCCGACACCGATCGAACTGTTTACGCCGGCAGGAATCGGGTACGCACCGGATGCGCTTCGGTCACGACGGGCCGTCGGGGCCACCTCGGTTGAAACACGCAGCTGGGCGCATGCCAGTTCTCTGGGCGGTCCTCGCGCTGGCTGCCTGAGCGTGTTTCGTGTCGGGAGTGAGGTGACGCATGGGTAAGACGGCGGCCGACATTCTCGGTGCGCGGCCACCGGAGCGGCAGGCTATCCCGACAGTTCGTGCCTCGCAATACATCCCGTATCTCCGCGTAGATCAGTGCGCGTAATCGATCGGCTGACGCACATGGACCAACGAGCCAGGAAGGGAAACCAATGTTGTTGTTAGGCAACGGTGGAAGGCGCAAGCACGAGGCCATGCTGTTGGGCGAGCGGGCGTTGTATGACGTCGCGCACGGGCGCTTCGAACGCTCGCTGTCCGGGCTGACGGCCATGGCGGCCCTGGTCACCACGGCCGAAATCTATTTCGAGCACTACAAAGCCAGTTTCGGCAACAAATGGATGTGGAGCCCGATCGTGGTCACCCCGCCCGTGGTCGTCGCGGGAATCGGCGGGGTGTTCTCGCGACGCTGGGCCAAGCTGTGGCTGCCGATCACGGCGGGCGTCTACACGGCCAACGGCCTCATGGGCGAGTACCTGCACGCGCGCGGGGTGGCACGCAAGCCGGGCGGATGGAAGAACGCGTCCTACAACGTGCCCATGGGCCCACCGATCGCGGCGCCCGGGCTGATGTGCATGGTCGGCGGGATGGGGCTGCTGGCCTCCATCCTGCGGCGCGAGCGGTTCCGGGGCTGAGCGCGATGGCCGACACCACACGCCCCGACCACCTGCCGAACCTGCGACCCGATCGCAAGCCGCCGCACCCGTCCTGGCTCCCCCGACAACGCCGGGGAGTCACCCCCCAAATGATCGGCCGGTACCCGGATTTCGACGTGCTCGAGACGACCGACACCTGGGACCGGGCCACCAAGAAAGTGGTGTTGGCGCGGCTGGAGCCGCCCGGCCCGCTGCGGTTCTTCACAGCGGAAGAGGAGCCGTGTCTGCGCGCGTTCTGCGACACGGTGCTGGCCCAGGACACCGAGCCGCGCGTGCCGGTGGCCGAGTCCGTCGACTCCAAGCTCGCCGACGGCCGGCTCGACGGCTACCAGTACGCCGACATGCCCGACGACCGCGACACCTGGCGGCTGGTGCTGCGCGCGCTCGACGAGACCGCGTCGAGCCGCTACGGCAAGGACTCGTTCGCCGCCGCCGAGCCCGACACGCGCGAGGCGATCATCGACCGGTTCTCCGACGGCCGCTTGGAGGGCGGAACCTGGGAGCGCCTGAACGTCAAACGCGCGTGGTCGGTGTGCATGCGAATGGTGTTGTCCGGGTTCTACTCCCATCCGTGGGCGTGGAACGAGATCGGTTTCGGCGGCCCGGCCTACCCGCGCGGGTTCATGCGCCTGGGCGGTGCGACCGGGGACGCCGCGGCGCGCGAACCGTTCGAGACGAGGGGCGCGACGGACGAGGACCCGGTCCGCGTGGTGCAGCGCGGTGAGCTGTGATGGGCGACCGACCCCGCGGACTGCTCAAGGGAGCGGTCGGGCCCAGGGACAACGAATCGCGGTTCCTGCTCGACGTGCACTCGCGCGACCTGCCCGGCGAAAAAACGATGCAACGCTACCGCGACGACGACGAGGTCGACCTGGTGGTCGTCGGCGCGGGTGCCGGCGGATCGGTGCTCGCCCAGCGCCTCGCGCGGGCCGGCTGGCGGGTGGTAATCCTCGAGGCGGGCCCGTTCTGGCACCCGGACGAGGACTGGGTGTCCGACGAGGCGGGTTCGCACGCCCTGTACTGGACGCAAAAGCGCATCATCGGCGGCGAGGATCCAATTGAGTTGGGCAAGAACAACTCCGGGCGCGGGGTGGGCGGCTCGATGGTCCACTACGCCGGCTACACCCCGCGGTTCCATCCCAGCGATTTTCACACCCACACCCTCGACGGGGTCGGCGCGGACTGGCCGATCCGCTACGAGGACATCCGCCCCCACTACGAGCGGATCGAGCTCGAGCTGCCGGTGGCCGGGCAGAACTGGCCCTGGGGCTACCCGCATCGGTATTCCTTTTCACCGCACCCGATTTCGGGTGCGGCCGCCAAGCTGTGGCGGGGCGCGATGCGGCTCGGCATCGAGATGCGGGTCGGGCCCGTCGGCATCGTCAACGGCACCTTCGGCAACCGCCCGCACTGCATCTACCGCGGTTACTGCCTGCAGGGCTGCAAGGTCAACGCCAAGGCCAGCCCCTACGTCACGCACCTGCCCGACGCGCTGGCGCACGCCGTGGAGATCCGGGCCAACTGCATGGCGGCCCGCGTCGAGCTCGACGAGAACGGGGCCGCACGCGGCGTGGTCTACTACGACGAGGCCGGCGGCACCGAACGGCTGCAGCGGGCCAAGGTCGTCGCCATCGCCGGGTATTCCATCGAAACGCCGCGCCTGCTGCTGAACTCGGCGAGCGAACGCTTCCCGAACGGCTTGGGCAACAACGAAGACCAGGTCGGCCGCTACGTGATGGTGCAGGGCGCCACGCAGTCCGCGGGCCGGTGGGCCGACGAGGTCCGGATGTACAAGGCCCCTCCCCCGGAGGTGTCCTCGGAGCAGTTCTACGAGACCGACCCGTCGCGCGGGTTCGCCCGCGGCTTCTCCATCCAGACCGTGTCGCCGCTGCCCATCGGGTGGGCCGAACACGTGCTGGCCGACGGGCATTGGGGCCGCGCGTTACGCGAGTACATGCGCGACTACAACCACTGGGCGACCATCGGCGTGCTCAACGAGCTGTTGCCGCTGCCGGACAACCGGGTCACCCTGGCCCGGGAAACCGACCCGTACGGCATCCCCGTCGCCCGGTTCGACTACACGCTGTGCGACAACGACAAGGCCAACATGGCCTACTCCACCAAGGTGATCGGCGACATCCTGCACGCCTCCGGCGCCCAGGACGTGCTGACCATCGAGCGTTTCGCCCACCTCATCGGGGGCGCCCGGATGGGCACCCGGCCGGACAACTCCGTCGTCGACTCAGACCACCGGGTGTGGGGCGTGCCGAACCTGTTCCTCGCCGACGGCTCGGTGTGCCCGACGCAGGGCTCGGCGAACCCGGCACTGACGATCATGGCGCTGGCCTCGCGGCTGGCCGAGCGGATGGCGACCGGGAAGATCCGCCGCGACGCCCCGGCCGGCCGGCGGGTAAAGGCGGGGGCCCGTGGCTGACCGCACGATCGACATCGAGGCGACGTTCTCGCCGCGGGTGCTGCGCGAGTACGCGCTGCTCGCCGACGGCGAGCGGGGCGCCCTGATCGGCCCGCAGGGCGACGTCGCCTGGATGTGCGCGCCGCGGTGGGATTCCGACGGGGTCTTCTCCAATCTCATTGGGGGCGGCGGGATATACGCGATCACGCCGACCGACGTGCGACACGTGTGGGGCGGCTACTACGAGCCGGGCACCCTGATCTGGCGCAATCGCTGGATCACCCGCGACGGCATCGTGGAATGCCGTGAGGCGCTCGCCTTCCCCGGCGATCCCGACCGCGCGGTGCTGCTGCGCCGTCTCATGGGTCGCCGCGGGAGCGCTCGGGTGCGGGTGCTGCTGCAGCCGGGCGCGGCGTTCGGTCGGCACGGCCCCGGCGACCTGAGCGCCGACGACGGGGTGTGGCGCGGCACGTCGGGGCGGCTGCACTGGCGCTGGCTGGGTGCCTGCGACGCGCGCGCCGTCAAAGCGGCCGACGGGCGCGGTGAACTGCTCATGTGTGAGATCACCGTCGACGAGGGCGGTCAGCACGACTTCGTGCTGGAGCTCTCCGAGCGCGCGCTTCCCGACCAGCCGCCCGATCCCGACATCGCCTGGGACGCAACGGAGGCCGCCTGGCATCGCAGCGTGCCCGAGCTGAACTGCACCATCGCGCCCCGCGACGGTCGCCACTCCTACGCGGTGCTGCGCGGGCTGACCAGCAGCGGCGGCGGCATGGTGGCCGCCGCCACGATGAGCCTGCCCGAGCGCGCGCACGCCAACCAGAACTACGACTACCGCTACGCATGGATCCGGGATCAGGTCTATGCCGGCATCGCCGCCGCGACCGTCGGGGCGACGGAACTGCTCGACCGCGCGGTCGAATTCGTCGGCGCCCGGCTGCTCGAACACGGGCCCGACCTCAAGCCGGCCTACACCGTCACGGGCGACAGCGTGCCCAGCGAGGAAACCCTCGACCTGCCCGGCTATCCCGGGGGCACCGACAAGGTGGGCAACTGGGTCAACCAGCAGTTCCAGCTCGACGTGTTCGGCGAGGCGCTGCAGCTGCTGGCCTGGGCGGGCAACGCCGGCCGCCTCGACGCCGAGGGCTGGCGGGCCGCGCAGACGGCGATCGGCGCGATCGAAAAGCGCTGGCGCGACCCGGATGCCGGGATCTGGGAGATCGAGGACGAGCACTGGACGCAGTCGCGCCTGGCGTGCGTCGCCGGCCTGCGCGCGATCGCGAAAGTGGCGGGCGGCGGCGCCGAGGTGGCCGCCTGCGCGTCGCTAGCCGACCGGATCCTGGCCGACACGGCCGCCGGCAGCCTGCACCCGCAGGGCGGCTACTGGCAACGCAGCCCGCGGCTGCCCGGGGTGGACGCGTCGCTGCTGCTGCCACCCGTGCGCGGCGCGGTGCCCGCCGACGACCCGCGCACCCGGGCCACGCTGGACACCGTCCGCAGGCAGCTCAGCCACGACGGATTCGTCTACCGCTTCCGGCACGACGAGCGTGACCTCGGCGACGCCGAGGGGGCGTTTTTGCTCTGCGGGTTCATGATGGCGCTCGCCGAACATCAACTGGGACACGCGCATTGCGCGATGCGCTGGTTCGAACGCAACCGCGCCGCCTGCGGGCCACCCGGGTTGTTCTGCGAGGAATACGACGTCAGGCAGCGTCAGCTGCGCGGCAACCTCCCGCAGGCCTTCGCGCACGCGCTGATGCTGGAATGCACGGCCACGCTCGCCGACGACGCCGTCCACCATGACCTGTTGAACGGAAAGGAGATCGCGCGATGACGCAGACAGTGGTGATCACCGGAGCCAGCGCCGGCATCGGCCGGGCCACCGCCCAGCTGTTCGGCCGGCGCGGGGCGAACGTCGCCCTGCTCGCCCGCGGCGCCGCCGGGCTGGACGGCGCGGCCCGCGACGTCGAATCCGGCGGCGGCAAGGCGCTGACCATCCCCGTCGACGTGGCCGACCACGCGGCCGTCGTCGCCGCCGCCGACGAGACCGAGGCGGCGTTCGGCCCCATCGACGTCTGGGTCAACGTCGCGTTCACCTCCGTGTTCGCACCGTTCAGCGAGATCAGCGCCGAGGAGTTCAAACGCGTGACCGAGGTGTCCTACCTCGGCTACGTGCACGGCACCATGGCGGCGCTGGCCAAGATGCGGCCGCGCGACCGCGGCACCGTCGTGCAGGTCGGCTCCGCGCTCAGCCAGCGGTCCATCCCGCTGCAGTCGGCCTACTGCGGCGCCAAGCACGCCATCAACGGGTTCACCGAATCGGTGCGCTGCGAGCTGCTGCACGAGCACTCGAAGGTCCGCATCACCGTGGCCCAGATGCCCGCCGTCAACACCCCGCAGTTCTCCTGGGTGCTCTCGCGGCTGCCGCGCCATCCGCAACCGGTGCCGCCGATCTACCAGCCCGAGGTCGCCGCCCGCGGCGTCCTGTATGCCGCCGATCATCCGGAGCGCAAACAATATTGGGTCGGCGACAGCACCGCGGCGACGCTGCTGGCGCAGAAGTTCGTCGCGCCGCTGCTGGACCGCTACCTGGGCCGCACCGGATACGACTCGCAACAGACCGACGAGCACGTCAGCCCCGCGCGGCCCCACAACCTGTGGCGGCCGCTCGACCAGGAACCGGGCAGCGACCACGGCGCGCACGGCGGGTTCGACGGCAACTCCCACACGCTGAGCCCGCAACTGTGGGCGTCCCACCATCCCGTCGCCAGCGGCACGGGCGCGCTGGGCGCGGCGGGACTCGGCGCGTGGCTCGCGGCGCGCCGGTGGGCCCGATGAACGTCGACGCACCCATCGACGAGGTCACCGCGCAGGTCTTCGAAATCCCCACCGACGCACCGGAAGCCGACGGAACGTTGTCCTGGTCGTCGACCACCCTGGTGCTGGCCGAGGTGACCGCGGGCGGGCGGCGCGGGATCGGCTACACCTACGCCGGCGGCGCGTGCGGCGAGCTGATCACCGGGCCGCTCGCCGGCACGCTCACCGGGCACAGCGCCCTCGACATCACCGGGCGGTGGCAGGCGATGGTCCGGGCGATGCGTAACAACGGCCGGCCCGGATTGGTGTCGTGCGCGGTCTCGGCGGTCGACACCGCGCTGTGGGACCTCAAGGGCAAGCTGCTGGACCTGCCCGTCTGCCGGCTGCTCGGCATGGCGCACGACGCGGTACCGATCTACGGCAGCGGCGGGTTCACCACGTACGACGAGCGCACGACCCGGGCTCAACTCGAACGCTGGGTCGGCGACTGGAAGATCCCCCGGGTCAAGATCAAGATCGGCGAGTCGTGGGGCTCCGACGAGCGCCGCGACCTCGACCGAATCGCGCTGTCCCGCAGGGTGATCGGGCCGGACGTCGAACTGTATGTCGACGCCAACGGTGGCTACCGCCGCAAGCAGGCGATCCGGGTGGCCCAGGCGATGGCCGACCACGACGTCACGTGGTTCGAGGAACCCGTCCCCTCCGACGACCTGGCCGGGTTGCGGGAGGTCCGCGACCAGGTGAGCCCGGACGTCACCGCCGGCGAGTACGGCTACGACCTGGCCTACTTCCACCGGATGCTCGCCGCCGGGGCGGTCGACTGCCTGCAGATCGACGTCACCCGCTGCGGCGGCATCACGGACTGGCTGCGGGCCGCCGCCGTGGCCGCCGCCCACAACGTCGACGTGTCCGGGCACTGCGCCCCCAACCTGCACGCCCAGGTGGCGAGCGTGATCCCCAATCTGCGGCACCTGGAGTACTTCCACGATCATCACCGCATCGAACACCTGCTGTTCGACGGCGCGCTCGCGCCCGACGGCGGCGCGCTGCGGCCGGACCAGGATCGGCCCGGTCTGGGCCTGGAATTCAGACGCGCCGACGCCGAGCCCTACCGGAAGGCCTGATGCATGGACCCGCGCAAAAGTGGGCATTGATATGCAGGGGACATAGTTACGGATCTGAAGGGCAACGCGCGATGACCGTGAACTTCGAAGACGAGGCCGTGCAGGGCCGCGACGGCGAGCCCGCCCGCGACGGTTCGGCGGACTCGGCGTGTGAGGCGTTCATGTCCGACGCCGTCGAAGAACGAGACCTCAGCGCGGTCGACGTGGTCCTGGGCCTCGGCGAGCCGCAGAGCGTCGGCCGGTTCCGGTTCTATCTGGACGGCCACCGTTGGGAGTGGTCGGCGGCGGTCGCCCGCATGCACGGGTATCGGCCGGGCCAGGTGGAGCCCACCACGGAATTGCTGCTCAAGCACAAGCATCCCGACGACCGCGAGCGCGTGGCGGCCGTCCTGGATCGCGTGATGCAGGGCAAGCCGTTCAGCAGCCGCCACCGCATCATCGACACCGGCGGGCGCACCCGCTGCGTCGTCGTCGCGGGCGACCGGATGGTCGACGACAGCGGCACTTTGATCGGGACGTCCGGTTTCTACGTCGACGTCACCGACTCGCTGCAGACCGACATCAACAACGTGCTGTCGGCGGTGGCCGACGCCCGCGCCCGAATCGAGCAGGCGAAGGGCGTGCTGATGGCCGCCTACGGCATCTCCGCCGAGCGGGCGTTCGACATCCTGGTGTGGCGCTCCCAGGAAACCAACCTCAAACTGCGCGACCTCGCCGGCCGCTTCCTGGACGCCCTGACCAGCAAGGCGTCGGCCGAGACGCAAAGCCAGGTGGACCGGGCGCTGCTGACCCTCGAATAGCGCCAGTAGGGTCGGGCCGGTGGCGCACCTATTGGGGGCCGAGGCCGTCCGACTCGAATACCCGACCCAACTGGTTTTCGACTCGGTCACCCTCGGCGTGAACGACGGCGCGCGCATCGGCATCGTCGGCCGCAACGGTGACGGCAAGTCCAGCCTGCTGCGCCTGCTGACCGGTCACCTGGCGCCCGACTCCGGCCGGGTAACCCGGCGCAGCGGCCTGCGGGTCGGCGCGCTGAGCCAGGCGGACACCCTGGACCCGGACCGCACGGTGGGCTGGACGCTGGTGGGCGAGGCGGCCGAACACCAATGGGCCGGTGACGCGCGCGTCCGCGACGTGGTCGCCGGCCTGGTGTCCGACATCGGTTGGGACGCAGCGATCGCCACGCTCAGCGGCGGTCAGCGCCGGCGGGTCCAGCTCGCGGAGTTGCTGGTCGGCGAGTGGGACGTCATCGCGCTCGACGAGCCCACCAACCACCTGGACATCGAGGGCATCACCTGGCTGGCCGAGCACCTCAAACAGCGCTGGGCGCGCAACACCGGCGGCCTGCTGCTGGTGACGCACGACCGCTGGTTCCTCGACGAGGTCGCCACCACGACGTGGGAGGTGCACGACGGGATCGTGGAGCCGTTCGAGGGCGGCTACGCGGCCTACGTGCTGCAGCGCGTCGAGCGGGACCGGATGGCCGCCGCCACCGAGGCCAAGCGGCAGAACCTGATGCGCAAGGAGCTGGCGTGGCTGCGGCGCGGCGCGCCCGCGCGCACCTCGAAGCCCAAGTTCCGCATCGAGGCGGCCAACCAGCTGATCGCCGACGTGCCGCCGCTGCGCGACACCGTCGAGCTGGCCAAGCTGGCGACGGCGCGGCTGGGCAAGGACGTCGTCGACCTGCTCGACGTGTCGGTGGCGTTTGACGGCCGCCCGGTGCTGCGCGACGTCGAGTGGCGGATCGCCCCGGGCGAACGCACCGGCATCGTCGGCGCCAACGGCGCCGGCAAGTCGACGCTGCTGGGGCTGATCGCCGGCACCGTCACGCCGGACACCGGACGGGTCAAGCGCGGCAAGACGGTTCGGCTCGCCGTGCTCGACCAGCAGGGCGACGCCCTGGCCGAGCTGATCGACGACCGGATCGCCGACGTGCTGGGCCGGCTGCGCGTCGGCTACGAAGTCGAAGGCCGCGAGGTGACGCCGGCCCAGCTGCTGGAGCGGCTCGGCTTCGGTCGCGGCCAGCTGTCCGCCCGGATCGGCGAACTCTCCGGCGGGCAGCGGCGGCGGCTGCAGCTGATGCTCACCCTGCTGTCCGAGCCCAACGTGTTGCTCCTCGACGAACCGACCAACGACGTCGACACCGACATGCTGACCGCCATGGAGGATCTGCTCGACTCGTGGGCGGGCACGCTGATCGTCGTCTCGCACGACCGGTACCTGCTCGAGCGGATCACCGACCAGCAGTACGCGATCCTCGACGGCCGGTTGCGGCACCTGCCCGGCGGCATCGACGAGTACCTGCGGCTGGCCGCCCGCCGGGCCGCCCCACCGGCCCCCGCGCCCGCCCCCGCCCCGGAGCCGGCGCTGTCGGGCGCCGAGCGCCGGGCCGCGGAGAAGGAGCTGGCCGGCATGGACCGCCAGCTTGCGCGCCTGGCCGACCGGATCGCGGCCAAACACCACGAACTGGCCGAGCACGACCAATCGGACCACATCGGCATCGCGCGGCTCACCCAGGAGCTGCGCGCGCTGGAAGACGAGGTCGCCTCGACCGAGAGTCGCTGGCTGGACCTGTCGGAGATCCTCGAATAATGCGACTGTGACTTCCGACTTCCCCGAAACGGTGGCATGCGTCGGCTCGAGCACCACCGCGGCCAAGGGAACCTATCGGTGGATCGCCGAACTGGAGGGCCGGCCGCGCAACGGGCGGTTCCGATTCCTGAATTTCGGCGTGGGTGGCGACCTGTCGTTCAACACCATTCGGCGGCTGCGCCGCGTGACGGCCAGCCGGCCCGACCGGGTGATCGTCCTGATCGGCACCAACGACATTCTGGCCAGCGTCTTTCCCAACTTCCGCAGGGTGGTGCGGGTGTGGAAGGGGCTGCCCGCCGAGCCGAGCGCGCCGCGGTTCGAGGAGACCCTGGCAATCATCACGCGCAGGTTGCGGCACGAGACCGACGCCCGGATCGCGCTGAGTTCCCTTGCGCCCGTGGGGGAAGACCCGCATTCCCGGCACGTCGTTCAGGCGCGGCTGAACCACGAATGCGCCGCCTACAACGACGCGATCCGGGCGGTGGCGTCGCGCGAGGGGACGGACTACATCGGGTTCTTCGAAGCCTTCCAGGACCAATTGGTCCGCGCCAACACCGCCAAGCCGTTCACCCGGTTCTCTTTCCCGTCGTTCTACCGCGACTATCTGATCCGGGAGGCGCTGCTGCGGCGCAGCTTCGACGAGATCTCCCGGATGAACGGATGGGAGTTTCACATCGACGGCATCCACCTGAACACCCGCGGCGGCCGAATTCTCACCGATGCCGTGCAAGGCTTCCTGGACTCCCCCGCGGGGGCGAGCTGACCGGCTCAGCGCCAGCGCAACAGCACGAGCTCGGAGCTGAACCCCGGGCCCAGCGCCACCATCAGCCCCGGGCTTCCGCCCGGCGGCGGCTTGGCGATGGTGTCGCGCAGGATGTGCAGCACCGACGCCGACGACAGGTTCGCGACCTCGCCCAGCGACCGCCAGGTCAGCTCGAGGGCATCGGGGGGCAGCTCGAGGCTGTTGGCGATCGCGTTGATGACTTTGGGGCCGCCGGGATGCGCCACCCAGGAGCCGATGTCGTCCTTCGTCAGGCCGTGGGGGCCCAGGATCCGGCTCACGTCGTCGGCCAGGTGGCGGTCGATGAGATTGGTCAGCTCCGGGGCCATCACCAGGTGCAGCCCGGCCGAGCTCACGTTCCAGGCCATGATGTGCAGCGAGTCGGCGTAGAGGCGGCTGCGGGAATCGACGATGTCGGGCCCGTCCGGGCTCAGCCGGTCGGCGCGACGGTCGCCGACGGCGACCACGGCGGCCGCGCCGTCGCCGAACATGGCGGTGCCCACCAGGCCGGATACGGTCGGCTTGACCGCCGGGAAGGTGAGCGAGCACAGCTCGACCGACACCAGCACCGCGACGCCGTCCGGCGCGCCGCGCAGGTAGTCGTGCAGCCGGCCCACTCCCGCCGCCCCGCCCGCGCAGCCCAGCCCGAACAGCGGCATCCGGCGCACATCCGGGCGCAGGCCGAGCCGCCCGGCGATCCGCGCGTCGAGCGACGGCACCGCGACGCCGGTCACCGTGGTGGTGGCGATCATGTCGATGTCCTCCGGCCGCAGGCCGGCCTCGTCGAGCGCGCCCAGCAGCGCTTCGCAGCCGAGGTCGACGGCGTGTTCGATGAAGATCTCGTTGGCCTCACCGAAATCGGTCAGCGACGGGTAGCGCTCGAGCGGCAGGACCAGGTGACGGCTGTTGACCTTGGCGGCGGCGTGCAACCGCCGGACGACCCCCTCGTGCTCTTTGAGAGCGGGGAATTCGACGAGCTGATCGGTGATTTCGGCCTGGCTGTAACGATGCGGCGGCAACGCTCCGAACAGACCCGCAATGACGCTCATGCCCCACCCTCTTGCTTGCATCCCAGCTCAAACGGGACTTGAGCCAATTCCTGAAGTGTAGGCCGATCCGAGTACTCCGGCAAAAACTCGGCGTATTCGACATGTGCCCAATTGCGTTGGGATTTCGTCATTTGGCGCCCTCGTCGTCCGTCGAGTGGAGCGCCATCGCGACCAACGCCTCGGGACTCAGCGAATCGATCATGTCGATTTCCGGTTCGGCGCCAGGGCTTTCCGCTTCACCGGTCAGTAACAGAAGCTTGTCGAGCAATCCGGTCCTGCGCAGCTCGGCGAGCGGAATCCTGCGCAGCGAAGACCACAACTTCTCCTCGTCGGATTCGCCGTCGTCGCCGCGGAACAGTTGCTGCCGCAGCAGATCGGCCAGGGCCGCGGGGGTGGGGTAGTCGAAGATCAGGGTGCGCGGCAGGGCCAGGCCGGTTGCCGTCGTGAGCCGGTTGCGCAGTTCGACGCCGGTCAGCGAGTCGAATCCGAGGTCGGCGAAGGCGCGGTCGCGGTCGATGGCACGGCCGCCCGGGTGCCCCGAGACGGCGGCGGCGT